>JBFLZZ010000060.1:0-22619 GCA_040755255.1 Thermodesulfobacteriota bacterium
GGGCCGCGGGCAGCAGCCGGCGCAGTTCCTCCTCCAGCCGCTCGGTGCCGAACCCCACCGAGGTCAGGCGGCCGGATGCGCAGGAAGAGCAGACGGTGGCGGCCGGTACCGAGTAGCCGCAGTGATGACAGACGAGCTGGCCCGCGTTCTTGTGCTTGGTGAGGGTGACCTTGCAGTGCCGGCATTCCACCGGCGTGCCGCAATCCTGGCAGAGCACCATGCTGGCGAAACCCCTGCGGTTGAGAAACACCAGGCTCTGCTCGCCGCGGACCAGGTTCTCCTTCAGCGCCGAGGTGAGCCGCGGACTGAAGATGGGCGCCCTGCCGCTCACCGTGGGCACGGTCTTGAGATCGACCAGCTCCACCTCGGGCAGCGACCGGTCCTCGACCCGCGCCGTCATCCGCAGCAGCCGGTACTTGCCTGTCTCGGCATTGCGGTAGCTGACCAGAGACGGCGTCGCCGAGCCGAGCAGCACCACCGCCCCCTGCATGTGGGCGCGCATCACCGCCAGATCGCGGCCGTGGTAGCGCAGGCCGTCCTCCTGCTTGTAGGCCCCGTCATGTTCCTCGTCGACGATGATCAGGCCGGGATTTTCAAGCGGCGCGAAGATCGCCGAACGGGCGCCGACCACCACCTGCTTTTCGCCCCCGGCGATCAGCCGCCACTGGTCATAACGCTCCCCCGCCGACAGTCCGCTGTGCAACAGGGCGACCCGGGCGCCGAAACGGGAATGAAAATGGGCCTCCAGCTGGGTGGCCAGGGCGATTTCCGGCACGAGGACGAGAACGGAACGGCCGGTCGCCAGGGTGGCCGCCGCCGCCCGCAGGTAGACCTCGGTCTTGCCGCTGCCGGTGATGCCGTGAAGGAGAAAGGCGGCGAACCCGCCTTTGGCGATGGCCGGCCCGACATCGGCGAGCACCTCCTCCTGTTCGCCGGACAGGCGCTCCGGCGCCGGATAAAACGGCGGCGGCAGGCCGAAGGGATCGCGAAACAGCGGTTCCTCGACCAACCGGACTCTGCCTGCCGCCGCCAGGCCGCGCAGAGCAGCCGCCGCGCCGGGATAGCGGCCGGTGATTGCCCGTCGCGGCACGGTCCGGCCGGGGACACCGTCGGCAAGCTGACGGATGAGGGCGAGCGTCTTTTGCTCGGAGGGTTTCAGCGAATCGTGGCCGGGATCGGCCGGAGGACAACAGACGCAGGTCTCGGTCCTGGCGGTCACCCGTTGCCGGGACAACTCCTCCGCCAGGTCGAGGAAACCCTCCTGCCGCCACCGCGCCACCAGCTGCCGCGACCGGCGCAGCACCCGGGTGGTGCGGGCGGCGGAAAGCTCGCCTTTTGCCACAAGATCGGCGAGCCAGTCGGGCGGCTCGGCGGGAAGGGGCAATCCGGCGCGCCCCGCCTCGGTGAGCAGCAGCCGCCGGCCGCTCTGCCGGATGAGTCCGGCAGGCAAGGCCTCGCCGATCACCTCGCCGAGCGGCACCAGGTAATAGCGGGCGATCCATTGGAAAAAGGGGATCATCCCGGCCGGAAACAGCGGCGCCGCATCCAGCACGTCGAGGATCGGCCGCAGCTTGAAATCTCCCGTCGGCGGCGCGGCGGCCGGATCGAGGCAGTAGGCGGTGACGTTGCGGCGGCCGAGGGGAACCAGCAGCCGTTTTCCCACCGCCACTTCGCCGGCCAGTTCCTCCGGCACCAGGTAGTGGAGGGTGGTGTCGAGCGGCGCGGCGACGGCGGCCTCGACGACGATCATACCCCTTCAGCCACTTCCTTGATGTACTTGCGGAAGTCTTCCTTCAGTTCCGGGTGGCGCAGGGCAAAGGCGACGATGGCCTTGAGGTAGCCGAGCTTGTCGCCGGCGTCGAAGCGGGTGCCGGTGAATTCGTAGGCGAACATCCCGCGTTTTTTGGCCATCGCCTGCAGGGCGTCGGTGAGCTGAATCTCGCCGCCGTGGCCCGGGGTGGTCCTGGCGAGCAGTTCGAAGATGTCGGGCTGCAGCAGATAGCGGCCGATGATCGCCATGTCGGAATCGGTGGTGCCCGGCGCCGGCTTTTCCATCATCCGGCTGATCTGCAGCACCCCTTTCTTCACCATTTCCCCCTCGACGATGCCGTACTGGTGGGTTTCCTCATGGGGAACCCGCTGCACCGCGACGATGGACTCGCCGATCTCGTCGTAGAGATTCAGCATCTGCCGGCTGCAGGGAGTGGTCGACAGCACCAGGTCGTCACCGAGCAGGACCAGAAAGGGCTCGTCGCCGACGACGTTGCGGGTGGTGAGAATGGCATGACCGAGGCCCAGCGGTTTCTTCTGGCGCACCGACACCACATCGATCAGCTCGGCGATGTGGCGCACCTCCTGGAGCAGCTTGGTCTTGCCCTTTTTCTCCAGCATGATGTCGAGCTGGAAATCGTAGTCGAAATGGTTCTCGATGGCCTGCTTGCCTTCACTGGTGACGAAGATGATCTCGTTGATCCCCGACTGCACCACCTCCTCGACGATATACTGGATGGTGGGCCGGTCGACGATGGTGAGCATCTCCTTGGGGATAGCCTTGCTCGCCGGCAGAAACCTCGTTCCCATGCCGGCAACCGGAATGACCGCCTTGCGAACCCGCTGACCCGTGGCCATGTGTTTCTTCCTCCGTTGGGGTAATACCTTGCAAAACCGGGCAAAACCCGTACATTACAAAAGGTCTGTACTTTACCCGTTTTGCGGCGCCCATGCATCCCCTCGAAAAAAAAATTGCCCGGCTCGTCGTCGATGAACGGCTGATCGGCCGGGAGGAAACCGTGGTGACCGGCGTCTCCGGCGGCCCGGATTCCATGGCGCTCCTGCATCTGCTGCTGGCAACGGCACGGCAGCATCCCTTCGCCCTCACTGCCGCCCACGTCCACCACGGACTGCGCCCCGGCGAGGCCGACGACGACGAAAAGCTGGTGCGCGCGCATTGCCGCGACCTCGACATCCCCTGCGACGTGCTCCACGTCGATGCCGCCGGCCGGGCGGCGGCGGAAGGGCTTTCCCTGGAACATGCCGGCCGCCTCCTGCGTTACCGCCATTTCACCGCCTGCGCCGCCAGGCACGATGCGGCGCGGATCGCGGTTGGCCACACCGCCGACGATCAGGCCGAGGAGGTGCTGCTGCGCCTGTTGCGCGGCAGCGGCCGGGCCGGACTCGCCGGCATGAGCCTCATGTGCGGCCGCGTCATCCGGCCGCTGCTCACCACACCGAAACAGGAGCTGCTCGCCTATCTCGCCGACCGCGCCATCCCCTACCGCATCGACAGCAGCAACGCCGATCCCCGCCATGTCCGCAACCGGGTCCGTGCCGATCTCCTGCCCATCCTGGAGGAGCAGTTCAATCCGGCGGTCCGCGCCGGCCTGCGGCGCACCGCCGACATCCTGCGCTGCGAGGAGGACTATCTGCGGCAGCGCACCGCGGAACTCTGGCGCAAGGCGGTCCGCGAGCAGGACGGGGACGACGGCCGCGGCCCCCGCCACGAGCTGCTGCTGCCGGTTCTGCGCCGCGCCCATCCGGCCATGGCCCGGCGGATCGTCGAGGAACTGCTGATCCGGCACGGCTGCCCGGCAGGTTTCGAGAGAATCGCCAACCTCCTCCACCTTGCCTTCGGCAATGCCGGCAGCGGCCGGGTCCACCTGCCGGGCGGGGTACGCGCCGTGCGCGAGGGCGACAGCCTGCTCTGTTACCGGCCGCCGGATATGGCGGACCTGCGCTCCGACCCCCATCCGCCGCCGCCCTCTTTCCTCTACCGGATGAAAAGCCCCGGTCAGCTGCAAATCCGCGAAACCGGCGCCCGCCTGGTGATCGAACCCCAGGCGCACCCGCCTTCCGACCGCGAACTGCTCGGCTCCGGCGCCCTGTACCTCGACGCCGCCACGGTCCGCTTCCCCATCGTCGTTCGGCCGCCGCGACCGGGCGACCGCATCCGGCCGCTGGGCGCGCCCGGCAGGAAAAAGGTCAGCGACTTCCTGGCGGCACGCAGGGTGCCGCATGCGAGACGGGCAAGCGTGGTCCTGCTGGAAAGCGAGGGAGAAATCGTCGCGATTGCGGGGATGACCATTGCCGAACGCTGCCGCCTGACCGGCAACAGCAGCGGGGTTCTGCGCATTTCCCTTGCCGACAAAGGCCTTTACGAAGGGGATGATCCGTGGTAAATAGACGGACTCTGCAAGGGCGGTTAGCTCAGCTGGATAGAGCGTTAGCCTCCGGAGCTAAAGGTCATGGGTTCGAATCCCGTACCGCCCTCCAGTAAAATCAAGGGGTTATGTCATACGACATAACCCCTTTTCGCGTTCGGTGCCCAAATTGTGCCCATCCTGTGCCCACGTCCAAGATCTCCGCGTCCAGCCCTCCTCGGAATTTGAGCGTTAGCTCAGTGTCCTTCACGGAACACCACTGCAACAACCAACCGCAAGGAGTACCTATGCATTCACCGCAAACCCGGAAATGTGCCCTGTTCGTTGATTTCGACAACATTTTCATCGGACTTCGCGACGATTCCAAGGAGGCGGCAAACGTCTTCGCGACCAATCCCGGCCGCTGGCTCAACTGGCTGGAACATGGCCTGGGGAGGATGGAAGCGGGCGGCGAGGGCAATCTCACCCGCTCCATACTGGTGCGGAGATGCTATCTCAACCCCAACTCCTTCCGCAACTTCCGGGCGGACTTCACCCGTGCGGGATTCACCGTCGTGGATTGCCCACCGCTGACCGGTGGAGCGAAAAACAGTGCCGACATCGTCATGGTGATGGATATCCTGGACGCGCTCGAACACAAGACAAGGTTCGATGAATTCATCATCATGTCGGGCGATGCCGATTTCACCCCGGTTTTCTATCGCCTGCGGGCGTACGACCGCCGCATCACCGCCCTGGTTTCCACGCCGACGGCGGCCGCCTTCCGTTCCGCCTGCGATCTGCTCATCTCCGAAGAGATATTCGTGGAACGCGCCCTGGGAATCGCCATCAGCGAAAACGGGGAAGCGGAAAAGCCGGGCGCCGACCATGAAATTCTCGCGGCAATGGCCGATCGCCTGCTGGTTGCGGCCCGACCCAACGGTCAGATCCCGGCCGAACAGTTACCACAGTATTACAAGGAATTTCCCGTCTTCCGCAGCAATTACAGCTGGCTTGGCTTCGGATCGCTGCGAACGCTCACCGAGGCGGTCATCGCCACCTGTACCCAACTCGCCATCACCGATGAAGGTACTACCTGGGTGGTAACCCTGGCCGAATCCGATGCCATCACCCCGACAGAAGCAGCTGCCGGCGAAGCTGATCGATGCGAGCCTGCCGCCTCCGCGACCGGACCAGAGGATCGTCTACGGGATCTGCCCCAGACCCTTGCGGATTTCATTCGAAGGGTTTCGCGCCTGACCGACGCGCCGAGGCTGCGCCCGGAAGACTACCACACGCTGTTCGCGACCATCGCCGAAGAGGTCAATCATGCCCCCTTCAATCTGGTCGCCACCAGCAAGGCGGTGCGCGATGCCTGCGGCGCCGCCGACAGGACGGTATCGCGCACCGCGGTCAACTGGGTACTGAAGGGTCTGATCTTCGGCGGATACGATCTCAATTCTCCCGACCGAATCCATCGGCCGGGAGAAATGGCGGACGCGTTCTACCACAACGTCCGCGCCCTGCTCGAACAGGCCAGAGCCGAACTCACGGAAGAGGAAGAAGGAATGCTTCGGCAATGGCTTCTGGGCGAATCGGCACGGTGACAGAGCACCGTACTGGAATGATCTGTACTACCGCGCAACCGGAACGCCGGCGACCGCATCGACCTTCTATCGGATGTGGCTCCGGCGGACTCGGACCAGGGGGCGGCCCTGCTGGCGCGGAACATAGTAATCTGGGGGGATAAAATGCGACCGATACTGGTGGCAACCTTGCTCGTGATGCTGTTCAATTCGTCCTGTGGCGGTCCTCCGACCTTATCGTGGAACGGGTATGGAAAAGTGATGTTCGGCAGGCCGCTGGCCGAGGCGGAAGCGCGGATGGGAGAAAAGGCATTGCCCGAGGTCCGTGATGCCGCCTGCGCCTTCGTTTCCTTTCCCAGCTATCCGGGAATCGAGTTCATGGTCGAGGAGGGCGTGGTCACCCGCGCCGATGCCGGCCCGGACGTGATAAATTCGCTTGGCATAGCGGTCGGGACGGAATTTGCTGAAGTCAGGCGGAAGCACCCGGAGGTCGAGATCCACGGTCACGCATACGTTCCGGACGGACACAATCTCGTTTTCCGCAGCCGCGACGGCGACAAGGCGATCGTGGCGGAAGAGGCTGACGGCAGGATCACCTCGATCCGGGCGGGGATTCAACCCTCGGTCGGCTACATCGAAGGCTGCCTGTGAGCTGGCATGTATCTCCTGCTGCAGCACAGGAAACTTTTGCGTGATTGAAAGCTATTCGCAGAGAGGGGAACCGACTCTCCCTCATATATTCTCATCCGTGGTCAGCATCCATTCGTAAGCGGGCTGCACGATAACCTTGGCAGCACCCTGACTCAGAATCTGATCCTGGTTGAGAACGAGCAGTCGCCGTGTCGCCGAGGGGTATTCCACGGCCGCCTCATGGAGGGCTCGCACTTCCCGTTCCATGGTCGTCTCTGCCCCGCCCGGATCGGCGCATACCTGCACGAGTTCTTCTCCCCCGGCGGGATAGCGGACAAGGAAATCGACCTCCCAGCCGCTTCCCGTTTTCACATATCCCACCCGGGCGCGCCTTCGTTCAAGTTCGTTCTGGACCACCGTCTTCAGGGCATGACCGATATTGGGCCGACCGGTGAGGGCGAAAGCGCTGATCATGCCCGGATCGATGGGATAGATCTTGCGCGGATTTGTATTGCGCCGGCGTTCCGAATCGGTTGCCAGGGGCACCGCGCTCACCAGGAAGGCGTCCTGCAGAAAGCCGAACATGGCATGAACCGCATCCTTTGCCACCCCGAGTCCCTGGGATTTCAGATCATTCCAGATGCGGTGCATGCTCAGGCCACCGGCCGGGTTGCGCAGGCAATGCCGTATGATCCAGCGCAACGCCGTCACCTGCGAGACGCCGTAACGCTCCACCACATCCCGAAACAACACCGTGTCCACATACCCCTGCAGCAATTCCACCCGCAGCGCCGGTGCCATCCCCTGGGTTTCGGGAAAGCCTCCCTCGACGAGGAATTCGCCAAACCGCTTCTCGACAAGGGATCGGGTGGCGCTGGTCCAACGACTCGACTCCTCCTCCGGTTCCTCACCCCGGTGGCGAAGAAACTCGCGAAAGCTGAACGGCCTAATGACGGTTTCCATCCCGCGCCCCCGCAAGGAGGTATGAACCTCGCGGGACAGCATCCGGGCCGAGGACCCTGAAACCACCACCTCGACCCGCTCGGTATCAAGCACCCGCCGCACGAAACGGTCCCAGCCGCTGACCAGTTGAATCTCGTCAAGGAACCAGTGGACGGTCTGGCTGCCGCGCAGGTCCGGAAATCGGCGATAGTACTCTTCGAGTAGGAAATTGAGTTGGTCCGCGGCGAGGTCGGCCAACCGGTCATCGTCAAAACCGATGTAGACCGCACACTCCACCGGCCCGTTCCGACGCCGCTCAGCGAGCAACTGCCGCAGAAAGGTGGTCTTGCCGGCGCGGCGCATACCAATCACCGCGTGCACCTTGCCAGGCACACGGGGAAGCTGCGCATCGCGCCACGTCAGAGCCGAAACCGGCGGAGACACCAAGGAGGAATTGAGTTTTTCGAATAATACCGGATGAAGGGACACTGGGCTCTCCTCGTAATCTGTCCTCACAGAAAGGACAGATTACGAGAAATCGATACTCAACACAAGGATTATTTCGACAGAAAATTCCCGGCCACCGCGCCACTTCACCGGCTCGCTGAGGTAAGCCCCACCTTCCAAAAAGGAATTCATCACGTTAATCGAAAACCTCCTCCAGCAACCGGATCTCGAAGGGCAGCTTGGAAACCTCCTTGATATCCCTCCAGTTTTTGTCGCAGGTAAGCACATACTCCGCGCCGCTGAACGACGCGGTTGCCAGCTGGATGGCCACAGGCGTTTTCACCTCATGGTTGACACGGATAATGGCTGCCCGGTCCGCCACCAAGATATCGAAAGGGTAGAGGTGGATGTTTTCCGAGTGGCAGAGGTAATTCCGGCACCGTGCGGCGGTCCTGTATTCCTTCTGGCGTATTGGCAGGGCCATCAGTTCGGCATAGGTCATCATCGAGATGATGCACTGGACCTTGTGCTCGTACACTTGGTCGAACAGTCTGGCCATTATCGGATGATAGGTCTCGTGTTCCATCCAGAAATGAATGAGCGGTTCGGTATCGATGAATAGGCTGCCGCCTCGTTTTAGCTCTATTCCCATTGCGACCGCTCCTTCTCAACGTATCCTTCCCCACCGTGTTCCTTCCACATATTCTTGCCGAGGCCGGACGAGGTGCGAAAATCGAGTCTGCCGGCAGGAGGGTTCTGTTCCACCGTGTCAGGCGGGGACTCCGCAACATCCGCCGGCACAGCCTCCACAACATCGCAGGGCACCAGCTTGGCGAGCCGCTTTCCGGCGCGTACGATGATGATTTCCTCCTGAGCGATGGACACCCTGTTCAACAGGTCCCCGAATTTCTGCCGGGCATCAACCGCCGATACCGTTTTTTTCCATCTGCCGCTCCTTTGCCATTGCTATTCGTGTTACCTGAGTGCACGCCAAAGCCCCAACCGGGATCCTATGCGGAAATCCTATACCCATGGACCAGGGGCTTCCCAAAACGATGGAATGTCCTTGCCTGACTGTATAGATTCCACAATCGGAAGAAGAAACGATCGCAGTTGGCCGATGATCACCGAGAAATCAGCAGGGACATTTCCCTGGTTCATCCTCCTGTGAAAAGCACCCCATTGACCGACCTTCATCGCGAGAAATGAGTCAGAGAGCGCAGTTATTTCCGGGGAAATGATGGTTCCTCGATTTTGCATTGTCTCGGAAATCGCAACCCTGAGCCTAGCGCCGGTGAACCCGAATTGCCGGGACAGCAGCCAGATATCGTAAAAGTCCTTCATGCGGCTGTTCAGTTCGCCGAGTTTTATCATTGCCTCGAATTTTTCAGCGATGGCGCTCTCCAGGCTGTACCCGACTAGTGAAGGCGGCGGGAAATCCAGCAAGGACGGCAGGATCGCCGGCTGCGGCTCGGGCAGGACCACGTCGCCAAAGCCGATGTCGATCTGCATCGGAATTCTGGCTGCACCAAGTCGGACGGCAAATCGAATCCTCACCCCTTCGTAGTCGGCATCTTCCGTAATTCTTTCGCCGGCGATGCTGTCGGTATCGAATTCCAATCCGTCGGCAGGGGCGACTGCGACAAGGCAGATGTCCTGGATCTGCCGTTCGATTTTTCCGACCTCGTTTCTGGTGTTCCGGCCGAGCATGTCGATATCCATAGTCGGACGAAACAAAGGGGCCTGCCAGGCCCTGAGCATCAGAGCGCCCTTCAGAACGAACTTGTCTGCATGAGGTGACCGTGACAGTCTGTAGAGAAAACGCTCCATGGCGAAATATTGCAGCAACTCACCGAATGGACGCCGATCCGCCCTGGCTTTGTTCAGCAACCTTTGCCGGACAGACGCGGCAATATTCGCCGGATTTTTTTCGCTCACACCATTGCCTCGAGATACGGCTTCATAACCTTTGTAACCCGGCACACGCGCCCAAACCGAAGCAGCTCGTCAGCTTTGAATCTCCGGTTTTCCTTGCAGAGTTTCAGTGCTTCCAGCACGACATCCATACCCAGTCTGTTGCGAAACTTGAAACAGTCGGCAATCGTTTTCTCCGGGCCATAGACGCGAACCATCACCCCGTCGACTTCGTGCTCTTCTATACCCGCCTGAAAGGCTTCCCTGGAAAAACGGTGGACCGAGACAGGCGGGAAATCGATCCGGGGGGATTCCGTTCCTCTTTCCAGGGCGATTGCCACCTCATGCGGGATCTGCGTCGTGAGGTGGTGAAAGGAGAGAGCTGAAACGAGGCAGATCACTGCACGGGGAACCCGAAGGGCAACGGTAACAAGATCCGGGTTCGCGACAGGCGGCAGTTCTGAAAGCCGGTACACACCCAGAGTCATCTGTTCGATTTTCCCCTGATCCCGGAGGGCGTACAGAACCCTTGGATGGATGCCGGCGCTGAGCGCCTCGCCCGTGCGGATCATCCCGCCGCTCTTTTTGATGACGAGAAGCGCCTTCTCGGCTGCTGTCAGGGAAACTGAATGCGCGGGCATGGATACAATTCCTCTCACTTGCGAACTTGTGTAGGTAATTTTATCCAAACCATACAGAAGATCAAGGCTAATTTTCAGCGAACAACATCCCTCTGGCTACGGCTCTTCTTAAGGGAATCTTGAAAAATAGGTCAGGGCTCACTATATAGAGATGAACTTGACACCTGCACGACTCGGTCAGTAATGGCGAGAAAATTCTGGTTCACTGTCGCGCGGGACGCTCCCGATCCGTCTGCATTGTCGCCGCCTATCTGGTCAAGCATGCCGGCCTCACGCGGACGGCCGCTCTGGAATTGATGCAAAGCCAGAGGGGGATCTATCTCTCACCCGGAATCGAGGAAATTTTCCACATTGTCAGGATTTGACCCTATCCGACAGAGAAAACAGGAGGCTCAACAAACAGATGACAAGATCTACCCTTCGATTGCTCAACATCCTGCTGGTGGAGGACGATCAGCGCCGCGTCGAGGAAATTCTGGCGATGATGTATCCCGTCAGCGGCAAAGGTGTGTGGTTCGCGCTCTGTCAGTGCAGCAAATGACAATTTGACATTTTCTCAATTTGAGACTAAACTTGTCTTGAACAAGTATCCGAAGCCTGTGGCCAGAAGTCGGAAGAAAATCTTTACAACGGCCTGTTATTCTGAATGCTGACTCATATATTCTGATTTCTTTCCTCGTCACCCCCAACTCAAAGCAAGGAGGGCCTTTTAATGCTCGTAACAATTGACAAGCGTGGCAGCATAAGCCTGCCGGCCGCAGTACGAAAAGAGCTTGGCCTGCAACCCGGCTCCTGCCTCGATCTTACCGTTCTTGACGGCGGCATGGTGGCACTCAGTCCTGTAGCGGTCTATCCCACCGTCCGTCTGTCAGACAGTGGCCTCGCCAGACTTCAGGAAGCCAGACAAAGCGAAAAAGAGGAAATGCCTGCCTGGATGCGTAAGGAAATCGACGATGCCGCGACTGATTCCCACTAAACTCTTCCTCAAGGACGTGGAGAAGTTCCGCGCCAATTCAGTTGTCCGCAAAAAAATCATCAAAGCACTAGCCCTGCTGAAGTCCAATCCTCTGCATCCAGGCCTGCGACTGGAGCGAATCATCAACGACCCCTCCGCCTGGTCTCTCAGAGTTGACAACCGCTACCGGCTCTCCTTCGACCCGGCCGAGTATCACCCTGCCGGCAATCCTGACTGGAATGCCGATATCATTCTGCTGCGTGTTCTCGACCATGACGATCTGTATA
Source organism: Thermodesulfobacteriota bacterium (assembly GCA_040755255.1). Classification (GTDB taxonomy): domain Bacteria; phylum Desulfobacterota; class Desulfobulbia; order Desulfobulbales; family S012-135; genus JBFLZZ01. The sequence continues at coordinate 11,539 of JBFLZZ010000060.1, forward strand.
AGTCTCCCAGGTAAAAAACATATTCAGCTTCCGCAGGGTGCGCGCCAGCATGAAGTGCCCTTGGGGGATATCACGCACCGTTGTGTTTCGTATCGCCGATTGACATCATACGGCTTTTCTCAAAAAGGACCCCGATTCTTGTCCACTCAAGACAACCCTGACCAGCAGGCCGCCGGCATCGTCAAGACGCTTTAAATCCAGATTCCCGATTCCGACCCGACCGGCGTTGTCGCCACCTGTAACGTGGTATCTTGAAGAAATATGCGCGTGCGCAACAAAGGGCGTTGCGCCCCTGGCTAAACGCGCAAACGCCGCTTAAAGGCTTTCAGATCACGGACTGCGAACATCTGGCTCCGCCCCACCACGCTGGTGGGTATTAACCTTCCACCCTGCACATACCGCCTGAAAGTGGCAATCGACACTTCCAGATATTCAGCCGCTTCCTGTGCGGTGAAGGCATCTTCGGCAAGGTGACCGAATACATCGGCATGGGAGAAATTGTCATCCTGAAAAAACCTCTCACCAAGCAGGGTGAAAAACCGGCTCCGTTCGACCGCTGGCATCGCCTTCATCTCATCGAGAAGTTCTTCCGCTGTTAATGTATGGCTCATGGCTCCATTCCTCCTTCCCGCAGATAGCGTTTCAGGGCCGCATAAAAGTTCTCATGCATGCCAATCTGATAGAAGTCGATGGTCAGAAACTCAGCCGCTTCCACCTTCTTTCCAAGCGCCAACGGGTCAATATCCCATGCCCAGGACCCACAAGGGCACCTGGCCGGGCGCGCCTGTTTCGATGTCATCGGCCACCACATAACTATCGGCCTGACCGCCAAGTTGCCTTGGGCTCTTCCCCTGCCCGCCGATTTCACAGACAAAGCGATCGTCCACCAGAAAATCCCCCTGGTCGTGGTAGTGCACCTGGTGGCGATGGGCAAGCTGGGAGACGAAGAAACTCTCGCGGATCGCACCAATATTGGGAGTGGCGCAGAGGACATAAAACAGGTTCGGGTTGTTGATGAGAAGTTTGTCCGGGCGGTTGACGGCGCGCATGCCGGAGCCGGCCCGCACCTGATTGATCAGGGCGCCGGCATGCATCCGCTCCAGGTACTTCGCCAGAGTGGGCCAGGATGCCCCCACTGCACCGCTGAGTTTGGACTTGTTGAGTTCGACCGGCGGGGTGGAACAGAGCAGATAGAGGATCTTTTTGAGCTTGTCCGCCTTGGCCGGTTCGATATTGTAGAGCCCGCACAGATCGGAATCGATGGTGGTACTGACCACTTCCAAGAGCTTCTGCGGATAGCCGGGGATCGATTCGCGGTAGAAGGGGTAGGCCCCGTAGCGCAGGTACTTGCGCAGATATTCAATGGGCCGGAGCCGGGCCCCGACCTCGGCGGCGATGGCCTGGTGGTGGGTAAGGATCTCCTCCAGGGAATAACTGGCCAAGGTGAGCCCGGTCTCGATCTCCATGAACTCCCGCAGCGACAGCACCGGAAGTTCGTGGATCACCGCGCGGCGGGACAGATCGGCCAGTTCGTGGTCGATGCGCAGGGCGGAGGACCCGGAGAAGATCACCTGCAGATCGAAGGTGTCGCGGATGGCCTTGAGCATTCTGCCGAAGCCTTTGGCCTTATGAATCTCGTCGAGGAGCAGGAGTCTGCCGCCTTCCTGGTAGAAGGTCTGGGCCATGGCGTAGAGGTCGGCATCCACCATGGCCGGATGGTCACACGCGGCATAGAGGATCTTCTCCGGGGGGAGACCGCAGGCAAGGGCGTACTGGAGAAGCAGCGTGGTTTTCCCTCCTCCGCGGGCACCCTTGAGACAAATCATCGGTTCCTTGAAATCGATGGTCCGGAAAAGAAAGCGACGGTACTGCGGTTGCGGCCTTGACAGGATAAAGGCGGACGCCTGGCGGATAATGGAGGGAACCATACCATTTCTCAAAAATACATATCACAAAAAAACCAGATTTTGTATAAAACGTATTTTATACTATAGGCATCCTTTTTAAAAGTATATTTTTCAATCCACCCCAAACCCGCCCAACCTGCGCCGACACGTTTCGCAACAAGCCCGTTTCTCCTTCAACCAAGGCGGATTGAGTGGGAAATTTACCTTGTTTGAAGGAGAAAGCCGGGAACCGGGGAAAGGGGCATTGTTTTGATCTGTCCCTGACGAAAGGACAGAAAATCACGAATCGATCCCCGCCTCAAGGATATTTGCGGCACCATCTCCGGGCGTTCCGGAGCGGCTTCCCCCTACTCTCCCCCCCAGCTCAGCAGCGAGAGGATGTCGTCGCGCTGCAGTTTCTTGATGAGGAAGGCGTCGTCGACGGCGACGAGTTCGTCGGCCAGGCGCAGCTTCTTTTCCACCAGGGCATTGATTTTCTCCTCGATGGTGTCGGCGCTGACGAATTTGATCACCTGCACCGGCCGGAGCTGCCCCATGCGGTGCACCCGGGCGTTGGCCTGTTCCTCCTTGGCCGCGGTCCACCAGCGGTCGTAATGGATGACCGCCTGGGCGCCGGTGAGGTCGATACCGACTCCGCCGGCCAGCAGGCTGGCGGAAAAGACCGCGATCTGCGGGTCGGTGTTGAAGGCGTCGATGTTCCGCTGCCGCCGGCCCGGCGACATGCCGCCCCGCAAGCCCCGCCAGCCGATGCCGTTGTCTTCCAGATACTTCTCGATGATGTCCAGCATCCGGGTGTACTGGCTGAAAACCACCACCTTCAGCCCGGAGGCCAGGGATTCATCGAGAATCTCCCTGAACAGTTCCCACTTGCCGCTCTCGTAGCGGTGGTACTCGACGCTGCCCGCCAGCTGGCAGGGATGGTTGCAGATCTGCTTGAGCTGCTGGATGACCGCAAGTATCCGCAGATACGGCAGGGACTGGTCGGCGTGGTCCGCGATCTCCTCGCGCAACTGCCGGCCATCGCCTTCCAGCACCTGGCGGTAGAGGTCCTTCTGCTGGTCGCTCAGAACGCAGGTGCGGAGGTCCTCGGTGAGTTCCGGCAGTTCGGCAAGCACCTGCTGCCGCGAACGGCGCAGCATGAAGGGGTGGATGAGGGCGGTGAGGATCCGGCGCCGGGCGTTGTCGCCTCTCTCCTCGATGGGTCGGCGGTAGATATTCTGAAAGGCGGCGTTGTCGGGCAGAAGTCCCGGCACGCAGAACTCGAAAAGGGCATGGAGATCGTCGAGGGAATTTTCCAGGGGCGTGCCGGTGAGCCCCAGCACCGTTTCCGCGGTGAGCTTTCTCGCCGCCCGATGCGTTTCCGTGCCCCGGTTGCGCAGCGCGCCGATCTCGTCGAAGACGACCAGGGAAAAGAAAATGGCGCCGAGCAAATCGATGTCCCGCCGCAGGATGCCGTAGGTGGTGAGAAGGACAGGAGTATCGGCCGGATTCCCCTTCTCCCGGTCCAACCCGTAATGGACGCGAAAGGGGAGGTCCGGGTGGAAGCGGGTCAGCTTGTCGGCCCAGTGGGGCAGCACCGAGGCGGGGCAGACGATCAGCACCGGATTGGCTCCGTCCGGGTCGAGGGTGGCGATGAAGGCCAGGGCCTGCAGGGTTTTGCCAAGGCCCATGTCGTCGGCGAGCAGGGCGCCGATGCCATTCCGGCGCAGATGGTGCAGCCAGGCCACCCCCTTGCGCTGATAGCCGCGCAGATGGCCGGGCAGCGGCAGATCCGCCGGTTCGATCTCGACGCCGGCGGTTCGCTGCCTGAGCAGTTCGGCCAGTTGCGGCCGTTCGGGCGAGACGATTTCGGGCAGCATGGCGCCCAATGCAAAAAGTTCCTGTCGCCGCAGCCGGACGGTCCCCTGCCCGCCGCCGTCGGAATCGACGGTTTGCGCATGGTCGAGCAGCCAGCCCAGGGGCGAGTCCTTGAGCTGCAGCCATTTGCCGCCGGCGGCGACGAATTCCTTGCCGCGGCGGCGCCGGTCAAGGAGTTCGGCGAGGCTGATGCGACTGTCGGCGAGGAGAAAATCGGCGGACAGAAAGCACCAGTCCCGCTCCTCGCGAAACCCGGTGACATGGAGCCCGTCCGGCAGGATGCCGACGGAAAATTCCGCGAGCCGCGGGTCGATGTCGTTTTCGTCGCTGGTGAGGGCATCACGGTGGCGGGCGAGAAAGGCCGGCACCTCATCGGCCGGAATGACCCGCTCGTCCGACCGGTCCGCGGCGGCGGCCAGCGCAAACAGCGGCAGCGCGGTCGCCTCTTCCGGGAGAAGCAGGTCGTCCGCCTGTTCGGTAACGGCGAAAAAGGCCCGGCCGTCAAAGGAGTAGAAGTTGCCGTAGGCAGCCTGCCGCAGTTGAGCGCGGTCGATGGCGCGGCCGTCCGGCAGGGCGACGCGGGCGGTGATGCGCAGCGAGCTGTCGACCGGTTCCAGGGTGACCCTGACAAAGGCCCGGGCCGGTGCAAGTTTGCTCGCAAGGCCTTCGTCCTCGAACACCTGAAGAGCGGACCAGGCGATGTCACGGATCGGGAGAAGTTCCAGAAAAGGGCGCTCGCCGTCGGCAGCTGTCAGGGCGAGGGTGCCGTCCGCAAGCAGGCGGGAGGACCAGGTTGGATTGGGGCAAGCCAGGAAAAGGGCGCGGCAGAGCCACATCCACCGGCTGTCGTCACTCTGCTGTCCCCGGCTTTGCCGGCCGCTTGCGTTGAGGGCGGCCTCCGTCTCGCTGCGGGTGTTCTCCCGCAGATACCTCAGGGCTGATCCTTCCACCCCCGGCAACCCTTCCGTGGTCAGTTCGAAGCCGGACAGGAGCTCTCCGGAAAGCCGGCATTGTAAGGACAGGCTTTTCCAGCAGCAGGAAAGCCCGTCGACCCGTTCCGGGCGAATCCCCGCCCGGGAAGACTCCCCTTCCTCCGCGAGGCCCGGCTTCCCTCCCTTTTCCGCCAGAAACACGCCGAGCCGCTGCCAAAGGGAATTGCAAAACAGCAGCGGCAGCGGCACCGGGCGGTCCCGGGTCTGATCCAGGGCAACGACGGCGAGAGCGCCGAGATGGGCGCAGAGTTCCGAGGTCTTGCGCGGCCTGCCGCACCGGGAGCAGTACGGCAGGGTGAGCCGGAACCCCTGGCTGATGCGCGCCGACTCCTCGAACACCAGGGCGCACCAGCATTTTTCCCCGGGCAGCACCAGGGCGGCGCCGGTACGGTAGAAGATCAGCTGCGGCAAGGGGCCATCGGCGAGCAGTTTCGCCGTCCGGTCGAGGGCGCTCTCCCTGAACCAGGGGGCAAGCAGAAGGGCGAGATGGATCGGCAGGGGCATATACGGCCAATAAGGGAAAAAGGAAAATCAAAGCCGCCATCCTACCCCCTCCGCACAGCCCCCGCAACAACGGCCAGCAACGACCGCCCCCTTCTCCGGCTCCTCCGCATATCCGTCAACCGGAACCGTGCCCGGCCGATCGCCCGGTCAGCAGCAGGGCCTCCTGTTCGAGGCCGACTCCATAGCGGTCCATCATCTCCACGACCCGGCGGACCTGCGGGTCGCCGCATTTGCGCAGCCGGGCAAGCACCGCGGCACTGTCGGAGAGGAGGTCCTTCTTGCCGTAGCGTTGCAGCAAGTCCTCCAGGTCCGGCGGCAGGTACAGTTCGGTGCGGCCGGGACAGGCCTCCTGCAACCGCAGATATTCGTCAAGCCCCACCGGATCGTAATCGCCGCAGTGGAGTATCCCGACCCCGGCCATTGCCGGCGAGGCGAGCCAGGCCAGCACCCTGTTGTCCAGCCTCCCGCCGGCATAGAGGGCAAGCTGCGCCGGGACGCCGCTGTTCTCGAAATGGAGAAAGACCTCCAGGTTTTCGACCACCGCAAGCCGCCCGGCGAATCCCCACCGACAATTGCCGTCGAGACGCAGCGCGGCGACCCCGGCCAGTTGCGTCCATTGGGCCACCGGCAGGGTCTGGTCGCCGGCGCGCAGTCCGCAGCCGCCGAATCCCCGCAGCAGCACGGTGGCCGGGCCGGCAGAGTGCGCCTTTTTGGCGTCGCGTCGTTCGGCCACCGCCCGGCTGCGCGGCGCAAGATCCCGATCTCCGTCGATCCCCGCAAGACCGGAAGGATAAAGACGGGCGACGAAAGCGGCCAGCGCCGCATGATTTCCCACCACCACCCGCCGGCCCCCGCCTCCACGCTCCTCGGCGAGCACCCCGCTTTCAAACAGTCCCTGCAACCGGTCGCGCTCGCGGATGGTAAGCCGGCCGGCGGCGATCGCGCCCTGGCCGAGGAGCAGTTCCAGTTTTGCCGCCAGACCGTCAACCGCCATCGTCACCCTCCCGCTCGATGCGCACCATGGCGGTCTCGGGGGCGAGCAGCACCCGGCCGTCGCGTTCGCGGAGGAAATAGAGGGTGTCGGCCGCCTCCATCGCCTCCGGGCTGGCCAGCACCGCGACGAACCCCATCCTGCGCGCCTCGCGGACGATGGCGATCAGATTGTCCCGGTCGAGGCTGGAGGCCTCGTCGAGATAGAAGGGGATGGACACCTCCCGGTCGCCGAGCAGCCCCTTGAGCAGCATCAGGTTGATCAGCACCTTGATGGTGATGGTGGTGCCGTTGGATTCGATGGAATCGAGGTGGGGATAGCGGCGGGTCTGGCCGTCGGCGCTAGTGACCTCGAACTGCAGGTCGAAAAGATCTCCAAGCTCCACCCGCCGGTTGCGTTCGAGCAGCTCGCCGAGCTGGTGCTGGGCTTCGCCGGCGGCATCGGGGTCGGCAAAAAGCGGCATGGCCTCGAACTCGACCACCGTCTTGATCCGCCGGGTCCATTCCGGGTGCTCGTTGAGCAGCAGCCGCAGCCGGGCGAGGTTGGAGATGGAGACCCGCCCCAGGCGGCGGTTGAGTTCGTCGACCCGCATGGACAAGGTCGCAAGATCGCGGTGCAGCCCCTTGAAGGCGCTCTGCAGACCGGCGGCCAGGCTCTTCCACAGTTCCTGCACCGCCTTTTCCCGTTCGGCGAGCGCCTCCACCTCGGCCTTGAGATTGGCGAGGGTTGCGGCTTCGTCCTCGCCCAGGTACCTGCCGTACGTGCGCTGTTCGATCCGGCGCAGTTCGTCGGCATAGCGGCCGGCGATCTCCTCGTGCTCCCGATGGTTGCGGTCGTAGAGGCCGAGCAGCTCCTCCAGGCTCCTGCCTTCGGCCTGGAACGGCTCGACCGGCCAGCCGGAGGCCGGGGCGGTCAACCGGTGCAGGCGGCGCAGCAGTTCCTGGCCGTCGGTATCCAGCCGGCGGCCCTCATCTTCGAGATCGCGCGCTTCGACGCTGATCGCGGTCCGCCGGGCGGCAAGCGCTGCAAGTCTTCCCTCCAGCCGCAGCTGCTGCTGTTCGCGTTCGCCCTTTTCCGCCTCGAACTGCCGGATTTCCGGCAGGCGACGCTGATGGGCCTGGAAGCGGTCAAGCCGCTTCTTTATCCGATCACGCTCACCGCGCAGCGCCGTCCTTTGCCTTCTGTTCTCCTCCGCGTTTTCCGCCGCGGCGAGCAGCTGTTCTTCCCGCCGGATGGCATCTTCCAGCTCGGCGACCCGTCCGCCGAGGGTGCGGGCGTCGCGGAAGACGGCCAGGTCCGGCTCCGGCAGCGCCTCCAGCAGCACCCGGACGCGGTCGTCCTCGTAGACCCCTTCTTGGACTTGACCGGCGAATCGTTGCAGCAGGCCGGCGAGCAGCGCCTCGTCCTTGACGACGAGGCCTTCATCGCCGTGGGCGAGGCCGAGGATTTCCGGATTGAGCAGCCTGAAAAGGTGCTCCATTATCCCGTCGCCAAGCAGGGGCTGCAGTCTGGAGGCGACATTGCGGGCGAACTGTTCCTGCCGGCGGCGCAGGGTGGCAAGTTCCCCGGTCATGCGATGCAACCGGTCGCGCACCTTTTCGGCGTCGAGATCGACGGCCTGGGCCAGGACCGCGCCCAGCCGGTCCAGCTCCGTTTCCAGCTCATGGAGCCGGGCCGCTTCGAAGTCGGCGAGACAGGTACGGAACTCCTCTTCCTCCTGCCGGTGCTGGGCAAGAAGCAACTGCAGTTCGCCCAGTCGGCGCAGCGCGGCGTCCCGTTTTGCGCCCAGCTCTTTTTCCTCGGCGTTGAGTCCGTCCGTCTCCCTGTGCAGGCGGGCGAGCTTCTCCTCGCCCCGCTGCTTGCGAACGAGACGATCCGACTCGGCCCTGGCGTAGCCGGCACGCACTTCCTGCCAGAGACCGGGCAGCATCCGGCGCAGCCCGTCGCGCCGGCCGGCAAGCTCCAGCACCCGCTGCACGTCCGGGGCGATGGCGCGCAGTTCGCCCAGGGCCTCGGCATCGCGGCAGACCCGGCGATACTGGCTCGAATAGCCGGTCTCCAGGTCGATGGCGCCCTGTTGAAACTCGCCGCGGTGGATCTCCAGCAGGAACCGCTTGAGCTCCTCCTGGCGCAGGTGGGCGAGGCGCAGCAGATTGCCGAACACCGAGCGGAAACGCTCGTAGTGGTCCCGCTGCCGGATCGGTACCAAGCCCAGGTTGACGCCGCGGTTGTCGCCAAGCCCGGTGAGCGCGGCCCGCAGGTGGCGCGGCTCCAGCAGGCGGAAATCCCTGGCGGCGAGCCGGGCGCGCACCTCCTCCGGCGGCCGCAGCCGCCGCTCGTCGTCGAGATAGTCGGCGGCATCGTAGCGGCCCTGGTAGGCGAAACGCTGGAACTCGTAGCCACGCACCGGCCCCAGCCCCTGCACCCCGACCACCTGGTAGCCGCCCGGAGTCAAACACTCGAAGAGCAGATAGGAGTTCTGATCGGGAAAGTAGTATTTGCGGGTTTCGGCCATCTCGCGGGAAAAATGCATGCTGCGCTGGTCGTCGATATAGAGAAACTGCAGCACCGCGATCAGCGAGGTCTTGCCGACGTTGTTGGGGCCGACCAGGTGCAGCGGATTGATCAGTTCCACCTCGCCGTAGTCGTATTTGCCGGCGCGGAGCAGCACCAGGCGGGCGGGACCGACAACGTTCATGACGCATCCTCCCCGGCCGGCGCGGCCTGGTCGCGGTTCAGTATGTCGATGCAGAGATCGAAAAACCGGTAGGCCGGGGTGCGGAAGCGGAAGGTGTCATCGGTGAGGCGGTTCGCGAAGCCGAACCGGTCGAGCTGGCGGATGATGGCGCGCAGGTCGTCCTCGCCGGCTCCGCCGGCCTCCTGGAGATAGGCGCGGTAGCGGGCGCTTTTGAGATGGGGCAGTTCGCTAATGGCGAAGGTTTCGGTCATCAGGGTGTCCACCACCGGCCTCCCCTGATCTGCCAGGGATTCGATGAGGATGAAGACGAACAGCGCCATGCGCGAGGCCTGCGGGCTCAGGCCGTCGCTGCCGCGGAAGTAGAAGAAGTCCCGGGGATGCGCCTCCAGCCGGAAGCCGAGGTGGTGGAAACAGTCGCGAAAAGCTTCCCCATCCTGGCGGAGCGCCCGGTAGAGGTCACCATCCTCGGGGCAGAGATGGCGGCCGCGGCGCAGCTGATTGAAAATTTCCGCCAGATGCGGCAGGGCAAAGGGGCTTTTTTCGCTCATCATAACCGTTCACCGAAGGGCCAGAGAGAGGGAAAATCCCCCAGTCGGCAAGCGTTCAGCAGTGCCGCAGATTTGGATAAGCGGACCGGCGCCGCGTACCCCGTGTACGTAGGCCGGGCCGATCGTCCGAAGATGTGGTGCTGCTGAACGCTTACCGCTCATCAGGAACGCTCCAGGCGCAGGGGCCGTGCCACCAGGGTGGCGCCGGCCAGGGGATAGCGCCGCTCGCTGGCGGAAAAACGCATCGCGGCCGATCCCTCCAGATAGATCCGGCCATAGGCCCGCACCACCTCGCCGATGCCGGCCTCGGGATACGCGGCCAAGAGCCAGGCGAGCAGATCGTCCACCGGCAGGGCGGCCTCCAGGCGGGCGAACAGTTCGGAGGCGAGGATGAAATCGCGGACCGGTGGCTCACCGAGATCCGCGAGCGGCGCCGGCCGCGCCGGCTCGTAGCCGTGTACCCCGGCGAGATAAGACTCCAGCGAAATGTCGGAAAAGACCCCCTCCACCCGCCATACCGGAATGGCGAGCAGACGGTCGAGGCCAAGGCCGGCGAGTCCGCCGCGGTCGAGCCGCTCCAGGGCGAGCGACGCGCCGCGCACCAGTTCGCTTTCCCGCTTGAGCGACACATACAGCGGCTCCACTTCGCGGAGCGACTCGGCGAAATCCAACGCCACTTCCCGCCGCAGGCGCAGAAGCCGCGCCCGACAGCGGGAAAATTCCCGGGCAAGGCCGCCGTCCGCGGCAAAGGTCCGGCCGCCGGCGGCGAGCCCCCGCTCCAGGTCGTCGAGCCCGGCGTCCATCGCCTTCCTGATATCGATCAGATCCCGCAACGGCTCCAGGTAGCGGCCCCACAGCCGGTTGATGATCCCGAACCGTTCCATCACCGAGCGGCGGTCGCGGTTGGACTTGAGCCGCAGCACCTCGCCGATGATCGCCTCCCGGTTGGCGCGGGAGTCCTGGCGGACCCGTTCGATGAGTTGCGAAATGTCGGCAAGCGCCCGTACCGCCTGGTTGCCGGTCTGCCGGCGGACGGCCCCGTCGAGTTCGTCGCGCAGCTCGTCGAGATCGTTGAGATACCCCTGAATCACCCGGGCGGAGGTAAGCCGATGCTCACGCAGCAGAAAGGAAAAAAGGGCGCGCACCGGCGCGGTCAACTCAAAAACGGCGGTGGCGTCCGGGATCGCCTCGATGATGCCGAAGGACTGCAGCTGATCGAGCACCGTGGCCGCGGCCGGGTCGCCTTCGGCGCGCTGCGCTTCGATCAGGTCGCGCAGATCGGCCTCGGAAAAGCCCTCGCCGCGGTAAAAAAGATCGAGCAGAAGCGGCGCGTATCGGCCGGCGAAACGAAAAAAACTCTGCGGGTTGGCGGTCATTATCGGCGTCACATCCCGGACTGCACTTTCCCTTGCCCCATGAGCATCCACTCGTAGGCCGGTTGCACCAGCACGCCAGGCGGGGTGTCGACAGGGGCGCCATCCCGGGTCAGGGTCAACAGCCTGAGGGTTGCACCAGGGTACAGGTCGCCTGCCTCGGCAAGGGCCCGCAATTCCCTGCCGGCGGTTGCCGGATCGCTCGCGTCGA
>JBFLZZ010000061.1:0-21334 GCA_040755255.1 Thermodesulfobacteriota bacterium
ACATTCCGGAATCGGTCACCCAGTCCAGCGCCGCCGCGGGCATGGCCTCGGCGCTGATTCAGAAGGACCGTAACAAGGGGGTAATCGTCAAAACCTACCCCGAGGAAAAACCGGTGGCGGCGGACGACGAGGTCCGTATCGGCGTATTCGTCTGCCATTGCGGCATCAACATCGGCGGGGTGGTGGATGTCCCTGGCGTCGACCAGTACGTCGAGGGCATGGAAGGGGTGGTCTACCATTCCCAGAGTCTGTACAGCTGCTCCCAGGACGCCCAGGAGGTCATCAAGCAGAAGATCAGGGAACACAACCTCAACCGGGTTGTGGTCGCCGCCTGCTCGCCGCGCACCCACGAACCCCTTTTCCAGGAAACCCTGAAGGACGCCGGACTCAACCGTTGCCTGTTCGAAATGGTCAACATCCGCGACCAGTGCTCCTGGGTGCACGCCAACGAGCCCCAGCAGGCCACCGCCAAATCCAAGGATCTGGTGCGGATGGGCATCGCCAAGGCGCGCCATATCCGGCCGCTGCCGGAGCAGACCGTGCCGGTGACCCCCATCGCCCTGGTGATCGGCGGCGGCCCTGCCGGGATGACCGCCGCCCTCAACATCGCCGACCAGGGATTTTCCTGCTATCTCGTCGAGAAAACGGAAAAACTGGGTGGCATGCTCAACGAGCTTCACTCTACCCTTGACGGCGGTGATCCGGCCGTCTTCAGGAGCGAACTGGAGAGCAGGGTCAAGAAGAACAAGAACATCAAGGTAATGACCACCACCACCGTCAAGGAGGTGAACGGGTTCGTCGGCAATTTCTCCAGTGTGTTCCTCCACAAAAAGGGTAAGCAGGAGGAAGAGCTGACCGTCGACCACGGTGTCATCGTCGTTGCCACCGGCGGGCAGGAGTATCGCCCCGACCGGTATCTGCTCGGGACGTCCAGCAAGGTGGTCACCCAGAGGGAACTGGAACGGCAGCTGGCGGGCAAGGGGAAGAACCGGGCGCCCTCGTCGACGGTGATGATCCAGTGCGCCGGCTCCCGCGGCGACGATCTCAAGTACTGCAGCAAGGTCTGCTGCAACGAGGCGGTGAAGAACGCCCTGAAGATCAAGGAGATCAACCCGGAATCCCAGGTGATCGTGCTCTACCGCGACATGCGGACCTACGGCTATGCCGAGGACAGCTACCGGCAGGCGCGCGACGCCGGGGTGATTTTCGTTCCCTACACCATGGACAGAAAGCCGGAGGTGCTCAAGAAGGGCAACCGCACCGAAGTCTGCTACTTCGATCCGCTCCTGCAGGAGGATGTGCAGGTCGCCCCCGATCTGGTGGCCTTGAGCGTCGGCATCGTCCCCCAGGACACGGCCGAATTGAGCAAGCTGCTGAAGGCCCCGATCAACGAGAACAATTTTTACATGGAAGCCCACGTCAAGCTGCGGCCGGTGGAGCTGGCCGTGGACGGCGTCTATCTCTGCGGGCTGGCCCATTCGCCGAAACCACTGGATGAGATCATCGTCCAGGCCCAGGCCGCCGCCGCCAAGGCCACGATCCCCCTGGTCAAGGGCTCGGTGTCCGTGGAACCCATCGTCTCCCATGTGGATCCCGAGCTGTGCATCGGTTGCGGCCTGTGCACCAGCCTCTGCCCCTACAAGGCGATCCAGATGCTCAAGGTCGACAACAAGCGCAAGGCGGAAACCGTCGTCGCCTCCTGCAAGGCCTGCGGCATCTGCGCCTCGCACTGTCCGACCTTCGCCATCTCCATGGGGGGATTCACCAACGAACAGATCTACGCCCAGCTCGAGGCCTTCGGCCGGGAAAAGGAGGAAAGATAAGATGAGCCCAGATTTCAATCCCAAGATCCTGGGGTTTCTCTGCAACTGGTGCTGCTATGCGGCGGCGGACGCGGCCGGAGTGTCGCGCTACCAGTACCCGCCCAACCTGCGGACGGTACGGGTGATGTGCACCGGACGACTCGATCCGGCTTTCATTATCAAGGGGCTGGTCGAAGGTGCCGACGGCATCTTCACCGGCGGCTGACAACTCGGCGAATGTCATTACCAGGTTGGTAATTACGATGCGATGGGAGTCAACGGGCTGGTGAAACGGGTACTGCGTGAGGTCGGCATCAACGAGGAACGCTTCAACCTGCAGTGGGCCTCGGCGGCGGAAGCGCCGCGTTTCGTCAGGCTCATCACCGATTACACCAGAAAAATCAAGGAACTTGGGCCACTGGGCGCCAGCGAGAACCTCAAGGGCGATGAGCTGAAGGCACGGCTCGACAAGGCCATGGCCCTGCTTTCCGACCGCAAGCTGCGGATGAGCTTCGGCAATCTCGCCAAATCGATGCGCAAGGACATCGCCGGCCTGAACGATCGGGTCATCGCCGACCTGGTCGAGGAGAAGCTGGGCAAGACCATTTCCTCCTTCGGTTCCGGCGAAGACAAGGCGGCCAACGGCTGATTGGGGCCGGCGACGACCAGGTGTTCCACACCCAAAAGGCGGCCTGCGGGCCGCCTTTTTTTCTCCTGGTATTTTTTCCTATTTACCGGCCCTGCCCGTGAATGGTAGAAGAGGGGAGGATCTCTGGGGGAAAGGAGGGAGACGATGGCCACCATTCTGGTCGTGGAAGATGAAAAGGTTGTCCTGGACGTTACCAGCGAACTCATCGATCTGCTCGGGCACCACTGCCTGACCGCCGCCAGTCTCAAGGAAACCATGGCGATTTTTCGGCAGCAGACCGATATCGCCCTGGTGCTGCTCGACCGGTCGCTGCCCGACGGCGACTCCCTCGAACAGGTTGCCGAAATGAAACGGCTGCAGCCGGCGGCCCGGATCGTCATCTGCAGCGGCGACCCCCTGGAAGTGGGAAAAACTACCGGGGTCGACGCCTACCTGGCCAAGCCGTTCACCCTGGAGGATCTCCAGGAAATTCTTCATCGTTTTCTGCCAGACCACTGAGCTGTCCCGCCAACTGGCCACAGGCGGCATCGATGTCGCCGCCGCGGCTGTTGCGGACGATCACCGTGTACCCCGCCTTCCACAGAATGTCCTGAAATCTGTCCACCGTTTCCTGATCCGGTCCCTCGAAGGGTAATGACGGAATGGGGTTGTAGCGGAGCAGGTTGATCTTGCACGGCACGCCGCGCAGCAGTTTCGCCAGTTTCCCGGCGTGTTCGGGCGCATCGTTGATCCCGCGGATGAGGATGTACTCCATCATGATCCGTTTTCGTCTGGGCTTGGGGAATGTGCGGCAGGCCTCCATCAGTTCCGCCAGCGGCCAGGTTGTGTTGACCGGCATCAGCAGGCTGCGGGTGGCGTCATCGGCGGCATGCAGGGAAACCGCCAGGTTGACCCGGGTAGCCCTGCCCAGCTCCGCCATTTTCGGGACGATGCCGCAGGTGGAGACCGTCACCCGCCGTTCCGAGAAATCGAGTCCGCGTTGGTCGATGAGGATGTCGAGGGCGGCGAGCAGATTGGTGAAATTTGCCAGCGGCTCGCCCATGCCCATGAAGACCAGGTTGGAAAGGGCGGGGGCGTGTTCGCTGTCCAGCAGGTCGGCGATGGCGATCACCTGGCCGACGATTTCCGCGGCGGCCAGGTTTCGCCTGAAGCCGCCGCAACCGGTCATGCAGAAGCGACAGCCCATGGTGCAGCCTGCCTGGGAGGAGATGCACAGGGTCTGGCGGTCTCCCTCGGGGATGAGTACGCTTTCGACGAGAAGGCCGTCGTCCAGACGGAAGGCGAACTTGCGGGTACCATCCCGGGAGGTTTTCACCTCGGCGATGGCAAGGGTGCCGATACGGGCGAGTTCCGCGAGTTTCTGCCGCAGGTCCTTCGGCAGATCGGTCATCTGGTCGAAGGAGCAGACATGCCGCCGGTAGAGCCAGGCGAAGATCTGCCGGCCGCGGTAATCGGGCAGGCCGATGGTGCGGCAGAATTCGATGAGCTGTTGTTGCGTCAGGTTGCGGAGATCGATGGTCATAGGCGGCGGCAGTCTTCGGGCATCAGGGTGATGGCGCCGGCCAGCCCCCGGTCGACCGTGGCGAGCAGTCTGGCGTGATCCTGGGGCAGTCTGCCGGCAAGCGGCAGATGGTTGGACGCATGGTTGCAGTGGAACTGGCATCGTACGCCGGCGAGGCCCGCGAGCAGATGCCGGAGTTCCAGAAGAAGCTCCCCGGCGGCGGGGAGCTGGAAAGCGCCGCGTTCGATTTCCCCGGCGAGCGGCGTGCCCGGTATCGGCATCAGCGACAGCAGGGCGATCTGGCTGGGGTGCATGGCGCGGAGCACGCCGGCGGTCGCCTCGGCGTGACGGCGCGAGCCGGTTCTGCCCCCCAGGCCCAGCAACGCGGTCACCGAAAGAAACAGACCGGCTGCGCGTATCTTCTCGGCGCAGTCGACCATCTCCCCGGGGGTGACCCCCTTGCCGACCCGTTCCAGCACCCCGGGATCGCCGGACTCCAGCCCCATGTACACCCGCTTGAGGCCGGCGGCGCGCAGTTCCGCGAGATCGGTCCGGCTCTTGTGGCGGATGTTCTTGGCGTTGCCGTACAGGCCGATCTTGCGCACCCCGGGAAGATGTTGCCGCACCAGGGCCAGGATCTCCCGCAGCCGGCGCATGGACAGGCTGAGGACATCGCCGTCGGCGAGGAAGATCTTGTCATGCTCCGGGAATAGGCGGGCGGCATGGCGCAGATCTGCGTCGATCTCGGCAAGAGAGCGGATGCGGAAGGCGACGCTCCGGTAGGCGCCGCAGAAGGTACAGCGGTTGTGGGAGCAGCCGACCGTCACCTGCAGGATGATGGCGTCCGCCTCGCTGGGCGGCCGGATGACGTTCCCCTCATACCGCATGCGTTCAGCTGTTCTGGCGGGCGAAAGACTCCATGAAGGCGACCAGCTTGGCAACCCCCTCTTCCGGGAAGGCGTTGTAGATCGAGGCGCGGATGCCGCCCACCGAACGGTGGCCCTTGAGGCCGTCGAGGCCGATGGCGGTGGCTTCGGTGATGAATTTTTTCTCCAGGTCCGGGTTCGGCAGGTTGAAGGTGACGTTCATCAGGGACCGGCTGTCTTTCTGGGCGTGGCCACGGTAGAAACCGGTGGCGTCGATGGCGTCGTAGAGCAGGGCGGCCTTGCGGCGGTTGATCGTTTCCATGGCGGCGACGCCACCCGTCTTTTTCAGCCATTTCAGGACGAGACCGACGACGTAGATGCTGAAGCACGGCGGGGTGTTGAACATCGAGCCCTTGTCTGCGTGGGTTTTGTAGCGGAACATGGTGGGCACCGAGGCGGGAACCCGGTCGAGCAGGTCGTCACGGACGATGACCACGGTAACCCCGGCCGGACCCATGTTTTTCTGAGCACCGGCGAAGATGATCCCGAACTTGCTCACATCCACCGGCCGGGAGAGGATGTCCGAGGACATGTCGCAGACCACCGGAATGGTACTCTCCGGCAGGGTCGGAAACTGGGTGCCGTAGATGGTGTTGTTGGAGACGCAGTAGAGGTACTCGGCGGCCGGGTTGACCGTGTAGGCGGAGGGGGCCGGGACGTGGTTGAAATTGCTCGGTTCGGCGTCGTAGGCGACCTCGACGTTGCCGATCAGTTTCGCTTCCTTGATCGCCTTTTTCGACCAGGTGCCGGTATTGAGGTACACCGCGGTCTTTCCGGCCGCCAGCAGGTTCATCGGTACCATGGCGAACTGGGTGGAGGCGCCGCCCTGGAGAAAAAGGACCTTGTAGCCGGCCGGGATCCCCATCAGCTCGCGCAGGTTGGCCTCGGTCTCGTCGGTGATGGCGATGAAGTCCTTGCTGCGGTGGCTCATCTCGATGAGGCCGATGCCTTTGTGGTTGTAGTTGACCACATTGACCGCCGCCTCTTCGAGAACTTCGTAGGGAAGGGTGGCGGGACCCGGGCTAAAGTTGTATATCCTTTCTGGCATCGCTGTTCTCCTGCTTGCTGATGGGCGGCGGTGGCGTCGATCGGCCCGGCGGACCGCATCCGCGCGGATGCGGCCGTTCGGCCGGCATTGAAGGCGGGTACTATAGTAAAAAATGGCGTTTTCGTCACCAGATAAAATAGGATCCCGGGAAGGGAACGCATCCGGGCCGGTGATCGCCATCGCCGGTCCGACCGCAGTGGGCAAGACCGGCATCGCACTGGCGCTCGCCGAGCGGTTCGACGGTGAAATCGTCTCCGTCGATTCGGTGCAGGTCTACCGCTACATGGACGTCGGCACCGCCAAGCCGTCGCGGGAAGAGCTCCGGCGGGTGGCGCACCATCTGATCGACATCCTCAGCCCGGATCAGGAATACCACGTCGGCCGGTTCATCGCCGACGCCATGGCTGCCATCGATGGTATCCATGCCAGAGGAAAAGTCCCTATTCTGGCTGGAGGAACAGGGCTTTATCTCGATAAGCTCATGCAGGGTATCTGCGATCTGCCCGCCATCGATCCGGCGATCAGGGCAGAAATTTCCCGGCGGTTGAAGCTGCAGGGGGGTGTGGCCCTCCATGCCCACCTGCAGCTGGTCGATCCGGCAAGCGCGGCTCGTCTGCACCCCAACGACCGGCAGCGGATCTGCCGCGCCCTGGAGATCTTCACCGCCACCGGCGTTCCCTGGTCCGAACACCTGGCGCGGCAGAAGGAGGGGAGCCTGGCGGCAACCTCGCTCATCATCGGTCTTGACTGTCCGCGTGATCTCCTGTATGAGCGGATTGACCGGCGGGTGGCCACGATGATGGCCGCAGGCTTCGAAGAGGAGGTGCGGGGACTGCTGGCGATGGGATACGGACCAGGATTGAAGGCCATGCAGTCCATCGGCTACCGCCACATGTGCCGGCATCTTGCCGGCGACTGGACCATGGAACAGACCCTGGCCGCCATGGCCATGGATACGCGTCGCTACGCCAAGCGGCAATTGACCTGGTTCCGTAGGGTGCCCGGCATCGCCTGGTTCGATGCGGCCCGGTCGGAGCCCCTGTTCCGGAGGGTGGAAGCGTACCTGCGTCACGGTGGACGACGGTCTTTGGAGAACGAATGAACATCCCCAACCTGCTCACCACCCTGCGCGTTCTCTCCATCCCGCTGCTGGTGATCTTCCTGATGAACGAGCAGCGCCACTTCGCCTGGTGGCTTTTCGGCTTTGCCGCCTTCACCGATGGCCTGGACGGTTTCATCGCCCGGGTGTTCCACCAGAAAACCCTGCTCGGCGCCTATATCGATCCCATCGCCGACAAACTGCTCATCGGTGCCACGTACATCACCATGGCCATCCTCGGCTGGCTGCCGGGATGGCTCTGCGTTCTGGTGATCAGCCGTGACCTCATCATCTTCATCGGCATCGGCATCCTCTACGCCGTAGGCAAGAAGTTCACCGTGGCGCCGGTGTTGGACAGTAAATTGACGACACTTATGCAACTTCTGACTATTTTTTACTATCTCTATGATAAATCTCCATTATTTCTAGTTGAGTCTGAACCGTATATTCTGTTTTTCACCGCCGCGATGACGCTTTTTTCCGGCCTGCACTACCTCTATCTGGGGTTTGCCATCCTGGGCGGCAACCATCTCAACGGCAGCGGAACCTGATGGGAATTTCCGGCCAGCTCTCCGCGGTCATCGGCAGTCCATGAAACATTTCGGCAAGGGCAGGTGGTGCTACCGGCCGGTTGCGCTGGCAGACGTGGACGCGCTGGCCCGGCAAGGCGATCTTCCTGCGGCCCTGGCCGAGGTTCTCCTGCGACGCGGAGAAGGGGTGGGGGAGGGGGGCGTGCGCGACTTTCTCGAGCCCGGTCTCCGGCAATTGCCGGCGCCGACGCTCCTGGGGGGAATGGACCGGGCCACGACGATCCTCGCCGATGCCCTGCAGCACGGGCGACCGGTGGTCGTCTACGCCGATTACGACGTGGACGGACTGACCGGCGCGGCCGTGCTGCACCAGTTTTTTCGGGAGGCGGGCCGGGCGGTGACCGTGGTGCAGCCGGACCGCTTCACCTGCGGCTACGGCCTGCATGCCCGACTGGTCGACGATATCGCCAGGAGCCATGGGCCGGGAACGGTGCTCGTCACCGTCGACTGCGGCATCAGTGACGCGGCGGAGGTGCTGGCGGCAAAACGAGCCGGCCTCTCGGTCATCATCACCGACCACCATCTGCCGCCGGAACATCTGCCCCAGGCGGACGCGGTCATCAACCCGCGCCAGGCGGGCTGCACGTTTCCGTTCAAGGCGCTGGCCGGGGCCGGGGTGGCCTTCTATCTTGCCGCCGGGCTGCGGCAGAAACTCCGCGACGGCGGGTTCTGGAACGGCAGGGAAGAGCCGAACCTGCGCAGGTATCTGGATCTGACCGCCATCGGCACGATCTGCGACATGGTCCCCCTGCAGGGGGTCAACCGGGTTCTCGCCGGTGTCGGCCTCGATGTGCTCGCCACCACCGAGCGGCCGGGACTGGTGGAATTGAAGCGGGCCGCCGGATACGAAGCCGGGCAGGCGATCAGTGCCTTTGACGTCGGCTACCGACTCGGCCCGCGCCTCAACGCCGCCGGTCGTATGGGATCACCGCAGGCGGCCCTCAGGTTGCTGCTGGCTGCCGACCGCCTGTCCGCCCGGGGGTATGCATCCGAGCTGGAAACCCTCAATCTTCGCCGTCGCGAAGAGACCGAGAAGATGACGGAGCGGGCCAAAAAAATTCTTTCCGACGTCGGTCGCCGCAGGACGCTGCTCGTCGGGGGGCGAGGCTGGCATATCGGTGTGCTGGGCATCGTTGCGTCGCGGTTGCTGGAAGAGTATTATCGACCCACCATCGTTTACTCCATTGATGAAGCAGGGGTCGCCAAGGCATCGGGCCGTTCGGTGACCGGTTTCGATCTGCACCGGGCGCTGGTCAACTGCACGGATCTGCTGGACCGGTTTGGCGGCCATTCCCAGGCGGCGGGATTGAGCATCGCCGCGGAACGGCTCCTGGAGTTCGGGGAGCGGTTCGAGGCCGAGGCCCATCTCGTTCAGGTCGCGGACAAACCGCCCGGCGAAATCGACGCCGTCATCGAGGGCGATTTCGGCGGCAGCGAGACCTTTCTGCGGGCGTACCGCAAGCTGATGCCGTTCGGTGAAGGCAATGCCGAGCCGGTGTTCGCCATGTGCGGCTGCAGCATGCGCGACGTCGGAATCCTCAAGGACCGCCATCTCCGCTGCGCCATCCCGTTCGGCGACCGGCTGCTGCCGTGCATCGGCTTCGGGCTTGCCGAGGCGATGCGGCTGGAGGATGAACCCGTCGATATGGTTTTTGCCCTGCGGCCAAACTTCTTCAGGGGGGAAGAGCGCTGGCAGGCTCATCTGTTTTCGGTGGAACGAAGCGCAACAGATTAACATTGTTGCGTTATCCTTTACTTAACATAATATACATTATGCGACATTCTGAATACTTCCACGGAGGCCGCCATGAGTAGAGATATTTACAGGGAGCCGCTGGTGAGCCGTTACACCAGTCGGGCAATGCAGGAGATCTTTTCCGAAAAGACCCGGTTCACCACCTGGCGCCGCTGTTGGGTCGCCCTGGCCGAGGCGCAGTACGAACTCGGACTGAGCGGGATCATTACCCCGCAGATGCTCACCGAGCTGCGCGCCAACGTCGACAACGTCAACTTCGAGGTGGCCGCGGCCAAGGAAAAGGAAATCCGCCATGATATCATGGCCCACGTCTACGCCTACGGTCTGCAGTGTCCCGCCGCCGAGCCGGTCATCCATCTCGGCGCCACCAGCCAGTATGTGGTGTGCAACACCGATCTCATCCTGCAGAAACAGGCCCTGGCCCTGGTCACCAAGGGGCTCCTCAACGTCATCGCCAACCTCGTTCGCTTCTGTCGGGCCAACAAGGGGCTGGTCACCCTGGGGTTCACCCACTACCAGCCTGCGCAGCCGACCACGGTGGGCAAGCGCAACACCCTCTATATCCAGGATCTGCTCATGGATCTCGAGTATCTCGAGATACTCGCCGGTCAGATCAAGGCTCGGGGTGCCAAGGGCACGGTCGGTACCCAGGCCACCTTTCTCGAACTGTTCAAGGGGGATCATGATAAAGTTAATAAGCTGGATCAGCTTGTTGCTGAAAAATTAGGATTTTCCGAATCTTTTCCGGTTACTGGTCAAACCTACCCCAGGAAGCTGGACATGAAGATCGCCGAAACCCTGGCCGGCATCGGCGCCTCGGCCCACAAGTTCGCCGTCGACCTGCGGTTGCTCTCCAACCTCAAGGTGCAGGAGGAACCTTTCGAGATCCATCAGACCGGCAGTTCGGCCATGGCCTACAAGCGCAACCCGATGCGCAGCGAACGGATGACCGGCCTGGCCCGCAAACTGATGGGGTTGCCGGCGGATTTCGCCGCCACCTTTGCCAACCAATGGTTCGAACGTACCCTCGACGACTCCGCCATCCGCCGCATGGACATACCACAGGCCTTTCTGCTCACCGATGCAATCCTGCGTCTTTACGCCAATATCACCGAAAAAATGGTTGTCTATCCGAAACAGATCGAGCGCCACCTGCTCCAGGAACTTCCTTTCATGGCCACCGAGAAGATTCTGATGGCCTGCGTCGAAAAAGGCTGTTCCCGCCAGGAGATGCACGAACTCGTCAAGGTGCATTCCGTGGAAGCCGGCCGCAGGGTCAAGGAGGAAGGTGCCGACAACGATCTCATCGCCCGCCTTGCCGGCGATGACCGCATCCCCTTCTCCGCCGCCGAATTGCGCGACATGATAGGCGATTTTTCCGGATTCGCCGGACGGGCCGAACGACAGACCGAGGAATTCCTCGATCAGGTGGTGGAGCCGCGCCTGGATGCATACCGGCATCTGCTGGCCGGTTACGAAAGTTCGGTGACCGTCTGAATTGCGGCGGAGAACTGTCCACCATGGTGCCAAGGCTTGCCGCCACCCGACTTTTCGTCCCGGCCGACAGGATTTGCGCTGTGAAAAACATCCTCGAGGGGTATGATAATCTCGCCTTGATCACCACCCTCGACGCGTCCACCGGCAAAATTCTCATCCGCCACCAGGACGGCGCGGGCGCTGAGGTTCTCCGGATCGTCGATGCGGTCTGCCCCTTCTCTCTGCCGTCCGAAGACGAATGAACAAGCCCATTATCTCAGATCCATTCTTCTGTAATTTCTGCATCTCACCGTGGATGCGATAAAAATTCTACCATGCAAGCGAAACAGCACGCCCACATCGAAACCTTCGGCTGCCAGATGAACGAGCGCGACTCGGAGATCATGGCCCAGACCCTGGGGGCCGACTACCAGCTCGGAGGCGGAATCGAAGAAGCCGACCTGGTGATCGTCAACACTTGCAGCATCCGGGAAAAGGCTGAACAGAAGGCCTTTTCCCTGCTGGGCCGCCTGCGGCGGATGAAGAAGGAGCGGCCGGAGTTGCTCATCGTCGTCGCCGGCTGTGTCGCCCAGCAGGAAGGCAGCGGCCTGCGCCACCGGATGCCGCATGTGGATGTGGTGGTTGGTCCGCAGCAGATCTATCAACTGCCGCAACTTCTTGAAAAGGCGCGCCTGCGCAAGACCAGCATCGCCACCGACCTGCGGGCCGATTTCCGGATTCCGCGCTTTCTCCCCGATCTCCGGAGCGGCAGCACCTTCAAGCGCTTCGTCACCATCATGCAGGGCTGCAACAACTTTTGCTCCTACTGCGTGGTCCCCTACACCCGCGGCCGCGAGATCAGCCGCAACGAGGAAGATATCCTCGCCGAGATCCGCCATCTCGCCAGCCACGGCATCCGCGAAGTCACCCTGCTCGGCCAGAACGTCAACTCCTTCGGCCGCGACCGCGCCGGTTCCCCTTCCTTTGCCGCCCTGCTCCGCCGGGTGGCCGCCATCGAAGGTATCGACCGCATCCGCTTCACCACCTCCCACCCCAAGGACCTTTCCACCGAATTGATGCGCTGCTTCGCGGACTTGCCCAAACTCTGCCCCCATTTCCACCTGCCGGTGCAGTCCGGTTCCAACCGCATTCTCTCCCTGATGAATCGCGGCTACGCCATCGAAGCCTATCTCGACAAGGTGGAGGAGCTCAGAGGCTTCCGGCCCGACATCGCGTTGACCACCGACATCATCGTCGGCTTTCCCGGCGAAAGCGAGGATGACTTTCTCCAGACCATGGCGGTGCTGGAACGGGTGCGCTATCACGGCGCCTTTTCCTTCAAATATTCCGACCGGCCCAAGGCGAGATCCGCGGGCTTTGCCGACAAGGTGGCGGAGGAGGAAAAGGGCCGGCGACTGGAGATCCTGCAGAAACGTCAGGAGGAGATCAGCCTGGAGCGGCTGCGGGAATGGCTGGGCCGGGAGCTGACCGTGATGGTGGAAGGGGAAAGCCGCACCGCCGGCGGCCAGTGCAGCGGCCGGACGGAACGCAACCAGATCGTCAACTTCACCGGCGACACCACTCCCCTTCTCCCCGGCCAGCTGGTCAGGGTACGGATCGAGGAGGTCTGCCTGCACTCCCTGCGCGGTAGTCTGGTGGCTGGAATAGAGATCCCATAGGTCGCATAGGATCTCTGCACCCTCAAAAAAATCCAACCGAAGAGGTTCTGATGATCGATCTGCACACCCATTCCATCTTCAGCGACGGTGAACTGATCCCGGCGGAGCATGTCCGCCGCGTCGAGGTGCTGGGCTACGAGGCCATCGCCATCACCGATCATGCCGATTCCTCCAATCTGGATTTCGTCCTGCCGCGGATCATCCGGGTGGCGAACGATCTCAACCGGCACCTGTCCACCCGGCTGCTCGCCGGCATCGAACTCACCCATGTGCCGCCGGCCCTGTTCGCCGAACTGGTCGAGCAGGCCCGGGCTCTGGGGGCGGACATCGTCGTCGGTCACGGCGAGACGGTGATGGAACCGGTGGCGCCGGGCACCAATCGGGCGGCGCTGGAGGCGGGGGTGGATCTGCTGGCCCATCCCGGGTTCATTACCCTGGAGGAAGCGGAACTGGCCGCGAAGAAGGGGATTTTTCTGGAGCTGAGCGGCCGCAAGGGGCACAGCCTGACCAACGGCCATGTGGCGAGGATGGCCGAGGCGGCGAAGGCGCCGCTGGCGGTATGCGCCGATGCCCATGGCCCCGGCGATTTCCTTTCCGCCGACATGGCCCGTATCGTTGCCCTGGGCGCCGGCATCGGCATGGAACGCTATGAACGGATCAGGGAGGAGATGCGCCGTTTCGCGGCGGAGCGTTCATGAGCGGCGCGGCGGGGACTCCCCTGCCCCGCTCCTGCACGGGTACGGTAAAACGCCGGCAAAGCGCCGCCAGTTTCTGTTCGCCGATGCCGGCTACCGCCCGCAGCTCCGCCATGCTGCGAAACGGGCCGTGCCGCCGCCGGTGGGCGAGAATCCGTTCGGCGAGTTTCGGGCCGATGCCGGGCACTGCGGCCAGCAGTCCCACACCGGCCGTATTGATGTCGAGGGGCGCATCGAGAAAGGGGGCGAGGGCGACGGTGGTGGCCAGCTCTTCCAGCGACGGCAGCGCCAGGGCGGGTCGCACCCGCGGACGGTTGCCGCTGTTCCCGACATGACCGGCAAGCCAGACGGCGCAGCCGAGGACCAGCAGCGCCGCCCATTGTGCCGCCTGCCGGTTATCGTTTTTCCTCATCCTTCATGAGCTTGTAGGAGATGGCGTCCAGCAGCGCCTGCCAGCTCGCCTCCAGGATATCGTGGGACACCCCCACCGTGCTCCACTGGGACTGGCGATCGCAGGATTCGATGAGCACCCGGACACCGGCGCCGGTGCCGTGCTCACTGGTGAGCACCCGTACCTTGTAGTCATTCAGCCACATGTCGGCCAGCGTCGGATAGAAGCGGGTAAGTGCCTTGCGCAGAGCCTTGTCCAGGGCGTTGACCGGACCGTCGCCCAGGGCGGCGGTATGCACCGTCTCCCCTCCCACCTCGATGCGGATGGTGGCCTCGGCCTGGGGCGGGGTCTCCATGTCGGTTTTCTGATCGATCACCCGGAAGGCGAGCAGTTTGAAGTACTGGCGCTGCACCCCCATCGCCCGCCGCATCATCAGTTCGAAGGAGGCCTCCGCCCCCTCGTACTGGAAGCCGCGGCTCTCCATCTCCTTCAGTTTGTTGAGGATGCCGGCCAGCACCGGATCGCCGGACTCCAGCCGCAGGCCGAATTTCTTCGCCTTGTGCAGGACGTTGCTTCTGCCGGAAAGGTCGGAAATCAGCACCCGCCGCAGGTTGCCGACCAGCTCGGGGCGGATGTGCTCATAGGTCAGCGGGTTGCGTTCGACGGCGCTGACGTGGATGCCGCCCTTGTGGGCGAAGGCCGACATGCCGACATAGGGCTGGTACTTGTTGTGGGGCAGGTTGGCGATCTCGGAGACGAACCGGGACGTCTCGGTGAGCCGTTCCAGGTTGGCCGCCGCCGCGAAGCTTATTTTCATCTTCAGCGCCAGTCCCGGCATGATCGAGGTGAGGTTGGCGTTGCCGCAACGCTCGCCGAAGCCGTTCATCGTTCCCTGCACCTGACGGGCGCCCTGCTCGACGGCGATCAGGCTGTTGGCCACCGCGGTTTCGGAATCGTTGTGGGCATGGATGCCGAAGCCGCCGGTGTATCCGGTTCGCTGCATCAGAGCCTTCACCTGTTGGAGGATCGGGGGAAGTTCGTGCGGCAGGGTGCCGCCGTTGGTATCGCAGAGCACCAGACAGTCGGCGCCGCCGCGGATGGCCCGTTCGACCGTGGCCAGGGCGTAATCGCGGTTGTTCTTGAAGCCGTCGAAGAAGTGTTCGGCGTCGTAGAACAGTTCGGCGACGTGAGCGCGGAGAAAGCGCAGGGACTCCTCGATGATCAGCAGGTTGTCGTCGAGACCGATACGCAGCGCATCGGTCACATGGATGTCCCAGGTCTTGCCGAAAATGGTGATGGCATCGGTGCCGGCCTGGACCAGGGCGTTGAGATTGGGGTCGTTTTCGGCGGCGTGGTGGAAGCTCCTGGTGCTGCCGAAGGCGGTAACCCGGGCATGGCCGAGCTGGTAGTTCCTGATCTCCTTGAAAAACTCGACGTCCTTCGGGTTGGAGCCCGGCCAGCCTCCTTCGATGTAGTCCACCGCGAGCTTGTCGAGCTTCAGGCTGATTTTGATCTTGTCCTCCAGGGAGAGGTTGAAATTCTCGGCCTGGGTGCCGTCCCGGAGGGTGGTGTCGTAGATGGTCAGCGACTGTTGGTGCTGCATGGTGTTCCGTGGGTGGTCGAGGCGGCCTAGGCGGTCTCTTCCACCGGGGCCTTGTCGAGTTCGAAGGTGTCGTGCAGGGCGCGCACGGCCAGTTCCGTGTACTTTTCCTCGATGATGCAGGAGATCTTGATTTCGGAGGTGCTGATCATGTGGATGTTGATGCCCTCCTTGGCCAGGGTGTGGAACATGGTGGTGGCGATACCGGCGTGGTTCCGCATGCCGACGCCGACGATGGACACCTTGGCGATGTCGTCGGAACCGGTGACCTTTTCCGCGTTGATTTCCCTGGCGATACCCTGGACGATGGCCATCGCCCGCTTGTAGTCGCTGCGCGGTACGGTGAAGGTGAGGTCGGTTAAGGCGCCTGCCCGGGTGTTCTGGATGATCATGTCGACGACCACGCCGGCATCCGAGATCGGAGTGAATATTTTCGAGGCGATCCCGGGGGTGTCCTGGATTTTGCTCAGGGTGATCCGAGCCTCGTTCTTACTGTAGGTTACGCCGGACACCAGCATCGATTCCATTATCTTGTCCTCCTTAACGACCCAGGTTCCTTCTGTTTCTGTGAATGTTGACCGGACATGCACCGGCACGTTGTAGCGCTTGGCGATTCCCACCGAACGGATGTCGAGCACCTTGGCTCCGAGACTGGCGAGTTCGAGCATCTCGTCGTAGGAGATGCGGCTGATCTTTCTGGCCTTGGGGCAGACGTTGGGGTCGGTGGTGTAGACGCCGTCGACATCGGTGAATATTTCGCACTGGTCCGCCTTCAGGGCGGCGGCGAGCGCCACCGCGGTGGTGTCGGAACCGCCGCGGCCGAGGGTGGTGATGTTGCCCTCCTCGGTAACTCCCTGGAAGCCGGCCACCACCACCACCCTTCCCTCCTCCAGATGGGTGCGGATGAGCTGGTCGTCGATCTGCTGTATCCTCGCCTTGGTGTGCATCCTGTCGGTGGTGATCCGTACCTGATCACCGAGCAGGGAAACGGCATCGCTCCCAGCCTCCTTGCAGCCCATGGCGAAGAGGGCCACGGTGACCTGTTCGCCGCTGGCGAGAAGCACGTCCATTTCGCGGAGATCGGGGATCGGCTGCATCTGCAGGGCGAAGTCCACCAGCTTGTTGGTTTCGCCGGCCATGGCGGAAAGGACCACGACCATCTGATGCCCCTGCGCCTTGGTGGCAAGTACCCTTCTCACCACCGCCTTTATTTTTTCCGGGTTAGCAACGGACGTGCCGCCGAATTTTTGCACGATAAGTGCCATGGGATTGCCTCGTGAACAAAAAGTTTGATACCATGGGAGGATCACGGCGCTCGGGGATCGGCTTCCTCTCCGCCGCAGTCGTGAATTGACACATTCCTATAGCAGGATGGCCGGTTTTTTTCTAGCTATTTCTGGCGGGACGGCGGGGAGACCTCGCCGCTTCCCGTGTAGGTATCATCCCGATTTTCCATGTTTTTTTCATTGAGCATCATTTTCTTGCTTTTGCCGTATTTTTCATTTATAAGACGTAAGCCGAAAATCACCGCACGCCGCCGCTCCCCTTCCCTGGGTGAGAGCGTGGCGAGGTTGATGCCAGAGGCAACAGCCCCTCCCCACGAAACTCAGCAAGGAGCTGCTCATGGCCGCTGCGAGAACAAACGCCACCCCCTCCAGCCACAGCCCAGCCAGAAAACTTCTCTCCCTGTATTCCCTGCAAGCCCTCTTTTTCCTTTTTTGCATCATCCTGACGGTGACCCTCAAACTGACCGTTTTCGAACAGTCGGTGGAGACCGCTGCCATGACGACGGTCGAGGAAACGGCCGACTTCTCCCAGCTGACAGACACCGACTTCCAGGATGACCTGATCGACGACCCACCCAGTCTTTTCCAGGAGGAATCCACCTCCTCGCGCACCCTGTACAAAACCATCGAAGGGCAACTGCAGCGCGGCGACTCCCTCGAATCCGCCCTGGCCAGGGAGGCGCTGCCCAGCGAAATCCGCAGGGCGGTGATCGATTCCCTCGCCACCTGCCTCGATTTCCGCAAACTGCGTCCCAACGACAAGTTCACCATCGAACTCGCCGACGACGAATCCCTGAAGCGCTGTACCTTCGAGTCGGGCCCGCTGGAGGTGTACCAGGTGGACCGCAACGACGAGGGCGACCTCGAAGCCAGCCGCATCCCGGTGGACGTCGAATACCGGTTGCAGCTCATCGAAGGCACCGTGTCCTCTTCCCTTTTCGAGGCCTTCACCTCCACCGGCGAGGATCCGCGGGTGGTTTACGCCTTTGCCGATATCTTCGGCTCCAAGGTGGACTTCAACACCGAAAGTCAGATGGGCGACCGTTTCGCCGCCATCGTCCCCAAGTACTACAAGGGCGAGTCCTTTCTCGGCTACGGCAAAATTCTCTACGCCCGGTACGAACAGGCGGGCAGGACACTGCAAACCTACTACTACGCCGAGGAGAACGGCTATTTCGACGAAAACGGCCAGGATTTCGGCACGGCCTTCCTCCGTTCGCCGGTGCCCATCGGCAGGGTCACCTCGAATTTCACCATGCGTCGCAAACACCCGATTCTCGGCACGGTACGTCCGCATCTCGGCATCGATCTCGCCGCCCCGACCGGCACGCCGATCATGGCCGCCTCCGACGGCACCGTCATTTTCGCCGGCAGGAAAGGCGGCTTCGGCAAGCAGGTCGTCGTCCAGCACCGCAACGGAGTCAAGACCTACTACGGCCACCTGAGCCGTTTCAACAAGGGGATCCGCAGCGGCGCCCGCGTCGCCCAGAAGGACATCATCGGCTTCGTCGGCTCGACCGGCATGTCCACCGGACCGCATCTGGATTACCGTCTCGAGCAGAGCGGCAAGTTCGTCAATCCCTTCTCCGTCCGCTTCAGCCCGCGGGTGACCCTGGCCGGCAGCAAGCTCTCCAAGTTCAAGCAGCTCAAGCAGACCTACGCCGCCTACCTGGCCACCGCCGCCGGCAACAACATCATCACCGTCAAGACGGTGACCGTTTCCGACGAAATGCCGATCCGCTTTCTCTGATCCCGTCTCTGCTCCCGCATGACCGAGCCCTTTCACGTCGTGCTGGTGGAGCCGGAAATCCCCCCGAACACCGGCAGCATCGCCCGCCTCTGCGGTGCCACCGATTCGGTGCTGCATCTGGTGCGCCCCTTGGGTTTCAGCACCGATGACCGCTACCTGCGCCGTGCCGGCCTCGACTACTGGCGCTTCGTCACCATCCGATACTGGGACAACCTGGACGCCTTCCTTGCCGCCGTTGACGAGCAGCACCTCCATTTCTTCAGCAAGAAAGCCGGCCGCGCCTACACGGAGATCCGCTATCGGCCCGGGGACTATCTCGTTTTCGGCAGGGAAACGAGGGGGATCGACGAGGAGGTTCTCAGGCTGTACGCGGACCGCTGCGCCTCGATTCCGATGACCAACCCCAACATCCGCAGTCTGAACCTGGCGATGGCGGCCGGCATCGTCCTCTACGAGGCCTTGCGCCAGCAAGGGTGATGTCCCGCCGCTACGGTAAGGGATTTCTCAATCCCTTCAGCCGTCGCCGCGGGTATTGTCGCCGCTTTCCAGTATCCTCCGCAGGATGGCCGCCAGTTCGCGAAAATCCACCGGCTTCATCACCACTTTCCTGATCCCCAGGGCCAGCGCCCTCTGCTCGTCGAGAGCATCGTAATAGCCGGAACACATGATGACCGGCAGATTCGGATGGAGGGCGAGCAGCCGTTCCGCCAGGGCGATGCCGTCCATGTCCGCCATCCCCTGATCGGTGATCACCAGATCGATGCCGTCCTCGGCGCCGGCGAGGACTTTCAGCGCTTCCTCGCCGCTGGTGGCGGTGACCACCTCGTAGTGGAGTCCGGTCAGCAGTTCCTTTCCCATTTCGGTGAGGGTTCGTTCATCGTCGATCAGCAGGATCTTCTCGCCCCTGCCAGAGACCGGCTGGACAACCGCGGCTTCCGGGGTGGCGCCGTCAAGCACCCGCGGCAGGTAGATGCGGAACGTGCTGCCGCAGCCGGGTTGACTTTCGACCGCGATGTGTCCCTTGAGGGCTTTGACGATGCCGTGGACCACCGCCAGCCCCATGCCGGTCCCGACCCCTTGCGCCTTGGTGGTGAAATAGGGCTCGAAGATCCGCTCCATCACCGCCGCGTCCATGCCCTGGCCGGTATCGGTGACGGTGAGCAGGACAAAGGCGCCGCGCGGCAGGCCGGCCGCGGCCGCCTGCCGGTCGTCGACATCCACCTTTTCGAGACGGATATCGAGGGTTCCGCCCGCCGGCGCCATGGCCTGGGCGGCGTTGATCGCCAGGTTCATGACGATCTGCTGCACGAGCACGGGATCGGTGAGGACAAGGCTGCCGGCCGCGATGTGCTGGCGGATGTCGATATTGCTCGCCAGGGTCGATCGGAGTAGTTTGACCGCCTCCTTGACGATGATGTCGACGCTGACCACCGCCCGCTCCTGTTCCCCCTGGCGGCTGAAGGTGAGGATCTGCTTGATGAGGTTCTTGGCGCGATTGCTGGCATTCTGAATCTGGGCCAGGTAGTTCTTCACCGGCGTGGAGGGGGGCAGGCGGCGGATGGAGAGTTCGGTGTACCCCATGATCGCCGACAGGATGTTGTTGAAGTCGTGGGCGACGCCGCCGGCCAGGGTGCCGATCGCCTCCATTTTCTGAAACTGGCGAAGCTGCCGTTCCAGATGGCGGCGGTAAGAGAGATCCCGGATGGAGACGATGAGCGCATCGGGGCCGAGATGGGGCAGCGGCGCCATGCTGGCCTCCACCTCCATCTGCTTGCCGTCCCTGGTCCGGATGATGCCCTTCTGCAGCTGACCGTGCTCGGCGGCAAGGGTCGACAGTCCATGGAACATCTCCTGCTCGGGGCCGTTGGTCGAAAAGAGATGATCGAAACCGAGACGGTGCAGTTCCTCCTCGCTGTACCCGGTCAAGCGGCGATAGCGAGGATTGCTGTAGGTGTGGCCGCCGGCGGCGATGATGGCAATGCCGTCGTTGGAGTTCTCCGTCAGCGCCCGGTATTTTTCCTCGGAGGCCTTCAATCTCTGGAGGGCCAGGGAACTTTCCAGCAGCAGGGCGATGAGGTCGGCGAGAATGGAGAACAGGTAGAGTTCGTGCCGCTTGAAGATGTTGGGCTTGGTATGGCTGATGTTGAGTACGCCGGTGACCGTCTCACCCTGGTGGAACATGGGTACCGACAGCAGCGAGCGTACCTTGACCATGCCGGCGGTCTCGCTGGCGAAAAAGGTGGACTTGGCGGTGTCCGCCACCAGAATGGCCCTGGCCTCGGCCAGCACCCGGCCGGCGATCCCTTCGCCGTGCCGGAAGCTGTAACGGAGGTTTTCCCGATGGAGGATGTCGCCGGTGTCGGCGATGAACCGTTTGTTTTCCGGGTCGCTGGCCGCCACCAGGAAAAGTCGCTGCCGTTCGCGGTCGACGAGCATGATGGAGAAGTTCTGGGCCAGGGTGTTGCGGATGACGACGTCGAGGATGATCCGGCAGGTTTCCTGAAAATCGTCGATACGGGCAAAGATCCCGCCGATCTCCTTGATGAGCGAGAGTTCGGCGATCTTGTCCTCGAGGCGGCCGGAGAGTTCCTCGATCTGCTGGCGCAGAAATTCCATGCTGTCGGTCTGATCCATGTCGCTGTCTGCCCCCGATAACGGCATGTAGAAGGTGATGCGATGCAGAAATTACTGCATGAGCTGCAGGAAGGTCTCCATTTCCGGTATTTGTTTCTTTAACCGTTCGAGAATATTGGTCACCGCGTCCCGGGAGCCGAGCAGTTCCATCAGCGGTCCGGCCCCGTAGGGGGTAGGATTGGCGCTGGCGCCGATCTTGAGAACCCGCACCAGGGCGTTGGCCGCCCAGACGATCCTGGCGTCGAGGCGCTGGTCCGGCGGGCATTTCTCCGGGTCGTGATGATGACGGACAGGGAGTATGATGGTGTCGGGAAAATTCCAGTTCTCCATGATGCGGGCGGCGAGCTGGCCGTGGTCGACACCCAGCAGGAGTTCTTCCACCCGTTGCAGCGGCAGTTGTTCCGCGGCAGATTTTTCCAGCACTTCCCTGTACTCTTTGTGAAAGTAGATGA
>JBFLZZ010000062.1:0-20873 GCA_040755255.1 Thermodesulfobacteriota bacterium
CGTTGAGCTTGTCGTAATCGCGGCCGGTGGAATTGGTGTGGCAGGTCTCGCAGGCGTAGTCCACCGGCTGGCCGCCGGCCGCGGCGTGGCAGTCGGCGCAACCGATCGCGTTGCTGACGTCGTGGGGCGCCGGGGTGCAGGCGAGGCCGTCGCCACCGCAGATCCCGCAGGGATCGCTGGCGAGATCGCCGTTACCGCAGTCCTGGTCGATGCCGTCATCGCAGATCTCGACGGCGCTTGGGTGGATGGAGGCGTTGGCGTCGTTGCAGTCGTTGCCGGTAAGGACGTAGCCGAACGGCTGCCCGCTGCAGCTTTCGGCGATGACGGTCGGATCGCCGTAGCCATCCTGGTCGGAGTCGAGATAGTAGAGGGCGCAGCCTTGCGGATTTCTGGAAATCCCTTGTTGTGGATGGATCATACTGATGACAGGGCCACCCGGGGTTACGGGGGTCGCTTCGGCAAAGCTGGCGGCGTTCTGATACCAGAGCGGGGCCGTTCCGGCGGCGGAAATCGCCAACTTATAGATGCCGTCGGGCAGGTTGTCGAAGCTGAAGGTGTAGTCGCCATAGGCATTCTGGGCGGTCAATGGCTGATAATCGACAAAGTTGTGATCGGCGTCCCACAGTACGGCATACGCCTGGGAAGAGACGTTCACAATCCGCACCGTCCCGATGATGCCCGGCCCTCCGCAGGCAATCTGCACGTTTTGGGTGATGGCCGGGGTGCTGGTGCCGTCTATTCCGTATACTGTCACGCTACGTAAACCGCTTGTCGCGGCCGGCGCGACTGACAAGGTGTAATTGGCGTATTCCGGCAGTCCGGGCAAGGCGTAATTGCCGTCGGCATCGGTTATGGTTGTTCTGAGAAGACTTGTCTCAGAATCCGAAGAGGAGATGACGACTTTGGCGTCAGCCAGTGGCGCACCGCCGCAAGCAGGGCTCAAGGTCACCGTGCCGGTGACGGAAAAATCCAGGGGCGGGAAAGAGAGGACCATGTCGACGACGGTTCCGTCCGCCGTGGGCGTGATGGGTTGGGGATTTATCCGCCAGCCGTACGCGGGATCGAGTTGGGCCTTGAGAGTGTAGCTTTTCTCGGGAAACAGCCCGTCGATACGGTAATGGCCGTTGCCATCGGTTTTGACCCATGGCGGATCGTCCCCAGTGGAAGTCGCATACATCGTTGCGTTGCCCAGAGGAGCCCCGTTGGCATCGGTGACGGTCCCCTGGATGACGCCGGTTCCTTTCCGGATGTTCGAGGTGATGTTTCCGACCTCGTCGTAGCCGTAATCCATGACACGGCCGCTCTGCTGGTGGGTTGCCTGGACCAGGCGGTTCAGGTCGTCGTAGGAATAGGTGACCTCGTCGGTGATTGCCTGGGCCAGGGCGGGAAGGAGTGCGCCGAGGAGGAGAAATACGATTGCGATTGCGGATTGTTTCATCTCACTCCTTCCTTTTCTTGCTGCATGGTCATGGGGTGGGCGTGGTGGTTTTGCTGATATAGGAGTTTTTTGGGTATTGCACCGCATTGCGATCCATTACGGTGTGCACGTAACCGATCACAGGGTCTGAATTTTTGGTTCTTCAGCAGAATCTGTGGGTGAAGTCGGGTGCCGGCAAGTCCCCAAGTGCATGATATAAGGAAACTTTCAGCAGATCGTAGGATCGGAATCCATAGGATCGTTTCGTGACCACCTTGGCCTTGTTGTTGATGGGAAAACGGGACAGAACTATTTTCAGGGGAAGAGGTCGCCCCTTGATTTTGATCCAACATTTCCGTTTCATCGAAAAATAAATCTGTCCCTATTTCTCCCTATTTCTCCTGATATAGGAGTATTTTGGGTATTGAACCGCATTGCGATCCATTACGATATGCACGATGCAAGACCTGTCCCTGGGTGTGTTTTGACCCTGGGTGTGTTTGTTCACTCCATTTTACTTCATCCTGCTAAACAATTTTGGATTCAACCCATCTAAATCCCCTTCAATTCCACGAGTTAGTTCCAGAATAACATCAAGTCCATGCGACAGATCTGGTTCCAATTGAACAAAATATCGACTAGCCAAAAAAGGAAGATGCCAAACTTTTGGTGCAGGACTAATGACAGTCATGGTTGTTCCTATTGGCGTTTCGCATTGAAAGGCCACCGATGATTTATTATAGTAACGCTTTGTATGCAAATACGCACGGGATGTTTCTCGGCTAATCTCTTTATTGTCAAGGCTATTATATACTGCCATCAAATAAATAGGTTGATCGATTCTATACCTATCTCCAGGGCGCAACTCTCCATCACAACTTCGGTCACAAAATATGGTGACAATTGCAGCGGAAAGCGCAAAAGTGATTATGAGGCATAATAAATAAACAGATTTTTTTATCTGCATTTTGTTGTTTTTGTTGATGGTGTTGGTTGGTCAGCTTTTCCCAAAGTTCGCAATATTTCAACCGTTAGTGCTGTGTCGTAGACAGAAGCCATCGATGGTATATTCACCAATCTGTCCGGAAGGCCGGCGCTGGTTGCGCTGCCCACAAACGCGTCATGCATCTGGCCAAACGTGTAGCCAGCTGGCACATACTGCTCTATAAATTCACTGACTGTACCTCCAGGCGGAACTAAAGTATCAGGGCGTCCGACAACGCCAGGCGTTTGCCATGACTGCCGAAACCAATAAAGCCCACTCGCATCGGAAAAGGGGACAGAACTATTTTCAGGGGAAGAGGTCGCCCCTTGATTTTGATCCAACATTTCCGTATCATCGAAAAATAAATCTGTACATATTTCTATACTATTTTCTAATTTCCGATCTCCAGCTTAACCCACTGGGATCGATGACATTATAATTTCATTTTTTGTAATTCCAAACCAAGCCTAAAATGAGTATTAAAAGTATAAAGATATACTTTCCTGCGGCATTGGAGTAAATGGAAATAACATTAATTATTGCTCCTATACAAAGAAGAACAGATAGATACAGCGCCCCATTTTTCATGCCTTTTTTGCTGATAAATACATATCCAGAAAAAGTCAGCACCAACAACATAATAATATCCATGTAAGTCAAGTTACTTGCCCGCATTATCATGCCCATATGTTCCAGGATCATTTATCAATTTTTTAGCTCCATACTTACCAGCCGCTATAGCTCCCTGAGTAGCTAACTCACTCTTAATAACTCCAGTATGCTTTTCAATACGTCCGCCCAATTTGGTTATTTTACTAGCTGCTTTTGCTCCAGAAAGCTGGGAGCTTAACACCTTAGTAGCCTGAAATGATTTGTATGCCTTTCCTGCAGACCCAAGAAAACTTGGAGTTACTGCTCCAGCTGCTCCCATCATTGCAACATCAACCCAATCTATGCTATTGATATCTCCACCATTCAT
The DNA here is from genome assembly GCA_040755255.1 of Thermodesulfobacteriota bacterium. Lineage (GTDB taxonomy): Bacteria > Desulfobacterota > Desulfobulbia > Desulfobulbales > S012-135 > JBFLZZ01. The sequence continues at coordinate 3,382 of JBFLZZ010000062.1, forward strand.
AGCCATTTGAACGCCAAACTCAATGCCGGCGCCAAGTGCAGCACCAACAATTCCAAGCTCACCATCAGGATCAACCATTAGTACCGGATTATTGAGGACATACGCATACAGATTCACATCCCCACCATCGAAGCCGAGCGGGTCCTCGCTGATGAACCTGCCGACCTGGGGGTCGTAGTAGCGCGCCCGCATGTAGTAATAGTCGTTCGGCTCGCTCATCACCCCGAACTTGCCGGCGTACTTGAAGGGTTGCGCCACGGTTTCCGACTCGCCGGCGATGGTGCCGAAGGGGGTGTAGGCGTAGGCGTTGACCGTCTGCTTGTCGCTGTCGGTGAGGGCGACGGTGTGGCCGGTGGCGTCGAAGTGGTAGCAGTACAGCGCGCCGCTCGGGGTCACCGTCGCCAGCAGGCCGGCGCCGTGGATGTAGTAGCGGGTGATCGCGTTGCTGGCGTCCATCTCGGCGATGAGGTTGCCGTTCAGGTCGTAGATGTAGCGGGTGACCACCCCGTTTCTTGTCGCCTCCAGCCGGTTGCCGGCGCCGTCGTAGCGGAACTGGGCGTTGGTCGCGCCGCTGATCCCGGTCAGGCGGTGCTCGAAGTCAAAGGTGTAGGCATTGACGCCGTTGCCGGCGAGCTGGCCTTCATCGTCGTAAGTGAAGGAATGGGTGAAGAAACGCTGCAGCCGGTTGCGCTGGGCATTATAGGTTACGATGAGGGAGTTGTAGCGGTTGGCTGTCGTAAGCACAGGCACATCCTGGGCTGCATGGACGCGGTTGCCGTTGGCGTCCAGGGTGAAATGGTAGGCGGCGATGGCGGTGGAGGCCGGAGCGGTCAGGTTTTCCAGATCGGTGAGCCGGTTGGCGTCGTCATAGGTGGCAGCGACCACCGTGCCGTTGAACTGGGTGAGGCCGATGGCGCGGCCCGCCGCATCGTAGGTGTAGGTGGCGGTCTTGCCGAGCCAGTCGATGGAGACGGTGGCGAGGCGGTTCAGCGCGTCATGGGTGTAACTCACCGTCCGTCCGTCCGGATAGGTCATCTTGGTGACATTGGATGCTGCATCATAGTCGTAGGAAACCGTTGCGCCCAGGGCGGAGGTGGAAGACTGCGGACGGTTGCTGCCGTCGTAGGCGTAGGTCGTCTGCCCGATCGCATCCGCCATACCGGTCAGCCGGTCATGTAAATCGTAGGTGAATCCGACGCTCGAGCCGTCGGCGTAGGTGATGCTTTCGACCTTGCCGCTTGGGGTGTATCCGAAGGTCGTATTCTTCTGGTTTCTGTCGGTCACCTTGGAAAGATTCCCGTCCGCCCGGTAGGTGAGTACCGTTTGCCTGCTGAGCGGATCGGTCTTGCTCAGGACCAGGCCGCGCTTGTCGTAGCTGAAGCCCCATGTGGTTCCGTGCTGGTCCGTGACCTTGGTCACGCGGCCGATCTGGTCCAGGGTTTTCTCGACCTTCGGGTGACTGCCGGTGGTCGAGTCTGTGCCGGTAATGTAGCCCGACAGGGTGTAGCTGAAGTTGGTTGTGACATTGTTCCCGTCGGTTGTCGAACTCAGGAGGCCTTTCGGTCCGCCGTAGGCGGCCTGGGTGGAAATCGACTTTCCTGCCGATGGGTGCATGGTTGTCTCGGTCACGGAATAGGGGTGTGCCGGGTCGGTGTAGGCGTAGTCGATGAAATGGCCCAGCGGGTCCGTGGCCTTGGTCGGGCGGAAGAGATTCGGGTCATAGGTAGTGGTGACAGTTTTTCCCAATGGATCGGTGAGTTGGGTCAGGTTGCCGTTGCCGTCGTAGGTATATGTGGTCGTATAGCCGTTCGGGTCGGTTACCCGGGTTGGGTGATTCTGGCCGTCGTAGACCATGGCAACACGATTGAGGACTGCGTCCGGCGTTGCCGAAAGCACGCGGCCCCTGGTCACCGTCCGGCCCTTGCGGTCGTAGAAGTAGACGTCGGCATTTCCGAAGGGGTCCACTTCCGCGGACCGGTAGTCGTTCACCGTTACCGTGTAGGTCGCCGTCTGCCCTCCCTGGCGCAGGGCTACCTGGGTCGGAACCTTTCCCTGGCTGTCATAGGTGTTGGTGATGTAGGTCTGGCTGAGCGGATCGGTGAGCGTAGCCAGCTGCCCGCGGCCGGCATAACCGTACGCCCAGATATTGCTTTCGGGATCGGTGTAGCGGACCAGATTCGATGCATCGTCGTAGCCGTAGCCAACGCTTCGTCCCGCCGAGTCCGAAACCGAGGTCAGAAGATTTCCCGTGTACGTGAAGTTAAGCTGGCGTCCGAAGGTATCAGTGACGGAGGCAAGCTTTGTCCCCGTGTAGGAGAAGGACAGGGTGTTGCCGTTCGCATCGGTCAGCATGGAGGCCCTATAGTCGTTGTCCGCGACGCTTATGAAGGTGAGAATCGAGCCGTCGCGGCCGAGGAGCTTGTACAGCCCTCCGGTAAAGACAAGTTTGGAGGTGACGCCGGGTGGTGAAACAAAGCTGCCGTCGGGAAGCCTGGTGAAGATCTTGGCTTCCCGGCCGTGGTAAAGGGAAACCGAATTATTGACAAGGCTGTCTGTCAGCCATTTTGCGGTCAACGCGCCGGCGAGCCATTTCTGTGCCGTGGCCGGATCGTCGGTCGTGTCCTGCATGAGATCGGCGATGGCGAGGGCGGCGACTATGGCCGGGCCTGCGTCCGCGTGTCTTCGCAGGCCAAGAGGGATCGCGCCGTCGCTGTAGGTGGAAAGAGATAGGTCGTAGCTGTGTCGCCATCCGTAGCCGAGGGTGGTGAGTCGGTCGCGGCTTTGGCTGGTGTAGGAGCGGCCGAGGGCGAGTCCAAGCGGCGCGTCGGACCCCAGAGTAAGATCGGTGTGCTCCAGAAGGTATGCGCCGCTCACAAGGTCGATGGGGTCACTGGACGTCGGCCCCGAAGTATGCGGCGTATTCGCCGGGATCGACTGCGAACTCGCCTGGCTGCTGTTCGCGCTTCCCGGCTGAGCGGAGAACCCCCCGTTCAATCCGCCGCCGATGATCATGCCAATGGAGGCTGCGTTCCCGGTGTCCAGGAATTGAATGTAACCCGCGCCTGTCCATTGGTTGATCTGGTTGTCATGCAGCTCCGGCAGGAAAAAGACGGTTCCTGAGTTGATGTAATTCGCGAAGGTCTGCAGCTCGCTTGCACTGTACCCGCCCTGCTGCAGTTGCGGCTGGATCGCGGCGTAATTGTCCGCCTTCGCCAGGAAGAGCTTTTGTCCGTCCGAGTTGGCCGTTGCAAGTATCTTGATTGTCGAGACCGCGGCCGCGCCGGCCTGCAACTGCTCCAGCACCCCGTGCTCAAGGGAGCTCAAGATGAGGCCATCGATCTTCGCCATCAGTCCCGCCCCAACGCTCCCGCTGTAGCCGACCGTGCTTGTCGACTGGTTCTTGATGTCCACGTAGTAGCTGGTGTTCTGTCCGGCGAGCCCGATCCGGTGATGGACAATATACCATGTGTTTGTGGCCCAGGCGCCAAGCGCAGTAAAGAGGGTCGTCTCGCGAAGCCAGGTCTGCCCCATGACGTTCAGGGTCTCGATGGTTTTCTGTTGTGGTGTGGCAGGAAGGGAGCCCGCCTCCATGGCAGCGAGCCTGTCCTGGGTGCGAAGCAGGGTTTCGCCGCTGCGCGACCCGCCGAATTCGGAGGCGAAAACGTACATTCCGCCCCGGACCACGGTGTAGGTCAAGGGACTTGCATCATTATAGCGGGTGTTGACATAGGGGTGCTTCACCTGCACCTGGATGGTGGAGGAGGCACTTCCCGTAGTCTCGGTTGCAATAGGGGTGTCATCGAGCAGGAGGGTCGCCTTTGCCATGGGTTTCACTGAGGCGATGAGCGGGTACTGTGCTGTGGTGAATCCGGGAGCGCTGAGCTGAAGCGTGGCTGTTACGTTGTCTCCGACCGCCGTGCCGCTGTCGGCGCCCAGGACTTTGAGACCGAAGGAGAAGGAGCCGCCCGCGGCAGCGGAGTAAGTATGCGTGCCTGTAGAGCCGTCTGAAAACTTGAACACGCCATTCGTGTTGTTCAGGATCTTGAGGGTGAAGGTAACGGTGGCACCGGACGGGTTTGAAAAACTCGAACTCATCTGGGAGGGGTTGCCCGGGCATACCGTGCCGAAATCCCACCCGCCACTCCCGTACGGCGCCCCGCCTGTCGCGATACACACAGGCTGGTCGTAAATCATGGCGAGGCGTCTTCCGGCGATGGTCGGAAGCGTCAGGGTCTCGTTGATTGATCCATGCTTGATGCTGACAGTGTGAAAATAGTTGACGGTCGTGTCAGCGGGTGAGGTGGGAAAGAACCGGATCGCGGTGGTGAGTTGCGGGGAGTCTTCGCGTAGTATCCGACGCCCTCCGACGATATCCTCGATCTCATTGTTCGGATAAGCCTGCTGCAGATGGCTGACGAGGTTCATGACGTAACCGTCGAGTTTGGCGTCGAGTCCGGTCTCGTCCATGTTCTGGGCCGTTGTTGGGTCGGTGCCGCCACCCGCGGCTCCCAGGAAATCTTCCCGGGAATATCCGATCTGCGTAATAAGGTCCGAGGGCGAAAGCCCTGGGAATACCTGGTAACGCTTGAAGGCGGGATCGAGCTTGTACCATGTCGTGCCGATCTGAACCGTTACCCAGACCCTGTCGAGGGTAATCGTGTGGTTGCCGTTCCAGATTGCATGGTAACCCCCATTGGAAAATATCTTCGCGATGGCGCTCTCGTCGGTCGGGCCGCCGAGCCAATGCTGGAGATCGTAATTGTCCACCCCGTTGAAGACAGGATAGGCGATCCGGCCGTAATCGAAATCGGCGGTGGAGTATCCGGCGGCATGGAGCAGGGCGATGAGAAGAGATGCCTGGTCGTAATCGTTCCCGCTTCGGTCGAGGTAGGTCAGCGTCGCCCCCTTGAGTGAGCCGAGGTACGGAACGTAGTCGATATTGTTGAGCACGTACTCGTACATGAGCCGCGGATCGTCGTTGAGAGAACTGGCTAATCTCTGAATTTCAGGGGTTATTTCCGTGGCATAAGAATTGTCCTGTGTGTCCTTCAGTCCTGCGGCGCTCAGGGGCTCCTGGGCGGTTGCCGAGAGCCCCTCGTTCATGGTTGCCTGGACCGTCACCGTACGCCAACCCGGGTTGTAATCGGCCATCGCGGGGGAGACTCCGGTGGTGAAGCCAAGAACGATCACCAGGATTGTTACGGCCGTAAGGTCAAAAAAACCAGGAAAACAGGGAGAGTTTTTCCGCAGGGGCCGGAGGACGTAACGCGCAGAACCTGGGTTTGCGGGTTGCGGAAACCCAGGCCGGTTACCCCTGAACAGCGTGCCCCTGGTCAGGCCTGGGCGGCGGCGGCAGCGGGTGGGGCGGAGAAGACGGTCAGGAAGAGAAGCAGAGGTGGAAGTGTTCCGCGGGGAGTCGGCCGGCGACTGGTGGGGGGGGGGGGGGGGGGGGGCGCGGGGGGGGGGGGGGGGGGCGGGGGCCGGACCCCCCCCCCCCCCCCCCCCGCAACGGCAGGGAAAGAACCAGGGCAAGGACAATGAAGGAGATGGCGCCGAGGGGGGGCAGCGGCCCCATGACCAAAGCGGCATCCGGGATTGCCGGGATGCCACCGATGGAGAGAAAAAGGCTCAGGAGCAGCAGAAGGGGCCGTCTTCCGATAGTCAGGTTCATGTCATTCCCCGTGGAGAGTTGCAGCCGGTGGCGTTCGTTTTTTTTCAGACTGAAAACGCCCTCTACCAGGGGGAAAAGGTCCTGTCAATAAACGCTGCGCTTAGAAAAATCTAAGCGCTTAGATGGAAATTCCGGCAGCCATTATTTGTGGGGACAATTTTTCGTTGTGGTTACTGTCGGTTATCCTTATGTTGGGAATGATGATCGGGGTTGGCTGTTTCGTGGATAGGCAGCAAAAAAATGTGCTGGTCAGTAATTTTTTCCAGACCGGGATGCCGGACCGCGCTGATGCTGTCACAAAAAGCGGCAGCGGCTTCTTCGCCGAGGGTCGACTGAATTACCATGGGCGGGCGCAGCCGGATGAATATAACGAGGTGCAGACTGGATCGCCACGCTTCACTCGCGACGAACTGAGGGAGTAGTCTTCAACGTCGCGAGGAACAACGTGACGAAGCGGTCCAGGATTGCCCGCAATCCAGTATCCGGGCACCCTCGCAAATGGTCAGGGGAGATCCCACAGGCGCAGGCCCTGAATCCTGGTGAAGTGGTTGTCGTAGGTGACCACCACCGAACCGGTTTCCAAAGCGTGGGCGGCTATCCAGACATCGTTGATGGGCAACGGGGTCCCGTTCCTCTTGAGCTTGTCTTTGACCAGGCCGAAAATCTCGGCGGTCTCTGCTGTTGCGTCGAGGGGGCGGACCGAGGGTTTCCTGAGGAAATCCCGAAGGATTTTCCTGTTCGCCGCAGCCTTGTTTCCCCCGTGGAAGCCGGCATGCAGTTCTCCCAGGACAAAAATCGACAGGTAGACGACTTCCGCGTCGGTCAGGGTCTTCAGGACCTTTTCGTCGCCGCCAAGAAAACGGACATAGGCGTTGGTGTCCAGCAGGATCTTTTTCACGCCCAGTCCTCCGGGTGGATCTCTTCAAAATCACCCTGGGTCTTCTCGAATTCCACCACCTCCTCCGGCGACCAGATTCCGCAAAGGTCGAGGAAATCCTGCCGTTTCCCCGAACCGATCCCCAGCGCATCGGCAAGCAGGATTTTTATGGTTTTATTCAGGCTGGTCCCCTGTTGCCGGGCCCTTTTCCGGAGAAGCGCGTCAAGCGGTTCGTCGAGGTTATGGATGGTGATGGATTTCATGGCGGCACCTTTTGAACCATTTTATGAGTGATTTTGGTTCATAGTGTAGACCGCGACGATACGCAGGTCAAGAGTCCCCTGGAGCTGCCCGTATTTCCACGAGTGTCCCGATCTCGTAATCGTTCACCAAACCCCGTTCAGCCGCTTTTTCCTCCAGGAGGGAGTGCGGCAGGCTGAAAAAGCAAAGGCCCCACCCAGTCCGGATGGGGCCTTTGCGGCAACAGCGGCGGTCCTCCGCGCCTGCGGCTATTGGGCGGGCGTCTGCAGACTTTCCTCGCCCCCCAGTTCGCCGGGTTGGCCTTCCGCGGGCGGTGCGGGCTCGGCGGCCGGGGCCTCGGCGGCGGCCGCTTCCGGTTGGCGCAGGGTGGCGGCCCGGGCGCTGATGAGCGGCTCGGCCGCGTAACTGGCGACGGTGACGAAGTAGGGTGAGTCGTCCGCCTTGGCCACGTGATTGTTTTCGTCCTTGTTCAGGCCGCCGAGGCGGACGGTGACCGTACCCTTGTCCCTGCTGGTCAGGGTCAGGGTGGCGGCCGGCTTGTCCAGGCCGTACTCCTTCTTGTCCTCGCTGCCCAGGTAGGTGAGCAGCGGCAGGTGACCGGCCTTGTCGACCAGTCCGGCCACCGCTTCCTGGAGCAGCGCCCCATCCTCGCCTTGGAGCTGCCATTCCTTGCCGCCATCTTCCTTGACCAGGGTGAAGCTGCCGTGGCCGTTGGTGATGGCGAGGGAAACGAGATCGTCGTCCTTGAGGTCGACATAGGTGGTCCGCCACCAGGATTCCCTGCCGGGCTGCATCTCGTATTCGGAAAGCCCCTTGACCAGGTAGGTTTCCTCCTCGGCGGCCAGGCGGGCGTGGATGGTGTTGTGGCTGGGGGCGGTGCCGAACAGCAGGGTGGCGGCGGTGCCGTCCTCGCCGCGAATCTCCACCTTGCGGTTGTTGACCTCGTCGGCCACCTTGAGCTGGGCGTGGCTGGAGGCGGAGCGGGCCACCACCTGGTTGGCCTTCATCGCGGTGAGCTTGTCGACGAGCGCTTTCACCTTGTCCGGGTCGGCGGGGTAGCTCTCCTCCCCGTCGATACGCCAGCCGTCCTGGTTTTTTGTCAGGGTGATCGATTTGTCGGCCTGGCGGATGATCAATTGGTTCACCTTGTCGGCGGCGAGGTCCGGGAAGAAGATCTTCGGCCCGACCGTTTTCGCCGATTGCGGCCGCAGGGCGAGGACCACCAGGACGAGCTGCAGGACGAGGACTGCGGCGAGCAGGATGTTCTTTCTGTTCATCGGCGGTCTCCTTTAGACGAGCTGCATGGGGCGTTCGCGCTTCTGGCGCAGCGCGCCGGCCACGCTGACGAGGATGAGGGCGAAGAGGGCGATGGAGTAGTTGAGCCATTCCCAGAAGCGCTGCTGTTCCCGGGTCAGGGGCAGCAGCAGGCGGGCATGGGAGCCGCGCGAGCGGATGGAGAGCAGTTCCTGGTCCTCCACCGACCAGTCGATGGTGTTGTGGAGGAATTCCAGGCCGTTCATGAACCGGTCCTGCCCCAGCGAGCGGGAAATGCCGATCACCGTGTCGTTGACGAACTCCGAGGAGCCGACCACCACCAGGCGCGCCGATTCCGGCGAGGAGGGGATAAGCGGCTCGGCGGGCTGGCTCGGCTGGGGTGGCGGCGACTCCGCCCCCGCCGCCGGTGTGTTCTCTTCCGGCCTGGCGGTCCGGCGCGGATCGTTGGCCTCGTTGAAGGCCGAGGCGAAGGCGCCCTGCAGGGTGACGGCGAGGACCTGCGACCCCATCTGATCACCGGGCTTGAAGCCCCGGTCCGGGTAGAGGGTGAAGTTCGGCTGGATGGACTCGTCTTCGGAAAGCCAGGACTGGTCGCTCGACCGCAGCAGGGTGGTCACCTTGCGGTCCTTGTTCTTTTCCGCGTCGACGGTGAGCGGTGAGGCCCAGTGCAGGGTCACCGCCGGCAGGTTGGCGACGATGGCGCTCTCCTTGTCCATGCCGTCCTGGCGGATGTCGACGAAGTAGGGATAATCCATGGAGCGGATCTCGCGGACGGTGATGCCGCCTAAGTTTCGTTCCACCGGGATGGGGAAGGGCTCGTTCTGCATGTCCATAACCATGCTGCCGCCAACGTTCAACCCGTAGGAGGAGAGCAGGGCGTCGATGCCGTTCTCCACCTTCCTGACATTCAGGGTCTGGGCGTAGGGAGAGAGATCGAGGACATGGCTGCCGGTGAGCGCCACCACGCTGCCGCCCTGCATCAGGTACTGGTCGACGGCGAGGCGGTCGGTATCGGTCATGTCCCGGGGGGCGACCAGCAGCAGCACGTCGATGTGGCCCGGGACCCGGCCGGAGGCGAGATCCACCTTTTCCAGATTGTAGTTCTCGCGCAGCACCTGCTGGAACAGGGTGTACTGCTCCCGGGGCGGCTGCTGCTGGAAGGGGTTCATCTGCGGGGGTGCCTCCTCCGGCGGCGTCCAGAAGCCGACCGTCTTCAGAAAGCCCGAGGAGGAGCGCTTCAGCACCCCCTCGATGTCCTTGCGGATCTCCGCCTTGCTCATGTCGCCGAGATAGACCCGTTCGTAGCTGTCGCCGTCCCTGACCAGCAGGTGCAGGTAGAAGGTCTGCGGGTCGAAGAAGGAGACGGCGAGCGGATCGATGTTGTACTGCTCTTTGATCTGCTGCGGGTCGAGCTGCCCGCTGTCCGGGTCGATCTCGGTCATCCGCAGCCTGCCGCCCGTTTCTTTGCCGAGTTCCGCCGCCACCTCGCGGATGGTGGCCGGCGCCTCCTTGAGGTCGGCGGGCAGCTTGGCCGGGGTGACCAGGAAGACGAGGGACAGATCCTTCTTGCTGTTGTCGAAGATGGAGGCGATGGATTGAAAACCGTAGACCACCTTCTTGATCGATTTGGTGAGATCGTACTCCAGGTTCCGCAGCCGGACGTCGAGCTGGCCGTCCTTGCGGCGCTCGATCTCGATGAGATCGTCGAAGCCCAGGGTGACGTACTGATCGCCGTACTTGATCAGGATGTTGAAGTAGGAGTTGACCACCGACGCCTCGTAGCGGCCGGCGATCTGGAAGGGTACCGGCTTGATGCCGTACTGCTGGTTGGCCTCGGTCTCCAGCTCCTCGTCGAATTTCGGGTCGACGAAGGCGACCTCGACCCGGCGGCCGGCGGCGATGGCGTACTCCTTCATCATGTCCTTGATCCGCGGTACCAGCGGCGCCAGGAGCGGATGGGTCTTCTCGCTGAAGTAGCCGCGCAGGATCAAAGGCTCGGTGAGGCCGGCGAGCAGGTTGCGGGTGGTGTCGGAGATGGAGTATTCCCGCGCCTCGGTGAAGTCGAGCCGCACCTTGCCGAAGCTGTTCAGCCAGACGTTGAGCGCCAGGAGGTTGGCGGCGATGAGCACGACGGCGAGCACTGCGTTCCTGCGGTAGCCGGCGGTGAGGGCGCCGCCGCTCCAGCGCTTGCGGTCGAGCGCCAGGGTGTTGAGGGCGAGGAACAGGCCGGTGAGCGACAGGTAGTAGACGAGATCCCTGAGGTCGAGAACGCCGCGCTCGATGCTGGCAAATCTGCTGCCGGTGCCGAGCAGGCGGAAGAGTTCGCCGCTGCCGGTGCCCATGAAGGTGGTGATGCCGTCGGAGCCGAGCAGGTAGAAGAAGCCGCAGAGCAGCACGGTGAGGATCAGGGCGATGATCTGGTTGTCGGTGCGCGAGGAGACGAAGAGGCCGATGGCGATGTAGGCGGCGGCCATGAGCAGGGCGCCGAGATAGCCGCCCAGCACCGGCCCCCAGTCGAGGTTGCCCAGGAGCGACACGGTGACCGGCAGCCCCATGGTGAGGGCCAGCGCCACCGCCACCAGGAGGAGCACGGCGAGGAACTTGCCGAGCACCAGCCGGGAGAGTTTGACCGGCAGGGTGAAGAGCACCTCCAGGGTGCCCATCCGCTGCTCCTCGCTCCACTGGCGCATGGTGAGCGCGGCGACGAGGAAGATCATCAACAGCGGCATCCAGCGGAAGAGCGGGCGGATGTCGGCGGTGTTGCGGGCGAAGAAGGTTTCCAGCCAGAAGAAGGAGAAGAGCGCGGCGAGCAGGAAGGCGCCGATGAAGATCGTTGCCATCGGCGAGCCGAAATATGCCCGCAGTTCCTTGCGGGTGATGGAAAGGGTGCGCGTCATTGGAGACCTCCTGCGGTGACTTCGTTGAACACGGATTCCAGGGTGCGGACCTGCCGTTTCAGTTCGTGGACCGGCCAGCCGTTGTCGCGGGCGAGCGCGAAGATGCGCGGGGCGAGATCCGGGGCGTCGCCCTTGACGGTGAAGCGGATGCGGCCGTCGTTGCCGGCGGCGTGCGAGAGCGCGCCGATGGCGGGCAGGGTCCGCAGGGCTCCGGTGACCGCGTCGGCGTCGGCTTCGCCCCCGAGGATCAGTTCGATGGTGGCGCTTTTGGCGAGATCGGCGAGGCGGGCGTCCTTTTTCAGTTCGCCGTCGATGATGATGAGCACCCGGTCGCAGGTGGCCTCCACCTCGGAGAGGATGTGGGAGGAGACGATGATCGTGCTCCGTTCGGCGAGTTTTTTGATCAGGCCGCGCACCTCGATGATCTGGCGGGGATCGAGGCCGTTGGTCGGCTCGTCGAGGATGAGCAGCTTGGGCTTGTGGAGGATGGCCTGGGCAAGTCCCACCCGCTGGCGGTACCCCTTGCTCAGCGTTCCCACCTGGCGGGTGAGCCGGTCCTCGAGGCCGGTGGCGTAGACCGCGTCGGAGATGCAGCGCGCCTGCTCCGCCTCCGGGATGGCACGCAGGTCGGCCATCATCTTCAGATGGCTCTGGACGGTGAGTTCTGGGTAAAGCGGCGCGTTTTCCGGCAGATAGCCGATCATTTCCTGCACCCTGTCCGCCTCGGCGAGGACGTCGAAGCCGCCGATGACCGCCTGGCCGGCGGTGGGGTGGAGATAGCCGGTGAGCACCTTCATCAGCGTCGTCTTGCCGGCGCCGTTGGGGCCGAGCAGGCCGATGATCTCGCCCGCTTCGATGGTGAAGGTGATCCCCTTCAGCGCCTCGACGTCGTCGTAGTTTTTCCTGAGATCCTTGACCGTGATCATGTGGGCTTCCTTTGCTATGGGGAGTTGCTATGCGCGGGGTGAACCCGGATGGATGGGACGGGGAAGTGGACCGGATCGCCACGGGCCTGCGGCCCTCGCGAAGACGGAGGTGGTTTCACCCCTCGTCATTGCGAGGAACGGAGTGACGAAGCAATCCAGTATGCATCCGCTGATCAACATGTTGCCCTTGGGGTGAATCGCCGGGGACTTACGCCTCGCCGGCCACCGTCTTTTCGAGTATCCGGTAGGTGCGCTCCACCATCTGGCGGGTCTCCACCGCGAGGCCGGCCTGGAGCAGGGCGTTGTCCAGGATCTGCTCGGCGACGGCGCGGGCGAAGGGCTCGTCCTTTTCCTTCAGTTCGGCCAGCCCCTTGATCAGCGGGTGGCCGGTGTTGATCTCCAGGTTCTTGGCGGTGGCCAGCGGTGAATCCTTGTGGGCGGCGCGCATGACCCGCTCCATGCTGCTGGTCATGAAGCCGTCCGGGTTGACGACCATCGCCGGGCTGTCCACCAGCCGGTGCGATTCCTTGACCTCCTTCACCCGCTCGCCGAAGACCACCTTCATCCAGGAGGTGAGGGTGGTGACCCTGGCGGACTCCAGGGTGTCCTTTTTCTCCTCCTCCTTGCCCTCCGGCAGCGCCAGATCGGCGCGGTCGGCGGAGACCAGCTTTTTGCCGTCGAATTCATTGAGGTGGGAAAAGACGAAGTCGTCCACCGGTTCCAGGGTGTAGATGATCTCGATGTCCCGCTTACGGAATGCCTCGACGTAGGGGCCGGCCTCGGCCGCCTCACGGGAGGCGGCGTTGATGTAGTAGATCTCCTTCTGCTCCGCCCCCATGCGGGAAACGTAATCGGCGAGCGAGGTCAGTTTGCCCGGTTCGGTCTTCGAGGATTCGAAGCGCAGCAACTTGCCCAGATCCTCACGGTAGGCGTAGTCCTGCACCGCTCCTTCCTTCAGATAGACGCCGAAGGTGCGGAAGAAGGCAGCGTACTCCTCGGCGTCGGCTTTTGCCTGTTCCTCGAGGAATTTCAGGAAGCGGCGGGTGACCACCTTGTTGATCTTGGCGACCAGGGCGCTGTCCTGCAGGGCCTGGCGGGAGATATTGAGCGGCAGGTCCTCGCTGTCGATCACCCCTTTGAGAAAGCGCAGCCATTCCGGCAGGATCTTGTCCGAATGCTGTTCGATGAGCACCCGCTGGCAGTAGAGACTGACCCCGGGGTCGATGCGGCCGAAGCCGTACTGTTCGAGATTGTCCTTGGGAACGAAGAGCAGGGCCCTGATGGCGAGCGGCGCGTCCGCCTCGAAGTGCAGCCGGTAGAAGGGATCGTCATAGGCGTTGCCGATGAACTTGTAGAACTCGTTGTACTCCTCGTCCTTGATCTCGGCGCGGCTCCTCGTCCAGAGGGCCTGGACGGTGTTGATCGCCTCCCCCTTCACCTTGATCGGGAAGGGGACGAAGCTGGAGTACTTCCTGATGATCGAGGTGATCTTCGCCTCACTGGCGTAGTCCCTGGCGTTCTCCTTCAGTTCGAGGATGATCTTGGTGCCGCGGTGCAGGCCGGGGCATGGGGCGACCTCGTAGCTGCCGTCGGCGGCGGACGACCATTCCACCCCCTCGGCGTCGGGGTGCCAGGAACGGGTCTGCACCCGCACCCGGGAGGCGACCATGAAGGCGGCGTAGAAGCCGACGCCGAACTGGCCGATGAGGTGGACGTCCTTTTTCGCCGCCTCGGCGAGCTCGGTGAGAAAGGTCTTGGAACCGGAATGGGCGATGGTGCCCAGGTTGCTCACCACCTCGTCGCGGGTCATGCCGATGCCGGAGTCGACGATGGTGAGGGTATGGGCCTTGTCGTCGAGCTGGATGTTGATCTCCAGCGGCGCGTCGGCGTCGAACACCGTGCCGCCGGTGAGTTTCTGGTGGCGGAATTTTTCCAGGGCGTCGGCGGCGTTGGACAGCAGTTCGCGCAGGAAGATGTCCCGCTCGGTATAGAGGGAATGGATGACGATATCGAGGAGCTTGTTGACCTCTGCCTGGAACTGATGGGTTTCGGGAGCGCTCATTTCTCTTCTCCTTAGAAATACGATGAACGAGTGTTCAATTTTGGTTTTGTTCCCGGCGGCCCATTTTTTCCGGGCCGGAAAGGCCGGGGGCGCGGGCGGTGGCTTCAACGGCAAAATCGGGCAAGATACTAAGCATTATCCGATGGTTGTCAAGCGGGAGGTGAAAAGAAAGGCGGGCTTGCTCCGGGCGGCCCGATTGTGTAGAACAAACAGGAGGATACTTTCTTTCCCAGAGGAGGGTGGCCATGCCACGCGGCGATTGCAGGGAAAAGATGGTGGTCCCGCTGCTGGGCGCAAACGGTGACGGCCGGCAGGAGGCTGCCGAGCCGGGAGGGACGGAGTCAATGACACAAGACCGGAGAGGGCGGTTCCGGCAGAAGCTGGAGTCCCTGCTCGACGACGACGGTATCTTCCTGCTGCACACCATCGGCGCCAACCGTTCGGTCCGCTGCACCGATCCGTGGATCGACCGCTACATCTTCCCCAACGCCATGCTGCCGTCCGCCCGCCAGATCGCCGCCGCGGCGGAGGAGTTTTTCATTCTCGAGGACTGGCACGGGTTCGGCACCGACTACGACCGCACCCTGATGGCATGGCACCGCAACTTCACCAGGGCGTGGCAGGCGCTGCGGCAAGTCTATGACGAACGTTTCCGTCGCATGTGGAGCTACTCTCTGCTCTCCTGCGCCGGCTCCTTTCGCGGCCGTGCCATCCAGCTCTGGCAGATCGTCCTGTCGCCCGCGGGGGTGGCGGGCGGTTATCGGGCGCCGCGGTGATGCGTTTGCCCGGGACCATACGTCGAGGTGGATCATGAACAGCCGTTCCGCCGGCATCCTGCTTGTCGGGTTTCTCGCCTGTCTCCTTGCGGGGATGCCCGCCCGCCCGCCGGCCACCGCTACGGAGAGTCCGTATCCGACCGACCTGCTCCGGGTCGCGGACCGCGGCATCGTGCCGCTTGCCCGGGCCATCGCCGAGGTCGCCCCGGGGACGGCGGTGTTCGTCGGGGAAATCCACGACCAGGTCTCCCACCACTGGGCGCAGCTCGCGCTGATCCGGGCGCTGCGCCTGGCCGGCCACGAGGTCGCCATTGCCGTGGAGGTGTTCCGCGCCGACTACCAGCCGGTTCTGGATCGATGGGTCGCCGGCGATCTCTCCGAGCCGCAGTTCGTGCCGGTGTACCACCGCAACTGGAGCGACTGGGATCATTATGCCGAGATATTCCGCTACGCCAGGGCGGAAAAGATACCCATGGCCGGGCTCAACGTTTCCCGGGAGGTCGTCCGCCAGGTGGCGCGGGAAGGTTTTTCCTCCCTGTCGGAAGAACAGCTCGGACAATTGCCGCCCGTCACCTGCAACGTCGATCCGGCCTACCGCGCCTTCATCCGCCGCTCTTTCCATTTTCCGGAGAAAAGCGACAAGGACTTCGAGTACTTCTGCGAGGCGCAGCTGACCTGGGACAGTGCCATGGCCTGGCACCTGCGACGCTACCGCGAGGCCAACCCCGGCACGACGGTGGTGGTCATCGCCGGCAGCGGTCATGCCTGGAAGCGGGGCATCCCTGCCCGGCTGGGGAGGATGGGGGACAGGGCCTTTCGGGTGGTGCTGCCCGAAACGGCCGATCTCAACCGCGAAACGGTGGGCGCGGACGACGCCGATTATCTGTGGCTGGACCTGCCGTTGCGCTGACCCCGGGAGCTGTGCCGGGGCGTCGCCGGGCAGGGGATCAGAACTCTTCCGGCCGCACCCGGAGAAAGACGGGAAAGCGGGGCAGGCCTGAATCGTGGAAGCCGTTGTGCCTGAAGGTCACCAGGGTGCCGATGGGCGGCGGATCTTCCCGTTCGGCGTCGGAGAAACCACTGCCGATCCGGAAGCGCAGGCCGTTCGCGGGCAGTTCCACCAGCAGCGAGCCCAACCTCCCTTCATTCCTGCCGCGGCCGGGCAGATGGGCGACCACCCGCGCTTCCGCGTCGACGAAGCGCTTCACCTTGAGCACGTCCCGGCTGCGGCCGGGGGTGTAGGGGGCGTCCGGCCGGCGGAGGATGAGTCCTTCACCGCCCTGTTCCTCGATCCGGCGCAACTCCTGCGTCAGCGCCTCCCGGCTTCCTGCCGGCGCATGGTCGATGACGAAGGCGAAACGGGAAGGATGGACGGCGAACCAGCGGCGGACCGCCTCCAGCCGTGCGGTAAACGGCCCCTGCACGCCGGGCGCGTCGAACACCGCGAAGCGCAGGGTGAGCCAGTCGTCCCCGTCCGCCTGTTTGCGGACGATGGACACCGTCCGGGCGAAACTCCCCCGGCCGCCCCAGATCTCCCCCTCGATGGCGAAATCAGGAAAGTTTTCGATGAAGGCGGCGGGCGGGGAGAAGGGCAGGCCGTTTTTGGAAAGCAGGCGGGTGCCGTCCCATAAGCCCCGCACCCCGTCCAGTTTTTCGCTCATCAGCCAGCCGGAGACGTCGCCGCTGCCGTCGTCGCTCTCGGCCAGCATCAGCTGCGGCAGCGCCGCCCGGCCCGGGGATGCATCCGGAAGGAAGAGGAGCAGCAGGCAAAGAAGGAGGCGGAGGGTTCCCGTCATGGCGAATGCTCCCGGGCAGCAGTGGGGTGAAACGTGCGGCATGGCCAGCGCATGTTTCACCGGCTGTTGGCGGATTTCGTCCGGATGCGAACAACGGCATCCAGAGGAAGGCCTCGCTGGCGCTGCGTGAGGTGGCGGCGAATTCCGGTGCAGGGTATCCATGTGCAAGTGAGCGAAAATTCCTCATGGGGATATTATGCGGAGGGCTGCCAGGCAGCCCTCAACTCATCGGTGAAGCGACCGGCTTGAGTGCAATGATTACAGATGGCATCCCATGAATTGGTCAGCAACGACTCAACATTTCTGTAGGCCGAAGTCTGCTTTTTTCCACTCCGAATAAACCTGCCTTCCCTTATTGGCCTGTTAGCCAACCAGTGTTCAAGAGTTTGATTACACTCTATATCGATCATGATCCCCGGTTCGCGCTCTCTGTATAAAGCCGTTATCAGCCATGTTTCCGAGCACAGCGAAGGATTGCAGAAAACCCACCTGGCCGGTGGTGTCGTGTCGCCGTCCAGTTCGAGCCAGCTCAAGACCACCCTTCGCAACCCATCAACTGAATCTGCAGCCGGCGGACAGGGTTGTCGACAGGGCAGATCGGCGGATCCGTTCGTGATGTTTGCGTTTTCATACCGTTCTCCCGCAACGTCGGCATCCAAATGAAGCAGGATCAGGTCGAAGCCCGACAGAGACGGATTGAGAGCAACCGGTTCTTGCATGGAGACTAGCTGCCGGCACCAGCGATAAACACCACCCCAGCCGCCACCCAAGGCACCGGCGGCGCCGGATGGCAAATCTGGTTCAGGCTGCAGGAAGGTCAGAATCTGAACTTTCGGACTAGAAATTTTTGCGTAACACATCGAAAACATTAGATTAAACGTGAAAAACCCTTCGCTCCTTGGTATATTGGGTCAAACAACTTATCCAACAATATCAAGGAGGAAGGGTGCA
>JBFLZZ010000063.1:0-20263 GCA_040755255.1 Thermodesulfobacteriota bacterium
CGAGCACGCTCGCCGTGGTCACCGGCGTGTCCTCGGCGGTGGTCGCCGTGTCGGCAACCGCAACCGGCGCGTCGTTCACCGGCGTCACCGTGATCGTCACCGTCGCCACGTTGGAGGTGTGGTACTGATCGGCCGCGGTGTAGGTGAAGCTGTCCGTGCCGTTGTAGTTGGCGTTCGGCGTGTAGGTGAGCGAACCGTCCGTGTTCAGGGCAAGGATGCCGTTGCTCGTGGTGGCGACCAGCGCCGCAGTGAGCGGATCGCTCTCCGGATCGGTGTCGTTGATCAGCACACCCGTGCCGGCCGCCACGGTCAGCACCCCGTCTTCCGCCACCGTGTAGCTGTCGGCGACAGCGGTCGGACTGGCGTTGCTGGTGATCGAAATGGTCACCACCCCCTGGGCGGTGCCGCCGTTGCCGTCCGACACCTGGTAGGTGAAGGCGTCGCTGGTGGTGGCGCTGCCGTCATGGGTGTAGGAGAACGAACCGTCCGCATAGAGCGTCAGGCTGCCGTGGGTCGGAACGGACACCGGAACGGTGTTCACCGTCAGGCTGTCGCCGTCCGCATCGGTGTCGTTGGCCAGCACGCCCGGCGCCACCACGTTCAGGGTCTGGCCCTGGCCGGTGGCATAGCCGTCCGCCCCCGTCAGCGGCGCGTCGTTCACCGGCGTTACCGTAATCGTCACCGTACCGGTCGCGCTGCCGCCGTTGCCGTCGGCGACCGTGTAGGTGAAGGAATCACCCCCGTTGAAGTTCAGCGCCGGCGTGTAGGTGAAGGTGCCGTCGAGATTGTTCACCACCGTGCCGCCGCCCACGCTCACCGCATCGGCCCCGGCAATGCTCAGCGTGTCGCCGTCGACGTCGGTGTCGTTCTGCAGCACGTTCCCCGTGGTCACCGAGGTGTCCTCGCTGGTGGCAGCGGTATCGGCGACCGCCACCGGCGCGTCGTTCACCGGCGTTACCGTAATCGTCACCGTACCGGTCGCGCTGCCGCCGTTGCCGTCGGCGACCGTGTAGGTGAAGGTGTCACCCCCGTTGAAGTTCGCTGTCGGCGTATAGGTGAAGGTGCCGTCGAGGTTGTTCACCACCGTGCCACCGTTTGCGCTCACCGCATCCGCCCCGGAGACGCTCAGGAGGTCGCCGTCCGCATCCGTGTCGTTGAGCAGCACGTTCACCGTGGTCACCGGCGTGTCTTCGGCGGTCACCACGCTATCGTTTACCGCCACCGGCGCGTCGTTCACCGGCGTCACCGTGATGGTCACCGTTGCCAGGTTCGAGCTGTTGAACGGATCGGCCGCCTGATAGGAGAAGCTGTCCGTGCCGTGGTAGTTGGCGTTCGGGGTGTAGGTGAACGAACCGTCCGCGACCAGGTTCAGGGTGCCGTGGGTTGTGGTTGCGACCACCGCCGCGGTCAGCGGATCGCTCTCCGGATCGATGTCGTTGGCCAGCACGCCCGAGACCGCAGTCACGTTCAAGACGCCGTCTTCCGCCACTGCATAGCTGTCGGCAACCGCCATGGGGGCCGCATTGGCGGTGATGGTGATGGTCACCACCCCCTGCGCCGTGCCGCCGTTGCCGTCCGCTACCTGG
This sequence comes from Thermodesulfobacteriota bacterium, assembly GCA_040755255.1. Classification (GTDB taxonomy): domain Bacteria; phylum Desulfobacterota; class Desulfobulbia; order Desulfobulbales; family S012-135; genus JBFLZZ01. The sequence goes on from JBFLZZ010000063.1 coordinate 1,587, forward strand.
TAGGTAAAGCTGTCGCTGCTGGTGGCGCTGCCATCATGGGTATAGCTGAACCCGCCGTCGGCGTTGAGGGTCAGACTGCCATTGGCCGGCGCCGCCACCGGAATGGCATTCACCGTCAGGATATCGCCCTCGATGTCGGTGTCGTTGGCCAGCACACCGGAGACAGCCGCAACAGTAAGCGTCTGGCCCTGGCCGGCGCTGTAACTGTCCGCAACCGCAACCGGCGCGTCGTTCACCGGCGTCACCGTCACCGTCACCGTGCCGGTCGCGCTGCCGCCGTTGCCGTCGGCGACCGTGTAGGCGAAGCTGTCCGTACCGTTGTAGTTCAGCGCCGGCGTGTAGGTGAAGGTGCCGTCGAGATTGTTCACCACGGTACCGCCGTTTACGCTCACCGCATCCGCCGCGGAGACGCTCAGGGTGTCACCGTCGATGTCGGTGTCGTTGACGAGCACGCTCGCCGTGGTCACCGGCGTGTCCTCGGCGGTGGTCGCCGTGTCGGCAACCGCAACCGGCGCGTCGTTCACCGGCGTCACCGTGATCGTCACCGTCGCCACGTTGGAGGTGTGGTACTGATCGGCCGCGGTGTAGGTGAAGCTGTCCGTGCCGTTGTAGTTGGCGTTCGGCGTGTAGGTGAGCGAACCGTCCGTGTTCAGGGCAAGGATGCCGTTGCTCGTGGTGGCGACCAGCGCCGCAGTGAGCGGATCGCTCTCCGGATCGGTGTCGTTGATCAGCACACCCGTGCCGGCCGCCACGGTCAGCACCCCGTCTTCCGCCACCGTGTAGCTGTCGGCGACAGCGGTCGGACTGGCGTTGCTGGTGATCGAAATGGTCACCACCCCCTGGGCGGTGCCGCCGTTGCCGTCCGACACCTGGTAGGTGAAGGCGTCGCTGGTGGTGGCGCTGCCGTCATGGGTGTAGGAGAACGAACCGTCCGCACCGAGGCTCAGAATGCCGTGGGTCGGGGCGGACACCGGCGCGGTGTCCACCGTCAGGCTGTCGCCGTCCGCATCGCTGTCGTTGGTCAGCACGCCCGGCGCCGCCACGCTCAGGGTCTGGCCCTGGCCGGTGGCATAGCTGTCCGCCCCCGTCAGCGGCAGATCGTTCACCGGCGTTACCGTAATCGTCACCGTGCCGGTCGCACTGCCGCCGTTACCGTCGGCGACCGTGTAGGTGAAGGAATCACCCCCGTTGAAGTTCAGCGCCGGCGTGTAGGTGAAGGTGCCGTTCAGGTTGTTCACCACCGTGCCGCCACCCACGCTCACCGCATCGGCCGTGGAAACGCTCAGCGTGTCGCCGTCGACATCGGTGTCGTTGGCGAGCACGTTCACCGTAACGACCGCGACGTCTTCGTTGGTGGCTGCGCTGTCGGCAACCGCCACCGGCGGATCGTTCACCGGCGTCACCGTCACCGTCACCGTGCCGGTCGCACTGCCGCCGTTGCCGTCGGCGACCGTGTAGGTGAAGGAATCATCCCCGTTGAAGTTCATCGCCGGCGTGTAGGTGAAGGTGCCGTCGAGATTGTTCACCACCGTACCGCCGCCTACGCTCACCGTATCCGCCGCGGAGACGCTCAGGGTGTCGCCGTCGATGTCGGTGTCGTTGACCAGCACGCTCGCCGTGGTCACCGGCGTGTCCTCGGCAGTGGTCGCGGTGTCGGCAACCGCAACCGGTGCGTCGTTCACCGGCGTCACCGTGATCGTCACCGTGCCGGTCGCGCTGCCACCGTTGCCGTCGGACACCGTGTAGGCGAAGCTGTCCGTACCGTTGTAGTTCAGCGCCGGCGTGTAGGTGAAGGTGCCGTCGAGATTGTTCACCACCGGTCCGCCGCTTACGCTCACCGTATCCGCCGCGGAAACGCTCAGGGTGTCGCCGTCGATGTCGGTGTCGTTGACCAGCACACTCGCCGTGGTCACTGGCGTGTCCTCGGCGGTGGTCGCCGTGTCGTCCACCGCAACCGGCGCGTCGTTCACCGGCGTCACCGTCACCGTCACCGTGCCGGTCGCGCTGCCGCCGTTGCCGTCGGACACCGTGTAGGCGAAGCTGTCCGTACCGTTGTAGTTCAGCGCCGGCGTGTAGGTGAAGGTGCCGTCGAGATTGTTCACCACCGTACCGCCGTTTACGCTCACCGCGTCCGCCGCGGAGACGCTCAGGGTGTCGCCGTCGATGTCGGTGTCGTTGGCGAGCACGCTCGCCGTGGTCACCGGCGTGTCCTCGGCGGTGGTCGCGGTGTCGGCAACCGCCACCGGCGCGTCGTTCACCGGCGTCACCGTGATCGTCACCGTGCCGGTCGCGCTGCCGCCGTTGCCGTCGGCAACCGTGTAGGTGAAGGAGTCACCCCCGTTGTAGTCCGCCGCCGGCGTGTAGGTGAAGGTGCCGTCGAGATTGTTCACCACCGTGCCGCCGCCCACGCTCACCGCGTCCGCCGCGGAGACGCTCAGGGTGTCGCCGTCGATGTCGGTGTCGTTGGCGAGCACACTCGCCGTGGTCACCGGCGTGTCCTCGGCGGTGGTCGCGGTGTCGTCCACTGCAACAGGTGCGTCGTTGACGTTGCTGACTGTGACGGTCACCGTTGCCTGGGCGGTATTGCCGGTGGAATCCTGGATGGTGTAGGTAAAGATCTCCGTTCCGTGGAAATTCGGCGCCGGGGTGTAAAGAACATTCGTCGCGGTGCTGGTGACGGTTCCGCCGGCCGAACCCGGTCCGACACTGAGCACGCTGATGGTATCGCCGGGGTCGGGATCACTGTCGTTCACGAGCACGTCGAGGACGTTGTCGGCCGTGTCTTCCTGGACCGGGAAGGCGTCATCGACCGCCACCGGCGGATTGCTGCCGTGATGGTTGCCGTGGCAGGTCATGCAGTCGGAACCGTTGAGCTTGCCGGCGGCGCTGCCGATGAGCACCCCGCCGCCGGTGAGATGATGGCAGAGGCCGCAATTGTTGTTGTGGACGCCGCCCACGATATCCGCCGGGGTATCGGCGGGGAAATGGCAGCTGATGCAGGAATTGCCGCCGTTGTAAAGCTGCTCGTGATCCCTGACCCGGTGGGACCAGAAATAGCCGGCGCCGTGGCAGGTAAAGCAACTGCCGGCGCCGCCCATGGCGCTGCCGCTGGGGCCGGCGACCAGGTAGCCCTGATCGTCATGACAGAGGGAACACTGGCCGCGGTGGATATCCTGCAGCACGTCCGCGGCCAGGGCCGGATCGTGGCAGGAGGCGCAGGTGGTCGGCTGGGGCGGCACGATATTGCTGTTTATCGAACTCAGCAACGGCGTGTGGTCCATGGTCCTGTGCCAGTAGAAATAGGTGGTGCCGTGGCAGAAGGTGCAGTTGCCCCTGCCGCCGGCCGCAACCCCGATCAGCGCTCCCTGGCTGTCGTGGCAAGCGGCGCAGTCGTTCTTGTGGGTGGCGGTGAGATGGTTGGTGGTGTTCTGCGGATCGTGGCAGCGGGCGCAGGAGGTGCCGGTGGAGGTGATCAGCGTGGTATGGGCGGGCACCGGGGTGTGGGTGGGAACGAAACCGGCGGCATGGCAGTCGAGGCAGGTATTCGGCGCCATCCCCGCCCGGCCGGAAGCACTGCCGACCAGCCCCCCGTTGCTGTCGTGGCAGCTGGCGCAGGCCTGATGGTAGCGGGGATCGATGTTCAGAATGAGGGCGGAACCCCAGTGGCAGTTGCCGACGCCGCAGGAGGTGCCGCTCCCGGTCACCAGGCTGGGAACATGGCTGGCCTGGGCGTTCAGGTGGGAATAGAAATACTGGCCGTGGCAGGCCAGGCAGTCCCCACCGCCGGAGACGATGACATTCATCACCACCGGCGAGGCGGACTGATGGCAGGCGGCGCAGTTGCCCTTGTGAATCCCGGCCACCACGTCGCTGCCGGGTCCGTGGCACTGGTCGCAGGACGCGGTGACCGCCAGGCCGGTGTGGGTATAGACGACCGATTTGAACCCGTCCGTCGCCCGGTGGCAGCCGGTGCAGGCCACGCCCGCGTTATGGGTGGTGTTGCCGCCGTCGGCGGTCCAGTGCAGGGTGGCGGTATGGCAGACCTGACAGAGCCCCCGCGCCACCGGATTGACCACATCGGTAAAGTCGGTTTCCGGACGGAAGAAACGGACCTGAGCCTTGCCCCCTCCGGGAAGGGTCACCAGATCCCTGATCATCTGGCCGTAGATGATGCCGAAGCGATGGCCAACCCCGGCGGCCCAGGCGTTGCCGGCCACGGTGATGGTGGTGGCGTCGGCGGCGAGAATCTCGTAGGTCTCCGAGGGCTGGTTTTTGTCGGCAACGAAGATAAGCCCGCGCCCGGGGTCGGTTTTGGCATTCCAGAGCGAGGGATCGCCCCTGCCGGTCAGCGCCGTGGCGTTGCCGTAGGAGATGATCGAGGTGACGTTCTGGGGATCGCTGTTGTCGATGGCGACATTGAGGATATCACCGGTCACCAGGAAAAGCCGGTCGGCATCGCCGGCAGCATGCTGCAGCTGCTTCTGAAAATGCGGATCATGACAGTCGATGCACTGGGTGGTCCAGCCGGTGAGACGACCGCCGATGCTGTTGGCCGAGTGGGGCAGCATCCGGGGCGGCGCACTGTTGCCGTCATGGCAGCTGAGACAGAGGTAGTTGGGGAAGGTGTCGTCGATGTTGCCCGAATCCTGCACATATCCCGGCCAGGAGTCGAAGGGATACTGGTGGCAGGAGCGGCAGGTCAGGCCATGTTCCTGATCATGGGGCGCGGAAAGGAACGCGGTTGCGTTGCCGGTTGCCGAAGGCAGGCAGGCGACGAGGAACAGGCAGAGCAGCCAGCGGGCGAGAATGTTCATGGCAAATCCTTCCTGGGAAGCATCCGGGCGTCATCATTCCCTTACCTTGCCGCCGGAAGGCGCCATCGACGGGAGAAAAGCGGCCGTTTTCCAGACCGCGCTGCCCGGTGGAGGTTTGATTCTGTCAGGCCTTTATGGATCAAGCACTTTTGATACCATGGAGGACGGAATATATGATTATACCCTTTCCCTGCGGCCAGACCATGCCGAAAACGCCTGCGTCGAAAGAAAGTTCGGTATTTGCGGCAGAACGGCGGGGAATGCCATGTCCGGAATTCCGGAAAAAGAACGGCGTCCGGAGCGACCCGAACAGACGCTTTTTTGGGGCATATGCCCCAGAAAAGCGCGACACCACCCCGCGCGCATGACGGATCTCCCGCAGCAGGCTTTCAGGAGGCGCCCCGCCATGCGCCCATGGGCAACTCTCCAGCCCACGGGCTGACTGCGGTTTCGCGGGCCTTCCTGGATCGCTTCGTCACCTCCTTCCTCGCGAAGACGGAGAAATTCCTGCGGCGTTCATCGCGAAGTCCGCAGGACCGTGGCGATCGGGAAGTATGGCGGCGATAGAAGGGGATGGCGGCTGCCGGCGATGCCGATGGCAGCCTGACGGCTCCGACTGGATTGCTTCGTCGCTGCGCTTCTCGCAAAGACGAGGAGGGAGAGACCGCCTCGGGGGTCATTGCGAGCGCAGCGTGGCGATCCAGTCTGCATCCGCATTTCGTCATTGGGGGGACGCGCCCATGGCCAAATTAGTCAATCAGGTCGTTCGGGCGCCGGCGATGGAGGAACCCGCCGGGTTTGGCGATTACGATTACGACAACGACAACGAGAAAAAAACAAGCGGGGAAGACTCCGCGTCTCCCCCGCTTCCGCAGGGCCGGCCGTACTCCCGGCGTTCCGGTCATGCACGCCACCCCCGCGGCTCGCGCAACCTGCTCCCGTCCTTACGGACAGCAGGCCACCCCTCCTTTCATCCGCTTGTTACTTTTCTTCACATCCGAACACTTCGGGCAATCTTCCCGCCCGTAACGGCTGGGATCGAGGAATATCTCCCGTCCGCACCGCCCGCAGGTCACATGATTCCCCGCCTCGCTCACCTTACCCGGCAACAGTTCCATCCGGCATTCCGGACACTGCAACCGCGTCGTCGACTGTAATCTTGTTTTCACGGAGTTCACCTCCTTTTACCTCGCTTTCCCTTTTTCCTCCTGCACATACTATAAGCATCCCGCGACATTTTGTCGCGGCAGGAGCGCGGCTCAGCGCGCCACCACGAAGGCGCCGTCGAAGCCGGCCGCCTCCAGCGCCTGCGCCACCTGGCCGGCGACCTCGGTGGTGGTGCCGCCCCATACCTGCACCCGGTGGAAGATCTGATCGCCGCGGTCATAGGTCACGACCACCGTTTTTCTCCCTTCGTTCTCCATCCGGTCACGCAGGCGCAAGGCGTTGTTGCGGTCGGTGAACGAACCGATCTGGACGTAGAACTCCCCGGTGTTCAGATCCCGGTAGGGTAAAAACTGCTGGTAGGTTTTGCCCTGCTCGACCACCGGCACCGCCTCGCCCAGGGCGGTCAGCTGGACGCGGGTGGTGCCCGCCCGATCGAAGCCCAGGGTGCTGGCCGCGGCGAGGCTGAGATCAACGATCCGATCCTTGACAAAGGGGCCGCGGTCGTTGACCCGCACCACCGTTTCCCTGCCGTTGTCCAGATTGCGTACCAGCAGGCGGGTCTGCATGGGCAGGGTCTTGTGGGCGGCGGTCATCTCGTGCATGTCGTAGGTTTCGCCACAGGCGGTCTTGCGTCCGTGGAAGGGCCGGCCGTACCAGGAAGCGATGCCGGTGGCGCTGTAGCCATGGGCCGAGGGCAGGGGGTAGTAGGTGTGTCCGTTGATGGTGTAGGGCCGCTGGGTTGCGGGCACCCGCCGGCCGGAGGGCTGGGACGGAGCCGGCGGAGGCGGGGCGATGCCCGGCCGCGGCCGGACCTCCTTGCGGCCGCAGCCCGCCACCAGGAGTGTTGCGCACAGCACGGCCACCAGGATCGGAAAACCGCAGATCCATCGATATCCGCGCCCCCTTGCATGTCTCATCGATCTCCTCCCCGTCGCAGACGTTCACGAAAAAAAGCCCCGGCTTTGCCCATGGTGTGGGGGGTGTACGGCCGCAGCGCGGCGCTGCGGTCGGCCGCGACCCCGTCGAAGATCACTTCGCCGTCACCATCCACCCAGGACAGCCGCAGATCGAGCAGCGGCCGGCAGACCCGCAGCACGCCGGCGTCATCGCGGCAGAGCGGCGGATCGTCCCAGCGGCGGCCGGTATACCCCTTCAGCCAGATACCAGGGAAAAAACCGCCGTCGACCCCGTCGCTCATCAGCGGTTGCTCCTGATCGCTTTCGCCGTAAAGTACCGCATCGATCTGCTGTTCCACCTCCAGGATCCCCTGCACGGCCAGATCGGCCCACGGACTGAAATCCAGGGCGTCCAGGCGCAACAGGTCGGTTCCTTCGTCACGGAACCCCCAGCGGGCGTGACAGACCGCGCAGTCCGCAAGAGAACCGTAGCGGAGATGGGCGGGATGGCGCATGCGGGGGATATTCCATTCCCGGCCGGCAAGTCGGCCGACGACCCAGCGGCGCTCGCCGTCGGCGCGGACGTTTTCCGGCAGAGTGGAATTCGCGGGGTCATGACAGGAACGGCAGGATACCCCCTGGCCGCCGCCCATCAGTTCATCGCCGTCGTGGCAGTCGACACAGGCCATGCCGGCCGCCGCGTGCACATCCGCGGCGAGGAACTGGTATTCGACCCCATAGGGGCGCCGGGACACCCCGTCCGGCTCGAAGGGGGTGCGGTACTCCCAGTTGTAATCACGCTCGAAACGGCCATGGTAGTCGGCGCCGACGAAATTACCGTAATGGCAGTGGAGACAGGTATCGTCGTCGGGCGTCCTGACAAAGGCGTGGGAAACGAGTTCGCCGCCGCGAAAGCGAAGATGACAACCGGCACAGCCGGTGCCGTGCACGGTCTCCGGGTAGCCCTCGCCGCGCGAATAAAGATGGCAGCGCAGGCAGCGGCGGCGCAGCATGTCGTCGGCAAGCTGACCGATGTTCGCCGGGGTGGCGACCTTCGGTACCCCGGTGAGATCGGCGACCTGCTCCGTGGCGCCGAAGGCGCGCCGCACCGCGTTGATTTCCTCGAACAGGGTGAAATGCAGCGAACGGCGAAGCCTGTCCGTCTGGGTGCGGTGGCAGCGGCCGCAGGTCCCTTCCATCCGATCGGGATGGGCGGGGTCCCGGATCAGGCCGGCGTGGGCCGCCTCCCTCTCCACGGCCCGCTCCACCCCGCCGTGGCAATCGGCGCAGGCAAAGGCATGGCCGGGATCGAGGGAAAGATCGTGGCAGTCCCGGCATCCCCCCTGCCCTGTCCGGCCGGATTCCGGCGGGGCGACAGCCTGTTCCCCCCTCTCCTCCACCGCGGAGCGGCAGCCGGCGGAAGGCAACAGTAGGAGAAGAACCAGCAGCAGGACGATGCGAAGCCGGCCCGCCGCGGGGCGGTCTGATTCTTCTGGTGTGCGCAGGGAGGCCATCGGTAAAGGATAGCCGACTCTTTTCTTTTTTGCCGCACTCTTTGCCCGATGTTTTCCGGGCAAGAAAAAAAGATGATTTTCCCTTGGCGCCATACCCCCGATACTATATACTTCCCTCGGCCTTGGTCCACCCCGTCCGACACCGGTGGGGGCCATGACCACTGCGCTTCCTCCCAGGCCATCCGAAACGGAACAAATTACGGTTTCGGGGTATGCCCCAGTCCGTGGCATGAGCCGGATAGTATCCATGACGGAATCGCGACAGGTTTCGTAACCGGGCATCCGCCAGCGAATATTCAACGGAACACAACGCCTCGCGGCATCGTAATCCCCGACTTCGCGATGACGACCGGCACCCGCTCCGCGTCCGGGTGTTCCGGCCGGCCTGTTTCGTTTGCAGCAACCCCCCCGGCTCCGCCGGGATTTCCGATTCACCACCGCGCCGGCGCCGCCGCGCGCCTCGCTACCCTGGAGCTCGACCCCCCATGAAACCAGGCAACAACGGCAAGACCAAGTTCATCTTCATCACCGGCGGCGTCCTTTCCTCCCTGGGCAAGGGACTGGCGGCGGCGGCCATCGGCGCCCTGCTGGAAAGCCGCGGCCTCAGGGTCACTTTCCAGAAGCTCGACCCGTACATCAACGTCGATCCCGGCACCATGAACCCCTTCCAGCACGGGGAGGTGTTCGTCACCGACGACGGCGCCGAAACCGATCTCGATCTCGGCCATTACGAACGTTACACCTCGGCGGTGATGGCCCAGAAGAACAACTACACCTCGGGCCGCATCTACCACACGGTGATCACCAAGGAACGCCGCGGCGAATACCTGGGCGGCACGGTGCAGGTCATCCCCCACGTCACCGACGAGATCAAGAAGGCCATTCACCAGCTGGACGGCGACTGCGACATCGCCATCGTCGAGATCGGCGGCACGGTGGGGGACATCGAAAGCCTGCCCTTTCTCGAGGCCATCCGCCAGTTCCGCATCGACGTCGGCCGCAAGAACTCCCTGTTCCTGCACGTCACCCTGGTGCCGTTCATCAAGGCGGCCGGCGAGGTGAAGACCAAACCCACCCAGCACAGCGTCAAGGAGCTGCTGGCCATCGGCATCCAGCCCGACATCCTGCTCTGCCGCACCGAGGTGCCGCTCTCCAAGGAACTGAAGGCAAAAATCGCCCTGTTCTGCAACGTTCCCGCCGAGCATGTCATCACCGCCCAGGACGTCAAGAACATCTACGAGGTACCGCTCTGCTTCCACGAGGAGCAGCTGGACGACAAGATCCTCGAACAGCTGGGGATCTGGACCGGGCAGCCGCGCCTCAACAACTGGCAGCAGCTGGTCTACACCCTCACCCATCCCTCGCGCACGGTCACCATCGGCATCATCGGCAAGTACGTGGATCTGAAGGAGTCCTACAAGAGCCTGCACGAGGCCCTGATCCACGGCGGCGTCGCCAACGACGCCCAGGTGGAACTCAAGTACGTCAGCGCCGAGGACCTGGAAAACCGCGACAAGGACGCCGCCGCCCTGCTGGCCGGCTGCGACGGCATCCTCGTCCCCGGCGGCTTCGGCTCCCGCGGCGTGCTGGGCAAGATCACCGCCATCAACCACGCCCGCACCTGTAAAATCCCCTTTTTCGGCATCTGCCTCGGCATGCAGCTGGCCGTGGTGGAGTTCGCCCGCAACGTCGCCGGCATGACCGATGCCAACTCCACCGAATTCGACCGCTCCACCACCCACCCGGTGATCTACCTGATGAAGGAGTGGTTCGACTACCGCACCAATCAGATCCAGACCCGGGACGAACTGTCGGAAATGGGCGGCACCCTGCGCCTCGGCGCCTACCCCTGCCGGCTGCATCCGGGCACCGCCGCCCACACCGCCTACGGGACCGACTCCATCGAGGAACGCCACCGGCACCGCTTCGAGTTCAATGCCGAATTCCGGCAGGCCCTGACCGACGCCGGGCTGGTGATCAGCGGCACCTCGCCGGACGACTCCCTGGTGGAGATCGTCGAACTCCGGGAACACCCCTGGTTCCTCGGCTGCCAGTTCCACCCCGAATTCAAATCGAAACCGATGAAACCGCATCCCCTTTTCCGGGAGTTCATCCGGGCGGCGCTCGACCACGGCGCGGGCAGGGCGTGATGCAGCCGGCCCGCGACATGGTCACGGTCGCCAGACCGGACGGCACGGCCTTCACCATCGGCGACGGCAGCAGGCTGACCCTGATCGCCGGCCCCTGCGTCCTGGAATCGATGTACGTCGCCGAAACCGTGGCCTCCTTCCTCAAGGAACTCTGCGGCCGGCTCGGCATCGACTACATCTTCAAGGCCTCCTTCGACAAGGCCAACCGCACCTCGCTGTCCTCCTTCCGGGGCCCGGGCATGGAAGAGGGCCTGGAGATGCTCGGCCACATCCGCCGGACCTTCGGGGTACCGGTGGTCGCCGACATCCACGACCCCGGCCAGGCGAAAGCGGCGGCGGCGGTGCTCGACGTCCTGCAGATCCCCGCCTTTCTCTGCCGGCAGACCGACCTCCTGCTCGCCGCCGCCGAGACGGGCAAGCCGGTCAACCTCAAGAAGGGTCAGTTCGTTTCCCCCTGGGACATGCGCAACGCGGTGGAAAAAATGCACCAGACCGGCAACCGCAACATCCTGCTCACCGAACGCGGCGCCACCTTCGGCTACAACAACCTGGTGGTCGACATGCGGGCGCTGCCGGTGATGCGCGAGCTCGGCTGCCCGGTGGTGTTCGACGCCACCCATTCCGTCCAGCTGCCCGGCGGCGCCGGCACCTCCTCCGGCGGCCAGCTCCAGTTCGTCGAACCGCTGGCCCGGGCGGCGACCGCGGCGGGGATCGACGCCCTGTTCACCGAGGTGCATCCGGCACCGGAATCCGCCCTGTGCGACGGTCCCAACTCCATGCCGCTGCAATTGATGGAACCATTCCTGCGCACCATCCTCGCCATCCACCGGGCGGTGGCCTGAGCTCGCCATGGCGGAAGGCTACCCCGGCGACTGTGAACTGACCCGCGCCCTGCAGAAACGGGCCATGGAACGCACCGGCGAATCCGCGCGCGGCTATGCCTGGAAGAACAGCCTGGAGCGGGCGGCGGCGGTGGAGCTGGTCCTCTTCGACGTCGACGGCGTCCTCACCGACGGCTCCCTCATCTACCACGACGACGGGTTGGAGATCAAAACCTTCAACAGCCGCGACGGCTTCGGCATCAGCCTGCTGCACCGGGCCGGCATCCAGACCGGGATCATCACCGCCCGGACCAGCGGCGCGGTGGAACGGCGGGCGCGCAACCTGGGGATCGCCCATCTCCACCAGGGACAGCGCAACAAACTGGACGCCTACCGGCAGATTCTCGCGCAGACCGGCCTCGCCGACGCCGCCGTCGCCTACGTCGGCGACGACTGGCTCGATCTGCCTCTCCTGTCCCGCGTCGGGTTTGCCGTGGCGGTTGCCGATGCCGCCCCCGAGGTGCGCGCCGTCGCCCATTACACCACCCGCGCCGCCGGCGGCCGCGGCGCGGTGCGCGAGGTCTGCGAACTGATCATCGACGCCAGGGGCATGTACGAAACCCTGCTTGCCCGTTACCTCGAAGGAAAACGCGACGATCTCTGATGCGCCTCTCCTCCCGCAACATCCTGCCGCTCGGCCTGCTGCTGCTGGTTTTGAGCGGGCCGTTGTGGCTGCCGGCGGCGGCACGTTTCTTCTCCCCGCAGCTCGGCAGCGAAAATCCCGGCCGGGAGGGCGGCCGCTCCTTCCTTCTGGAGAACCTCACCATCTACCAGCACGAAGGCGACCGTCTCGCCATGCGCGCCAGCCTCAGTCAGGCCGCCGCCGGCAACGGCCGGGAAATCATCCGCTTCACCGATCTTGCCGCGGACCTGCTGAGCGAAGCCGGCGGCGGCAAGACCGCGCTGATCTCCAGTCACGGCAGCTACGACCAGAAGGCCAGGGTTCTCTCCCTGGACGGCGACGTCCGGGTGGAAACCGGCTCCTTCACCGGCACCACCAGCCAGCTCGACTATTTTCCCGACAAGCGCCTCGTCCGGAGCTCGGCGACGGTACATCTCGCCGGCAAGGGGATCAGCGTCACCGGCGCCGGCTTCCAGCGCGACATGGAAAGCGGCGCGATGCAGCTCGGCTCACCCGGCGGCCGGGTGATCTGCGACATCCGCTGACAGCACCTAAGGATCTGCAATGAACGACAAGAACATCCCCCTGAAGGACCGGATCATCCTCGCCCTGGACGCCCCCGACCCGGCGACGGCGAAGGAATGGGTGAAAAAGACCGAATCCGCCCTCGGCTACTACAAGATCGGCCTGCAGCTGTTCATGGCCTCCCATTTCGCCATGGTGGACTGGCTGCAGGACCGCGGCCACAAGGTGATGCTCGACCTGAAGTTCTTCGACATCCCGGAGACGGTCAAGCTGGCGGTGGCCCAGATCCGCGACCGGGGGGTGCACATGGCGACGGTGCACGGCAACGATCCCATCCTGCGGGCGGCGCTGGCGGAAAAAGGACCGGTGAAGATCCTGGCGGTGACCGTGCTCACCAGCTTCGGCGAAGAGGACATGCGGGCGATGGGCATGACCGCCACCATCGAGGATCTCGTCTATTTCCGGGCGAAACGGGCCCTGGAGTTGGGCTGCGACGGGGTGGTCTCCTCCGGGATGGAGGCTGCACGGCTGCGCGCCGGCCTCGGCGACAGGCTGATCCTCGTCACCCCGGGGATCCGGCCGGGCAGCAACACCGCGGACGATCAGAAACGGGTGATGAGCGCCGGCACCGCCATCGGTGCCGGCGCCGATCACCTGGTGGTCGGCCGGCCGATCACCAGGGCGGCGGAACCGCTGGCGGTCATCGCCGCCATGCAGGAGGAGATCAGCCGGGCCCTGGCCGAATAATTTCCGGAATTTCGGACAGCAGTTTCCTGAATCATGAAAATCACACCCTCCGCCCGCCTACCCCCAGAGGCGGCGAACCAAGCCATCCATCCGATATAATTTCACAAACGCCAACGACACCCGACAGGGCATCCCTTTTGCTGCAATGCTGACTAAAAATTGTTTCAGGGAGGATGCCGTATGGAAAACTATCGCCAGACACAACGAGATCGGCGGCGGTTCCGGCGGATGCCGGCCCGGGAAGGGTGCTTCGTCATCTTCGACAACAGCTCCTCGCTGGTGGGCCGCATCGTCAACATCTGCAGCGGCGGGCTCTGCTGCCTGATCAACGGCCGGCTGCCCTCCCGACAGGTGCGCTCCCTGTCCCTGGTGGTTTACCAGACCGCCCGACAGGCCTTTTCCCTTCTCGACCTGCCGATGGAGGCCCTGGAGGAAAAGCGCCATTTCCCCATGATCCAACAGGGCAACCTGACCAGTATCCGCCTGACCTTCGGGGCCCTGTCCTCCACCCAGCGCTCGCAGCTCGCCCGCTTCTTCCTCTGAACCGTCATCCCTTGCCCGATGAGGCTGGCAACGTGAAGGCGAGCGGGCAGAGACGCGAAGGTACAGGGAGTCCGGCAGGAGCCGCCCGGCGCGGCTGACGACCTTGCCGCCTGGTTCGGAATTGGAATCAGAGACCGGCCCAGCGGACGCCGAGCTGCAGGCAAAGCATGGCGTAGACACCTGCCACCAGATCGTCGAGAACGATGCCGAACCCACCGTTCAGATGGCGGTCGCACCAGCGGGCGGGAAAGGGTTTGACGATGTCGAACAGCCGGAACAGCAGGAACCCGGCGACATAGGCCCACCACACCTGCGGCGCGCCGACCATTGTCACCACCATGCCGGCGACCTCGTCGATCACCACCACCCCCGGATCCTTGCGGTCGAGGATCTTCTCGGCGCCGCCGGCGGCCAGCACCGCGACGACGATGAGCACCGCCACCGCGGCGGCATACAGGGGCAGCGGCAGCCGGGTCAGCAGCCAGTGCAGCGGCAGCCCCAGCAACGAACCCCAGGTGCCCGGCGCCACCGGCAGGTAGCCGGCAGAAAACCCGGTCGCCACCGCCATGATCAGCCGCATTTCCCTTTCTCCCCGCTATCGCCGGCCGCCGCCCGCGTCACCGCATCGTACACCCGCCGCAGCGGCACGCCGGCGGCGAGCGCCAGCTGTCGGCAGGATTCGTATTCCGGTCGCAGCTCCGGGCCGCCCGGGGTTTCCACTTCCTTGACCTCGACATCTCCCCACGGGGTGGCGAGCACCCTTTGCCGCCTGCCCAGGGTCATCCGCTGTTCCCGCCGGTAGCGCAGGCCGATGGCGGTGGTCTCGGCGAGGATGAGCCGGCGCAGCACCTCCCCTCTGGCCGGATCGGCGAGCACCCGCAACAGCAGTGCCGGCCGCCCCTTCTTCATGGTGAGCGGCGACCAGGAGACATCGAGGGCGCCGGCCGCCAGCAGCCGCTCGGCGGCATGGGCGCAGATTTCCGGGGCCAGGTCGTCGATGTTGGTCTCGATCACCTCGATCTCCCGGCTTTCGCCGCGTGGTTCCGTTTCCCCGATCAGGATGCGCAGCAGGTTGGGATTTCCGTCCGGCCGCCTGCGGCTGCCGGCGCCGTAACCGCTGCCGGAAAGGTGCATTGCCGGAATCGGCCCGAATCCGGCCGCCAGCCCCACCACCAGCGCCGCGCCGGTTGGGGTGACCAGCTCCATGTTGTCGATTCCCGCCACCACCGGCACACCGGCGAGCAGTTCCACCACCGCCGGCGCCGGCAGCGGCAGCATGCCGTGCGCGGCGCGCACCCAGCCGCGCCCGAGGGGCAGGGGCGAACTGTAAACCGAGTCGATCCCCAGCAGATGCAGGCCGCCGACCACGCCGACGATGTCGACGATGGCGTCCAGCCCCCCCACCTCGTGGAAATGGACCTCGTCCTCGCCGCAGCCGTGCACCCGCGCCTCGGCCGCGGCGAGCAGCGAGAAAACCTTCATCGCCCGCTGCCGGCAGCCGGCCTCCAGCCTCGCCCGCTGCAGCATCTCCCGGATATCCTTCCAGGTACGTCGGGTCGGCTCCCCTTGCGCGACATGGAGCCGTACCGCGCCGATCCCGCCGTCGCTGACGGTTTCGGCCTCGATGTCCGGCAGCGGCAGGGGAAAGCCGGCGAGCAGACCCCGCAGATCCGCAAGCGACAGGCCGTGGTGCACCAGGGCGCCGAGAAACATGTCGCCGCTGATGCCGGAAAAACAGTCCAGATAAAGGGTGGCCATCCCGCTCAATCCTCTTCGAGATGCCAGCGGTGCAGCAGCCGCCGGCGCAGGGCGTAGCAGGGCAACAGGATCGCCGCCGACAGGCCGATGAGCAGCAGCAGCTGGTGGAAATCGCGCTGCAGGATCTGGGCGCCGTTCATGGAGAGCAGCAGGGTGCCCGGCATGCGGCCGACGGCGGCGATGAAGGCGAAGACCGCAAAGGGCATCCGGCTCATGCCGAGCAGGTAGGAAAGGAAGTCCTTGGGAAAACCGGGCAACAGGAACAGGACAAAGGGGATGATGAAGTCGCCGCGCGCAACCAGCCGGTTGAAGCGGCCGTAGGTTCTGGTGGCCTCCAGCCGCGGCCGCAGCAGGTCGGAAAAAAAATGGCCGATGGCGAAGGCGACCCAGGAACCCACCGCAAGCCCGAAGCTGGAAAGGAGAAACCCCGGCCAGAGCCCGAAGAGGTAGCCGCCCAGGAGCCCGCTTGCCTCGCCCGGCATGGGCGCCACGAGAATCTGCATCACCTGGATGGCGATGAACAGCAGCGGCGCCAGATCCCCGTAGGCGAGGATCCTGGCGCGGATCGCCTCGCCGGAATCGAGCAGAGAACGGGAACGGAACAACCCGCGCAGCAGATCGAAATCGATGACCAGCAAGAAGGAAACGACGGCGACGAGCGCCGCCGAGGCGAACCAGAAATAGCGGTTGGCCAGCCAGGCCGGTCTAGCCAAGGCGTGCTCCCGGTGTGAGCGGATGGCCCTGGAGAAAGGCGGCAACCGCCATCCGCCTGCCGCCGTCCCGCTGGATCTCGGTGATCAGCAGCCGTTCCGTGCCGCAGGCCACCAAGAGCCCGGCACTGTCGGCGGCGAGTATCGTTCCCGGCGCACCGTCCGCCGGCGCTCCAATCGGCCGCGGCGCGAACAGCCGCAACCGTTCGCCGGCGAGATGGGTGAAGGCGGCGGGCCAGGGATCGGTGCCGCGGATGAGGCAACCGATCTCGGTTGCCGGCCGGCGCCAGTCGATGCGGCCCTGTTCCTTGTTCAGGGGCGGGGCCAGGGTTGCCCTGGAATCGTCCTGCTTCGTCGGCCGCAGCCTGCCCTCGCGGAGCAGATCCAGCGCCTCGACCAAGAGCCGGCCGCCGAGATCCGCCATCTTCACCGCCAGGGTGGCGGCGGTGTCGTCAGCGGCGATGGGGAGGCTGCCGGGCAGCAGGATGTCGCCGGTATCCATCCCCTCGTCCATCTGCATGATGGTGATGCCGGTCTCGGTCTCCCCCCTGATAATCGCCCACTGCACCGGCGCCGCCCCCCGGTATCTGGGCAGGAGCGAACCGTGGACGTTGATGGTTCCCAGGGGCGGGGTGCGCAGCAGTTCGCCGGGCAGGATACGGCCGTAGGCGGTGACCACGAGGAGATCCGGGCGCAGGGCGGCGATTGTCTCGCGGAACCCGGTGGTACGGATCTTCTCCGGCTGCAGGACCGGGATGGCATGGGCGAGCGCCAGTTCCTTCACCGGCGGCGGCACCGGTTTACCGCTGCGTCCCTTGGGGCGGTCGGGCTGGGTGACCACCGCCGCCACCTCCTCGCCGTGCCCCAGCAGGGCGGCAAGCGAGGGCACGGCAAAGGCGGGGGTGCCCATGAAGACGATGCGGAAAGGGCGGCGGTTCATGGCTCGCCGCCCTCGCGCTCCCGTTCCTGCAGGATCTTCCGGAGTTTCTTCTTGTACAGGGTGCGCTTCAGGGAACTGAGGTAATCGATGTAGAGGATGCCGTTCAGATGGTCGATCTCATGCTGCAGCACCCGGGCATACCATTCCTCGGCATCGAATTCCAGCGGCTTGCCTTCGATGTCCCGGGCCTGGACCACGATCCTGCGCGCCCTTTTCACCTCGGCGGTGTACTCGATGACGCTCAGGCAGCCCTCGGTGTCGACCGCCTCCCCTTCCCGGTGGACGATGCACGGGTTGACCAGCACGATGAGGTTGCGATCCTCGGGCGGGTTGATGTCGACCACCACGATCTGTTCCGACACCCCGATCTGCGGCGCGGCAAGGCCGATGCCCGGCGCGGCGTACATGGTTTCCGCCATGTCGGCGACCAGCTGCTTCAGTTCGGGGCCGAAGCGCGCCACCGGCTTCGCCTGCTGGCGGAGGACCGGGTTCGGGAAGGAGAGGATCGTTCGTTTCGCCATGGTTGGTTTCCTTGCAGGCGGTTTGCGCCGCCTCTGAAGTCAAGAAGGTATAATTCCCGAGACCATCGGCGAATGCAAATTGTTTCTCGGCCGGCCGTCACAGCAGATTTTCCGGATCGATGTCCACGGCCAGTTTCACCCGCGACGAGCCGTGCCCCTGCCGCACCTCCCGGCAGGCGCGGTGGAGCAGTTCGGAACTGGCGCTTTTCAGCAGGCACTGCCAGCGGTAGCGGTCCCGCAGCCGGTAGAGCGGCGCCGGCGCCGGCCCCAGCACCAGGAGGCCGCGGCCGTGTCGGGCCAGCACCCCCTTGGCCGCCATCGCCGCCTCCCGGGTCAGTTCCTCGGAATCCCCTTCGAAAAGGATCCCGGCCAGCCGGCTGAAGGGGGGAAAGGCGAATTCGCGGCGCAACTCCATCTCCCGGCCGACGAAACCGGCGTAGTCGTGGCGGCGGGCGCAGTCGACGCTGTAATGTTCCGGCCGCATCGCCTGGATGATCACCCGCCCCGGCCGCTCGCCGCGGCCGGCGCGGCCCATGACCTGGGAAAGCAGTTGGAAGGTGCGCTCGCCGGCCTTGTAGTCGGGCAGCCCGAGACCGGCGTCGGCCCAGACCACCCCCACCAGGGTCACCCCCGGAAAATGATGGCCCTTGGTGATCATCTGGGTGCCGATGAGCACGTCCACCGCCCCTTCCCGCACCTCCTGCAGCACCCGGTAGAAATCGCCGCGGCTCACCGCGGTGTCGCGGTCGAGACGGCTGATCCGGGCCGCGGGCAGCAGCCGGCGCAGTTCCTCCTCCAGCCGCTCGGTGCCGAACCCCACCGAGGTCAGGCGGCCGGATGCGCAGGAAGAGCAGACGGTGGCGGCCGGTACCGAGTAGCCGCAGTGATG
>JBFLZZ010000064.1:0-19620 GCA_040755255.1 Thermodesulfobacteriota bacterium
TCCTCGAACAGCTGCCGATGACCACCATCCTCATCACCCACGACATCTTCTTCATCACCAGGCTCAGCCGGCGCACCATCGTCCTCCACCAGGGCCGGATCATCCGCGACTACGCCACCGCCGATTTCCTCGCCGACCAGCACCTGCAGTCCGCCAACGACCTGGATTTCACCTTCAGCAACGACTGCAGCCACGACTGACGCCACGATCCTGCGTTCAGCAGTTTGAGCGCGGAGATTCCGGGCAAGTTCGCCAGCAGGGCCTTCTCTCGGGCGATCTTGGCATCCAGCCGCTGTTGTTGTATCCGGAGCGCTCGGAGAAAACGGATCGCCCATGGTTGCCAGCCCGACGCGTCCGTTCTGATGGCCCCTCGCGTATTGTGCAACAAAGGGCAAGCCGACCCGGCGCCGGCCTCGAAACCGTTGACGTTGCTTGTGTCAGGCCCCGCAGGAAAGGAGACGGGAAAGATCCCGGACGAAACGGGCATCGCAGGGAGCGAGGGGGTAGGCGGGGAGATCGGCCGGGGAAACCCAGGCCAGGTCGCTGTGTTCGTGCAGGTACGGCTCGCCGTGGACGGATAGGGCGAAAAAGGAGATGTGCAGCTCACCGTCGGCGATACGGGCGAGCAGCCGCGGATTGTCCGCGGCGGCCAGGGAGAGCTCTTCCTGGAGTTCCCTGGCCAGGGCCTCGGCGTCGGACTCACCGGGCCGCACCTTGCCGCCGGGAAACTCCCAGAGGCCGCCGTGGTGTTTGCCGGGCGGCCGCTGGCAGAGCAGATAGCGACCCTGCCGCTCGATCACCGCGGCGACGACCTGCACAGGCACCCTTCAGCGCCAGGTGATTTCCGGCTCGTTGCGGGTCGGCAGCCGCCAGTAGCGGAACTTGGGATAGCCGATCATCAGGGCGCCGGAGAGGGCGCGGCCTTCCGGAATGGCCAGCCGCGCACGGATCGTCGCGCACTTGTCGGCGGCGATCATGAAAAATCCCGCCCAGCAGCCGCCCAGGCCGGCGGCGCTGGCGGCGAGTTCCAGGGTGGTGAGCGCGATGGTGGAGTCGATGAGCGCGCCGGCGTACTTTTCCGGGGCATGGGTGATCACCAGGGCGGGGGCGCCGCGCAGCAGCGCGTCCTTGCCCGCCTCCCAGGCCTTCACCACCCCGGCCATGCCGAACAGCCGCGCCATCGGATCCTTCTTGTCGATCAGTCCCTTCATCCAGTCGATGGACAAAGCGGCCAGTTCCTGCACCTTGTCACGGCCGTTGACCACCAGCCAGCCCACCTGCTGGGTGTTCTTGGCGGTGGGCGCGTAATGGGCGATGTCGATCAGCCGGCGGATATCGTCGGCAGCCACCGTTTTTTCCCGGTAGACCCGGATGGAACGGCGGGCGCGCACCAGGTGGGTGAAGGCGTCCACGGTCGGCAGCAGCTCCTTCCGGAGCGGCGGGCAGGCGTCGGTGGGCATGCACTCCAGGGAAAAGGCGCCGTGGGGGCAGACGGCGACGCAGTGGCCGCAGCGGATGCAGATCCGCTCGGCCAGGGGCACCGGGGTCGGCAGCGCATCGGCCTCCTTCATCTCCAGGATGCCCACCGGGCACTCCCGGACGCAGATACCGTCCTTCTTGCATTTTTCCGCGTCTATCTGAAAAAAAGCCATGCCGACCTCCGGACTGTCAGGGGAACATCGCGACAACGGCGGGCCGGTGGGCCCGCCGTGGAAAAGCGAAGGAGCAATGTAGCACATCTTCCGCATTTCGCAAACAGCGATGGCGCCGGCACGGTCTGCCTTCCCCTTCGCAAGCGCCCGGGTTTCTGCTACAATCGCGGCAACCGCTCTTCCTCCGAGAATACGCCAACCACCACCGCCAGCCGCCATGCCCTCCTGGAACATCACCGTCGACCACGGCAACAGTCTCGACGCCTGCAGCCTCCTTGCCCTGGCCAGCGGTCTGTCGAAAACACGGATCAAGGAAACGATGAGCAAGGGCGGGGTCTGGCTGCGCAAGGGCGGGAAAGGGCGGCTGGCGCGACTGCGGCGCGCCACCTTTCTGCCGAAAGGCGGCGATGAGCTGCAGCTGCACCATGATCCGGAGGTCCTCGCCCGCACCTGTCCGCCCGCCACCCTCCTTGCCGACCGGGGCCACTACTCGGCATGGGCGAAACCGGCGGGGATGCTCAGCCAGGGAACCATGGCCGGCGATCACTGTTCCCTGCTGCATCAGGTGGAGGGCGCCTTTTCGCCGCGGCGGCCGGCCCTGCCGGTGCACCGACTCGATCGCGAGGTGGCGGGACTGGTGGTGGTCGCCCATTCGCCGGCGGCCGCCGCCCGTCTCTCCCGCCTCTTCGCCGGCCGCCAGGTCGAGAAGATCTACCGGGCCACGGTGCGCGGCTGCCCGCAATCCGACGACGGGACCCTCGCCATCCCCCTCGACGGCAGGGAGGCGGTCACCGTCTACCGGCGCCTCGCGACCGACGCGGCCGGCGCGTGCAGCCGCCTGGAAATCCGCCTCCTCACCGGCAGAAAACATCAGATCCGCCGTCACCTCGCCCTGCTCGGCCACCCGATCCTGGGTGACCCGCGCTACGGCAGGGACAACGCCCACCCGGCCGGGCTGCAGCTGGTCGCGGTGCGGCTGGCCTTTACCTGCCCGTTTTCCGGCCGGCCGGAGCGTTTCGAATTGCCCGCGGTTGATTGAAAACGGGAAGGGGACGGTTCAGTCCCGATCGAAACGGCAGGCGGCCGGCAGCAGGGCTGGAAACTCCTCCATCATCCGCCGGCAGTCTTCGCCGGCGGGAGCGAGGAAGAGGAGCTGGCACTTGCGGAGCATCCCCTTTTCGCCGCCGATGACGTTGATCGGCAGGATCCCGTGGCCGCGGCCGGGACGGAACAGCAGTCCCTTCCCGTCCAGCAGGTCGAGAAAGGCGGCGGCGGTAAGGCAGGGAGCGAAGACGAAGTTGCGCATCAGCCAGGCGCCGCCGGGATTGCAGTTGAGGGCGAGCAGCGAGGGGTAGGTGGCGCCGGTGACCCGGGCGTTGACCTCGCAGACATGGACCCGGACGCCGCCGCCCTGCTCCACCACGAGGAAATCGATGCTGCCCGGCCCGCGGTAGCCGAGGGAATGGACCCAGGCGACCACGGTCGCCGCCTGGTCGAGGATCGTCCGCCGCACCGCGCCATCGGCGGCAAGCCCCAGCGGCGGCGCCAAGTTGCCCTCGTGGACCGAAGCGGCGCTCAACAGCTGCTCGGTGAGATCGTAGAGTACCGCCTCGCCGCCCGGCCCCGAATAGAATTGGACGCTGGGCGACTCCACCCGCAGCACGCCCCGCCCCCCCTCTTCCATCCAGCCCTGCACCAGCAGCGTCTCCCCGTCCAGGAGCAGCGGCGAAACCAACTGCCCGCCCCGGCATTCCAGCACCTGCATGCCGAACCCCGAAGCGCCTAGGGCGGCCCGCACCACCGCCCGCCGATAGCCGAGGGCGTCAAGTTCCGCGAGAGCCGACCGCACCCCCTCGCCATCGGTCGCCTCCCGGCCGTCGAACACCGGCAGCCCGGCCGCGCCGAGGAAACGAAACAGCCTCACCTTGTCGTTGGCATGGCGGCAGACGGGATAGGTGTTGACCGCCCGGCGGCCCAGCCGCGCGGCCAGCCCCTCAAGATTGGGGTCGGTGACATAGCCGTCGAGCAGGGTGGCGGGATGGGAGGCGAGCTGTCCGATGCCGCCGGGAAAGGCGAGGGAGCCGACCGCGCAGCCGGCCGGGATTTCCAGCAGCGCCACCTCGGGCAGGGCAAGATGCAGGGTCTGGGAAAAATAGGAGCAAAGCGACTGGTCCGGCTCTTCCCCGACCAGCAGCAGGTTGGCGTCGCCCCGGTAAAGAAGGGAGAGCACCGGCAGCAGGCGGCTGCCGTAGCCGCGAAAGCCGGTGATATTGGCGACGATATCCCGCGTCCGGTCGGTGTCGCCGAAAAAGACGCATTCCAGGTTGGCGAGAAAGATCACGCTCTCCCGCCGGCAGGAAGGCAGGATGCCGATCGCCGTCCGAACCCCGGTTCCCTCCATGGCACACCTCCGCGGAAGAAGAGTACCACCGCCGCCGGCCGCGGGCAAGGGCCGGCGGGTCAGTTCCCTTTTGACTTCCTCCCCCGATCTCTTATATCCTTTATCCTTGATACGCTGCTCTCCCGCAGCGAAAAGACGGATGTCCGGAAACCAACAGCGAAACCGATGCGGTCGACCCTGCTTTTGCTCCTCGCCTGCCTGTCTCTTGCCGCCTGCGGCGTACCGCCGGCCGAACCCATCAGGATCGGCCTTGCCGTCAACCTCTCCGGCCGGGGCGGCGACGCCGGCGAACACATCCGCGCCGGCGCTTTGCTGGCGATCGACGAGATCAACGGCCAGGGCGGCATCGCCGGCCGGCCGCTGGAGCTGCTCGTCCGCGACGACGGCAACAGCGACGAAGGTGTCGCCAACGCGGACAGGGAATTGCTCGCCGCCGGGGTCGTCGCGGTCATCGGCCACAGCCAGTCGGCCAACACCCTCAAGGCCTACCCGACCGTCACCGGCGGCGGCACCGTGCTGCTCACCGCCTACACCGCCGCCAATTCCCTGTCCGGCAAGGACGATCTCTTTCTGCGCACCTCGGTGGACTGCAACCTCTATGGCGAAAAAACCGGCGGACTGCTGACCGCTGCCGGTGTCCGCAGCCTGGTTGCGCTCCTTGACGAGAGCAACCAGGCCTTCGGCGAGGATTTTCTCGCCAGCCTCCGATCCCATTACCGCGGCTCCGTCACCGCGGTTTTCTTCGATTCGAAAACCAATCCCGACTGGACCGTGGTCACCGGCCGGCTGCTCGCGCCGGCCCCCGACGCCATCCTGCTGCTCACCGAGGCGACGATGACCGGCTTTTCCGCCCAGAAACTGCGGATGGCCGGCTACCAGGGGCCGCTTTTCGCCTCGATCTGGGCGCAGACGCCGGAACTGTTCGAAAGCGGGGCCGGCGCCGTCGAAGGCATGGCCATCGTCACCTTCATCGACGCCGTCAACGGCCGGCCATCCTATCGGGTTTTTGCCGGCAAGATGGAGAAACACTTCCACAAACCGGCAACCGCCCGCTCGGCGCGCGCCTACGAACTGGTGCACATCCTCGCCGACGCCCTGCGCCGCAGCGGCGGCGCCGGCGGCGAGCAGCTGAAAACCGCCCTGCTCGCCGGACGCTACGACAACCTGCTGGGCCCGGTTGCCTTCAACCGTTTCGGCGACGTGGTCCGGCCGGTCTATGAAGTGGTGGTGGAGCAAGGACGCTTCGTCACCCGCAGGGAACTATGAGCCGGCCTCTGCAACCGCTCTCCCGCCGCCTGCTCGGCATCGTTCTCCTGGCCATGGGCCTCGCCATCGTCGCGCAGGCGGTCCTGCACGGCTGGCACGAACATGCCTCCCTCACCAAAAACTTCCGCAGGAACATGGAGCGGCAGGCACGCACCTTTTCCGCCCTCGTCGAGGACGCGGTCCGCAAGCACGACGCCCGCATTCTGCGCCTGCTGGAGGAAAACCGAGATGAGGAGGCGAGCACCGATGACCGGGTCGCGGCACTGCTGCCCCGATTGTTCTTTCTCGACCCCTTCGACATCTTCTTCATCGTCGACCGCAGCCATGCCGTCGTCGCCGTCAGCCGCCCCTACGAGAAATTCCTGGGCATCGACCTTGCCGGCCTGCCGGCGGTGACCTCGCCCACCCGGATTTCCGCGGTCTACCAGTCCCTGTTCAGCAAACTGCCGGTGGTGGCGGTACGTTACCCCATCGACGACCATCACATTCTCTTCCTGGAACGGAATCTGCACAACATCCTGCCGGGGCTCGCCCACATCTGGACCATGGACGAGAGGGAAACCATCTTTCTCCTCGCCGCCGACGGCACGGTGCTCGCCCACCCCGACGACTCCCTGGTCGAAAGCCGCGCCAACCTCCTCTTCGACATGAAAGGGCTGCAGAACCGGACGGACGGACTGATCAGCTACACCATGCACGGCGAGAACTACCGCGCCCTGCGCCACGAACTGCGCACCCCGGACGGCTGGACCCTGTACCTGCAGGTACCGGAACGCCTGATCACCGACCAGGTGCAAAACGCGGTTTTCTATTCCGTACTGATCATCTCCCTGCTCTGTTTCGCCGTCTTCGTCCTGCTGAGCCTGCTCCTCGACCGTTTCCTCACCCGGCCGGTGCAACGGATCACCCGGGCATTGGCCCGTCCCGCGGCCGGACCCGCCGCCGCCATCGATCCGGCGCTCTCCGACGGCATCGACGAGTTCGCCTCGGTGATCGCCGCGGTCAACGGCGCAACCACCAGTCTGCACGAGGCGAACTCCACCCTGGAGGCGCAGCAGCAGTACATCCGCCTGCTGCTCGACTCCACCGCCGAGGCGATTTACGGCCTCGACACCGAAGGCCGCTGCACCTTCTGCAACCGCTCCTTTCTGCAACTGACCGGTTTTTCCGACGAAAAGGATGTGCTGGGCGCCAGGATCCACGACCTCATCCACCATTTCCGGAAAAACGGCAGCGACTACCCCGCCAGCCTCTGTCCGGCCCATCACGCCTATCTGCACAGCCGGGAGGTGCACCACGACGAGGACGTCTTCTGGCGCCGGGACGGCAGCAGCTTCCCGGTGGAATTCTGGTCACACCCCATCCGGCAGGGCGACGCGGTCACCGGCGCGGTGGTCACCTTCATCGACATCAGCGACCGCCGCGCGGCGCTGACCAGACTTCGCCGCAGCGAGGAGATGTACCGCACCCTGGTGGAAAACATCGACATGGGCATCACCCTCATCGACCGCAATTTCACCATCCTCGCCGCCAACCTGGGCCAGGGGAAGCTGTTCGGCGTCGATCCCGCCTCCTTCATCGGCAGGAAATGCCACCAGGAGTTCGAAAAGCGGCTGCAGCCCTGCGATCACTGCCCGGGCAGGGTGGCGCTCGCCAACGACGAGCCCGCCGAGAGCACCACCCAGGGGGTCCGCGACGACGGCAGCCGCTTCACCGTCCGCATCCGCGCCTTCCCGGTCCGGGATGAAGACGGCAGGCCGCAGGCGTTTATCGAGGTTGTCGAAGACGTCACCGACCGGCTCCGCCTGGAAGAGGAACTGCAGCGCACCCGCAAGCTGGAGTCGGTGGGAGTGCTCGCCGGCGGCATCGCCCATGATTTCAACAATCTGCTCACCGCCATCCTCGGCAACCTCGGTCTCGCCCGCCAGTCCGGCGACGACCGGCAGCGTTGCGACCATCTGCTGGGCGAGGCGGAGAAGGCGACCCTCCGGGCCCGCCATCTCACCCAACAGCTGCTCACCTTCGCCAAGGGCGGCGAGCCGCTCCGGGAGACGGCGGCCATCGCCGAGGTGATCCGCGATTCCGCCGGATTCATCCTCTCCGGCAGCAACGTCGGCTGCGACTTCGACATCCCCGCGGCTCTCTGCCCGGTGCTCATCGACCGCGGTCAGATCAGCCAGGTCATCCAGAACCTGGTGCTGAATGCGCGCGAGGCGATGGCGCAGGGCGGCCGCATCACCATCAGCTGCCGCAACGAAACCCTGAACGCGGGCGAACTGCCCCTTGCCGCCGGCGACTATGTCCGCATCGACATCGCCGACCAGGGCGAGGGTATCCCGGCCGCCATCCTTGACCGGATCTTCGATCCCTATTTCACCACCAAGCAGCAGGGCAGCGGTCTCGGTCTCGCCGTCACCCACTCCATCATCGGCAAGCACGACGGCCATATCGAGGTCCATTCCTCCCCCGGCCAGGGAACGGTCTTCACCCTCCGCCTGCCGGCGCTCTGCGGCGCGGTGGCGGAAGACGGCCAGCAGGCGGGCGACGAGTTGACCAGCGGCCAGGGCAGGATCCTGATCATGGACGACGAGGAAATGATCCGCGACATGGCCGGGGCGATGCTCCGGCATCTCGGCTACACCCCGGTGTTCGCCAGGGACGGAGAGGAGGCGGTCGCCGTTTATCGGCAGGGCTTGGAAGAGGAAGGGGAAGGCATCGCCGCGGTGATCATGGACCTCACCATTCCCGGAGGCATGGGCGGCAAGGAGGCGGTCCGGGAAATCCTCGCCCTGGATCCGCGGGCAAGGGTCATCGTCAGCAGCGGCTATTCCAACGACCCGATCATGGCGGATTGCCGTCGGCACGGCTTTGTCGCCGCGGTGGTCAAGCCCTACCAGCTGCATCAGCTGGCCGGGATCCTCGAGGCGGCACTGGAGGGCGAGGTGCCGGCAGGGGCATGAAGGATTGGCTGCCGCACGCCCTTGCCGCGCTGTTCATCTACGGCCTGTGGGGGTTCTTCCCCAAGCTGGCGGTGCGTTCGCTGAGTCCGGCCAGTGCCCTGGTCTGGGAGGTGGCGGGCGCCCTTGCCGTCGGCATCGCGGTGCTTGCCGGCATGGGCTTCCGGCCGCAATACGACCCCAAAGGGGTCTTCTTCGCGGTGCTCACCGGCATCGCCGGGGTCGTCGGCACCCTGTTCTTCTTCGCCGCCGCCCGCACCGGCAAGATCGCCGTGGTGGTCAGTCTCACCGCACTGTATCCGCTGATCACCATCCTGCTCGCCGTTCTGCTCCTCGGCGAGCAGCTCGGTCTCCGGCAGATGGCCGGCATGGCGCTGGCGCTGGCCGCCATCTTCCTGCTCAGCGGCTGAACGGTGCCACGGCTGTCGCGATATACGGCGGTCGGGCCTCTTTCGCGGAGCTGCCGCACCCTGTAAGCGCTCACCAACAACCCGGTGCAGGGTGGTTGTCCAAGGTGCTCACCCCGTCTTCAGTAACGATCGGCGTATTTCCTGTCCTCCTGCAGGATATGATCCTGCAGCCAGCGCATCAGGGTCTTCATCAGCTCGGTGTTGAGAATCAGCTCGCCCGCCGCCGCCTCCCGGCAGAGCCTGTCCACCCGGGCGCTGAACTCCCGGTGCAGCAGGATGTGGCCTTCACGACCGGCAAAGCCGATGGCGGCCATGTGCTCCTCTTCCGCCTCGAAATGACCGCGGGCATACGCGGCCATGCCGACCAGCATCCGGGTGGTCACCTCATCGAGCTCCCTGGCCCGGCCGCCGAGCAGGGTTTCGTGCAGTTCGTTGATCATGCCGATCCACTGGCGATGCTGCGCGTCCAGGGCGGCCACCCCGACACTGTATTCCTCGGTCCATACTATCTTTGCCATACCCACTCCATGATTGCGTGACGTGACCACCCCATTGTAGCAGAACGGCTGCGCCGCCGGGTATGGCTAATTTTCCCGGCAGCCGCCGAAAAGGCGGACAACGTTTTCCGCGTAGAAGGAAAACAGCATGCCGGCCACGGTGGCGATGGTGGTCACCCAGAACAGCAGCAGGTGAAGCAGTTGATGGCGGAAGAAGAAAAGGTCGAGCAGGAAGAGGACGATCCCCAGATGGATGAGTGAGGACCCCAGCCGCAGCCAATAGCCGCTGCGGGTGAAATGCAGCCAGCCGCTGCCGGCCGCCGCCAGAACCAGTACCACCAGCTGCAGCGCCAGGGAAGCGACCAATACCACCAGCAGCCCGTCGACGATGCCGCGAAACGCCGCCACCGCCGCAAAAACGAGCAGAAGGCCGCCGCCAACCCAGTTCAGCAGCCGCACCGGCAGCAGCCTTTTCGGCACGCAGATACCCAACAGGACGATGAGGGCCACCGCAAAGGGGGCCATCACCCGGTTCATCGCCGCCATGTACTGACCCTTCAGCGCCGGTGTCATCTGCTGCACCTCGGCCCACTTGAAATAGAACATCGCCCAGATGCAGATGGCGCTGATGGCAAACAGCACCGCCACCGTCGCCAGAATGAGGGAGTAGTCGTAGGAGGCGCGCCGCCGCGTCGCCTCCTGGCCGGAGGATTCGCCGGGGACGGAAGGATCGGTCGGAAATGCCATGGTGGACCTCACTGGAAGGTGTGCTCGCCCGGGAAGAAAAAGGAGGCGAGGAAGGTGAAGATCATCGCGGCGAAGCAGAGTATGCCCAGCGCCGAGGAGAAGTACCACATCCCCTTCTTGTTGGCGTACAGCCGGGTGTGGAGATAGGTGGAGTACACGGCCCACATCATGATCGACGAGCAGATCTTCGGATCCCACCACCAGTTGGGCCCCCAGGCTTTGAGGGCCCAGGGGTAGCCGAGCAGCATGCCGAGGGTGAGCAGGAAGAAGCCGAGTTTGGCGTAATCGTAGCCCAGTTGTTCGATGACCAGCTCGCGTCGCACCAGCATGAACAGCGAGGTGAAAAAGGTCAGGGTGATGGCGGCGTAGGAGAGGAACAAGAGCGGTGGATGCAGCCACATGTATTCGGCGTTGTAGTAGAAAATCATCCGCGGGTAGAGCTGCATGAACATGCCGAGCCGTTCCATGTTGCCGATCCCGTCGGCAAACCAGGGGGTGATCTCCTTGAAGAAGCGCGGCAGCGGTTCGGCGAAGGGATCGGCGGCGAAGAAGAGGATGGCGGTCTGCACCGCGAGGCCGATCAGGAGCACGCCGCGGAAGCGGGGCAGCTCCAGCCGCCGGTGCGCGGCCATGGCGAGCAGGCTGTAGCAGAGAAACCAGAAGAAGTACTTCTCGTTCTCGATCCACACCGGAATGCTGTAGCGGGGCGGGGCGCCGCTGTCGTAGAGGGGCAGACCATACGCCGCCCCCTGGTTCATCGCGGCGAGCTGTCGGTTCAGATAGTCGGCGAGCACCGGCGGCAGTTCCAGCGGCAGCAGCCGGTTGATGCGGTAGTGGAACCAGCAGATGAGGACAAAACCGGCGAGATACAGGAGACCGGCACCGGCGAGCACCAGTTGGGAGGAGTGTCGGCCGACGGGTTTGCCCCGCAAGAGCTGCACCAGGCCGATGACCGCGGCGGCGACGGCGACAGCCAGCAGGAGGCCCATGACGATGCGGCCGCTCGAGGCAAAGGCGGAAAGGGGGACGAGTTGTTCCATTCGGCACCTGGGGGGAGAGGATGCGGCCTGCCGCGGCATGGGCGGCGGCTTGACAAGCCTTGTCAGCCTGCTATTGTATGCGCCTGTTCAGTGAACTTCGGGCGGAGACCCACGCGAGCACACCCAACCCGGCTGGTTGCGGCCCATCCGCGAAAGCCGCCTGTCCGCCATCCCCCGGGATGCGGACAGGCCGGCACAGCGGAAATGCCGGGCCCGGCGCTTGCCTGCTCCGCCTACCCTGCCCGGGAATGCGCCGGTTGTCAAGTGCGCTCGCACGCGCACGGCAGCGTTGCCGGCGCCGGCCCCTTTCTCCCATAACCCGCAGCGACGAGAGCAGCATGCAGTACCTTGTGCATTTCCAGCCGGACAACATCAGAACCGAGGTGGCGGCGGGCGAAAACCTGCTCGCGGCGGCGGCGACGGCCGGCGTCTATATCCACGCCGCCTGCGGCGGCGACGGCGTCTGTGGCAAATGCAAGGTCAAGATCGAAAGCGGCGAGGTCCGGCAGCTCTCCGCCGGCAAGCATGCCCTGAAGGAAGAGGAGAGGAAGGCGGGCTACTGCCTCGCCTGCCAGAGTTCGGTGTGCTCCGACCTGGTGGTCACCGTGCCGGCGGAGGGTTCCGGCGCCCGCGCCACCCGCCCCAAACCGAAGACCACCAAGGCCATTTCGGCGCGGTCACTGGACTCGCTCATCGGTGACTGGCGGCTGCAACCGCCGGTGAAGAAGATCTTTCTGCGCCTGCCGCCGCCGACCCTGGAAGACAACGCCGCCGACCTGCAGCGATTGATGCGCGGTCTGATGAAGGAACTGAACGCCGATCAGGAACCGAGCTACGACCATCCGGAACTGCTGCGCGGCCTGCCCTTCATCCTGCGGGAATCGGGCTGGGAGGTGACGGTGCTGCTGCTGCGCGGCAAGCGCTCCAGCGACACCGACCGGATCATCGCGGTGGAGCACGGCGACACCACCGGCGAACTGTACGGCCTGGCGGTGGACATCGGCACCACCACCGTCTGCGGGGTGCTGATGAACCTGAACACCGGCGAGATCATGGCCGAGGCCTCGGCCTACAACGCCCAGATCGAGCACGGCGAGGACGTCATCTCCCGCATCGTCTACTCCCAGCGGCACGGCGGCCTGAAACGATTGCAGCAGAAGGTGATCCGGACCCTGAACGAAATCATCGAACGGGTCTGCCGCCAGGTGGTGATCAACCCCAGCGACATCGCTTACATCATGGCCGCCGGCAACACGACCATGTCCCACCTGCTGCTGGGTCTCGACCCGAAGTTCATCCGTGAGGCGCCCTACGTCCCGACCTGCAGCCAGTTCCCGCTGACCCGCGCCGCCGATCTCGGGGTGCTGGCCCATCCCTCGGTGCGGCTTTTCCTCTACGCCTCGCCGGCAAGCTACGTCGGCGGCGACATCGTCTCCGGCGTCCACGCCTGCCAGATGTACCGATCGCCGGAAGTCACCCTGTTCATCGACATCGGCACCAACGGCGAAATCGTGGTAGGCAACCGCGACTGGATGGTGTGCGCCGCCTGTTCGGCCGGGCCGGCCTTCGAGGGTGGCGGCATCAAGCACGGCATGCGGGCGAGCGAGGGGGCGATCGAAAACTTCTCCATCCACCCGCAGACCCTGGAACCGATGATCGTCACCATCGACCAGACACGGGCGCGGGGCATCTGCGGCTCCGGCCTCATCGCCATCGTCGCCGTCCTCCTGGAAACGGACGTCATCGATCAGCGCGGCAAGTTCAACCGCAATCTCGATTCCCCCCGGATCCGCGAGGGAATGGACGGCTACGAGTATGTGCTCGTCTGGGAAAAGGACGCCCAGGGCGACCGGGACATCGTCATCACCGAGGTCGACCTCGACAACCTGATGCGCGCCAAGGGGGCGATGTACGCCGGCTACCAGACCCTGCTCGAATCGGTGGGGATGAGCTTCACCGATCTCGACCGGATCATTCTCGCCGGCAATTTCGGCGCCTACATCGACCTCGAACGGGCGATCACCATCGGCCTGTTGCCCGACCTGGACCGCGACCGCTTCTTCTATCTGGGCAACGGCTCCCTGCTCGGCTGCCAGATCAGCATGCTGGACAACGACCGCTTCCGCGAGCGGGAACAGGTGCGGCGGCTGCTCACCCACATGGAACTGAGCGAGAACGCCCAGTTCATGAGCCATTACGTGGCGGCGCTCTTTCTGCCGCACACCGACATGCGCCAGTTCCCGACGGTAAAGGCGAAACTGGATCAGCTGGATTGAGAAGCGGCGGCCGCAGAGGGCCGCGCTCAGGAGAGATCGCGTTCGGTCTTGACGTTGTTGCGGCCGGAATCCTTGGCGAGATAGAGGGACTTGTCCGCCCTCTCCAGCATGCTGGCGACGGTATCCCCCTCCCTGACCTGCGACACGCCGAAGCTGGCGGTGATCTTGTCGTAGGTCTCCTCGGTTTCCGGATTGCGGGGTTTTTTCACCGAGATCTGCACCCGCAGGTGCTCGGCGACGATGACCGCGTTCTCGATGGTGGTGGCGGGCAGCAGGATGACGAACTCCTCGCCGCCGTAGCGGGCCGGGAAATCGCTGCCCTTGACGCCGCGGTGCAGGATGCCGGCCACGGTCTGCAGGACGAGATCCCCGACCTTGTGGCCATAGGTGTCGTTGAAGCGCTTGAAAAAGTCGATATCGACGAAAATGGCGGAAAAGTAGATGCGGTCCCGTTTGAACTCCTGCAGCAGGTCGTTGATGCGGACATCGAAGGACTTGCGGTTGTGCAGGCCGGTGAGCGCATCCCGCATCGCCTCCTCCTTGGTCTGCTTCAGCTGGGTGCGCAGCCGCTCCGCCTGCTGGGTCGCCTCCTTGAGATTGGTCTCCAGCTCCTTGCTGGCCGCGGCCATTTTGTTGGTGTCGGACAGCAACCCCCGCATGATCAGCTGGATATCGGCGATGGACTTCACCTGCTTGAGCTTTTCGACATATTCGTTCAGCCGTCCGCCGTACTCGGAGGTGTTCTGATTGGCGGAAAGCAGGTCGTTGAAAACTCCGGAAAGCAGGTTCTGGGTCTCCTTCTGCACCTCCTCCATCACCCGGGCCTCGCCCTGGGCGGCGAAATACCGTTTGTACAACTCCGCGTTCACCGCCTCGGAAAAGGCGCGGCCGGACGCTTCGATGGCATCGATCTCGGCGGTGAGTTCGTTGTTTTTTCCTTCGAAATAGGCGTACCAGACCGCATAGGCCTCGGGGGTGAGCGACATTCTCGCCTTTGCCGCCCGGGCAACCACCTTCTTGGCGATTTCAAGGACTTCTTCCACCATGGGACTCATCGTGCCATCCTCTGTCAGAATTGCTTGCAACCCCTGTCCACGAACTATTATACCGGACGGAATGGAAAATGCGTCGAAAAACAACGGCCGGCGGCGGTAGCGGCGCGCTATGCTGGCCCAGCCCGACATCTCCATCTGCGCCATCGCGCCGCCAAAGGGGGAACAACTCGGCAGCCTGCTGGCCTCCCTGGACGCCACCGCCGATTCGGTGGCGGTGGAGGCGGTCATCCTCTGCAACGGTTCCGAGCCCCCCTATATCGCCGACCTCGACAAACGCTTTCCCCTTGCCCGCTTCATCACCAGCAGGCCGGGGCAGCCACTGGTGCGCGCCCAGAACCTCTGCCTGCGCCATGCCGGCGGCCGCTATCTCTCCCTGTGGCGGCCGGACATCACCCCCCTACCCGGCTGCCTGCCCGCCCTGGTCGCCCATCTCGACGACCACCCCACCACCGCCATCGCCGCGCCGGTGCTGCTCGATCCGGGCGGCGGCGAGCTTCTCCCGCCGCCGCGCCTTCCCTCGGCCTTCGCCTTTCTGTGGAAATTTACCGGCCTCGCCGCCGCGGCAGAAACCGGCGCCAGAGGCGAGCGGCGGCGAGCGGGAGAACCCGGTTGGCTGGGTGCCGAGGCCATGGCCGTGCGGCGGGAGGCCTTGCTCGAGACCGGGCTGTTCGACGAGCGTTACCACTACTTTTACCACGACGCCGATCTCTGCCGCCGGGCACTGGCCGCCGGCTGGCACCTGGCCGTCGCAGAGCCGGCGCGGGCGGTCCTTCGCCGACGGCGGCCAGCCGGTGCCATCCTCGACCCCCTGCCGGAGGCGGCGGCTTCGCCGCTGCCGACCTCCCCGGTGCAACTCCTCGACGCCCTGCGTTTCCTCGTCCACCGGGCGCTGCACCGCAGGCCGGCGACGGCCAATCTCACCCTTGCCGGGATGGAGGAGGACCGGCCGTAGCCGCCGGCCGGAACGGCCCCGCCCACGGGGTTGCAGTTGACAACCCTCCCCTTTACCGCTATTTTGCGGTCTGCTTTTCAACCAGATCCGGAGAAGTTTCGCACTTCCCGGCAGTTCCGAACAACGGCGATCCGGCTGACGGCCGCGAGCGGCCCGCAGGCTTTCCGGAAGCAGACACCACTTCCTGCGGTGCCCATGGCCCCATCAGCACGCAAGCAGACAGGGACCGATTCCCCGGCCAGCCGCTGGACGGATTCCCCCCTCTTCCGCTTCTTTCCCGGCATCGACGCAACGGTTCACCAGCAAGAAGGATAAAGGAGATTTTCGATGGCAAAGATCATGACAATCGCGGAAAGCATCAATATCATGGGCAAGCGTTCCGGCTCCGCCATGCGCGAACGCAACGCCGGCCCCATCGTCGAGATGGCCAAGGAGGAATCGAAGGCCGGCTCCACCTTCCTCGACCTCAACATCGGCCCGGCCCGCAAGGACGGCACCGAACTGATGCCCTGGGTGGTGGAAACCGTGCAGAACGCGGTGGACACCCCCCTCTGCCTCGACACCACCAACACCGACGCCATGGCCGCCGGTTTCAAGGTGGTGAAGAACAAGACCGGCGCGCTGATGAACTCCATCTCCGCCCAGCCGGAACGGATGCAGAAGCTGATCCCGGTGGCCGCCGAGGCGGGCTGCAACGTCGTCGCCCTGCTCTGGGGTCCGGACGGCATGCCCCGCGATGCCAACGAACGCGCCGCCATGGCCGTCGACCTGATGATGGCCCTGTCCGAGGCGGGCATCCCCAACGAGAAGATGTTCTTCGACCCCATCGCCACCCCGATCACCCTGGGTACCGACCAGATCAATGCCGGTTTCGAGTTCCTCGCCATGCTGCAGGACATCGCGCCGGGCGCCCAGTCCACCATCGGCCTGTCCAACGTCTCCAACGGCGTGGCCGAGCACCTGCGCAAGTATCTGGACCGCACCTACCTGATCATGCTGATGAAGCACGGCCTGACCAGCGCCATCGTCAACTCCTACGATGCCGAATTGATGGCCATCGCCAAGGGGGAACGCCAGAACCTCATCGACCTGGTCTGGGGGATGATGGACGGCAACATGCCGGACGCCTCCTCCCTGTCCGGCTCCGAACTGGAACACTACAAGACCTACCGCTGCCTGTCCGGGCAGACCGTCTTCTCCGAATCCTGGCTCGAACTGTAACCATCCCGGGGCGGGTGCCGCCACCGGCACCCGCCTCCCCCGCCGGCCCGAAAAATGGCTGATCTCCCCTCCCACCACCTCATCTACGGCACCTGCGCCGATTATCTCACCGGTGAAACGGTGGTGGACACCGACGACGAGCGTATCCGTCAGGATCTCGCCCGCTATCTGGTGGAGAACAGGGGGTACGACAAGCGGGACATCCACCCCCGCCACAGCATCGAAACCCTGTTCGCCGGCCAGTTCGTCGTCTCGAAAATCGATTTCGTCCTGGTTATCGCCGGCCGGCGCTTCCTGCTCGTCCGCTACGGCCCCGGGTCGCTGGTCACCCGCGAACGGGCGGCGGTGGCCGCGGCACGGGTGCTCGACCCCGACTACCAGATCCCGCTGGCGGTGGTCACCAACGGCCGTGACGCCGAACTGCTCGATGTCGCCAGCGGCAGGGTCCTCGGCGAGGGAATGGAGGCGATCCCCTCCCGGCACCAGGCCGAGCAGCTCGTCACCACCCTCGCCTTCCCGCCGCCGCCCGACCCCGGCCGCCGCGAGAAGGAACTGCGGATCCTGAACGCCTTCGACGTCGAAATATGCTGCGCCGGCGGTCCCTGTGCCCTGCCGGGCGCCAGGGAAGGCTGAGCTTCCGCCGCGGCGCCGCCCTTTTTCCCGGCGCTTTCCCCTCACCTCTTTGTGGAGTCACCCCTTATGGAAGACAGATGGAGCAAATCGAGCTGGACCCGTTTTCCCGCCATGCAGCAGCCCAAATGGCCGGATGCGGCCGCCTGCGAGCGGGCGGTGGACGAGATAGCCAAAATGCCGCCGCTGGTCTTCGCCGGCGAGGTTCGCGACCTCAAATGCCTGCTCGCCGATGCGGTGGAAGGCAACGCCTTTCTTCTCCAGGGAGGCGACTGCGCCGAAGATTTCGCCATGTGCACCGCCCCGGCCATCCGCGAGACGCTCAAAGTCATCCTGCAGATGGCGGTGGTGCTCACCTACGCCGGCGGCAAGCCGGTGATCAAGGTGGGCCGGATCGCCGGCCAGTACGCCAAGCCCCGCTCCTCCGACACGGAAAAGATCGGCGGCATCGAGATCGCCAGCTACCGCGGCGACATGGTCAACCGGCCGGAACCGATCGCCGCTGCCCGGATTCCCGATCCACGCCGGATGGTGGAGGGCTACTTCCGGGCGGCGGCCACCATGAACCTGCTGCGCGCCTTCACCCGCGGCGGCTACGCCGCCTTGCACCGGGTGCACGCCTGGAACCAGGAATTCGTCAAGAACTCTCCCATGGGACGCTCCTACGAACGACTGGCCGGCCATATCTCCAACGCCCTCAACTTCATGAAGTGCATCGGGCTCGACACCGACATGCCGCAACTGAACCAGGCGAGTTTCTTCACCTCCCACGAGGCGCTGCTGCTGGGCTACGAGGAGGCGCTCACCCGCCAGGACTCCACCACCGGCGACTGGTACGACTGCAGCGCCCACATGCTCTGGATCGGCGACCGCACCCGGCAGCCGGGCGGCGCCCACGTCGAGTTCCTGCGCGGGGTCCACAACCCGCTGGGCCTGAAAATCGGTCCCAAGCACGACATCGACGAGATCAAACGGATCCTCGCCCGGCTGAACCCGGGCAACGAAGCGGGCCGCATCACCCTCATCACCCGCTTCGGCAAGGACAAGGTCGAAGCCCATCTCCCCCCCCTCATCCGCGAAATCAAACGGGAGGGGCACAAGGTGGTGTGGAGCTGCGACCCGATGCACGGCAACACCTACACCGCCGCGTCCGGCCACAAAACGCGGAACTTCACCGACATCCTCGACGAGATCCGCGGCTTTTTCCAGGCGCACTGGGCGGAGGGAACGGTGCCGGGCGGGGTGCATTTCGAACTGACCGGCGACAACGTCACCGAATGCACCGGCGGCGGCCGCAACATCCTGGACGAACATCTGACGATGAACTACCAGACCAACTGCGACCCGCGGCTGAACGCGGAGCAGAGTCTGGAACTCGCCTTCCAGCTCGCCGAACTGCTCAGAAGGTGATCGTTCACCAGAGACTCAAAAGGCGGCCATGGCCAGGACCGTAACGTTCAGCAGCGCTGCAGATGCGCGAAAGAGGCCTGTCCGCTGTACACCAGGTATGCGGCTCAGGCCGCTGACAATGCAGATGCGGTGCTGTTGAACGGTTGGCTCAGAAGCGGGGAGCGCCCCTGACGATCATCTCGGCGATGGTCAGGCGCAACCGGGGAAGGGTCATGCGGCGGGTGGCGAGGAACTGGCCCTCCAGGGCGACGAGTTCCCGGTAGAAATCGGTGCGGTCGAGGACGCCGGCGGCGGCGCCGGCCCGCTGCTGGCAGAGGAAGCAACCCGGAAATTCGAGGCGGCGGCCGTCGGGCCGGGTCATGGCGGAGGGGATGCCGTGCATCCGGCAGATCATCAGCCGGTGGCGGTAGAGACCGCAGAGACCGGCGTCGTTCAAGGGGCACATCTGCCGCGGCCGTTCCCCCGCCGCCAGACTGCGCTCGCAGCCGTCGACATGGTCGGCGGCCCGCTCGACGAGCCGCACCAGCGTCGCCTGCGGGAGTTCGGCGAGCCCGTTCCAGAGATAGGCCCACTCGACGTAGGTATGATGCTGGAAATAGCTGTCGCAGCAGTTGTCCGGGCACATGCTGCAGGAAAAATCGATGGTGGCGGCCACCCGCTCGTAGGCCTCCTCCATGCGCCGGTAGAGGTCGGCGAGCCGTTCCGCCAGGGGGATGGGCAGGGCTGCTTGCATGGTTGTCCTTCTGTTGGGCCTTCCCCTCTTCCCCGTTGTCGTAGCCGCAGCGGCAGGCGTCATCCGATCGGCCGCTCCCGCCGGATGACGACAACGACAACGGGCAAAGGAAAAAAACTTTCAAGGCCGGAGGCCCAGGGGAACAGAGGTTTGAGATCGTCACCCCTGGGCGCTCGGTGAGAGATGTCCGTTGGCAAACGATAGCTGAATCGATGAGGATTTGCACGATGATTCCCACCAAACTCGCCTGCTTCAAGGCCTATGACGTTCGCGGCCGGGTCCCCGGCGAACTGGACGAGGACCTCGCCCGCCGCATCGGCGCCGCCTACGCCACCCTGCGCAAACCGCGGGCGGTGGCGGTGGGGCACGACAT
>JBFLZZ010000065.1:0-19338 GCA_040755255.1 Thermodesulfobacteriota bacterium
AGGGCGGCGAGTCCTTCACCGACGAGGAAATCGTCGAACTGCTCCTCGCCCTCGGCACGCCGCGCAAGGACACCAAGGCGCCCGCCCGCGCCGCCCTGCGCCACTTCGGTTCGCTCGCCGCGGTTCTCGAGGCGGGCAGCATCGAACTGCAGAAAATCCCCGGCATCGGGCCGACCAACTCCTTCGCCATCCATTTCATCCACGAGGTGGCCCGCCGTTATCTGCGCAAGCGCCTCACCGGCCGGCACTACCTCACCTCCGCCGCCGAGGTCGCCGAATACCTGATCCACTCCATGCGCGATCTCGAGCAGGAGGTGCTCACCGCCATCTTCCTCGACGCGGGCCATGCCATCATCGACAGCGAAACCGTTGCCCGCGGCACGGTGACCGCCAGCACCGTCTACCCGCGCGAACTGGTGAAACGGGCACTCCACCACAACGCCGCGGCGCTGATCATCGCCCACAACCACCCCTCCGGCCGCACCTCCCCCTCCGAGGCGGACCTGCAGCTCACCGGCAAACTGCACGAGGCATGCAGTCTCATGCACATCCGCCTGCTCGACCACTTCATCGTCGGCGATGACCGGACGCCGTTCAGCTTCGCCGAAAACGGCATCATGGACCAGGTCCGCCGCCGTTACGGTGGTGGACAGCCGTGACCGGTCTCTATCTGCACCTCCCCTTCTGCCCGGACAAATGCCTCTACTGCTCCTTCAACTCGCGACCGGCGGCCGGCCAGGATCTGCACCGCTACCTGGACGCCCTCGAAAGCGAACTTGCCCGGATGGCCGATCACCCCTGGTCCCGGAGCCAGACCTTCACCAGCCTCTATCTGGGGGGCGGCACCCCCACCATCTTTCCGGTCGAGCGTCTCGCCGCTCTGCTCGGCGCCTGCCTCGACAAGTTACCTTTCACGACAAGGCCGGAAATCAGCATCGAGGCCAACCCCGACACGGTGAGCGTCGACACGCTCGCCACTCTGCGGCAGGCCGGCGTCAACCGCCTCAGCATCGGAGTGCAGAGCTTCAGCGATCCCCTGCTCTGCGCCATCGGCCGGACCCATTCCGCCGCCGCTGCCGGCCACGCCTTCCATGCCGCCCGCCGTGCCGGCTTCACCAACATCAACCTCGACCTCATCTACGGCCTGCCCGGCCAGACCGGTGCGGACTGGCACGCCAGCCTCGCCGCCGCGGTCGCCCTGGCGCCGGAACATCTGTGCATCTACCAGTTGATGGTGGAACCCGGCTCCCTCCTCCACCGGCGGATCGATGAAACACCGCTCCCGGACGAGGACGAACTGGTGGAAATGGACCGGCTGACCGGCCTGCTTCTCCGCGGCACCGATTACCGTCACTACGAGATCTCCAACTTCTGCAGACCCGGCCGCCAGTGCCGCCACAATCTCAACTACTGGCAGAACGGCAGCTATCTCGGGCTCGGTGCCGGCGCCGTTTCCTGTTTCGACGGTCTGCGACTGAAAGCGGTGGACGATGCCTCCGAATATGTCAGGCGCATGGAGGGCGGGATTCCGGTATACGAGGAAGGCGAGGCCCTCTCCGCCCTGGCCGCCTATCGGGAAACAGTGGTCATGGGCCTGCGGATGACCGACGGGATCGATCTCGTTCGCCTGCGCCGGCGGTTCGCCCTCACCCCGGACGAGGTGTATGGAGACACCCTGGCCAGACTCGCCGGCGAAGGATGGCTGGAACGGGATGGTGACACGGTGCGGCTGAGTGCCGCTGCCCTGCCCATCGCCAACGGGGTTCTCTGTCGGCTGGTCTGACCGGATTGTTCGGCTGGCGCAGAAAAAAAGAAGGGGGAGGCGGCGGGGGAACCGCCTCCCCCGGGGGAAGGGAGGGAGGAAAAAAGCAGCTGTCGCTGCCGGGAAGGCTCAGAGGGACCCGTTCATCGCTACCTGCGAACCATGGTTGTTCTCCTGGTGGCCGGCGGTGGACAGACGGCGCAGGTAAACCTGCAAGCGGCGCATCTGCATGGCGGTAAGATCGAGAAACTGCACCCGGCGCAAGCGCACGTGCAGGCTGCTGTTCTTTTTGTGCACCGGGAGGTCGTCGACCATCCGGATGCGAACCTCCTGCATGCCCAAGGGTTCCAGGGTCAACCGGTCCGTTGCGCCGGCATCCTTGAGGTCACTGGCCACATAGTGGAAGGCGCAGCCGCCGCAGCTGATGTCCTTGATCAGTCCCACCAGCTGGCCCTGGAGCACCAGGGTGGCGGGCCCTGCCGGGCAGCGCAGGAAGACGCGGCGTTCATCGTTCAGGGGATTGCGTAACATGGTGACCTCCTTGCGTCCAGCCGGACGCCTTTGTTTCTCCACATTCGCAATCTAGATGCCACAATCCACACAATTTTATTATTTATTTTATTTCAAGCGGTTATAAAAAACGATGAACGCCACTTCCGTCCAACAGCAACGATTCCAGGAAAATCCTGTCCGGAAAAGGAGACTCTTTGTTGAGAATAATTCTCTTTCCTGGAAAAACAAGGCGACGACTCCCTGCGGAAAGGAGCGGTTGCGCCTGCCGGTCACGCCGCCCCCTTGCCGAATTTTCCTTTTGCCGCTATGTAAGGGGGGATGACGGATGGCGGCGGAACACGACGCCGTTGGCCGGTCCGGCCTGGCGGGTGTTGCGGCAACGAGAGGGACGCACCTGTCTTGCTTTTGCGACAGTTGGTTGGAACGATGAAGGAAAGCAGAGAGACCAAGGCAATGTTCGGCTGCACCGGTTGCGGTGCGACCCGAAACAAATGGTTCGGCAGATGTCCGGAATGCGGTGCCTGGAATTCCGCCCAGGAGTTCCGCCAGGATCGACCCACCGCCTCCGGCTACGCCGGGGAACGCTCGGCGGTGAAACGGCTCGACGAAATCGCCGGGGACGACGCCCCCCGCCTGACCACCGGCCTGCACGAACTCGACCGGGTGCTGGGCGGCGGGCTGGTGCGGGGCTCGGTGATCCTCGTCGGCGGCGATCCCGGCATCGGCAAGAGCACGGTCCTGCTGCAGGCCTGCTGCCGGATGAGCGAACAGCACGCCGTGCTGTATGTCTCCGGCGAGGAATCCCTCGAACAGATCGCCCTGCGGGCGAAACGGTTGCGGCTGCCGGCGGCCGGCCTCCGCCTCGCCGCCGAGACCCTGGTGGAGAACATCCTCGAAACCGCCCGGGAGGAAAAACCGGCGGTGCTGGTGGTCGATTCCATCCAGACCATGCAGTCGGCCCATCTGCAGGGCGCCCCGGGCACCGTTCCCCAGGTACGGGAATGCGCCGCCATCCTCACCCGTTTCGCCAAGCAGAGCGGCACCGCGGTCTTTCTCGTCGGCCACGTCACCAAGAGCGGCGACATCGCCGGGCCCCGGGTACTGGAACACATCATCGACGTGGTCTGCTCCATCGAGAGCAGCCCCGACAACCGCTACCGCATCCTGCGTTCCACCAAAAACCGCTTCGGCGCGGTGAACGAGCTCGGGGTGTTCGCGATGACCGAAACCGGCATGAAGGAGGTGCGCAACCCCTCCGCCATCTTTCTGTCCGGCAATCCGCAGGCAATGCCCGGCTGCGCCGTCACCGTGCTCTGGGAGGGGAGCCGGCCGCTGCTCGTGGAAATCCAGTCGCTGGTGGATGAATGCTACGCGGAGGCGCCGCGGCGGGTGGCGATGGGTTTCGAGCCCGGCCGTCTCGTCATGCTGCTGGCGGTCCTCCACAAGCACGGCAACCTGGCCAGCTATGCCAAGGACGTGTTCGTCAACGTGGTGGGGGGCATCCGGGTAACGGAAACCGCCGCCGACCTCGCCCTGCTCATGGCCATCGCCGCCAGTCTCACCAACCGCCAGCTGCCGGAGGCGACGGTGCTGTTCGGCGAAATCGGCCTGACCGGAGAGGTCCGGCCGGTACCCAACGGCCAGCAACGGCTGCAGGAGGCGGTCAAGCACGGATTCCGCCGGGCGATCCTGCCGGCCGCCAATGCCCCGAAGCAGGCCGTCGCCGACTGCGAGGTGATCCCGGTGCACAACCTCGCCGAGGCACTCGGCCGGCTCCGGGGTGGATAACAGGTCCCGCAGGACGTAGAAGACCTGTATACCTTACCGGCTGACGACGATCTCCACCCGCCGGTTCCGCTGCCGTCCCTGCGCCGTGTCGTTGCCGGCCACCGGCTCGGCGGAGCCGCGGCCGACCACGGTGATCCGTTCGACGGGAATTCCCTTGCCCAGAAGATAGCCGCGGACGAGATCGGCACGAAAACGGGACAGCTTGCGGTTGTAGCTCTCCACGCCAAGGGCGTCGGAGTAGCCGTTGACCGTGATCATCTCGTAGGGAAAGGCCTCCAGATGTTCCACCAGCCGATCGAGGACCGCGATGCCGTCCGCGCCCAGGGTATTGTCGTCATAGGCGAAGCCCACCGCCTGGCGCTGATCGAGAAAACCCGGATCGAGCTCTGGCCCGGGCTGTGGCGACGCTTCCTGTTCCACCGTCGCCCCCGCCCCGGCGACAGGGGCGGGATCGGCAGCGGCGGCTGGTTGGGGCGGGACCGCTGCCTCCCGGATCGGAGCCGGCGCCGCCTCCTCCACCGCCGCTGCCGGCTGTCCTTCGGCAACGACGGGCAGGGGGTCGGGTTCAAGAGGCGGCGGCGCCACATCCGGTCGAACGATTGCGGCCGGAACCGTTGTGGGCGCGGGGGATGCGATCGGCGCCACCAGGGGTGGTAGCTGTGCCGGAATCCGGCCGGCAGGCGACATCCGCTGGCGCAGGGGCTCCATCATTCCGGCAAAGCGGTCGGAAAATTCCCGAGCCTGCCGCGGATAAAGGAAAACGGCCGACCCCGCCGCCGCGAGCAACAGCAGGGCGGCGATTCCCAGCCGGCGGCCGACGGCGGATGCCTGCCCGCCGGGTACCGGCTCCGCCTCCCCTTGCCTTTCCACGGCGGCTGTAATGTTCGCCGGTGCGACAGCGGCGGCCGGCGGTGGAACCGCCGCCGGCACGGCAGCCTGCGCCACAGCTTCCTCCTCGACGCCGTTTTCCTCCTGCTGCTGTTCCAGGG
Source organism: Thermodesulfobacteriota bacterium (assembly GCA_040755255.1). Lineage (GTDB taxonomy): Bacteria > Desulfobacterota > Desulfobulbia > Desulfobulbales > S012-135 > JBFLZZ01. Next base: position 5,053 of record JBFLZZ010000065.1, read on the forward strand.
TCTGGCGCAGCTGCCGCCGGGTTTCCTCGACATAACGCTGTTCCTGCGCGGTGGGCGCGGGGATCCTGAGCTCGGCGGCGCACTCGAGAACGATCTTGGGCCCGATTTCCTGGACCTCCTCGACGAACCCGGTGAGCAGCGCCCGGTCGGCGATGACATTGATCAGCCGGGGATATCCCCTGGAATATCCGTGGATCTGCGCCACCGCGGCGGCGGTGAAGATCTCCCGATCGGCGCCGGCGACCCGCAACCGGTGGCGGATGTACTCCCAGGTTTCCCTGGCGGTAAGGGGCCGGATGTCGTAGCTGACCGTGATCCGCTGGCGGATGGCGCGGTTTTCCACCCGGAGCAGCAGGGAGTTGAACTCGTTCTGGCCGACGAAGAAGATGTTGATCAGTTTCCGGTCCGGCAGCTCGATGTTGGACAACAGGCGGATCTCCTCAAGCAACTCCGGCGTCAGCCGCTGCGCCTCGTCGATGATCAGCAGCACCTTTTTCCCCGCCGCGTCCGCCTCCAGCAGGAACCTGCGGAAGAGGACGAGGAACTGCCCCTTGCTGGTAAAGGCACCGTCGATGCCGAAGGCGGCGGCGATGAAGTAGAAGAGATCGAGTTGATCGAGCCCGGGATCGGGCACGGTGGCGGCGACGACGCCGGCGTCGAGAGAGCCGATGAGGGTGTTGATCAGGGTGGTCTTCCCGGTGCCGACATCGCCGGTGAGCAGCAGAAACCCCTTGTTGTCCTCGATGCCGTAGCGCAGGGTGGCCAGCGCTTCCCGGTGCTTTTCCCCCAGCCACAGGTAGGCGGGGTTGGTGCTGATCTGGAAGGGATTCTCCTTCAGGCGATAATGGGGGAGGTACATCGGTTATCCATGTTTTTTCGGATGGAGCGGCGGCCGAGGCCGCGGATCATCTGCCGCCGCCGTCGCCGAGGGCGGCGATGAAGGGGCCGAACAGTTCTTCGTAATCGGTGAGACCCTTGCGCAGGATCAGGTTCAGGTGGGACAGGTCCCGCTCGTTCACCAGCAGGTTGGCGGAAAGGGTCAGGGCTTCGAGATCGTACAGGGTGTGCAGCCCCGGCCCGATGACCACGTAATAGATGGCACGCCGTTTGACCATGGGCATGGCGCTCATGTGACGATGAAAGCCGTTGTCGGCAAGCTGCCGCTCCTCGAAGGCGACATCGAGCACCACCGCCCGGAAGGCATCGAAACGCATCCTGGCGACGGCGTCCTCCGATGCATCGGCATACACCGGCTGGTAGCCCAGCTCGGCGAAGGCCTCGGAAACCGTGTAGCGCAGCTGCTCGTCGCGGCTGCAGATCAGCACGTAGGGGATGTCCTCGATGACGTCCTGCGCCTCGAAGTCCCCCGAGGCGAGCCATGACAGATCGGGCGGCGGCGGCGGTGGCGCCGGATCGTCCTTGCGCGCCAGCGGTTTCGGCCTGGGAGCAGGCGGCGCGGTGGCGCCGAGGGTGATCGTCTGCCGGCAGTGCGGGCAGGGCAGCTTCAGGCTCTGCCCTTCCTTGAGCGCCGCCAGCGCCGCGTTGATCTTTTCCTGCTGGGCGGCGGAAAAATTCAGATCGTTCCTGCAGGACGGGCACTGCATCGTTGTCACCTCCACTGCGGTTTCAGAACAGAACCCGGCGTTTTTCCTCGGTTTCCATGCGCAATCCGGAAATCTCCGACGTATCCTCTCCCCGGGCCGCCTTGAGCTTGTCCATGCCGCGGACGATGGAACTGCGCCGCGAGGCGTAACGGTAGGCCGTATCCTCGGTGACCAGCCCCTCCTCGTACAGCGACAGGATATGCTTGTCAAAGGTCTGCATGGCCTGGGTGACACCGGCGTCGATGACGTCGTAGAAGGTCTTGTCCTCGGTCTCGCCGTTCAGGATGATGTCCTTGACCCGCAGGTTCATGCCCATGATCTCGATGGCCGCCACCCGACCACCGCCGATCCGGGGCAAGAGCCGCTGGCAGACCACCCAGCGCAGGGTGTCGACGAGCCGGTTGCGGACCTGGGTCTGCTCGTCCTGTTCGAACATGCCGAGGATACGGTTGATGGTCTGGCCGGCATCGACGGTATGCAGGGTACTCAGCAGCAGATGCCCGGTTTCCGCAGCGGTAAGCCCGATCTCCATGGTCTCGCGGTCGCGCATTTCGCCGACGAGGATCACCTTGGGCGCCTGGCGCAGGGCGGCGCGCAGGCCGCTGGCAAAGGCGTCGAAGTCGTTGCCCAGCTCACGTTGGTTGAAGGTGGCCTTACGGTGCGGATGGACGAACTCGATGGGATCCTCCAAGGTGACCACATGCACCGGCCGGGTATCGTTGACCGCGCTCAGCAGGGCGGCCAGGGTGGTCGATTTGCCCGAGCCGGTGGCGCCGGTGACCAGGATCATGCCGTTGATCTCCTTGGCCATTTCATGGAAGACCCCCGGCAGGTTCAGGGTCGCGATGGTGGGGATGCTGACTTCGAGCTTGCGGAGGATGGTGCTGAGATTGCCCTTCTGGGAGAAGACGTTGACGCGGAAACGGGCCTTGTCTCCAAGGAGATAGGAAAGATCGCAGGAGCCGGCGGCCACCAGGTCCCGCAGCAGCCGCTTGTTGCCGCCGATGACGTTCAGGGCGAACACTTCGGCCTGGAAAGGGGTCAGCGCCGCCACCGGCGGCTCGATGGGTACCGGCACCAGTTGGCCGGAGGCCTCCACCTGCAGGGGCTTGCCGACGGTAATGTTGAGATCGGAGACATTGTCGTGGCTTTCCAGCATCCTGGTTATCCAGTAATCGATTTCCTGCTGCTTCATTCCTGCTCCTCCCTGCTGAACGGTTACCCATTGTACAACGGTGGTCAGCGCCGAGGCAACCGTATGCGGGCGCGGGGGAATAAAGGTCCTGCAGCTCATCCAGGAGCTATGTTCCCCCGCTCCCTTTCGGCACCAGCAGGTACAATCGCCCCGGCTGCTTCATGATCCCCGCCGCCCGTGCCGCGTAGGTGCCGGCACCCCAGAAAAAATCGAGCCTGCCCGGACCGGTGATCGCGGCACCGGCATCCTGGATGGTCACGAAGCGGCGCAGGCTCACCCAGCCGCTCAACCTGCCGTCCTCGGCGAAACGCGGCTGGGTGGTGACGAGAAAAGCCAGGGCGCCGGCAGGGTAGACGGCGGGATCGGCGGCCACCGAACGACCGGCCACCAGGGGATAGCCGAGGCTGCCCGCCGGCCCGACATCGAGGCCGGTGGCGCTGGCACGGAAAAAGATGTACCGATCGTTGGCCTGCATCAGTCGGCCGGCCTCCTCGGGGCGCGCCCGGAGATACTCCTCGATACGGGGCATGCTGACCTGGTTCAGTTCCATGACCCCCTGCTCCACCAGCAGCCGGCCGATGCTGCGGTAGGGCCGGCCGTTGTTGCCGGCATACTGCAGCCGCAGAATTTCGCCGTCCGGCAGACGCACCCGCCCCGAGCCCTGCACGTGCAGAATGAAACGGGCGACGGCATCGTCGACCCACAGCAGCTCCTGTCCCGAGAGCAGCCCCTGTTCCTCGATCTGGCCGCGGCTCGGGTACGAATAGAGCAGCCGCTCCTGCCGCCGCCAGGACCGGCGGCCGGAGTCGTCGAGGTCGGCGGGAACCCCGAACAGGGGGTAGCGGAAGGTCCCGTCCCGGCAAAGACTGCCGCGGAGCTCCGGTTCAAAATAGCCGGTTACCAGCAGCCCCTGCCGCCACTGGTAGAGATCGAAATGTTCGGCCCAGCGGCGACCGATCTCCCCCGGGGAAAGCTGTTCCCGCAGGGCGGCGAAACGGGCGGCCGCCTCGGCGAAAGCGCCGGCCTCGGCGATTTGGGCGAGAGCGGCCCCGCTCCCCCCCGCCTCCCGCCGGGCCGCAAAGTACCGCAGGCTGTTGGCCAGTGCCCTGCCGAGATCTTCGGGATCGCCGTCGTCGAGGAGCTGCAGGCGGTCGCCGTCGGTCACCCTGACGAAGCCGTCCGCCGCGGCCGCCCCGGGCACGGCCCACACCAGCAGCACCACCACCTGCAACCAAAGGGAAATCCTGCTCACGAGTACCACAATGTTCCACTGAGTAAAGTATTGACCAACCCCTTTCCTTTCCGGCAGCCTATTCCGTTCCCGACAAAAAAACAACGATTTCAGGAAGAAACCCCACCACCCCCACCGGTGGCCGAAACCTCCCCCGCGGCAACGGAACTTTTTCCCTTGACCTCATGACAACTATTGCGTAGAAATACGCAATTGTCGCGAAGATGGTAAGCCCTGCCGCATCCACAGCGCAGCTCGCACGCCGGCGAAGATGCCCGCAGCTGCCGACAACCGCTCAGAAAAAGAAAGGGAGGACACATGAGCGAAGATAGTAAAATTACCAGTTTATCCCAGGAAAAACGGGTCTTCGACCCACCGGCCGAAGGCCGTGACCAGGCATGCGTCAAAAGCATGGCCGAATACGAAGCCCAGTACAAACGCTCCATGGAAGACCCCGAAGGCTACTGGGGCGATCGGGCGGAAGAACTGATCAGCTGGGACAAGAAATGGGACAAGGTCCTCGACTATGATTTCCACAAGCCCGAGGTGAAGTGGTTCGTCAACGGCAAGCTGAACATCTCCGCCAACTGTCTCGACCGGCACCTCACCGACGGCCGCCGCAACAAGGCCGCCATCATCTGGCAGGGCGAACCCGACGAAGACGTCAAGGTCTACACCTACCAGATGCTGCACACCGAGGTCTGCCGCTTCGCCAACGTCCTCAAAGGCCTCGGCGTCAAGAAGGGCGACCGGGTCTCCGTCTACCTGCCGATGATCCCGGAACTGGCGATCTGCATCCTCGCCTGCACCCGGATCGGCGCGGTGCACAGCGTCGTCTTCGCCGGCTTTTCCGCCCAGAGCCTCAAGAGCCGCATCCAGGACTGCGAGGCCAAGGTGCTGGTCACCTCGGACGCGGTGCTGCGCGCCGGCAAGGTCATCCCGCTCAAGCCCAACGCCGACAGCGCCCTGAAAGACTGCCCCTCCATCGAAAAATGCGTGGTGGTGAAAAGGGCTGGCAACGAGGTCGCCATGACGGCGGGCCGCGACATCTGGTGGCATGACGCCGTCCGCGCCGAGGGCGTCACCGACCTCTGCCCGCCGGAAAGCATGGACGCCGAGGACATGTCCTTCATCCTCTACACCTCCGGCTCCACCGGCAAGCCCAAGGGCGTGGTCCACACCACCGGCGGCTACCTGACCTACGCCGCCCACACCTGCCAGCAGGTCTTCGACATCAAGGACAACGACGTCTTCTGGTGCACCGCCGACATCGGCTGGATCACCGGCCACACCTATATCGTCTACGGTCCCCTGGCCATCGGCGCCACCTCTCTGATGTTCGAGTCGGTACCATCCTACCCGAATCCGGCCCGCTTCTGGCAGATCTGCGAAAAGTTCAAGGTCAACATCTTCTACACCGCCCCCACCGTCATCCGGGCGCTGATGCGCGAAGGCGACAGCTGGCCGAAGAAACACGATCTCTCCTCCCTGCGCCTGTTGGGCTCGGTGGGAGAACCGATCAATCCCGAGGCCTGGATCTGGTACCACGACAACATCGGCAAGGGCAAACTGCCCATCGTCGATACCTGGTGGCAGACCGAGACCGGCGGCATCCTCATCTCCGCTCTGCCCTACGCCACCCCGCTCAAACCCGGTTCCGCAACCCGGCCGCTGCCCGGGGTCGACGCCGCCATCTACAAGGAGGACGGCACCGAGGCGGCGCCGAACGAAGGCGGCCACCTGGTGATCCGCAAACCCTGGCCGGGCATCCTGCGCGGCGTCTTCGGCCAGCCGGAGCGCTACAAGAAGACCTATTTCTCCCGTTTCGAGGGCATCTACGATCCCGAGGACGGCGCCCGCCGCGACGAGGACGGCTACTTCTGGATCATGGGCCGTCTCGACGACGTCATCAACGTCTCCGGACACCGGCTGGGCACCGCCGAGATCGAATCGGCCCTGGTCTCCCATCCCAAGGTCTCCGAGGCGGCCGTGGTCGGCGCCCCGCATCCGATCAAGGGCCAGACCATCTACGCCTACGTCACCACCGCCGCCGGCGTCGCCGGGAGCGAGGAGCTGCGGGCCGAACTGAAAAAGCACGTCCGCGCCGAGATCGGCCCCATCGCGGTACCGGAGATCATCCAGTACTCGGACGGCCTGCCGAAGACACGCAGCGGCAAGATCATGCGGCGCATCCTCCGGAAGATCGCCGCCGGCCAGACCGAGGCGCACGACTTCGGCGACACCTCGACCCTCGCCGACCCGACCGTGGTCGACAGCCTGGTCAGCAACAGCAAGGAGTGGGTCGCCAAACTGCTGGGCAGTTGATCCCGATCGTCATTCCGATAAAAAAGGGGCGCCTTATGCGCCCCTTTTTTTATTGTATCGGGTCCGGGAATACCCGAACGGATGCCGGATTGCTTCGGCGCTCCGCCTCTCGAAAAACATGGCGGTGCCGCTGGAGGCAGCGGTAAACGTCCGTTGTCAGCGGCTCACCCGGTCTGCGCGGCCGAGGTTTACCAAAAAGTAACCTTGCGCCGACTGACGAAAATTCAGGCAGTTAGCGTGAAGTTACTTGGAAGTGCAACGGCAGCGGAACGGTTGTCGTTGTCGTCTTCGCGGTCGAAAGAACGATGCCGATGGCCAACGGACTCGGCGGCCGCCCGCTCTTTTCATAAAGACCACCCGGGCCGGCTGCGGGTTTGCGGGCCGTTCCGGACGCTTCGTCACGCCGTTCCTCGCCAAGACCGAGAAGTGCCCCATGTATCGGGAGCGGGCGCGGACCGCCTCCTCCGGGCTGCTCAGTCCGCCACCGGCCCCTTGCCGATGAAGCGCTCCGCCAGTTCGGTCACCGCCATCGCATAGCGGTTGGAATTGTTCCAGGCGGTGATCGCCTGGAAATTCGGATAGCCGGCGACAAATCGCATGCCGCCCCGGTTGTCGGTTTCGAGACCGACCACTGTCAGCCGGCCGTCCTTCTCCACCGCGGGCAGGCGCATCGACTGGGCGGCTTCGATGACCCCCCTGCCGACAAAACCCTTGCGCCCCTGCTTGTAGGCGGCGAACAGTTCCTGGCTGCGCAGCTCGGAGCCGATGTCGACGTACACCGGGTCCTTCATTTTCCAGCCGAATTTGCGCAGATAATTGGCGATGCTGGCCAGGACGTCCGGGGTTGAGTTCCAGACGTCCCGCTTGCCGTCGCCATCGAAGTCGACGGCATACTGGACAAAGCTGGAGGGAATGAACTGGGTCTGCCCGAAGGCGCCGCCGTAAGAACCGGTGATCGACAGGGGATCGACGCCGTTGTCCCGGCAGAGGACGAGAAAATCGATGAGCTGTTTCCGATAAAAACCGCGGCGGCGGGGGTAGGCGTCGAACAGGGTATTGAGGGTCTGGAACATGCCGAAGGCCCCGTCGTTCTTGCCGAAACGGGACTCGATGCCCCAGATCGCCACCACGATCTGCCGCTCGACGCCGAACCTCTCTTCCACCCGATCGAGGAGTTCCCGGTGCTTTTCCAGCATCCACTGCCCCTCGCGGATCACCTGGGTGGTGATGAAACGGGGAAAATACTCGTAATAAGGCTTGGCCTCCCACTGGGTGTCCATCAGCTCCAGCACCCGCTTCTTGATGGCCACGCCGCCGAACAATTCGACGAGCTGGGCCTGGGTGAAGTCGTGGGAGATCCGCAGCTCCTTGAACAACCCTTCATAGCGTTCACTGTGGATGTCGATGAGCTGCCCGTCGCTGACCAGATCGGCGGCCAGCGGCGCCGCCTCCTCCCCGGCTCCGGCAATGCCGGCCAGGGTGCAGAAATGGATCGCCGCCAGCAGTGCCGCCAGCCATATTCTCTTCATGGGGTGCTCCTGGAAAAGGTTGCCGCGAACGCCCGCTGGAAATCCGCCAGCATCGCGGTCGGCAGCGCATTGATACCGGCGGCGCCGGCGCGGCCGCCGCCGGTGGGGAAGGCACGGCACAGTTCGTCGGCGCCGTTTTTTCGGCTCAGGGGAGCGCGGACACTGGCCATCAGGGTGCCGTCGCCGTTGTCGACGAGAAGCGCGTGGGCGAGATCGGGCCGCTCCCGGGCGATCTCGTTGCTGAACACCCCGGCGACCCTTCTCGCCCAGCCGGAGTCGGGAAAGTGGAACAGCCGGCCCACTCCGTCCACCACCTCGGCGGCCGCCGACCGCGCCCGGGCCATGTCGTCGTGGAAGCCCTGGCGCAAGGTCGGCAGCACCGGCGAGCTGCCGATGAAGGCAAAGGGATCGTCGAATCCCCGCATCGACAGGAAAAGCCGGTCCGGCGCCACATGCAGGTCCGCCACCGTCCTGCCGTAACCGTTGTAGTTCAGCAACTCCCCCAGTTCCCGCAGCGCGGCGAGGCGGTCGGCGGGGAGGGACAGCGTCCGGGCCGCCTTTGCCGCCGCCTCGTGGAGGTTGTCGCCGTAGGCGGCTGCCACCGCCCAGGCGCGGTAGCGACCGCCCAGCAGCCGGTCGACGATGAGCGAGGTGCAGACGTCCGGCGCCGGGTCGATGTGGGCGGTGAAATGGTCGGCCACCGGGATGTCGCCGGCAAAATGGTGATCGACATAGATCGCCTGCCGACATCGCGGCAGGAGCCGCAGCAGGTCGTCGCGGTTGCTGTCCAGGGAGATGTCGAGAACCGTCAGCCGGTCGCAGTCGTCACTGTCGATCCGGCGCAGCAGCCGGATATCCCGTTTGACGCCGGTGACCAGCGTGGCGGCGCGGGGCTCGGCGAGGCGGAGCTGCTGCAGGGCGCAGATGCCGTCGGCATCGCCGTTGAACACATCGTAATCCATCGTCGCTCCTTATCCGTCAATGTGCCGTCGGCAGCCCGTTCTGCGCCGGTCTACCAGCTGGTGAAGCCCAGGCCGGCAATCTGGCCAAGCCCGGCCAGGTTGAACTGTACCGACAGTCTCGTATCGTCCTCGGTGGTGGCGAGATTCAGCTCCATCGACCAGCAGGTGGGCGCATACACCAGCCGCACCGCCGAGCGGACGGTCCGGTCGTCGTGGAGGGAGCGGGTCAGCGACAGATCCGCCCGCAGCCGTTCGTCGAGCAGGTACTTGGTCGCCGACCCGGTCAGGGTGTGCAGGGACTCCCTGGTCATAGGCGTGAAGAAAAAGGGATATTCCTGGTCGGGATTACGGCGGTAACCGTAGACCACGAACAGCGAGTCACGTCCCTCTTCGGTGTAGCCGGCGATGAAATCGTAGCGGGTGACCCCCTGGCCGTGGACGCTCCAGGTGGTGTCGTACTGAAGCCGGATATCCTCGCGGGGGTAGAAATCCAGCTCCGAACGCAGGTCGGAGAAGGGATGACGGAAGGCGCCGCCCTCATCCCGCCGCGCCTCGTGCAGGTCGTAGAGCTGATGCAGTTTCCAGGTGCCGTAGGTCCGCCGGGAGAGAACCCCCTCTTCATCCGGCTCGTTCCAGTCGAAATAGTTGCTCACCCCGTAGGCGAGGAGATTGGCCCGGGCAACCCGGTCGACCGCATCGAGCCGCGGCAGCTCCCTCTGCTCCCTGTCGGTCTGGAAGGCGTAGCCGATTTCCGGCCTGAACGCGTGGGTCAGGCTGCGGTCGGCGTCGACATCGAACTGCCGCACCAGGGCGGTGCCCAGATTGGCGTCGAAATTCCAGAGATTGCGGTCCTGAAAACGATCGGCGGTCCAGACGGCATCGCCGTAGGGTTCCACCTGGTAGAAGGTTTCCCTGAGGCCGACCCCCACCGAGTTTTCCAGATAGGGCCCCAACGGCAGGCGGGTGGCCAGTTTCGGCGCCAGGTCGAGGCGATGGCCGCCGATGCCGGTGTCGCGCCAGTAGTTGACGTAATCCCCCCTCCAGGAGAAGGATAACGGCAGGGTGGCATGCAGCGGCTGCACCCCGGAAAAATACAGGCGCGGCAGCTCCTGCAGCGGGGTCACCGCCGCGGGCACTCCCCAGACGTCCCGGACCGCCAGCGCCTCGACGCCGAGAAACTTGTCCGGAAAGCGCTTGCCGAACTGGAGGGAACTCTGGCGGAAAGGGATGGAGGGATCGAGGAAGTCGCGATGGAAATCACGGATGGCGAGGGCGTTATCCTGATCGTAACCGATCATGCCGTCCCGGTATTCCTGGATGAAATCCCGGTCGGAGGAAAGATCGAGGTCATAGCGGAAGAAGACGTTCCCGGCAAAGGAATGATCCGCCTTGCCGCGCAGCCAGTAGCGGGCCCTGGTCTCGCGCAGATAGCCGTCACCGCGGTAATCGTCGTCCGGGGTATCCTTGAAGGAGTCGTCGAGAAAGCTTGCGCGGAAGGTGCCGCGGGAACGGCTGTCGGCGACGTAACGGAACTCGGTGCCGAGCATCCCTCCCCGGCGGTCGAGGTAGCCGGGATACAGGGTGAGATCGGTGCTCGGGGTCAGGTTGACGAAGAAGGGGACGAGGGCGCCGGCCCCGTCCCGCTGGGAATTGGTGAATTCGGGAAAGAGCAGCCCGGTTTCGCGCTTCGTCTTGGCGGGAAGGATCAGGTAGGGGGTATACAGCACCGGGATGTCCTTGATCCGCAGGGAGGCGTGCTTCAGAAAGGCGTAGCCGTCCACCCGCAGGTCGGTTTCCGCGCTGTGGATGCGCCAGGCGGGACTGCTGCCGTCGGCGGGCAGCGGGCAGGCGCTCACCCAGCCGTCGATGAAGCGGTAGGTTACCTCACCGGTCTTCTCCACCACCTCGCCCTGGAAGTGCAGGTTGTTCTCCGGCACGAACATGGTGGTCTTTCTGGTGGTGCCGGTGCGGCTGTCGATCTCGACAAAGGCCTCCTCGGCCTCCAGGGTTTCCCGATCGGCGACCAGCTTCACCCCGCCCTTGGCCAGGACGGTATTGTCCTCGACGCGGTAACGCATCCAGTCGGCATGGATTTCGAGAGGCGCCATGCCGGGCCGGCGCCGCAGCAGAACGACATCGCCTTCCGCGGTAATCGTCTCCGGTTTCTTGAGATGCTCGATACGGTCGGCGGTGATCTCCCAGGGTTCCTCCGTCTCCGCCCGCACGGGTGCGGCGACGAGGCAGGCGGCCAGAAAAAGAAAGGCAATGGCGGCCCGCGGGCCGCCATTGCGATACGGTGGCCGCTGCCGGCTAGAAATCATCACGGAGGATGGCACCGGTCGCCCCCGAGGAGACCATCCGGGCATAGCGGGCCACATAGCCGGTGGTGATTTTCGGTGCCGGCGGCCGCCAGTTCTGCCGGCGACGGGCGAGTTCCTCCCCGGCGACCTCCAGGGTGAGGCTGCGGCCCGGGATATCGACGACGATCCGGTCCCCCTCGGCCACCAGGCCGATGGGCCCGCCCTCGGCGGCCTCCGGCGAGATATGGCCGATGCAGGCGCCGGCGGTGCCGCCGCTGAAACGGCCGTCGGTGAGCAGTGCCACGCTGCGGCCGAGCCCCATGCCGATGATCGCCGAGGTGGGCGACAGCATCTCCGGCATGCCCGGCCCCCCCTTGGGGCCGCAGTAGCGGATCACCACCACGTCGCCCGCCTTGATGGCGCCGCCCAGAATCGCCCGCTGCGCCTCTTCCTCGGAATCGAACACCCGCGCCGGGCCGCTGTGGGTCATCATCTCCGGCGCCACCGCCGACTGCTTGACCACGGCGCCGTTGGGGGCCAGGTTGCCCCAGAGCACGGCGATGCCGCCCTGCTTGTGGTAGGGGTCGGATACCGGCCGAATCACCTCGCGATCGCGCACCATGGCGGTCTCGAGGTTCTCGCCGAGGGTACGGCCGGTCACCGTCATCACCTCGGGATGCATGGGGATGCCGCCGGCGAGCAGTTCCTTCATCACCGCCTGGACGCCGCCCGCCTCGTGCAGCTGCTGCATGCTGTGGGTACCGCCCGGGATGAGCGAGGAGATGTGCGGCACCCGGCCGCTCACCTCGTTGAACAGTTCGAGGGGAAGCTCGATGCCGGCCTCGTGGGCGATGGCCGGCACGTGCAGGACGGTGTTGGTGGAGCAGCCCAGCGCCATGTCCACCGCCATCGCGTTCTCGAAGGCGGCTAGCGTTGCGATGTCGCGGGGCCGGATGTCGCCGGTCACCAGGGCCATGATCGCCATGCCCGCTTCCTTGGCCAGCCGGATGCGGGCGGCGGAAACCGCCGGGATGGTGCCGTTGCCGGGCAGGCCGAGCCCGATGGCCTCGGTGAGACAGTTCATCGAGTTGGCGGTGAACATGCCGGCGCAGGAGCCGCAGCCGGGGCAGGCGGCGTTCTCCAGTTCCTCCAGCTCGGCCTCGGTCATGGTCTTCGCCTTCACCCTGCCAACGCCTTCGAAGACGCTGACCAGATGCACGTCCTTGCCCTGGAAACGGCCGGTGAGCATCGGCCCGCCGCTGACCATCAGGGCCGGGATGTTGACCCTGAGCATCGCCATCAGCATGCCGGGCACGACCTTGTCGCAGTTGGGAATCAACACCATGCCGTCAAAGGGATGGGCCTGGGCCATGATCTCGACGGAATCGGCGATGATCTCCCGGCTGGCGAGGGAGTACTTCATGCCGCTGTGGTTCATGGCGATGCCGTCGCAGACGCCGATGGTGCCGAAGGAGACCGGGGTGCCCCCGGCCATGCGGATGCCGGCCTTGACCGCGTCGGCGATCAGATTCAGATGGATGTGGCCGGGGATGATCTCGTTGTGGGCGTGGCCGACCGCGATGATCGGCCGGCCGATTTCCTCGTCGGTATAGCCCATGGCCTTCAGCAGGGAACGGTGCGGCGCCCGCTCCAGGCCCTTTTTCATGGCATCGCTTCGCATGATGTTTCCTTACGTATCTTGGGTTGAGGAACCGGTCCCGGTCCGGATAATCGACCGGTGCGGACACATGAACGGTGCAGGGCGGACCGGAGGATAATACTTACGCGCCGCCCCCTGCGGTGTCAAGGCGAAAATGCTTGCCGCGCCGGGCTTTGCCTTGTATTTTCCGTGAATTATGACAACTCTGCAAAAAGTCACGGAGCGGGGCATCCGGCAACGAAATTACAGGCAGTTACAGGGCCGGCCAGCAAAGGTACCCGTTCGCCGCGAGGCCGGGGAGAGGAAAGTTCCGCCGTCCGTCACCATCTGGAGGTGCCCCGGATCTGCGCAGGCAGACCGGCGAGCAATGGCGAGGCTATGCGAGCCGGGCTGATCACGCAACGATGGGGTGCGGCTGCCCCCTTACCATGAAATACCTGTTCGGACCAGTCTCCTCCCGCCGTCTCGGCCGCTCGCTGGGCATCGATCTCGTTCCCGGCAAGATCTGCTCCTTCGACTGCATCTACTGCGAGGTCGGCGCCAAGAACGCCATCTCCGCCAAACGGGCGACCTATGCGCCGATTGCGGCGATCATCGCCGAGATCGAACAACTGGTGCGGCAACGGGGGCTCGACCATTTCGACCTGTTCACGATCACCGCCAGCGGCGAGCCGACCCTGCACGCCGGCCTCGGCGGATTGATCGCCGAACTGAAGCAGCGCTGGCCGGCCAAACCGGTGGCCATCCTCACCAACAGTTCCCTGTTCGCAGAAGCCGCGGTCCGGCGCGCCTGCCTGCAGGCGGACATCGTCATCCCCTCTCTCGACAGCGCCCGTGAGGCAAGTTTCCAGCAGGTGGACCGACCGCATCCCTCCCTCCGTCTGGACGGGATCATCGCCGGTCTCGAGGAATTTCGCCGCGAATACCCGGGGCAGATCTGGCTGGAGGTCCTCCTGGTCGCGGAGGTCAACGACAGCGAAGCCGACCTCGACGCTCTCGAACAGGCCGTTCGCAGGATCGAGCCGGACCGCATCCAGCTCAACACCGTCGTCCGGCCGCCGCGACAGGCCGACGCCCGGCCGGTGGACGAGAACACACTGCACCGCTTCCGGCAACGGCTCGGCAGCCGGGCCGAAATTATTGCAACTCCGCCCAGTATTGAGGAAAAAACCTTTCACGACAGCAATGAACACGGTATAGTTGCCCTGCTGTCACGACGTCCCTGCCCGCTCGAAGAGATCTGCGCGGCCACGGGGCTTTCTCCCGAGCGGGCAACACCGATGCTCGAACATCTCCTCCAGACAGGGCGGATAACCGCCATCTGCCACAATTCCATCACCTACTACCGCGCGAACCGCACATGACCGACCAACCAGAAAAAACCGAACCCACCCCACCCGGCGAATCCAGCGAAAAGAAACCCGGCCGCCGCCGCTCCAGACCGCGCCGCAAGAAACCGGCGGCAACCACCGCCGCCCAG
>JBFLZZ010000066.1:0-19222 GCA_040755255.1 Thermodesulfobacteriota bacterium
AGCGCGGCCTGTCGGTGCACCGCAAGGGCTGCAACCGGCTCGCCTCGCTGAAATTCAGCCGGGAGGACGTGGTGACCGTGCGCTGGAACCTGAAGAAGACGGCGGTGGAGATGGAGCAGTCCCTGCTTCTCCTGCGGGCGCCCCGCAACCGCTTTCTGATGATGCTGGGGGCGGCGCCGGCGCAGGTGCAGATCCTCGCCATCGACCTGCTCACCACCCACGGCGGCCAGATCGGCGACTGGGAAGTCCGCTTCCGGGTGGACAACCTGTTCGAACTGCGCGTCTTTCTCCTGCACTGCAGCAACACCGGCCTGCCCTACGAGTACGGGATCGAACGGTGACCCCCCAGGCCGGCATCTCGCCCCGCCGCACCTTCCTCGGCTGGCGGCGACCGCTGCCGGAGAGCGTCTGCCGTTTCCTGCTCGATGGTCTCGACGGTCCGCTCCTCGATCTTTCCCCCCTCCTCGTCATCGTTCCCACCCGCGGCGCCGGCCGCCGGCTGCGCGAAGCCCTGGTGCGGGCCGCCGCCGGCCGCGGCGCCGGCCTGCTTCCCCCTGCCATCGAGACCCCGGCCTATCTCATCGATCCCGGCCGGCACGGGATCGACTGCCTTTGCGCCGCCGCCGAACTCGCCCATTGGGCCGCGGTGGCGCGGAAGCTGCCGACACCGTCCTACCCGGCGCTTTTTCCTTCCCAGCCGGAAGCGAAGAACTTCGGCTGGGCACTGACCATCGGCAGGCTGCTGCGCGACCTCAAGTCGGCCCTGGTCGAAGGCGGCCACACGGTGGCAAGCGCCATGGCCGCCGCCGCCGACCGCCTCCGCGAACCGGAACTGTGGCGGGAGCTGGCCGCGATCGAGCAGCTCTACCTGCAGGCGGTCGCCGCCGCTGGTGCCGCGGATCCGGCCGCGGCCCGGCTCGCTCTCGGACAACGGCCGCGTTTGCCGGCAAAGGTCCGCCGGCTGGTGGTCGCCGCGGTCCCTGATCCCCTGCCCCTTGCGGTCGCCGCCATGGCCAGACTCTCCCTGCCGGTGGATATCCTGATCCATGCGCCGGCAGAGGAATCAGCCGGGTTCGACCCCTGGGGCCGTCCCCTTCCCTCCCGCTGGAACTCCGGTGCCATCGATCTCTCCGCCCCGGCGGCGGAGGTGGTCGCCGCCGACGATCCCGCCGGCCAGGCCCAGGCCGTTGTCGCCGCCCTGGCTGGCGCCGGCGATCAGGCCGCGGCGGTGTGCGTTGCCGATCCGGAACTGGTGCCGCAACTGCTCGCCACCCTGGCCGACGCCGGTATCGATGCCTACGACCCGGCCGGCACCCCCGTATCCCGGCACGGCGTGGTCCTGCTGCTCCGATTGTTCCGCGATCTCGTCGAATCGGGCAGTGGCCGCCATCTTGCCCTTTTCTGCCGGCACGGCGACGCGCTCGCCTGGCTCGCCGACCACGCCGGCTGTTCCGGGGCCGCGCTGCTGCAGGCCCTCGATGAACGGATGGGGGAAATCCTGCCGGAACGCATGGAGGATCTGTTCGAACACCCAGGCGGCAACCCGGCGCTTCGCCGCGCACTTGCCGGCCTCGGCGACCTGCTGCACCGTTTCCGCCGACAATCGCTGCCGGAGGCGGTCGAAGAACTGCTCACTACGGTCTACGGCAACCGGCGCATCGACGACGACGACGCCGGCCATCTCTTCCGCCAGAGCGCCGGGCAGCTGCGCACCCTGCTCGACGAATGCAGCCGGCTGCACGACTTCACCCTCGACCGCCAGGATCTCTTCGACCTGCTGCTGGAACGGCTGGCGGATGCGACCATCTACCCGGCCCACGACCCCGCCAGCCTGGAAGTGGGCGGCTGGCTGGAAAACGCCTGGCAGGATGCGCCGGTGCTGGTGATTGCCGGCATGAACGAGGGCCGGGTGCCGGCCCGGCTCCGGCACAGCCCCTTTCTCCCCGATTCCCTCGCCGGCAGCATCGGTCTGCGGGACGAAGCCTTTATCGCCGCTCGTGACGGTCTGCTGCTCGCCGCAGCGGTCAACGAGCGACGGCACGGCGGCGGCGCGATCGTGCTGACCTTCGGTCGCCGGTCGCTGCGGGGGGAACCACTCCTGCCCTCCCGGCTGCTGTTCCGCTGCCCGGATGAGGAACTCGCCGGCCGGGCGGCACGGCTGTTCGCCTCGCCGGCGCCGCCGCCTCCGGCCCCGGCGAGGACGACGCCCTTTCCCCTCACCCTGCCGGCCGGACCGTATCAGCCACCGGAGCGCATGTCGGTGACGGCACTGGGCGAGTATCTCGACTGCCCCTTCCGCTTCTATCTGCGGCGGGTTCTCGGCATGGAACGGCTGGACGCCTCCAAGACGGAACTGGACGCCCTGGATTTCGGCACCCTCGCCCATGCCGCCCTGGAGGACATGGGACGCGAAGAACGGATCTGGTCCTGTGCCGATCCCGGTCCCATCGCCGCCTTTCTCGAAGATCGCCTCCGCGTCCACGTCGGCGGCCGCTTCGGCAAACGGCTGCCGGCGGTGGTGGCCTGGCAGATGGACACCCTGCGCCGGCGCCTGACCGCCGCCGCCCGGCTCCAGGCGCAACTCGCCGCCGATGGCTGGGAGATCCTCGCCATCGAGGAGAAAGGGGAACTGCGGCTGGACTGTCTCACCGTGGTCGGCCGCATCGATCGGATCGACCGGCACCGGCGGAGCGGCAGCCTGCGGATCATCGATTACAAGACCGGCGACCGGGCAAAGGAACCTCTGACCGCCCACCTTGGCCGGGCGGCCGGCCAGACCCCGACCTACGCCGTCACCGAGGTCGACGGCAGGGAAAAGGCCTGGCTCGACCTGCAGCTGCCCCTGTATCTGCACATGCTGGCGGCCAAAGGCGCCACCGGTGCGAACACCGAACTCGCCTACTGGGTATTGCCCAAGGCGATCAGCGAAAGCGGCCTGCAGGTCTGGGAAGGACTTACCGACGGCCTGCTCGCCTCGGCCCTCGCCTGCGCCCGCGGCGTGGTCCGCGATATCGCCGCCGGGGTCTTCTGGCCGCCCGCGCCCTCCCCCCGCCACGACGACTTCGCCGAGCTGTTCTCCGGACCGGCCGAATCCTGTTTCCGCATCCCCGACTGGTTCCGGACAAGGGGGCAGCCATGAAGCTGATGGCCAAGAACCTCGCCATCGCCGCCTCGGCCGGCTCGGGCAAGACCTACAATCTCGCCCACCGCTATATCGGCCTGCTGGCCAGGGACGCCAGTCCGGAGCGGATCGTCGCCCTGACCTTTTCCCGCAAGGCGGCGGCGGAAATCTTCGCCTCGGTGATCGCCTACCTGGCCCGGGCGGCAGGAGACGAATCGGCGGCGGCCGCGGTCGGAACCCTCATCGGCGCCCCATATCCGCGCGCCCGGGCGCTGGCCGATCTGAAACGGCTGCTCGCCGGCCTGCACCGCCTCACCGTCGGCACCCTGGACAGCTTCGCCATCCGCATCCTGCAGTCCTTCCCCCTGCACTTCCACATCGGCGGTGGCTTCACCATCATCGATGACAATCCCGGCACCGCCATCTTCCTGCAGCGGCAGGTGATTACGCGGCTGTTGGCCTCCAGCGGCGAAAGCGAGGCCTTCCGCACCGCCTTCCGTCAAGCCAGCTTCGGCCGCGAAGAACGGCGGCTGTCCACCTTGCTGGCCGAATTCATCGCCGATTGCCAGGATCTCTATCTCGAGCAGCCGGAGGCCGCCTTCTGGGGAGTGCCCCCCCTGCCGCGCTGGGGTCCGGACGGTGCCGACCCCGCCGCCGACGGCGCCGCCCTGCTCGCCCTGGTGGAACCGCAGGTGAAACCCGCGCTGCTGGGACGCTGGCAGAGGTTTGTCGAGGAAGTCACCGCCTTCGACCCCGCCGTTCCGCTGTCATGGCCCCTCGAATACCTGCTGAAAAAGGCCGGTGAGGCGATGCCCGACCTGCTGGCCGGCCGGGCGGTGCTCGCCATGGAGCGCTCTACCGTCGAACTGGACGAAAACGGCTGCCGGCTGCTGACCGGCCTGCTGCGGCGGGTTTTCGATGCCGAGCTCAGCGCGGCGGCGGCCCGCGCCCAGGGCATCCACCGGCTGGTCGCCGATTACGAGACCGCCTACGAAAGGCTGATCCGCAGACGCGGCCAGCTGACCTACAACGACGTCCAGCGGCTGCTCGCCCGGGAAAGGTTCCAGCGTCCCGACATCGACGCCCGCCTCGACGCCTCCCTCGACCACTGGCTGCTGGACGAGTTCCAGGACACCAGCACCCTGCAGTGGCTGATGCTGGCCAACCTCGCCGACGAGGTGATCCAGGACGACGGCCCCGGCCGCAGTTTTTTTTACGTCGGCGACGTCAAACAGGCCATCTACGGCTGGCGTCAGGGGAACGCCGAACTGTTCGGGATGATCCTCGACCACTACGGCGAGGCCATCGAGCGCATGCCCCTCAACCTGTCGTACCGATCCTGCCCGCCGGTCATCGATTGCGTCAACGCGGTCTTCGGCCGCCTGCCCGCCGCCCTGCCGGATTTCACCCGCCGCCGCTGGGCAGACATCTGGGGGGAACATGCCAGTGCGGCGCAGGTGGAGGCCCGCGGCTGCGCCATGCTGCTGGAACCCTTATGTGCCGAGGGGAAGAAGAAGGCGGACAGCGAAGACCGCTACCGGCTGGCGGCGGCGCTGCTCAACGACCTCGATCCGGTGCGGCGGGGGCTGAGCTGCGCGCTGCTGGTGCGCAGCAACCGCCAGGGAGTCGAGCTTGCCAACCTGCTCCGCCAACTCTGCCCCGACCTGCCGGTGGTGCACGAGGGGGTAGGCCGGCTCGCCGACAACCCGGTGGTCACCGTCCTCTGCGAACTGATCCGTTTCGCCGCCCACCCCGGCGACACCATGAGCCGGCGCATTCTGGAAATGAGCCCGCTGCATCCCTGGATCACCGCCGAGGGCGGGTACGCGGCGCTGCCGGCCGGGGCTCTCGCCGCGGTGGCCGACGAGGGCTTTGCCCCCTTCCTGAAAAAATGGGGGCAACGCTTGCCCCTGGACGGTTTCGGCAGGCGTCGCCTGGAGGAACTCGTCACCGCCGCCATGCTCCATGACCGGTCGCCGACGGGCTCCGATGGCGATCCGGACGGTTTCCTCGAAGCCGTCGCCGGTGCGGGGCTCAAGGAAGAAGCCGGTGCGGGGACGGTGCGGGTGATGACCATCCACCAGAGCAAAGGCCTGGGCTTCGATATCGTCATCCTGCCCGACCTTCAGGACGGAAGCCTGGACAGCGACACCCTGCCGGCCGTCTGCCGCTTCGTCGATGCCGACACGGTGCGCATGGTCTGCCTGCCGCGGCGGCCGGTGGCCATGCTCGATCCGAAGCTGGCCGCCTTTCTCGACCATCGCCGGGCCACCGCCGCCTTCGACGAACTGTGCCTGCTCTATGTCGCCCTCACCAGGGCGAAACGGGGACTGTACCTGATCGTCTCCTCCCAGGGGCAGAATCCCACCGCCTACACCGCCGCGGCTCTCTGCCGGGAAAGCCTGACCGGCGATCCCTGGAAGGGCGACGGCGAGGAAATCCCCTTCGGCAGGGTCGCCGCCCGGGTACTCTCCACCCACGGCGAACCGGACTGGCACCGCTCCCTGCCGCCGGCGCCCGCCGGAACCCGGGAGGCTCCGCCGGTGGCGCAACCTGGCCGGCGGCCGGCAAAAACCGGCCTGCCGCGCCTGCGGCCTTCGGCCTCCGGCAGGCAGCAGTCTTCGGCGGCGACCCTGTTCGCCGGGGGAACCGGCCGGCGGCTCGCCCTCGGCAGCCTGCTCCATCAACTGCTGGAACAGGTCGGATGGCTGGAGGATTGTCCGGCTGAGGAAATGATCGCCGCCGGCATGGGCGGCCGGGCGACGGATCCCGACCTGGCACGGCAGGCGGCGGCGATGTTCCGGCAGGCCCTGGCATCCCCGGAGATCCGTGGACTGCTGCGGCGGCCGGCCGGGGATGTGCTGCTCTGGCGGGAACAGGCCTTCGACGTGGTGGTGGAGGGCCGCTGGCTGGCCGGCATCTTCGACCGGGTGGTGATCCACCGGGAGGGGGGTAAACCGGTTCGAGCGGTGCTGGTCGATTTCAAATCCAACGAAGTGGCCGGCGCCGTTGCCCTGGCAGAGCTTGTCCAGGAGTATCGGCCACAGATTCTCCTCTACCGTCAGGCCCTTGCCCGCTTGCTGCAGCTCGCCGCCGGCCGGATCGAGGCGTATCTCGCCTTTGTCGCGGCCGGCAGGGTGGTGGCGGTCGACTGATCCTGGTGCCGCCGCCCACCATTTTTTTCCTTCCGCGTCGCCGGGCTGTACATCCTCCCCCCCCATTTCGTATCATATTGGGAATAGTTCCCCCTACTCGGACGCCAAGAACACCCCGATGAAGAAAAATCTCGACCGTCTGGCCGACTCGATGCTGTGGTTCGGCATCGGGCTCGCACTTCTCTACTGGTGCATCAAGTTCGGCTTTTTCCTCCTCGACCATCGCAATCTGACTCTCTCTTCCGCCGCCGGCGCCTTCGCCTCCCAGGGGATCTACGACGCGGTCATCGTCGGCTGCCTCTTTCTGATGTTCGGCTCCCACGCCCAGTTTTCCATCCGCAAACGGCGCCAGGCCGAGGAATCCCTGCGGGAAAGCGAGGATAAGTACCGCAACATCCTGGAGAGTATCGAGGAAGGGTATTACGAAATCGGCATGGACCGCAGGCTGAGCTTTGCCAACGACGCCATGAGCAGGATGCTCGGCTACCGCCACCCCGAGATCATCGGCCGGCCGATCACCGAATTCGTCGCCCCGGACTACCTGGAGCAGGCCGACCGGCTCTTCAGCAGGGTGGCCGACGACGAGCAGGCGGTGACCACCTTCGAATGCGAATTCCAAAACAGCAGGAAGGCCAAGCGGATCATCGAGATGTCGGCTTCCCTCATCCGGGACGCCAAATACCGCTCCACCGGCTTTCGCGGCATCCTCCGCGACGTCACCGAACGGCGGATGATGGAACGCCAGCTCATCCAGTCGCTGAAAAACGTCCAGGAAGCCCGGACCGGCGTCATCCTCGGTCTCGCCAAGCTGGCGGAATACCGGGACGAGGACACCGGCAGGCATCTCGAACGCATCCGGGAATTCACCCGCATCCTGGCGCTCGAACTGGCGAACCATCCCAACTACCGGGACTATATCGACGAACGGTACGTGGAGGACATCTACGTCTCCTCCATCCTCCACGATATCGGCAAGGTGGGGGTCAGCGACCGGATCCTGCTCAAACCGGGGCGCCTGACCGACGAAGAATTCGAGGAGATCAAGAAACATCCGCTCATCGGCGGCAACGCGCTATCCGCCGTCGACGCCCACATGAAGGACACCTCCTTCCTCACCCTGGGCAAGGAGATCGCCTTCCATCACCACGAGAAGTGGAACGGCCAGGGCTACCCCTTCGGCCTGGCCGGCGACAGGATCCCCCTCTCCGCCAGGATCGTCGCACTGGCCGACGTCTACGACGCCCTGACCTCGAAACGGGCCTACAAGGAGGCCTACCCCCACAGGAAGGCCCTGGAGATCATCAGGGACCTGCGCGGCGAGCATTTCGACCCGGACATCGTCGACGCCTTCCTCATCCATCAGCACACCTTCGAAAAGATCCGCGCGGAACTGCACGCCTGAGCCGGCGCCGTGGCCTGCAAGAAGGGCTTTGATCGGATGCGGGGCGCGCGATGCCCCTGCCGGTTGCATCATCCGCACCTGGATCAGCTGATGCTGCCGCGAAGGGAATGGGGACTGTTGAAAAAATCGCACTTTTTGCGGTTGGCGAGCTTGTGGGCGAAACTCCCCTGCACCTTGCCGCCGCAAAGCGTGCCTGCCCTGGTGGCGCAGCAGTGCCGCAACCCCACGTAATTCCAGTACCAAATCGAACGCTACCTTTGTCGCTTGTGCTGCGCGGCTCCTCGCCGCACCTCGTGTACTGTCTCCTCGCTGCTCGCTCTTCGTGTTCTCCTCTTGATTGAGAAACGGAATTACGGGGTGCCGTCAATGCGGATGTTGTCGAAGACCACGTCGTTTTCGTAATTGTTGGTATCAGCGGTCACATGGATCCTCACTCTGCTGCCCGTCTGGTTCAGCACACCGGCCAGATTGATCGTGCCGCTCGACGCCCACGCCGCCGAAGTGCCGCGCGGTGCGCTGGCAATGGCGCTGCCAAGCTGTGTCCAGGCACCACCCGTGCCGTTCCGGTAGTACACTCTGATGGTCCGGCCGTTCGCCTGGGTCGATTCGTAGTTCCAGTCGAAGGACAGTGTGAAGGTATGGTTGTTGGCCGGCAGGTCCGGGCTCTCTAGCCAGAACTGGTCGCCGATGTTGTAGGTGCAACTCGGCGAGCTGCTGGTCGACGCCTCGAGGTAGAGGTACGGCGCCGGGTTGCCAGCGGTGAGGCCGGTATTGCCCGAGCCGGTGGTATTGGTGTCGGTGAACCAGCAATTGGCCGAGACGTTACTCGATCCCGGTGACCACTGGACGCCGAGGGACTGGGAACTGAGCAGGGTCGCATCGGCAGCGCCGGCGAAGGTTTCGGTCCAATCGGCATAGGGCGGGTTGTTCACCGTCACGTTCACCGTGCCGACCACCGAGTTGATCCCGTCAAAGACGGTGTAGGAGAAAGTGCAGGTACCGGTGGTGGCCGGAGCGGTATAACTGACGCTCGTTCCGTTGTTCACCACCGAGCCGCAGTTCGGCGTACCCACCGCGCTCACCGTCAGCGACTGTGGTCCATCGCTGTCGGAATCGTTGACAAGGACGTTCATCCCGGTGGTGGTGGAGGTGGTCACGGTATACGCATCGTTCACCACCGTCGGCGCCTGGTTGGATGCCACGGTCAGGGTCACCGTCGCCGTCGACGACCAGCCCGTGGTGCCGACGAGCTTGTAGGTGAAGCTGGTGGCGCCCTGCACTCCGCTGCCGGTGAAATTGATACTCATGTTATCGCCGGCGATGGCGACCGAACCGATACCGGGCTGGGTGACGCTGTAGATATAGATGCCGGTGCCGCTGTCGTTGGCCATGACATCCAGATTGGTCGTCCCATTCGGGGAAACCGTCATGCTGTCGTTGACCGCCGAGGCCGAGGTGATGGCGGTTCCGTCGGTGATCCGGTAGCCGAGCACGCTGATCCCCGAGCTGTTGGAGGTGGTGACGTCCACCGTGGTGCCGCCGGCCGGGTAGCTCACGCCGTTCAGGGTGGCGGTGCAGGTGGTGGTACCGCTCATCGTCTGGGTGACTGCACCGTACCTGGCGGTAAGCGTCGAGCAGGCGCCCACGCTGTGGGTGGCGGTCACGGTCAGGCCGCTGCCGTTCCAGAGCGCCGACAGCACGGAGATGTTGTCCGCCGCGGCCAGGGCGGTACCCTGGTTGGCCGTCTTCGCTCCGAATACCGGCACCTGCTGGTTGGCCATGTTGCCGTTGTGAACCACCGCCGGAATCGTGATCCGCACGAAGTTCGGCGTGGAATTGGGCTTGGAATCGTACTCGCTGCGCACCGAGGCGCAGTTGTTGCTGCCGGGCTTGCCCGAGGGGATGTAGTAGTCGTTCCGGAAGATGTTGAAGGCGCCGATGTTCGAAGACACCGCGCTGCCCGAGCCGCCGCTGCCGTCATAGGCGCGGCCGGCCGCATAGCGCGCCTCGTTGCCGTTGCAGCGACTGCGCTGGTAGCGGGTCGTGCCCAGCGCCCAGCCTGCTCCGCCGTTCTTGTCCGGACGCGCGTGCCAGATGTTCACCTGCGGGCTCGTCGCGTTGTTCGGGTTGTTGTGACAGTCGAGACAGATACCCCAGTTGTTGATCTGGCTTGCACTGTTCGGAATCGTGTGCACCGTCGCCCGCGTCCAGTCCGTGGCCAGGCTGGTGTAGGTGGCGCGGCTGTACTTGGTGATGGTCAGGTTGCCGCCGCCGAAGGCAGCGTGGCAGTTGACGCAGGGAAGCTGCGTCGGCATCAGCGTGCCTGCACCCGTAATAGCGGTGCCGGCACTGTTGGCATCGCCGGGGCGAACGGCGGACCATGCGCCGCGCGGATCGGCATGGCAGTACTCGCACTCCCCGACCGCGGTGCGGTTGCCGTTATGATGGTATCCCGAGGCGCTCGCCGCGGTATGGCAGGCCTTGCAGGTGCCGCCGCCGTTGCTGCCGCCGATGGTGCCGCCGTCGGGCAGACTGCCGGAACCGTTGACGCCGCGCTGGTTGGTGAAGTTCACCAGGATGCCGCGCTTACCGGCGTTGAAGGTGTGGCAGGTGCGGCAGGAATCGTGCACCATCGAGCCGGCGGTCGACACCGGCACGCCGCCGGCGGTGCCGGCGGTACCGGTATGACACCTGGAGCACGGCGAGACGTTGGCCACCATGGCCGCATGGTTGACCGCGGCGTGGCAGTCGGTGCACCTGTTGTTGGCCGCACGGGCGGTGTCGTGGTGGATGCCGCCGGTCGGGTAGGTCGCGGTGCTGTGGCAGGTGGTGCAGGTGGCGGCGGAAGTCGCCCCCACCGCGCTGCCGTCGGTGCCCGCCCGCCTCGCGTAGTTGCCGGTGGACGGCGAGACGTGGCAGAGGACGCATTTCGCCTTGTGGACATCGTTGGCGATATTGGCGCCGCTGTGGCAGTTGCCGCAGGTGCCGCTCCAGCCGAAGGCGCTGTCCGGATGGCTGCCGTGGTCGATTCTGTTGTAGCCGTGGCAGTCGGTGCAGGCGATCTGGGTGCCGGCCTTGCCGGAAGCGATGTACGAGGAAACACTGGCCGCGGCCGGCAACCCTTCCGGATTCGCCCAGCCGGCCTGGTACCAGTGGCACAGCTCGCAGTTGTTGGCCATGGCGGTGCCGTCCCAGTTTCTGCCGTGCAGCGCGTCGACGTTGGCCTGGCTGGCCAGACTGCCGGACCCCTTTCTGCCGACGACGCTGGTGTCGCTGGAATGACAGTGGCTGCAGACCAGAGCGGTGCCGCTCCAGGAGATGGCCCGCTTGTCGTGAACGGCGCTGCTGTCGTGTCCGGCGGCAGTGATTCCGGCGTAGCCGACATGACAGGTCTTGCAGTTGCCGCCGCCCACCACCGCGCCGCCGCTGCTGCCGGTGAGCATCTCGCCGGTGGACATGTGGTGGCAGAGGAAACAGTTGACGTGATGGTTGCGGCTGCCGAAGACGGTGTCGGCGTCGTTGTGACAGGTCTCGCAGCTGCTGTCGGTGGTGCTGGTGACATAGCCCGCGGTCATATGGTTGGGCTGACCGTGCGAACTGTAGAAGCTGGCGATGAAGGCGGTATGGCAGACACCGCAGTTGCCGCCGCCGTCGCTGCCGCCGAAGCCGGTGCCCTTGGGCA
This sequence comes from Thermodesulfobacteriota bacterium, assembly GCA_040755255.1. Classification (GTDB taxonomy): domain Bacteria; phylum Desulfobacterota; class Desulfobulbia; order Desulfobulbales; family S012-135; genus JBFLZZ01. The sequence continues at coordinate 11,361 of JBFLZZ010000066.1, forward strand.
TGGCGGTGACCAGCGGCGAGGTTGCCGGATCGATCAACCGGCCGCTGGCGGTGTGACAGGAGGCGCAGGAGTCGTGGATCTTGCTGCTGGCGCCGCTGATCGGCACACCCGTGCCGTCGCCGGCGGTACCGGGATGACAGCCGACGCACCTGGCGAGTCCGGCCACCATCGAAGCATGACCAACGACCTTGTGGGGCTGGGCGGCGAAATCGTTGAAATGGCAGGTGGCGCAATTGCCGCCGCCATCGGTGCCGCCATCGGTGCCGCCGTTGTAACCGACGGCCAGGCGGCCGGTCAGCTTGCCGTCGGCGGCATGGCAGACGGCGCAGGAATCGTGCAGTCTGTTGTTGGCGCCGCTCACCGGCACCGTCGTGGCGTCTCCGGCCGTGGCCGCGTGGCAGTCGGCGCAGTTGGCCGCCAGGGCCACCGTCGCGCTGTGATCGATGGAGGTGTGGCTGGCGAAGTAGGCGCCATGGCACTTGGTGCAGTCGCCCGTCCCCGGAACGGCGCCGGCGACCAGATTGCCGTTGGCGGCATGGCAGGCGGCGCAGGAGTCGTGCACCTTGTTGTTGCCGGAATCCACCGGCACGGTGGCGGCGGAACCCTGGGCGCCGGCATGGCAGGTGGCGCAGTTGGCCGCCATGGCCACCGTGGCACTGTGATCGATGGAGGTGTGGCTGGCGAAATAGGCGCCGTGGCAGGTGGTGCACTCGCCGCCGCCGACCGCTGCCGCGTTCTTCAGGCTGCCGTCACCGTTGTGACAGACGGCGCAGCCGTCGTGCTTCTTATCGTTGGCCGCGTCGGTGAAGGCCGGGTAACTCAGGGTGACGGCGTGGCAGTTCTCGCAGTCAGCGCTCAGCGAGACGAAGCCCTTGGTTTGGTGATCGACGTCATGGCTGTACCAGTCGGCGGCGATGGCGGCGTGGCAGGTGGCACAGGTGTTGGGATTGCCGAAACCGCCGTCGGCGCGGCCATGGCCTTCGGCCGCGGAGCCCGCCTTCAGGCTGTAGTCGTCATTGCCCGGATCGGTATGGCAGCCAACGCATCCACCGTGCAGGGTGGCGGTGTAGAAGGCCGAGGTGCCGACACTGCCCGGATCATGGCAGGCGTTGCAGGAGGCAAGGCCGCCGAGCACACCCATGGCCACGTGATCGGCATGATCGACCGCCCTGCCGGAATGGCAGCTCAGGCAAGCGATCTGGCCGCCGCCCATGCCGGCGGTGATCGCATCCTTCACCTCCTGCCGGCCGGACTGGTGGCAGGTGGCGCAGGCGCCGGCACCGTTGGTGGCCACATCGTGCAGCCCGCGGATGTCGATCCAGCTGTCCAGCCTGGTGCCGGAAGCATCGACGTCACCGCCGTGGCAGTTACGGCAGGTGACGCCGCCGGCAAGATCGGCCGCGCGCAGCGCCGTTTGCAGGTGACCGTCGCCGTAGCCGTGGCTGTCGAAGTAGGCGGCGGCGTGGCACTTGCTGCAGTCGCCCGCGCCGGGGATGGCGCCGGCAACCAGGTCACCGTTGGCTCCATGGCAGGTGGAGCAGGCATCGTGCAGTTTATTGTCGCCGGAATCCACCGGCACGGTAGTGGTCGTCCCCGCAGTGGGGGCATGGCACGGACCGCAACCGCCGAAAAGGGCGACCGTCGCGCTGTGGTCGATGGCGGTATGGCTGGCGAAGTAGGCGCCGTGGCAGGTGGTGCACTCGGCGCCGCCGACCGCCGCTCCGTTCTTCTGACTGCCGTCACCGTTGTGGCAGACGGCGCAGCCGTCGTGCTTCTTGTCGTTGGCCGGGTCGGTGAAGGCCGGGTAGCTCAGGGTGGCGGCATGGCAACCCTGGCAATCGGCGCTGAGGGAGACGAAGCCCTTGGTTCCGTGGTCGACATCATGGTTGTACCAGTCGGCGGCGATGGCAACATGGCAGGTCGCGCAGCTGCCGCCCGCCCGGGTGTCGATGGCGGTGCGCACCTCGTCCACCGTGCTGGTGTGGCAACCGAGGCAGTCGTTGTTGTGGATGTCGGCGATGATGCCGGTGTCCACCACATGGCAGACCACGCAGCCGGCCACCGCCAGCACCTTGCCGTGGGTCGCCGACGGATGGCCGTAATGAACCCCGTGGCAGGTCTCGCAGGTGGCCTGCACCCCGGGGTTGGCCTTGCCGGCGCTGATGGCCGTTACCACCGCCGGCGCGGTGGACTGGTGGCATTTCCGGCAGTCGTCCTTGTGCAGCACGAGGATGACGGTATCGAAATCGTTGCCGCTGGCGTGACAGTTCTCGCAGTAGGCGGCATTGGCGACGTTGTTGTGCGGCGATGCCGGATAGGCAGGGAAATGGCAGGTCGAACAGTTGCTGTTGTCCGAGACGTTGTGCACGGTGAGGATGTCCACCAAGGCGGTATGGATACCGGTATGGCAGGTCTGGCAGTCGCCACCGTTGCGGGTGTCGACGGCGGTGCGCACCTCCGGCCGGGCGCTGTCGTGGCAGCCGACGCAGTTGGAGGCGTGGATGTCCCTGATGATATCGGTGCGGCTGTGGCAGGTGGCGCAACCGTCCGCCGCCGTCACCTTGCTGTGGGTAGCCAGCGGATGGCCGTAGTTCACCCCGTGGCAGACCTCGCAGTTCACCGGCGTGCCGAGCCCGCCCTTGCCATCGGTGATGGCGGCGGATACCAGCGCCGGATCGATGTTCAACCGACCGCCGGTATAGCCGTGGCAGGTGGTGCAGTCGTTGTTGTGCAGGGTGTCGATGGCCGCCTGGCTGGCAACCGCATGGCAGGTGGTGCAGTCGAGGATGAGGCCGGAGACCACCCGATTGTCGTGCGCCAGCGCCGTATCGTGGGGGGGGGCATGGCAATCCTCGCAGGCGGTGTCCGCACCGCTGCCGCCCTTGCCGGCGGTGATCGCGGCGGAGATCAAACCCGGATCCAGGTTGAGCCTGCCGCCGCTGTAACCGTGACAGGTTCCGCAGTCACTGCGGTGGACGCTGTCGATGGCGGCCTGGCTTCCCACCTGATGGCAGCTGGCGCAGGCCGCGGAGGCGAGACGATGGTCGTGGTCCGCCGCGGTGGCGTGCGGCGCCGCATGGCAATTGCCGCAGCCGATGTCGGTCCCGGCCGCGCCCTTGCCGGCGGCGATGGCATTGGCCACCCCCGCGGGGTCCAGGTTCAGCAGGCCGCCGGCATAGCCGTGGCAGGTGGTGCAGTCGGAACGGTGCAGGACATCGACGGCCTCCTGGGTGGAGACCGCATGGCAGCTGGCACAGGCCGCGGTGGCGGCCCGGTGGTCGTGGTCGACAGCCGAATCATGGACGCTGCCGCCGTGACAGTGGGCGCAGTTGCCGCCGGACAGCCCGCCCTTCAGGGACGGAACCGTGGAATGGCAGTGGTTGCACTGATTGCGGTGGGTGTCGGCGATGACATCGGCGCCGGTGTGGCAGGTGGCGCAGGGCTGGACCGGCACCACGTACCCGGCGGTTTCGTGATCGGGAAAGGTCGGCTTGAATCCGTTCACCGCGAGATGACAGCCGGTACAACGGCTGCCCGCGTTGTGATCGCCCGCGACCACCGCGTCGTTCTTCCAGTAGGCGGTGAGAGTATGGCAGACCTGGCAGATGCCGTTGGTGGCGGAGGTGCTGGTGAAGCCGCCGTCCGGCTTGAAGAACTTCACCGGAGCCAGGGTGCCGTCCGGGGTCCGCACCCTGTTGCGGACCAGCATCCCGTAGATGATGCCGAAGGTCCGGCCGGTGCAGTTGGCCGAGATCGTTCCGGAAACCTCGATGGAGTTGCCATTGGCCGAGATGATCTCGCCGGTCTGGACCGGGGCGGTGATGTCATCGACGAAAATCAGGCCGCGGCCGCTTGCGGTCTTGGCCGACCAGGAAGCGGGGGCGGACCATTCTCCGGCATGGACGGCCAGTCCGCCGTACTGGATGATGGTGGTCGCGCCGGTGGAGATGACACTGCTGACGGTGCCGGTGGCAAGGAACAGCGCGCTGGTGTCGCTGTAGAGGTAGTCGAGTTGCTGCTGGAAATGGGGATCGTGGCAGTCGACGCACTGGGTGGTCCAGCTGGGGTACTTGCTGCCGAGCACCAGGCTGGAGTGCATCGCCTTGTCCGGTGCGGCACCGCCGCCGTGACAGTTCAGGCAGATGAAATTGCGGATGGTGTCATCCTGATTGTTGACATCAGGAATGTAGCCGGGCCAGGCATCGAAAGGGTATTCGTGGCAGCTTTTGCACTCGAGGCCGTTCGCCTCGTTGTGCGGTGCGTTGAGGAAAGACGCCTGTATGCTGTGCGTTGCAGCCACAAGCCCCACCATCAGCGCTCCCAGGATCAAGCCTGCTTTTCTCATATCGACTCTCCGGCCCCATCACCTCACAGCTCCCCGCCTGCGCAGGGAAATACATGGTTATTCTTTATTTTTTTATGGTTCGGCTTCAGGTGATTCATGCAAGAAAGACGCCGGGGCCACCGGCTTCCGGCTTTGCATGCCATTCTCACACGTTAGAATCATTCCTGATTCGTCACCGATCTCGATCAGGACAGGGACGCGGCGTCCACCAACCCATTTGGTGGGGCAAATCACCCAACATCACGGCCGCCAGCGGCGGTGATCAGGGGCATCCCGGGAGGGTTCCCAGCCGACTCGATGTCGATTTCCGTACCGATAGCATAATCGTATCACACCACCGGCAGTCCTCCCAGCGCTATCCCTTTTCCGCCGCCTGTGACCAACAGGAGGGTGGCCCAGCCGGCGGCAAAAAAAAGCCCCGGCAGGAATCACACAACATGCACAACATTCCGTTTTCATGTTGCATTTCATGTTGCAAAATCACCTGATGCCCCCAAAAATGCCCCCAAATTTTCATTCGCCCTCAACGGCCGATGCACTCCGGCCCGTTGCTCCTCGGGTTGGCAATCGTCACTATCGGCTCGCCGTTTTCATCGGTGACCAATGATGGCAGATACTTCAGGCTCTTCCTCTTGAATCCTGTCAGGAGATGCGCTACCTTGAATGTAACGGGATGAGCCGCACGCCGATGGATGCTCCCTTCTTCGGGAGGGGTGGACTCGGAGATACCGGCAAGATTCTGTTCAGAACCCGCCGCAGGCCGGTCGCCCAACTTCTCCTTACCATGGAAAGCGGCCCCGGAGACACCGGCGGGTTTTTGTATTTCAAGTGGGCTGCCACTCGCCGGTGACCGCCGTCACCCCCACGGCTCGATGCACTCCGGGACGTTGCTCCTCGGATTGATGACCGCAACCCCCTCTGCTTAGGCCCCATGCCGGTGTCCACAGTTTGGGAGACGGCATGAGGGTTGACGGAGTAACTGCCCTGGAGTACGCTTTTAATGGCTCCAGCTACCGCGCCGGTTTCGCGCCCGCTTGCGGGAAATGCTACGGTCTTGAACGCGGCTTGCTGGAGTTGTTTTTTCAGGGAAGCCTCATGGACTCAAAAAAGCTCAGGGAGATTTTCGACCACCTGAAGGCTGCCCTTGGGCTACCGCCATCCGCGAGTGACCGGGATGCTCTGGCTGTCCTGACTGACGCCCCCAATGAGATGCTTGCCGAACTCGACGCGAAGCACTTTACGCCCCATGGGTTCATCCTGTCCGATTTCCTGCCGGCCGGCGCCGGTTACCGCCTCACTCCCGATGAAGTTGAAGACCTGCGGCGAGAGACCAAGGCCAGCTCGGCGAACATGGCCAGACTCCTCAATGAGACGAAGCCCCGCCCTCAAAATGATTGAGAGTTCCCATGGGAAGGGTTATTTTTGCAGTAAGCCTTGGCCGCGAGCGGTGGTGGGGCTCACAGGGATCACTTTCAGGACTACCATCCGTACGCAGGCCATTGCCCGGTAGCGGAGGAAGCGGCTGCGCTCCCATCTCGTTTTGAATTGCTCTGGCCCGAGATTGCGTTAGGGGTTCCCTGAGGGGAATGAAGGGACGGCGCCCCTTCCCAGAGCAGTTCTTTTTCCGAGAAATGCCTCTGAACAGAATAGCTTTGGCCGTGTGCGGTTGGAGCGGTCTCGCCGGGTTTCTGCTGAGACCTGCTCGCAAAACGGTCCCGATTGTCCGGGTGCGGGAGATGCCTCGCGAGCATCCCACCGAAGCTTCTTGACACCCTCACTCCTCTCGATGGGGCCGCCAAAACAATGCAACAACAATGTGGTTTGATGAGTACTGAAATAAAAACGCCCCCTCTCCAGCCTCTCAGCCCCGAGCAGAAAGCCTTGTGGGTCACCCGCCGGGTGCTCAAGGAGCAGATCGCCGGTCTCAAACTGGCGCTGCAGACGGTGGAAGCGCAACTGAAGGATGTGCCGCCGCCGAGAGGTCCGAAGAAACTCATGAAGGCCCTCCGTAACCCGGTAACCGGGAAGTTGGCGAAGATCAAAGGAAGATGCCCCCCGCGGCCGGCCCCAGATGAGAGCCGGCCGCGGGAAGCTTTTTCAACAGGCTGGGCGTGGTTGACACTGCCGTCCTGATGGGGTAATTTTTTATCAGGAAGACCCCTTGGTGAAGGCTGGATCGACCGGGCCGCGAGCGGCCCCTCCCCAGAGATATTACCGCCAAGGGGTTCGTTTGTTTCGCGAGCATCGCGGACTTTGACTTCTACCGTGTCTGGTTGTACCTTGGCATCGAAAGCATGGTGTTCGGAAGGAGCCAGCCCCTCCCCATGACCGGCCACCTGCTGGGCGGATTCCGGCTGGGGCATCCGCTTCGCCCTTGATCTGCCTACGGGTTCCTGCCTCTATAGCCTCTCGGTTTCCCTCCATCGACCAGGCTGTCAACCTGAGTTTCGCAAGGATCTCGGCTTCTATTGGCCCCGGTCCCTTGCTTTTTTGTGATTTTTCCCATGCTCCCGGAAGACGATCCCCTGACCGTCAAGAGTGAACTCGGCCACCCGCGGCGCCCACCTTTCAGCCTTGCCGCCGCGCTTCAGCTTGACCTTTCTCCATCCCCACAGTTCAAGGACCGCCCCGGGGGTGGAAAGCCAGTCTCTGGTTTCCTGGACCTTCTCCTCGGTGATCTTCTTCACATGCCCCGCGAAGTCCTGCCCGGTGGACTGCACCCCAACAATCCCGCGCTCCGGATCAAGGGCGATGATGTCGATGATCCCGAAGAGGTCCTGCTTGAGACCGCACTTCCCTGCATAGGGGTTGAACCGCTCCACGATGCTGGCGACAAGTCCATGTTCCCGCAGAGCCCGAAGGGTTCGTTGAGTAGGGGACAGGCCAGCCATCACCCGGCCTCCTGTTGGGCGTCGTTCAGATGACGCAGCCGCCCCACGATGGCCTTGAGCAGTTCGCGGGGGAGCCCGGACAATAAGCGGGAGCCTTGAGCGTTGTCCCGTTTGAACCCGGCCAGGTGTTTCATGATAAAGTCGGCGTGCGGCTCCAAGGCGGCGGGTATGTCAAAGCCGGCCCTGCCTTCCAGCCGTTCGATTCGTGTCTTGAGTGATGACATATTGCCCACCTACAAGCATGCGGCGTCATCTTCACTGATGAAAAGGACCTGCCCACGCCACTCTGCCATGCCGGCGCGTTCTTTGGCCGCCTCCTCGCTCTCACCGTCCGTCTTGATAACCACTTCCAGCCCGGCGGGATAGGCGTCTTCCAGTTGTTCAAGTCTCCGTTTCAGGCTCATTTTTTCATCTCCCTTTCGAGTTTCCGAAGCCGCTCTTCGATGTCAGCCACCTCAACAGCATGTCCGTGCTGTTCCACAAGTCTTCCCAAGGTAGCCTGTCGAGGGTCATGGTAATTGAGCACCCTTACCCGGGTCAGGGTCAGCGGAATTGAGCACCCGGGGTCAGGGGAATTGAGCAGTTTTGCCGGCGGCGGGGTCAGGCTAATTGAGCACCCAGCCGAG
>JBFLZZ010000067.1:0-18266 GCA_040755255.1 Thermodesulfobacteriota bacterium
CAGCAATGAAAGCACTCATCGCCCTTGAAGACGGAGCCGTCTTTGCAGGAGAATCCTTCGCCGGCGCCGGCGAAACCACCGGAGAAGTCGTCTTCAACACCGGCATGTCCGGCTACCAGGAGACCCTGACCGATCCGTCCTACAAGGGGCAGATCATCACCATGACCTACCCGCTCATCGGCAACTACGGCATCAACGAGGAGGACATGGAATCGGCCAGGATCCATGCCGCCGCCTTCCTGGTCAAGGAGTACTGCCCGACTCCGAGCAACTACCGCGCCACCGCGACCCTGGCCGACTTCCTCGATCGCTACGGCATCCTCGGCGTCGAGGGCATCGACACCCGGGCGCTCACCCGCCACATCCGCGTCGCCGGCGCGATGAAGGGGATCGTTTCCACCGTCGATCTCGACCCCGCCTCGCTGGTCGCCAAGGCCAAGGCCTCGCCCGGCCTGGTCGGCCGGGATCTGGTCCGGGAGGTCAGCTGCACGGCCCCCTACCGCTGGGTGGATGGGGCCCCGCAGGCGGCCGACCGCTTCGCCGACATCCCCGGCCTGAAAAAGGTGGTGGTGATGGACTACGGACTCAAGTACAACCAGCTGCGGCTCTTGGCCGCCGCCGGCTGCAACCTGCTGGTGTTGCCCGCTTCCGCCACCGCCGACCAGGTGCTGGCGACCAATCCGGACGGGGTGTTCCTCTCCAACGGCCCCGGCGACCCGGCGGCCCTGACCTCCATTGTCGCGGCGGTGCGCGCGCTGCTCGGCAAAAAGCCCATCTTCGGCATCTGCCTCGGCCAGCAGCTTCTCGGCCTCGCCTACGGCGGCTCCACCTACAAGCTCAAGTTCGGCCACCGCGGCGCCAACCAGCCGGTAAAGGATCTCAAGACCGGCAAGGTGGAGATCACCTCCCAGAACCACGGCTTCTGCGTCGACATGAACTCGCTCGACCCGGGTGAGGTGGAGGTCACCCACATCAACCTCAACGACAACTCGGTGGAGGGAATGCGCCACCTCAGGTATCCGGCCTTTTCCGTCCAGTACCATCCGGAGAACGCCCCCGGCCCCCACGATTCGCTCTACCTCTTCGACCGCTTCATGGAGATGCTCTGAGCCGTAACCGCACGATTTTCCGCCGATGACGCCTGCGGCGCCATCGCTCATCCACAGGAGACAAGGAATCCCATGCCGAAACGAACCGACATCCACAAGATCCTGATCATCGGCTCCGGCCCCATCATCATCAGCCAGGCCTGCGAATTCGACTACTCGGGGACCCAGGCGGTGAAGGCCCTCATGGAGGAAGGCTACGAGGTGGTGCTGGTCAACTCCAACCCGGCGACGATCATGACCGACCCCGAGATCGCCGACCGCACCTACATCGAGCCGATCACCCCGGAGATCATCGCCAAAATCATCGAAAAGGAACGGCCCGACGCATTGCTCCCCACCCTGGGCGGCCAGACCGGCCTCAACACCGCCATCAAGGTGGCGGAGACCGGCGTCCTGGAAAAATACGGGGTCGAGCTGCTCGCCGCCAACATCGAGGTCATCAAGAAGGCGGAGGCGCGCGAAAGCTTCCGGGCGGCGATGCAGAAGATCGGCGTCAACGTGCCCGAGAGCGCCATCGTCCACACCATCGAGGAGGCGAAGCAGGAAGCGGAGCGCATCGGCTTTCCCATCATCATCCGCCCCGGCTTCACCCTGGGCGGCACCGGCGGCGGCGTCGCCTACAACCTCAAGGAACTGGAAAAGCTGTGCACCGCCGGGCTCGATCTGTCGCTCAACACCGAGGTCATGCTGGAAAAGAGTCTGCTCGGCTGGAAGGAGTACGAACTCGAGGTGATGCGCGACCGTAACGACAACGTCGTCATCATCTGCTCCATCGAGAACGTCGATGCCATGGGCGTCCACACCGGCGACTCGATCACCGTCGCCCCGGCCCAGACGCTCTCCGACATCGAGTACCAGAAGATGCGCAACGCCGCCATCGCCATCATCCGCGAGATCGGCGTCGAGACCGGCGGTTCCAACGTCCAGTTCGCGGTCAATCCCGTCGACGGCGAGATGGTGGTCATCGAGATGAACCCGCGTGTCTCCCGCAGCTCGGCGCTGGCCTCCAAGGCCACCGGCTTCCCCATCGCCAAGATCGCCGCCAAACTGGCGGTGGGCTACACCCTGGACGAGATCAGAAACGACATCACCCGCGAGACCTATGCCTCCTTCGAGCCCACCATCGACTACTGCGTGGTGAAGATTCCGCGCTGGACCTTCGAGAAGTTCCCGGAGGCCGAGGACTTCCTCACCACCGCGATGAAGTCGGTGGGCGAGACCATGGCCATCGGCCGCACCTTCAAGGAGGCGCTGCAGAAGGGGCTCAGGTCGCTGGAGATCGGCGTCGCCGGTTTCGGCGGCGACGGCAAGCGCGATTTCTCCGGGCTCGATCAGCAGACCCTGGAAAACAGGCTCAAGACCCCGAATTCCCAGCGCATCTTCCATGTCTACGAGGCGATGAAACGGGAGATGTCGGTGGCGCGGCTGTACGAACTCACCGCCATCGACCCCTGGTACCTGTTCAACCTGCGGCAGATCGTCGACATGGAACTCGCCATCAAGAAAGGCGGCTTCGCCGGCCTCACCCCGGAGGCACTCAGAAAGGCCAAGCAGTACGGTTTCAGCGACGCGCAGCTCGCGTATCTCACCGGCACCACGGAACAGGACGTCCGCGAACTGCGAGGCAAACAGAACGTCCTGCCGGTCTACAAGCTGGTGGATACCTGCGCCGCCGAGTTCGAGGCCTACACCCCCTACTACTACTCCACCTACGAGGAGGAGGACGAGTCCCGCCACAGCGACCGGCGCAAGGTGATGATCCTGGGCGGCGGCCCCAACCGCATCGGCCAGGGCATCGAGTTCGACTACTGCTGCGTCCATGCCGCCTTCGCCCTGGAGGAACTGGGCATTGAAAGCATCATGGTCAACAGCAACCCGGAGACGGTGTCCACCGACTACGACACCTCGGACAAGCTTTACTTCGAGCCGCTCACCCGGGAGGACGTGCTCAACATCATCGAGAAGGAAAGACCGGAAGGGGTCATCGTCCAGTTCGGCGGCCAGACGCCGCTCAACCTGGCGGTTCCCCTGGCAAAGATGGGGGTGCCCATCCTCGGCACCTCGCCCGACTCCATCGACCGGGCCGAGGACCGCAAGCGCTTCCAGCAGTTCCTCCAGAAACTCTCCCTGCTGCAGCCGCCCAACGGCACCGCCCGCACCTATGACGAGGCCAAGGTCATCGCCGCCGAGATCGGTTACCCGGTGGTGGTCCGCCCTTCCTACGTGCTGGGCGGCCGGGCGATGCGCATCGTCTACAACGAGAAAAGCCTGGAGAACTACATGCGCACCGCCGTCGACGTCTCCAGCGAGCATCCCATCCTCATCGACAAGTTTCTGAAGGACGCCATCGAGGTGGACGTGGACGCCATTTCCGACGGCGAGGCCACGGTGATCGGCGGCATCATGGAGCACATCGAGGAGGCGGGCATCCATTCCGGCGACTCCGCCTGCGTCCTGCCGCCCCACACCCTGGACCTCGGCATGATCGAGCAGATCAAGGCGGCCACCCGGGCGATGGCCCTGGAACTGAAGGTCATCGGCCTGATGAACGTCCAGTACGCCATCAAGGATGAGGTGCTCTACGTCCTCGAGGTCAACCCGCGCGCCTCGCGTACCATCCCCTTCGTCAGCAAGGCCACCGGCGTGCCGCTCGCCAAGCTGGCCACCAAGGTGATGATGGGCAAAAAACTCGCCGAACTCGGCTTCACCACCGAGGTCACGATCCCGCACCTGGCGGTGAAGGAGGCGGTGTTTCCCTTCGACCGCTTCGAGAACGTCGACACCATCCTCGGCCCGGAAATGAAGTCCACCGGCGAGGTGATGGGCATCGACACCGAACCCGGCCTTGCCTTCGCCAAGTCGCAGCTGGCCGCCGGCCAGAAGATCCCGCTCGCCGGCAACGTGCTGCTCTCCGTCCGCCATGCCGACAAACCGGCCATCGTGCCCATCGCCAGGGAACTGGTCAGACTCGGCTTCTCCCTGCTCGCCACCCGCGGCACCGCCAGGGTGCTCGCCGACAACGGCATCCCCTGCGCACCGGTCCACAAGGTCTCCGAGGGTCGCCCCCATATCAAGGACAAGATCCAGGACCGGGAAATCCAGTGGATCGTCAACACCTCCCAGGGCACCCGCACCACCGAGGATTCCTACATCATCCGGAGGGCGGCGCTGGACTACCACCTGCCCTACACCACCACCATCACCGGCGCCAAGGCGATGGTGATGGCCATCGCCAGCGTCCAGAAGAAGGAAACCGGGGTACAGGCCATCCAGGAGTACTACGCGGCGATGCAGGCGCGCGGCTGATTCCACTTGTCCGCATTCAAGTTGACACCTCTGCCGGCCGCGTTCCGCCGCTTCTCGGCGTACCGATCGCTCTCGTTCCAGCCCGCTGGCCTTCACGGTTCCAACCCGAAGGCCAGCCGGACGGTTATTTGCAGGAAAACCACTTTGCCCACTGGACAATTGCGGGTCCATTATTTATGGTTTCTCTGTCGCCCGCGCGGCAGCCGTCCTCTCCCTCCGACAAACCACGAACCCCATGAGGCTCTGCCTTGAATTCGTTCTATAAAAATCTCTCCATGTGGCTGGTGATCGGCCTGACGATGATCCTGTTGTTCAACCTGTTCAACAAGCCGCCAACCACCGTGGTCGAGATGTCCTACACCGACTTTCTCGCCAGTGTCGAAGCCGGCTCCATCCGCAAGGTGATCATCCAGGGCGACGACATCACCGGCGTCGTGGAAGGAGGGTCCTCCTTCAAAACCACCACCCCCAACGACTCGGAACTCATCCCGCTCCTCCGAAAGGCCGGGGTGAACATCCAGGCCAAGCCGCAGGAAGAGACCCCCTGGTACATCACCATCCTCGTCTCCTGGTTCCCGATGCTGCTCCTGATCGGCGTCTGGATCTTCTTCATGCGCCAGATGCAGGTGGGAGGCGGCAAGGCGATGAGTTTCGGCAAAAGCCGCGCCCGGCTGATGAACCACGAGGAGAGCAAGATCACCTTCAAGGACGTGGCCGGCATCGAGGAGGCCAAGGACGAACTGTCCGAGGTGATCGATTTCCTCAAGGATCCGAAGAAGTTCACCCGCCTGGGCGGCCGCATCCCCAAGGGGGTTTTGCTGATGGGCCCCCCGGGCACCGGCAAGACTCTGCTCGCCAAGGCCATCGCCGGCGAGGCGGAGGTGCCCTTTTTCTCCATCAGCGGCTCCGATTTCGTCGAGATGTTCGTCGGCGTCGGCGCCTCCCGGGTGCGCGACCTGTTCACCCAGGGGAAGAAAAGCGCGCCGTGCATCATCTTCATCGACGAGATCGACGCGGTCGGCCGCCATCGCGGCGCGGGTCTGGGCGGCGGCCACGACGAGCGCGAACAGACGCTGAATCAGCTGCTGGTGGAGATGGACGGTTTCGAGGCCAACGAGGGGGTGATCATCGTCGCCGCCACCAACCGGCCCGACGTCCTCGACCCGGCGCTGCTGCGCCCCGGCCGCTTCGACCGCCAGGTGGTGGTGCCGGTCCCCGACGTCAAGGGCCGGGAAAAGATCCTCGAAGTGCACGGCAAGCGGACGAAGATCGCCGCCAACGTCGACTGGGCGGTCATCGCCCGCGGCACCCCCGGCTTTTCCGGCGCCGATCTGGAGAACATGGTGAACGAGGCGGCGCTCCTGGCCGCCCGCTCCAACGCCGAGGAGGTCACCATGGAACATCTGGACAAGGCCAAAGACAAGGTGATGATGGGCGCCGAACGCCGAAGCATGATCATCACCGAAAAGGAAAAGGAGATCACCGCCTACCACGAGGCGGGACACGCCCTGGTGGCCAAGCTGCTGCCCGGCACCGACCCGGTCCACAAGGTCACCATCATCCCCCGCGGCCGGGCGCTGGGCCTCACCCAGCAGCTGCCGCTCGACGAAAAGTACACCCACGCCCGCTCCTACCTGGTCAACAACCTGTGCATCCTCCTGGGAGGCAGGGTGGCCGAGGATCTGGTCTTCCACGAAACCACCACCGGCAGCGGCAACGATATCGAACGGGCCACCGAAATCGCCCGCAAGATGGTGTGCGAATGGGGGATGTCCGAGTCCATGGGGCCGCTCACCTTCGGCAAGAAGGAGGAGCAGATCTTCCTCGGCCGCGAAATCGCCCAGCACCGCGACTACAGCGAGTCAACCGCGGTGAAGATCGACGATGAGGTCAAGAAGCTGGTGGTCGATGCCGAGCGCAAGGTCCGGGAGCTGCTCTCCGGCCATCTCGACGTCCTCCACAAGATTTCCAAGGCGCTCCTGGAGCGGGAGACCCTCACCGCCGAGGACATCAACACCATCGTCGGGCCGATCCCCGAGCCCGAGGCCGATGCCGCGGCCGCGGCCGCGGCCTGATCCGCCAACCCGTGATGCAGAGGTCGCTGACCGCGGACAAGACATGGCTGGTGATGGGGATCGTCAACGTCACCCCGGACTCCTTCTCCGACGGCGGCCGCCTTGCCGGCCGCGACACCCTCGCCGCCCATATCGGTGAGCTGATCGAGGCGGGCGCCGACATCCTCGACATCGGCGGCGAGTCGACCCGGCCGGACGCCACCCCGGTTTCCACCGATGAGGAACTGGATCGGGTCCTGCCCGCCATCGAACTCGCCCGCGACCTCGGCCGCGACATTCCGGTCACCATCGACACCACCAAGGCCGCCGTCGCCCGCGCGGCCCTCGCCCACGGCGCCGCCGCCATCAACGACATCAGCGCCCTGGAACAGGATCCGGCCATGCTGCCCCTGGCCGTCGAGCAGAACTGTCCGCTGGTCATCATGCACCGGCAGGGCACGCCGGACGTCATGCAGCGGGCCCCAGCCTACGTCGATGTGGTCGCCGAGGTGCGCGCCTATCTGGCCCAGCGGGTCGCGACGCTGCGCCGGGCCGGGATCACCGCGGAGATCACCGTCGACCCCGGCATCGGCTTCGGCAAGACCGTCCGCCACAACCTGCTGCTGCTGAAAAACCTGCGCCAATTCACCGAACTCGACTGCCCGCTTCTCATCGGCCATTCCCGCAAATCCTTCATCGGTAAGGTCCTCGATCTCGGCATCGACGAGCGGGACGAGGCGACCGCGCTGCTCTCCGCCTACAGCGCCCTGCAGGGGGCGGCCATCTTCAGGGTGCACGACGTGCGGCGGACGGTGCTCGCCCTCCGGATGCTGGAGGCGATCGGCCGGGCCTGACGGCCGCCGCCGTCGGGGTGCCGGATGAAGGAACGCGTCGAACGCTATCTGCGCTACAACATCGGCCGGTTGCGCCGGGCGGAGCGGTTCAACCGGGACAAGGCCGACTTCCTCTTCAAGATCGTGCCGCTGCTCCTCCATTACAACCACCCCGACCTGCCCGGCTTCGCCGACGAGGCATGCCCGGCCGGCGTCTACCGCTACAATCCCAAAGCGATCATCGCCGACGAGCCCTATCGCCGCTATCTCCCCCAGGCGCCGCCCCTGGCCGACCTTCCCGACCGGAGCGATTTCCGGATCCATTCGGTGAAAACCATCGGCTCCATCGGCACCCTGGCACAGTCCGCCAAATCCGACTGCGACTACTGGATCAGCCTCGACCGCGCCGAACTCGGCGAGGGCGGCGTCAAGCTGCTCGCCGGCAAATGCGGCCAGATCGAGCGGTACGCCGCCGCGTTCGGCCACGAGGTCCATTTCTTCCTCATGGACATCACCGAGACGCGCACCAACAGTTTTCAGTCCGACGTCGGCGAGGAGTCGGCCGGTTCTTCCCTGAAACTGCTGCTCAAGGACGAACTGTTCCGCAGCCACATCCTGGTCGCCGGCAAAATCCCCCTGTGGTGGCTCATCCCACCAGGCCTTTCCACCGGCGATTACCAGCGCTGCGCCGAGCAGATGATCAGCCGCAACCCCTCCGTCCAGCATCATTTCATCGATCTCGGCTACCTCTCCGACCTCCCCCGCCAGGAAATCTTCGGCGCCTGTCTCTGGCAGCTCAACAAGGCACTGGACAGCCCCTTCAAGTCGGTGATCAAACTGGCCTACCTGGAATACCTGCTCAACCAGCCGGCCGGCGCCCTGCCGTTCTTCTCCGACCAGCTCAAGTGCCTGGTCACCTTTCCGGAACGCCTCGCCGCCACCGGGCAGACCGAACTCCCCCTCGACGATATCGACCCCTACCTGCTCATGGCCGGTGTCATCAGCGGTTTCTACCGGCAGCGGGAGGACCCGGGCCAGGCGGCGATCATCCGCAAATGCCTGTTTCTGAAAACCCTGGAAGGGGTGCGCGGCGCGGCCGCCGAGCAGCAGACCCTCGCCCTGATGGAGAAGTGGGGGCTGCTGCCCGAGGACCATGGGGCGCTGCTCAACCTGCAGCACTGGCCCCATCGCGACCTGGTGCGGCTGGGCACCGAAATCCACGATTTTCTCATCGCCACCTACAAACGCCTCGCCGAGCAGTATCCGGCCACGGAGAGCGAGGCGCGGCTGGCGATCACCCAGCGCGATCTCACCGTGCTCGGCCGCAAGCTCTTCACCTTCTACGAAAAAAAAACCGACAAAATCGACTATCTGCAGGCCCTTTCCCGCGAAAGCATGGGAGTCGCCACCCTCACCATCCATGCCGGCCGGCAGCGCGACGGCGAGGTGTACTACGCGCTGCAGGGCACGCCGGACGGATGCGAACCGACCGCCATCAGACCGGAGACGCTCATCCGCAAGGAAGCGGACCTGCTCTTTCTGATCACCTGGCTGGTTCAGAACGGCATCATCCAGCGCCAGACGGACATCCATCTGAGCAAGGGGTGCACGGCGGTGAGCCTGGCCGAGATCAACGACCTGGTGCGCGCCATCGCCGCCTCCCTGCCGCCGGTGGACTTCTCCCACATCAAACCGGAATTCCTGCTGCGGCCGGAACGGGTCATGCGGGCCCTGGTGGTGGTCAACTTCTTCAAGGAACCGGTGCACCGCAGCAAGACCCTGGAGAGCGTCATCATCAGCGGCAACAGTTACGGCGAATTCTTTCTGCGTCACTACCACACCGTGGCGCAGCTGAAAAACGCGGTCGCCACCCTCCTGACCAGCCACTACGTCAGCCGCTGGAACAACAACCTGGAGTATTTCATCCCGGCGCAGCCCGAAGAACGCACCATCCGCACCCTGCTCGGCATCTGAGCCGCATCGCCGCTCCGGCGGCCGGCGCCGGCGGCGGGTCCGCCGGGTCGCGAAGCCGCAACCGCCGCCCCCGCCCTTCCCAACAATTTTGCAAAAAGAGACAGGAAAGTGTGGATTTACTGTTTGTTTTCGTATAAAATTGCGCGATTCAGCTGGCCGCAACGGCCATCTTCGTTCAATCCGGCTATCCAATAACCGTTTTTTTAAAATCTCAAAAAGGGAGGAACCTGTCTATGTCCCGGAAAATGGTCACCATCGACGGCAACCAGGCGTGTACCCACGTGGCTTACGCCACCAGTGAGGTCATCACCATCTACCCGATCACCCCTTCGTCACCCATGGCCGCCGAGGCGGACACCAAGGCCACCGCCGCCCAGAAGAACATCTGGGGCTCGGTGCCGGTCGTCACCCAGATGCAGTCCGAAGGCGGCGTCGCCGGCGCCCTGCACGGTTCGCTCACCGCCGGTGCGCTCTGCACCACCTTCACCGCCAGCCAGGGTCTCTTTCTGATGATCCCCAACATGTACAAACTGGCCGGCGAACTGACCCCGACCGTCTTCCACATCACCGCCCGCTCCATCGCCTGCCAGGGGTTGTCCATCTTCGGCGACCACGGCGACGTCATGGCGGCCCGCCAGACCGGCTGGGCGATGCTCTGTTCCCAGAACGTCCAGGAATGCCAGGACATGGCGCTGATCTCCACCCAGGCGGCGCTCAAATCCCGCATCCCCTTCATGCATTTCTTCGACGGTTTCCGCACCTCGCACGAAATCCAGAAGATCGAGCAGCTCACCCCTGACGACATGCGGGCGATCATCGACGAGGATCTGATCATCGCCCACCGCGAGCGCGGCCTCTCCCCGGACCGGCCGATGATGCGCGGCACCGCCCAGAACCCGGACGTCTACTTCACCGGCCGCGAGACGGTGAACAAGTTCTACGCCGCCACCCCGGCCATCGTCCAGGAGACCATGGACCGGTTCGCCGCGCTCACCGGCCGCCAGTACCACCTCTACGACTACGTCGGCGCCCCGGACGCCGAGGACATCGTCGTCATGATGGGCTCCGGCGCCGAGACCGTCGCCGCCACCGCCGAACACCTGATCAGCGGCGGCCGCAAGGTCGGTCTGCTCATCGTCCGCCTCTACCGCCCCTTCGACGCCAAGGCGATGGTCAACGCCATGCCGGCGACGGTGAAACGGATCACCGTCCTCGACCGCACCAAGGAGCCGGGCTCGGTGGGCGAGCCGCTCTATCTCGATGTCCGCGCCGCCATCGGCGAGGCGGTGGAGTCCAATCGGGTCGCCTGCATGCCCACCATCCTGGGCGGCCGCTACGGTCTCGGCTCCGCCGAATTCACCCCGGCGATGGTCAAGGCGGTCTACGACAACATGACCGCCTGGGCCCCGAAGAACCACTTCTGCGTCGGCCCCAACGACGACGTCGCCTTCACCAGCCTCGCCTACGACAAGTCCTACAACATCGAGGGCAAGGACGTCTGCCGCGCCATGTTCTACGGCCTCGGCGCCGACGGTACCGTCGGCGCCAACAAGAACACCATCAAGATCATCGGCACCGAGACCGACAACAACGCCCAGGGCTACTTCGTCTACGACTCCAAGAAGTCGGGCTCCATCACCACCAGCCATCTCCGCTTCGGCAAGAACAAGGTGGTGGCCCCCTACCTGATCAGCAAGGCCAACTTCATCGCCTGCCACAACTTCACCTTCCTCGACAAGTACGACATGCTCAGCAACCTGGAGGAGGGCGGCACCTTCCTCCTCACCTCCACCTTCGACGCCAAGCAGATCTGGAAACAGCTGCCGGCCCAGGTGCAGCAGCAGCTCATCGACAAGAAGGCGAAGTTCTACATCATCGACGCCATCAAGCTGGCCGAGGCCCTGGGTCTCGGCGCCCGCATCAACATGATCATGCAGACCGCCTTCTTCCTCATCTCCGGCATCCTCACCAAGGAGGAGTCCATCGCCAAGATCAAGGAGGCGATCAAGAAGACCTACGGCAAGAAGGGCGACAAGGTCGTCAAGATGAACTACGACGCCGTCGACGCCGCCGTCAACAACATCGTCGAGGTCAAGATCCCGAAGACGGTCTCCGGCCACGAGAAGCCGGCGGTGGTTCCTGCCGAGGCGCCGGCCTTCGTCCGCGAGGTCACCGCCAAGATGATCGAGGGCAAGGGCGAGGAGATCAAGGTTTCCCAGATGCCCTGCGACGGCACCTGGCCCACCGCCACCACCCAGTACGAGAAGCGCAACATCGCGGTGCACGTGCCGGAATGGCTGCCGGAGAACTGCATCCAGTGCGGCCGTTGCTCGCTGGTCTGCCCGCACGCCTCCATCCGGATGAAGATCGTCAAGAACGCCGACCTCAAGAAGATGCCCAAAAGCATGAAGAGCGCCGACGCGGTGGGCAAGCAGTTCAAGGACCGCAAGGCGATCATCCAGGTCTTCACCGAGGACTGCTGCGGCTGCACCCTGTGCGTCAACATCTGCCCGGCCAAGGAAAAGGCCCTGAAGATGATCGAGAACAACGAGGCGGTGCGCAAGCAGGAAGGGGCCAACGTCAAGTACTTCCTCGCCCTGCCCGAGATGGCCGACAGCGAGGTCGACATCTCCTCGGTGAAGGGCAGCCAGCTCAAAAGGCCGCTCTTCGAGTTCTCCGGCGCCTGCGCCGGCTGCGGCGAAACCCCGTACATCAAGCTGGCCACCCAGATGTTCGGCGACCGGATGATGATCGCCAACGCCACCGGTTGCTCCTCCATCTACGGCGGCAACCTGCCCACCACCCCGTACGCCAAGCGTGAGGACGGCCGCGGGCCGGTATGGGCCAACTCGCTCTTCGAGGACAACGCCGAATTCGGCCTCGGCATGCGCTACGCGGTCAACAAGATGGGATCGCAGGCGATCGAACTGCTGACCGAAGCGGTGGCCGAAAAGCTGATCACCAAGAAGATGGCCGACGAAATCACCAAGGCCTCCCAGAAGAACCAGGATGAGATCGAGGCGCAGCGCGCCCGGGTGGCCAAGCTGAAGGAGAGCCTGGCCGGCAGCGATTCGGTCATCGCCCGGCGGCTCCTGGGCGTCGCCGACTACCTGGTGAAGAAGTCGGTGTGGATCGTCGGCGGCGACGGCTGGGCCTACGATATCGGCTACGGCGGTCTCGACCACGTCCTCGCCTCCGGCGAGAACGTCAACGTCCTGATCATGGACACCGAAGTCTACTCCAACACCGGCGGTCAGATGTCCAAATCCACCCCGCGCGCCGCCACCGCCCAATTCGCCGCCGGCGGCAAGAAGATGCCGAAGAAGGACATCGGCATGATCTTCTCCACCTACGGCAACGTCTACGTCGCCAAGGTGGCGCTCGGCGCCAACCCGCAGCAGGTCGCCAAGGCCTTTGCCGAGGCCGAGGCCTACGACGGACCCAGCCTGATCATCGCCTACGCCCACTGCATCAACCACGGCATCAACATGGCCAAGGGTCTGGAGCAGCAGCAAAAAGCGGTCGCCTGCGGCCACTGGCCGCTCTACCGTTACAACCCCACCATGGAAGAGCAGGGCAAGAACCCGCTCACCATCGACAGCAAGGCGCCGTCGATCCCCTTCGCCGACTACGCACTGAACGAGAACCGCTACCGGGCGCTGAAGCTGATGAACCCGACCCACGCCGACGAACTGATGGCCATGGCCCAGAAGGACGTCGACAAGGCCTGGAAGTTCCTGGAAGGCCGCGCCAAGGCCCTGGAACCGAACAGCTGATCCGGCGGTTACGCACACCATAAAAAAAGGCTCCCCTCGGGGAGCCTTTTTTTATGCATGAACTCCCCCCCGGGACGCCACCGAACATCGATGGCTTTCCAGGGAAGATGGATTCGTAAAAACTGGCAACCCGCGTCATTGCGAGGAGCGGAGCGACGAAGCAATCCAGTATTTTCAGTGAGTTACAAACTCATGGATTGCTTCGCTACGCTCGCAATGACCCTGGTTTTGGGTTATTACGACTCCATCAGGGAAGGCCGGTCAAGAATCTGCACCCTACAGCTGCTCCTGCACGCCGAAGGGGTCCTTGATCTCCACCCCGGCCTGACGGGAAAGCTTCTTCTTGCCCCGCCCTTCGAGGTACTTGTCCAGTTCGAGATCCACCACCACCGGCACCTGTTCGCCGATCGCCGCCAGCCCCTGGCGCAGCAGCGCCTCGGACTTGAAGGCGAAGGCGGTGGCATCGCCCAGGATCCGCAGCGCCTCGGTGGGGTTGTGGAAACCGACCGAGTTCTCGCCGCCGATGTACAGGGTACGGAAGAAGGCCTCCATGTAGAGATCCTTGGCCTTGACGTAGAGGGCGGGGTCGATGGCCCGGCCGGCCTCCTCCAGGGCGTGCGTCCGTTCGATGAGCTTGGCCACCGCGGCAGTGGCGTTGCCGGCGCGGATCAGCAGAGACACCGTCCGGTCCTGGATCGCGGTCACCTGGTCGCGCAGCCATTCCGGACTCTCGGAATGGCACTGCTGACAGCCCTTCAGATCGTTCTTCAACGGACTGGTCACCCGGTGGTCGGACACCTTGGCCGACCCCACCTTGGTGTACGGCATGTGGCAGTCGGCACAGGCCACCCCGGCCTGCCAGTGCACGCTGTTGCGCGAGAAGAGCTCGAATTCGGCATGGCGCATGAACGGCATCTTGTAGCCGGTCACCTTCTGGGTCCACTCGCCCACCGTCGGGTCGTTGCGGATCTGCCTGATGATGTTTTCCACCGAGATGTCGCCCCAGGAGGAACCCTGCCAGGGGAAATAGATCCCCACCGACTTCTTGTCGGCGTCCTTCCGGATGTTGTAGCTCACGTGACACTGGGCGCAGACCAGGCTGCGCATCTGCTGATGGGTGGCCTTGCCGGCATCGAAGTCGATCGCCGCGAGCGCCTTGCCCAGGGTGAAATCACGGGAGATGACCAGCGACATGTCCTTGTTGTCGTGGCAGTCGATGCAGGCCACCCCCAGCTCCTGGTGCTTTTCCGGGATCATGTGGCGGACCTCGTCCCAGGGCTTGCGGTAGTAGTCGACCCCTTTCTCCTTTTCCAGCTTGGGGGCATAGGGGGTCTTGCAGGTGAGGCAGACGCCGCCGGCCCCGACCCGCGACGGATCGATTTCCACCTGATCCTTCAGCATGTAGGCGTGCCCGCGCGGTTCGTTGTACTCCACCCCGAAACCCCAGCCGTGGAAGAGCAGGGCCATGAAGGGAAACTCCGAGAGTTTGTCGTAGGTGATGTTGTCGGCGTCGAAGCCCTTTTTGTACTTGCTCTTGCCCGGCTCGGTGGGCTCCGCCGTCATTTTCCACAGGTCATAGTTGACCGGGTAGGCCTTTCCCCAGGCCTCCGGGTCCATCTCGCCGTCGGCGATGGCCACCGGCCGGACCGCTTCGGCCTTGGGCGGCGCCTGGCAAGCGGCGGCCAGTCCGCCGGCTGCAAGCAGGATCAGGGACCAGATCAGTTTTTTCTTCATGGCTTTCACCTCCTCGTGTTGAGATCGTCGTTTCGTCTTGCTTTCACAGCGTGGTGATGGCACCGCTCCGCCGGTGGGAGACCCGCCGGTGGCAATCCCAGCAGATCCGTTCCCGATCGATGTGCATCACCGTGGTTTCATGGCAGCGGAGGCAGTTCTGCTGCACCACCTTCCGGCCGTGCTCGCTTATGGTGATCCGCTCCGGGACCCTGCCCGAGTAGAAGACCGCGACGTCCTTGAGCCCGTCGATGCTCTTCCATGTGTAATGGAGGAGGGTGTTGTCGTTGGGCAGGTGACAGTCGACGCACATCTCCCGGCGATGGGCTCCGGCATGGCTCCAGGCCTGGTATTCCGACTCCATCACGTGACAGCCGGCGCAGAACAGCGGCGACTCGGACCTGGCCAGGAGCTGCGGCGGCCCCACCGCGACAAAGATCGAAGCCAGGCCAGCCGTCGCCACTACCGCCAGCCCCGTCAGGCCTTTCCTTTTTTTCCCGTTTGCCATTTCCGTACCTCCTCCGGCTGATGGTGCCCGGCCTGCCGCCGTGCTCGTCCAGGGTGTCCGCTCCCGCTGTCCTCTACACTTCGCAATACCGATGCCAACGACAAAATCTCATGTTTCCAGCACGTTGCCTTTTCCATCCACCGAAATCGCTACCATGCGGTAACACCCGAAGACCGCAAGCGTTACCAAATCGTTACACGGGGGCCCTCTCCGGAACAAACCGCCGCCCACGCCCGCAACGACGGTGCCGGAAAGGCGAAATCACCCGCCTTGGAATCCGCCTTGCATGACAGTCCGCAGAGAGGGCGTCGGCCGCGATGCCGGCCTTTTGCAGTCGACGCCTGCACAAACCGCTGGCACCTGATGCTACCGTTTGGTAACATCAGGATGCAATCCCTTCCTGCCCCAGGAGACCGGTGCCATGCGCCTGCGCATCCGTTTCATGCTGCTGCTCTCGGCGGTGATCATCGCCTCGTTCGGGATCACCTTTTTCCGGACCTCCGCCTTTCAGAAGGAGCTGGTCATCGCCCAGGCCGCTCAGCAGGCCAGAATGCTGCACAAGCAGATCATCCTTACCCGGCAGTGGATCGCCGACCACAACGGCGTGCTGGTCGCCAAGGCCCCCGGGGTCGAGAGCAACCCCTTCCTGCCCGCCGCCGAAGTGATCGACCGGAGCGGCACCCGTTATGTCCGGCGCAATCCGGCGATGGTCACCCGCGAACTCTCCGAATACGCCAATCGGGACGGCTTCTGCCGCTACCGGGTCACCAGCCTGCGCCCCGTCAACCCGGCCAATGGTCCGGACGGATTCGAGCGGGCCGGGCTTGAGCGCTTCGAGCAGGGGGTGCGGGAGATCGTCGCCATCGATCAGGTCGGCCCCCAGCATTTTCTCCGCTTCATGGCGCCGCTCATCGTGAGCGAATCCTGCCTCGAATGCCATGCCCGGCACGGCTACCGGCAGGGAGACATCCGCGGCGCGCTGAGCATCGCCATCCCGGTGGACTGGGCCTACGAGCAGGTGGCGCGCAACAACCGGATGCTGCTCGGCATCGCCACCTTCACCATCACCCTGGTCAGCCTGGCGATCTATCTGCTCTTCGATCTTCTGGTCGGCAGGCGGCTGAACCTGCTGGCGCAGGCGATGGAGAGATACGACGGCCGGGATTGCACCACCGTCGACACCCTGCCGGCAAGCGGCGACGAGGTGGGCATCCTGATGACCAAATTCCGGGAATTCTGCCACCGGTTCACCGCCTCCCAGGAGGAACTGGCCCGGACCCGGGAACAGGCCTTCCACTCCGAAAAGCTGGCGGCGCTCGGCCGGCTCGCCGCCGGGGTCGCCCATGAAATCAACAACCCCCTGGGCGGCATGCTCAACTGCGTCAAGGCGATGCAGGACGCCCCCGACGACGTCGTTATGCACCAGCGTTACCTCGACCTGCTGCGCAAGGGCTTGCACCGCATCGGCGCCACCGTCCGGCAGCTGCTCAACTTCGGCCGGCGCGAACCCCTGCGTCTGCAGCCGGTGGCGGTGGACGAACTGATCCGCGAATGCTTTCAGCTCCTCGAGTACGGCCTGAAGAAAATCGACCTGGAGCTCGACCTCGCCCTGCCGCAAACCTGCCTGGTCGACCTGGAGGCCCTCAAGCAGATCGTCATCAACATCGGCCTGAACGCCATCCAGGCAATGCCGGCAGGCGGCAGCCTCCGGGTGCGGACCGAAGGCGGCGACGACCGGATCCGCATCGAATTCACCGATTCCGGTCCCGGCATCGCCCCCGAGCATCTCGACAAGATCTTCGATCCCTTCTTCACCACCAAGGAGGTGGGGGAAGGGACCGGACTGGGGCTGTCGGTGACCCATGCCCTCGTGGAACGGATGGGCGGCGAGATCACCGTGGTGAGCCGGCCGGGCAACGGCGCCCGCTTCACGGTCATCCTTCCCAGCCCGCCGAGAGCGGCCGCCGCGCCGCGGAAAGACGAGGAAGGCACCGGAGCAACGGCTCCCCTGGGAGGGTAAGGGATGAACGCGAAAATCCTGCTGGCGGAAGACGACGAGATCATGCGGGTCACCCTCTTCGACCGGCTGCGGCGCAGCGGCTGGCAGGTCACCGAAGTGGAAGACGGCCACAGGGCACTGAAGGCGATCGAGAACGAGACCTACGATCTGGTGCTGAGCGACGTGCGGATGCCCGGTCTCGACGGGCGGCAGCTGCTCGAACGCATCATCGCCATCTCGCCGGAAACCGACGTCATCCTGATGACCGCCTTCGGCGGCATGGAGGATGCGGTGGCCTGCATGAAGCTGGGCGCGGCGGACTACATCCTCAAGCCCTTCGACATGGACGACCTCGCCATCCGGATCAGGCGGCTGCTGGACATGAAGGTCACCAAACTGCGGCTCTCCGGTCTGGAACAGTCCTGCCGGCCGCACCAGCCGGCCATCCTCGGCTCCAGCCCCGCCACCCGCAACCTGCTCAAGCTCATCGCCAAGGTGACCGGTTCCGAGGCCTCGGTGCTGATCACCGGCGAGTCGGGCACCGGCAAGGAACTGGTGGCGGCCGCCATCCATTTCGGCAGCCATCGGGCAGGAGGCCCCTACGTCCGGGTCAACTGCGCGGCCATCCCCGAAGGACTGATCGAATCCGAACTGTTCGGCCATGAAAAAGGGGCCTTCACCGGCGCGCTCAACCGCAAGCCCGGCCGTTTCGAACTGGCCAGCGGCGGCACCATCCTGCTCGACGAGATCGGCGACCTGCCCCTCCATCTCCAGGCCAAGCTGCTCCGCGTCCTCCAGGAAAGGGAACTCGAACGGGTGGGTGGCACCAGCCCCATTTCCATCGACGTGCGGGTGATCTGCGCCACCGCCAGGAAACTCGAAGAGGAGGTGAAAAAGGGGAATTTCCGGGAAGATCTCTACTACCGGCTGCGGGTGGTGCCCATCGAGGTGCCGCCCCTCAGGCAGCGCAAGGAGG
>JBFLZZ010000068.1:0-18152 GCA_040755255.1 Thermodesulfobacteriota bacterium
CAGAGGGACACGGTTTGAAGCAACGAAGGACGGGGCATGACGGGCGGTTCTCCTCGGATCGGAACGCTGCGTAAAACTACCGGTATCCTACGCCGGACCGGTGGGAAAAATCAATTGCTATCCTCGGGTCGCGAAGAAAGAAAGGAGGAAATCCAGGCCAGGGCCTGTTGCCGGTCGTTAATCTCCCCCACCGCGCGAGCTTCCTCGACGCCGGTGAGGATCTGGCGGAACAGGGGGCCGGGAGTGAGACCGTGGGTTTCGATGAGGTCATGACCGGTGACCAGGGGAGGACCGTCGAGCACTGCGGCGAGTTTTTCCTCGTAGATGGTGGCGACGATGCGGTAGAGCTCGGCCAGGCTTTTTTCCATGGCCGCGGGCTTGCCCGGCCCCTGGCCGGCGAGGCTGTCCGCCATGGCGAGGAGGAAGACCCCTTCCAGGTCTGTCTTTTTGGCGAGCCGCAGACAGGCACGGGCGCTCACCCGTCCCTCTTTGCGGTAAACGTTGTTGAGGTGAAAGGGCCACATGTGGTTGGCGATCAGCCGGGCGACCCGCTCGCTCCGCCGCCGGCTCCAGCGCAGCCGTTCGGCCACGGCGGCCACCATCCCGGCGCCCAGCTGATCGTGGTTGTGGAAGGTGATCCGCCCATCCTGCAGGGCAAAGGCCGCCGGTTTGCCAAGATCGTGGAGCAGTGCCGCCCATTTGAGCGCGTGTGCCGTCGCCGGTTCGGCAAGGTGATGGCGGAGTCGGTCGCCGGCGGCGGGAAAAAAGGCCGCCGGCGATGTCAGCAGCCTTTCCATGCAGGCAAGGGCCTCGACGCTGTGATGAAAGACGTCGAGATGATGGCTGTCCGGCTGGCGGCAGCCGTATCCCGCCCGCAACTCCGGCAGCACCCGCCACAGAAGCCCGGAAGGAACCATGGCGAGAATCCAGGGGGCCGCCTCGGGCGCGGCCATGAGTCCGTCAAGCTCGGCGCCGATGCGTTCCCCGGCGACGGCGAGAATGGCCTCCCCGTCCCGACGGATCAGTTCCATGGTGGCCTCGTCGATGGCGAGTTGGAGTCGGGCGGCGAAGCGGAAGGCGCGCAGGAGACGCAGGGGATCGTCCCGAAAGACGCGGTCGCTCACCGCCCGCAGGCGCCGGCGCCGGAGATCCGCGATGCCGCCGGTGGGATCGATGATCGGGCAAGGGACGGACAGGGCGCCGGAACTGCCGTCGACGGGCACGGCCAGGGCGTTGATGGTGAAATCCCGGTCCAGCAGGTCGTCGATCAGGGTGGCGCAGCCGGGACGCAGGCCGCAGAAATCCAAGGTGTTTCGCCCCGCCACCCGGACGATGCCGTGCTCCGCATCGAGGACGACCACCGTGCCGCCGGCGACGGCGGCGAAGGTACGGGCACAGGCCAGGGGATCGCCGGCAACGGTGACGTCGATATCGCCGGCATCCTTTCCCAGATACCAGTCGCGTACCGCGCCGCCGGTGATATGGAGGGGAAGATCCAGTGCCGTCGCCACCGCCCTGAGCCCCGCCGGCAGCAAAGGGTCCACCGCCAGCCGGTCGCGGTCGAGGACCGGTTCATCCGCCAGCGGCCGGTCCACGTCCAACCTCACTTTCCGCCAACATCCGCAATTGCCCGAGGGTGGAGGAAAATCCGCAGACCACATCGTGGAGATGGATGCTCTCGAGACTGCGGGATTCGATCCGGACCACCGTCGCCGCCGGCAGGTGTGCCAGTCTTCCGGCGACTGCGCGTGCGGCTTCCCGCACCGCATCCTCGGCGAACTGGGGGTGGAGGTGGGCCTTGAGCACCAGCTCCGCCTCGTCGGGCCTCTTGAGGAGATCCTGGCAGGCATGCAGGGAATGGCGCAGGATGCGGTGCAGCTGCTCCGGCTCGATCGCCAGCTCGTCGCCCTCCACTTCCAGGGCGGTGCGACTGCGCTGGGAATGGCTGGGCAAGGGCCAGGGCGGCGCGGAGACGGCCAGGGCGGTCTGGGCATAGATCTGGGTGCAGGGACAGACGGTCATGTGCCAGACCCCCACCCGCAGGGCGATCCGGCAACCGGGACGCTCTATGCCGGTGGATGCCCTGCAGGCGAGTTCGATCATGTCGCTGGAGATGCGGCCGCTGATCAGGGTACGGCTCTCCACCGGCAGTTTCCCTTCGAGGACTACGCAGGCAGTGGCGCACTGTTGACCACGCTGCAGCAGATCGACAAGGGCGAGGGCGTATCCGGAAACGGTGGGGAAATGGTCCTCGCCGAGGGTGCTGATCGCGTCTTCCATGCGGGACATGTGGATACCCCGCCGCCCCCCCTCCAACTGGACGGTCAACCGGGCGGCAAAGGGAATGCGTCCCTGCGGCAGCCGCACCCAGACCGTCTTGTTGGCGATGCCCACCTCGTCGAGGGACAGGGGAAAGGAGGGGCGCTGGCCCGGCACGTCGGGGCCGTTGCGCATGGTGCGGGCGTGGGCTTCCTCGGAGAAAAACCGCATCAGAGCATCCCTTCCGCGCGCAGGGTCAGATACCATTGCTGGACAGTGGAGAATTCCCGGCCGCAGCCGGCCGTCCACTCCGCGAGACGATGAAAATGCGATGACCGATCACCCTCTTTGCCGTGGCACTGGCGGTCGGCAAGGGCCTGCATGGCATCGGCGATGCACGCTCTGTTCACCCTGCCGCAGGCACTGCCGGCGTGCAGGTGGCGGACGGTGATCGGTTCCGGACCGCAGAATCCGAAACTGTTGCGGTGGGCGAGCCGGCAGAACAGGTCCCAGTCCTCGGCCAGGGGCAGGTCGGAAAATCCGCCGGCCGCGGCGAACAGCTCCCGCCGGACGGCAAAGGCCGAGGGCAGCAGGAAACACCAGCTGGAGAGCGCAGCGGCGCAGTCGCCCTCGATGCCGGCGCCGGTATCGGGAACGAGAAAGCTGCCGCCGGCGAGCAGGTCGAAGGTCAGGGTGGTGCCATAGGCAAGGGCGTGGCCACGGTCAAGGGCGCGCTGCAGCCGCTCGACATGATGGGGGAGCCAGAAATCGTCGGAATCGAGGAACATGAGGATGTCGCCCGAGGCCGCCGCGGCGCCGGTGTTGCGGGCCGGGCCGCAACCGGCACCGCAGAGGCGGAGCAGGTGGATCTCCGGGAATATCCGGGCCAGCAGCCGGGCGGTGTCGTCCTGCGAGCCGTCGTCGACGACGATGATTTCCTCCACCGGCTGGGTCTGGGTGACCACGCTGGCGAGGGCGCGTTGCACCATGGTCACCCGGTCGCGGGTGGGGATGATGGCGCTCACCGTCATCTCAGCGCCCCGGTAAAAAGCAGTCGGCCGCATCCCGAACCCGTCCGGCGCGCCGGTGTTCGATGTAGGCAGCCACCCGAGGCAGCATGTCGTCCAGGTAGGCGCCGATCTCCTTTTCGGTGGCGGTGGTCAGGGTCTGGCAGAACAAACACTTGCGCTCGCCGCCGCCGGTGGAGGGCAGGCCGAAATCCTCGAGCACGTGACGGACATAACGTTGGTCGGTGAAGTCGTCGTAGACCGGAAACACGGTCCGCACCCCGAAATCACCGGAAAAGGCGGCGAGCCGCTCCATGAAGGCGGGCGTCTGTTCCGGGTAGTACTCCTGGCGGCGGGCATAACCGGCGGCGAGCAGGGGCACGTAATGCTCGATGCAGTAGAGGATGGCCCGGACATGCATCCCCAGTTTGCAGGCGACGCAGACCAGATTCTTGTTGTTGTAGCGCGGCATCAGTTCCTCGTAGCGGTCCAGCCAGAGCCCCTGAAACAGCCTCCCCATGTCGAGCTCGACCATCGCCGCTTCGGGGAAATGGTCTTGGGACGGCATCTGGACGGCGAGGATCCTGCGGGCGGTTTCGAAGCGGGTGCGGGGCCATTCGGGAAAACGACCCATGCCGTTGAGCATGTGCAGCAGATGGATGCGGCGGGGCCGGGGGAGGGCTCCATGCCGGCCGCTGGCGGCGAGGGCATAGAGGGCGAGCGAGTCGGTGCCGCCCGAGTAGAGGATGGCGATTTCCTGATGATCCATGGTCGATCTGATCCGTCCCGATGTTATCGCTCCCGGCGGATGTAGTGCAGAAAGAGTTCGCCGCTTTCCTCTTCCACCCGGCAGGAACGCAACTGCAGCGGGAGCAGCGGCGCAGCCGGGCTGTGCGGAGACCGGACCAGGCGCGGCAGCGACGGGTCGACAGCGATGACCGGCACCACCGTGACGTACACTTCATCAACTGCGTCGGCGGCGAGAAAAGCGCCGTTCAGACCGCCGCCGCCCTCAAGCAGCAGCCTGCGGACACCCAGTCGCCGCAGGTGATGCAGCATCCCGGGAACAGGGAGTTGGCCGTTGATCGCCGGCACCCCGATCACTTCGGCCAGATCCGCATAGCGGCGACCGAGTTCGTCACGGCGGGCGAGTTCGGTGATGATAACCGGTTTCGGTCCTCGCCGGAAAAGTTTTTTCTCGGGATCGAGGTTGCCGCTCATGCTTACCACCGCCCGCAATCGGGTCCCCGGCAGTTCACCGCCGTCGAGGGCCAGTTCGGGATCATCGTTCCTGACGGTTCCGGCGCCGATGATGCTGGCATCGCTTTCGGCCCGCAACCGCAACAGCAGCCGCCGGTCCTGGGCGCTGCCCAGCGGCATGGGCCCGATGCTGCCGTCAAGGGTCATTGCGGCGACGAGGAGGGTGCGGAGCATGGCAATACCGTCACAAATAGCTTTGTCGCGGCAAGGGTGAAGGGTATAGTCGGCTCCGAACCTAGGAGTGGAGCCCATGCAGTACGCCGTCAGTTGCCGAAAAATCAGTTTTTCCGAAATCGATCTGCTCGACAGGGAGTTTTCCCTGCTTCCCGACTGTCTGGCCATCGAGCCGGACCGGGGGCTTGCCGCCTCGGTGGCGCGGGCCGGCATCCTCCACCCTCCCCTGCTGCTGCCCCGCGGCGAGAATGTCTATTCGGTGGTGGCCGGCTTCCGCAGGGTGGCGGCGGCCCGGGAGACGATGGCGGAAGGCTGGTGCATGCTGCTCGGGGCCAAGACCGTGCCGGAGATCTGTCTGCAGCTGGCCATGGAGGACATCGTCGGCCAGCGGCAGCCGACGCTGCTGGAACGGGCGGTGTTTCTCGATAAACTCGGCCGCCACCTGGACAGCGCCAAGATGACCAGGATTCTCGCCTCCCTGTCAATCCCTTTTTCGGAGCGGCAACGGCAGGAAGCGGCGCTGATCCTGGCCCTGGAGCCGCCGGTGATCGAGGCGATCCATGCCGGCAGGGTCGACGATCGGATCGTGCCGCAGCTGGCGGCGATGAACATGCGTGACCGTTTGAGCGTACTGGACATCATCACCGCCTTCGGTCTGAGCGTCGGCAATCAGCGCAAGATGCTCGCCATGGCGATGGATCTGAGCAAGCGGCAACGGATCTCGGTCATGGCCGTTCTCGGCCAGGAGGGGGTGGCCCGCATTCTCGACGACCCCAAGCGCAACCCGCCGCAGAAGACCGCTCGTTTCATGCTCTGGCTGGAACGGCAGTGCTTCCCCCAACTCGCCGAGGAACTGCGGCGATTCCGCCGGTTGCGGGAGGAACTGCGGCTGCCGGCCAACATCACCGTCGATCATTCCCCCTTCTTCGAAAAGGACGAGCTCACCATGACCATCGCCTGGCCGGATGCGGAGTCCCTGCGCCGGGGGTGGCCAAAGATGGCGGCGGCCGCCTTTGAGGACGGCGGCATGCAGCCGCCCGGGGTCATTCGCCGATGATCTTGACCAGTACCCGTTTTTTGCGGCGGCCGTCGAATTCACCGTAGAAGATCTGTTCCCAACGACCGAAATCGAGCCGGCCCCCGGTCACCGCCACCACCACTTCCCTGCCCATGATCTGCCGCTTCAGATGGGCGTCGGCATTGTCCTCGCAGCCGTTATGGCGGTACTGACTCACCGGTTCATGCGGGGCGAGCCGTTCCAGCCATACCTCGTAGTCTTGGTGCAGTCCGGATTCGTCGTCGTTGATGAACACCGAGGCGGTGATGTGCATGGCGTTGCACAGCAGCAGACCTTCGACGATGCCGCTCTCCCGCAGGCAGTCCTCCACCTGGGGAGTGATGTTGACAAAGGCGCGGCGGGTGGGAATGTCGAACAGGAGTTCCTTCCTATAGCTTTTCATGTTCTTCTCCGCAGACGGAAATTCCGGTCTGCCGGAGGGGCAGCCGGACAATGAAGGTCGAGCCCCGGCCGGGAACGCTGCGGGCGGTGATCTCCCCGTGGTGGCGCAGGACAATCTTGCGGCAGGTTGCGAGCCCGATGCCGGTGCCTTCGTACCCCTCGCCGGCGTGCAACCGTTCGAACGGTTGAAAAATCCGCTCCAGATGCCGCTCGTCGAAGCCGATACCATTGTCCTCGACACTGATCTCGCAGAGGTTGTCGGCCAGGGTACGGCTCTTGACGACGATGTCCGGTGTCCTCGTCTTGTCGCGGTATTTCAGGGCATTGGCCAGCAGATTCTGGAACAGCTGCCAGAACTGGGTGCGGTCACCTTCCAGGTTGTGCAGGGTGTGGACGCGGATGACCGCCTGGTCGGAACCCCGATCCCTGAGGTCGCGCACCACCTCGGCGACCAGGGTGCCGAGGTCGATTTCCTGCACCGTCAGCGGCGCCATGGAAATGCGGCTCAGTTGCAGCAGATCGCCGATGAGCTGCTGCATCCGGTCGCAGCAGGCGGTGATCCTGCCCAGGTACCGCTGCCCGTCCGCGTCGATGGAAGCGGCGTACTTCCTGACGAGCCGATCGGCGAAGGCGGCGATGAGCATCAACGGTTCCTTGAGATCGTGGGAGGCGACCCGGGCGAACTGTTCGAGTTCGACGTTGGATGCCTGCAGCTGGACGGCGAGCTGGCGCAGCGATTCCTCGGTTTTGGCCCGCTCCTCCACCTCCAGGGTGAGCCGCTCATTGGCGGTGCGCAGCTCCTCGGTGCGGCGGTCGATGATCTCCGCCAGCCGCAGATGGTGTTGTTCGAGCTCCTCTTCCACCAGTTTCAGCCGGGTGACGTCGGAGAGGACGCCGTCCACCAGCAGCCGGCCGTCCTTGTGGTAGGGGATGCCGGTGCGGTCCTGCAGCCAGATCCAGGTGCCGTCCTTCCTCTGGAAACGGTAGCAGACGTCGATGTTGTGGCCGGTGGTGAAAATCCTGGCGAAATGGTTGATGACCTGATCGATGTCCTCCTGGTAGATCCGGCCGAGCCAGCCGAGTCTCCCCGCCAGCTGCACCTCTTCGCCGGTGTAGCCCACCAGGTTGCTGACGTTGGGGCTGATGTAGGTGATGGTGCCGTGCTCGTCGCCCTGCCAGATGACGTTGGGGACGTTTTCGATGAGGGAACGGTACTTGCGCTCCGACTCCAGCAGCCGCCGCTCGAACTCCTTCTTTCCCGAGACGTCCTGGAGTATGACCAGGGTGGCGGACTGGCCGGCGGCCACCTCACCGAGGAAACTGCCGGCGAGGACCACGTCACGGAATTCCTCGTTGATGACCATCTGCGTCTCGATATTGGCAAAAGAGGCGCGGGCGGCAAAGAACCGTTCGATGGTCGTGCAGACCTTGCCCGGCTCCCCCAGCACCTCGCGACAGGACTTTCCCAGAAGTTCCTCCCGCCGGATGGCGGCGAACCGTTCGAAGGCGGGATTGGCGTCAACGATC
Organism: Thermodesulfobacteriota bacterium; assembly: GCA_040755255.1. Lineage (GTDB taxonomy): Bacteria > Desulfobacterota > Desulfobulbia > Desulfobulbales > S012-135 > JBFLZZ01. The sequence continues at coordinate 7,687 of JBFLZZ010000068.1, forward strand.
CGCAGCCGTTGATCGAGGATCAGCGCCGGCTCGCACATCTGGTTGAAGATGCTGAAGTAACGTCGCTTTTCCAGGAGAATGAAATGATTTGCCTCCCGCAGCCGCCGCTGCAGGCCGGCCGACTCGTGCCGGCGCCACTCCCTGACCACCGCCCGGGTGAGTAAATCGAAAAAACTGAGAACCAGGGGGGGATAGCCGCCGGCGTCGGCAACGGGGACGAGGAAGCAAGTGCGCAGGAGTTGCAGATGCTGCAGGAAGGCATCGAGTCCGAGGAGAGGGGAAAACCTGACGGCCAGGCCGCGGCCGAGAACCCGGAGCGACGATGCCGGTTCGTTGGGCGGCGGTCCCTCCTCGCCGGTCTGGTGCGCGAAACCGGCGAGGGCGTCGGTCACTTCGTCGATGGAGGTTTTCCACTGGTCGGCACACTGGTCCGGCCAGCCGGCTCCGCTGCTCACCGCTTCCGACCAGAAGCGACGGCAGATGTCGTCGCTGTCGGCAAGAAGTTCCGTCCATCGCTGGGGTTCAGCCATATTTCTTCCGTTGCCGCTCCCTGAACAGGATTCTGATCGGGACGAGATCCAGCTTGAGTTCCTCACGGAACAGGTTCACCAGATAGCGGTGATAGGAAAAATGGATCCCGTCGGGATAGTTGGCGAAGACGACGAAGGTGGGGGGCGAGGCGGTCACCTGGGTCGCGTAGTAGAAGCGGATCCTTTTCCCCTTATATAACGACGGCGGGTGCGCCTCAACCGCTTTTTGCAGGACGGTGTTGATCCGGTTTGTGGGAAATCTGCTGACGTACTGGCGATGAATGGAGTCCACCAGCGGCAGGATGCGGGCGATGCCGTGGCCGGTGAGCGCGGAAATGTGGAGGAGCGGCGCATAGGGGATGAAGGCGGCGGCCCGCTTCACCTCCTCGACCAGCTGTTTCTGGCGTTTTTCCTCCTTTTTCAGCAGGTCCCACTTGTTGAGGAGAATGATACAGGCGCGGCCACGTTCCAGGGCGTAGCCGATCACCTTGGTGTCCTGTTCGGTGATCCCCTCGGCGGCGTCGATGAGCAGCAGGGTGATGTCACAACGTTCCATGGAGGTGAGCGCCCGCATGACGCTGAACTTCTCCAGTTTCTCCTGTACCTTGCCCCGCCGGCGGATGCCGGCGGTATCGGTGAGCAGGTAGCTGCGGCCGTTGTGTTCGAGCAGGGTATCCACCGCGTCCCTGGTGGTGCCGGGAACGCTGGAGACCACCATGCGGTCCTGACCGAGCAGGCGGTTGACCAGAGACGACTTGCCGACGTTGGGCCGGCCGATGCAGGCGATGCTGATCGTGTCCTCGGGCAGTCTTTCCGCCGCTTCGGCCGTCAGGGAGGTCTCAGCCACCAGTTCGCCGAGCAGGGTGTCGATGCCGTAGCCATGGGAGGCGGAGATGGGCAGGAGATGGGGGAAACCGAGTTCGTAGAAGGCCGGCAGCAGTTTCTCCTCCTGATCGGCGCCGTCCACCTTGTTGACCACGCAGAACACCGGTTTTTCGGTTTTCCTGAGGATGAGTGCCAGTTCCTGGTCCTGGGCGGTGACGCCGGCCCGGCCGTCGAGCAGGAAGAGGATCGCGTCCGCCTCGTCCACGGCCTGCATGGTGTGTTCGCGCACGGCGCGGCCCATGTCGTCGGAGGTTTCGACCTCGACGCCGGCGGTATCGACGAGCATGAACATGCGATCGTCGACCACCACCCGCTCGTAACTGTTATCCCTGGTGACCCCGGGGGTGGCGTCGACGATTGCCTTGTTGGTTCGGGTCAGTCGGTTGAACAGGGAGGATTTGCCGACGTTGGGACGGCCGACGAGGGCGATGAGATGACAGGTGTGCTGCATGGGGTGCGGTCCTGGATGAGCTGGTTTGGCGGCTGCCCGGTCATCTTACGACAAGGGCGACTGTTATTCAAGGCGTCCGGCCAATCGCTCGACCAAACCGGCGAGTACCGGAAAATCGCCGCCGAAGGGCGAAGCGAGCAGCCGGCGGAGGGAAGCGAGGGCGACGGGGATGTACTGCCGGAAAAACGGTTTGCCCTTGCGCAGGCAAAGGAAGGCGAAGGCGCCGAGGATCTGGAGATTGCGCTGCAGGGCGAGGCAGCGGTAACCTTCGGAAAAAAGGATCCGGTCGATGGCGCATCTGGTGGAAAGGCTTTCCAGGTAATGGGCGAACACCTCGTCCTGAACCGCCTGTTCCAGATTCACGTAGGGATCGCGGAGGAGCGAGGCGAGGTCGTAGCCGGGGGGGCCGAGGCGACCGGCCTGAAAATCGATGAAGCAGAACGCGCCGTCGTTCACCAGGATGTTGCGGGACTGGAAATCCCGGTGCAGGAAAAACCGGTGATCGAGTCGAGCGCAGCGGTCGGCGAGAACGATGAATTCCGCCGTCAGCCCGGCGGGCGGGTTCTGTATTCCGGCATACCCCCTGACAAAGGCCTCGGCAAAATACCCCGACTCCCGCTCCAGCATCACCTGCCGGTCGTAGAGCGGGCTGTCCCAGCTCCACTCCGGCCGCCAGTTGACGGCACCTTCCACCTGCATCAGTGCCAGGGCTTCGACCACCCGCCGGTACATGGCGACAACCGATTCCGGTCGCCCGCGCCGGGCCGCGACCCAGGCCGCCAGATGGTCATCGCCCCAGTCCTCGCAGAACAGGGCGGAACTCTGTCGGTCAAAGCCGTGGATCCGGGGCACGGGCACCCCCCGGTCAGCCAGGTGGCCGCCGATCAAAAAGGCCGAGCGGGCTTCCGCCAGGGAACGCGCCGCACGGTCGGCGGGGAGCACTGCAACCAGTCGCCGGCCGTCGGTCAGGCACAGCCGGAAAAAGCGCCGGTCGGAACCGTCTCCCGAAAGCGGTTTCAGTGAGCCGGGTTCGAGGGGCGGCAGCCCCAGGCGGGTGGCAATGGCGGATAGCTCTTGCATGGCAGTGGCTCAGCAGACGATGCGGTCGTGAAGGAGGGAGTGCGCGGCTACGGACCGGTGCGGCCAGACGACGGCGCGGCGAAGTCGGACGCCGGCACCGATGCAGGCTCCGTCGCCCACCACCGCCCAGTCCTCCACCTGGATATCCCCGTCCAGCTTCACCCCGGCGCCCAGCACCAGATTGCCCTCGGCGGGCAGGTCGAGCGCGGCGCGCAGGTGCGCCTGATGCAGGATGTCGTCGTGGAGGGCCAGGTAATCCTCCGGCGTGCCGATATCGCGCCAGTAATGCTCCCGGACCTCCAGGGCGAGCACCGTTTCGCCGTCGGCGATCAGCCGCCGGTAGAGATCGATGACGTCAAAGTATCCGTTTTCCGGCAGCAAGTCGAGGCAGCGACGGGCAAGGACGTGGATACCGGTGAAGGCGAACAGCCGTTCGCCGTCCTGGCAGCTGCCGGCGAACCCCTGGATGCGGCCGTCCCCGGCAACGATCACCTTGTTGAAGCGGGGAAAATCGTGCACAACGAGCAGCGCCGCCGGTTGGCGGGCGGCGAAGGCGGCGAGCGGCAGCCGGTAGTCGATGGTGTGAAAGATATCGCCGTTACTGACCAGCACCGGTCCTTCTTCGAAATGGCGGCGTGCCAGACCGAGACCGCCGCCGGTGCCGAGAATGGACCCTTCCCGCTGCAGGGTGACTCCGGGCTGGCCGGCCACCGCCGCCGCGACGCTGTCGGCCAGATGGTGGGCGTTGATCACCAGGTGCTCGCAGCCGGCCGCCCGCAACTGTCCGATGATCCGCAGGAGCAGGGGCTGGTTGCAGACCGGAAACAGCGGTTTGGGCAGAAGCTCGGTATAGGGGCGCAGCCGGGTGCCGTAACCGGCGGCGAGGATCATGGCCTGCATGGGACGATGCCTTCCGGAAGGATATGGAAGCCAGGCTCAGAAGCGCAGGCTGCCGTCCGGCTGTTCGGCGATGCCGACCACGGCGATGCCGGCCCGGTCGGCATGGCGGATGGTGTTTTCCCGATCGAACAGCAGGGCGTGACCGGCCTCGACGGCGAGCACGGCGGCCTTCACCTCCCGCATGCTGTCGATGGTGGTGATGCCGATGGCGGGCAGGTCGAAGCGGAAGTCCTGGCCCGGCTTGCGCAGTTTGACCACCACCGTCTTTTCCCTGCCGAGCTGTCCGCCGCGGCGGATGGCGGCGTCGGTGCCCTCGATGGCCTCCACGGCCAGCACCGTACCGTTCCTCACCACGACGCTCTGACCGATATCCAGCCTGCCGATTTCGCGGGCGATCTTCCAGCCGAAACGGATGTCGTCCACCTGGTCCTGGCTGGGCCGCTGCCGGCCGAGGACCCCTTGCGGGAAGAGCAGCTCTTTGAGGTAGAGGGTGGATTCCCGCACCGCGATCCCCTGGTGTTCCAGCTCGTCGGCAAAGGCACGCAGGATGGCGTCGTCCTGTTTCACCCTGATCCGGTTCCACAGGGAGAGTCCCTTGAGGTCCGGCATCACATCGCGAAAGATGCGGGTCTTGGTGATGGTGCCGAGGAACACGGTCTCGGCCACCTGTTCCTTTTTGAAATATTTCAGGATCTTGCCAAGTTGTCCCAGCTTGACCCAGTACAGGGCGTCGGCGACCTCCACCAGTTCCGGTGCGGTTTCGCCCTCATGGGCGATGATCACCACCCGCCGCCCTTCCCTCCTGGCCGCCTCGGCGAACAGGTAGGGAAACTGGCCGCCGCCGGCGATGATGCCGATAGCCTCATTCGTCATCGCTTCTTCGTACGACTCCACGCTTGGATTCCCGGAAAAAGCGGATCAGGGTGCGAACCGGCTCGCAGTCGGGGAATTCGCTCTCCGCCTTCTGCAGGGCATCCTGCAGCAGCAGGTCGGGGGCACGGAAGATGATCTGGTAGGCCCGCTCCAGGTCGCGGATGGCGGTGGCGTCGAAACCGCTGCGGCGGAGGCCTATCTTGTTGATGCCCGCCACCCGGATCTGATTGCGGGTGCCGCCGACGATGACGTAGGGGGGCACGTCCTTGTTGATGCCGGACATGCCACCGACATAGGCAAATTCGCCGATTCTGGAAAACTGATGTACCGCGACGAGGCCGCCGAGAGTGGCTTTCCGGCCCACCTGGACATGGCCGCCCAGGGTGGCGGCATTGGCCATGATCACCTGGTCATGAACGACGCAGTCGTGGGCAACATGGGAATAGGCCATCAGCAGACAACCGCTGCCGATACGGGTGACGCCAGCCCCCTTGGCGGTGCCGCGGTGGATGGAGGCGTATTCGCGGATCTGATTGTCGTCGCCGATCACCACCGTGGTCGGTTCGTTGCGGTAGTGGATGTCCTGGGGAGGGGCGCCGACCATGGTGAACGAGGCGATGACGTTACGCTTGCCGATGGCGGTGTGGCCGCTGACCACCGCGTGCGGCTGAATTTCGGTGCCGGCGTCGATGGAGACGTTTTCGCCGATGACCGCGTAGGCGCCGACCGTGACGGTGGAGTCGAGCACCGCGTTCTTGTGAACGACTGCTGTGGCGTGAATGGACATGGTCTTTCCGTGGGGAGGTGGGGGAGTTCAGCCGAAGGTGGCCATCAGCTCGGCTTCACAGACCACCTTGCCTTCAACCGAGGCGGTGGCGCCGATCTTCCAGATCCGTTGTTTTCTTTTCAGCAGCCGGCATTCGATGAGGAGCTGGTCGCCCGGGACCACCTTCTGGCGGAAACGGACCCCGTCGAGGCCGGCGAAGTAGACGAGGCGGCCGGCGTTCTCCACCTCGCTGAAGTAGGCGAGCAGCGCGCCGACCTGGGCCATGCCCTCCAGGATGAGCACCCCGGGCATCACCGGCTCGCCGGGGAAGTGTCCCTGGAAGAACGGTTCGTTGATGGTGACGTTTTTCAACCCGACGAGCCGTTCGCCGTGTTCGAATTCGACGATGCGGTCGACCAGGACGAAGGGATAGCGGTGCGGCAGGGTCTGCAGGATCTCTTTGATGCTGTGGGTCATTTTCATGGGATAGCCCTCGACTGGGATGCCGGCAGCCGGGAAGTACCGTTCCGACGCCGCGGGAAAGCCGCCGTCAGCTCTGGTGCTCGGTGCCCTGCAGCCGTTCGATTTCTGCGCGCAGCCGTTCGACCTCTTTGCAGAGTTTCTTGAATTCCTTGTGGATGTCGGGCAGTCTGCCGGTAATGGCGCTGACCCGCAGCCACTTGTCGCGGGGGATGGCAGGCAGCCCTCCGTAGACCTGCCCATCGCCGATATCGCCATGAACCCCCGATTTGGCGGCGATCATCACCCGGTTGCCGATGACCAGGTGGCCGGCGACGCCGGCATTGCCGCCCATGACGACATTGTCGCCGAGTCGGGTGGAACCCGAGATGCCGCACTGGGCCACGATCAGATCGTTCTCTCCGAGTGAGACGTTATGGCCGATCTGGACGAGATTGTCAATCTTCGAACCGCGTCCGATCCTGGTTTCTCCGAAAGTCGCCCGGTCAACCGTGGTGTTGGCGCCGATCTCGACGTCATCCTCGATCACCACCCTGCCGACATGGGGGCGCTTGTGATGACGGCCGCGACCATCGGTGGCGTAGCCATAGCCGTCGCTGCCGATGACGGCGCCGCTGTGGATGATGACCCGGGAACCGATCCTGGTTCCCGGGTAGAGGGTGACGTTGGCGTGGATGAGGACGTCGTCGCCGAGCTCGACATCCTCGCCGAGCACCGTGCCGGCCCGCACCGTCACCCGCCGGCCGCAGCGGCAACCGTCGCCGATGACCACTCCGGCGCCGATGCTGACCTCTTCCGGGATACGGCAATCGTACCCGATCACCGCCGAGGGGTGGATGCCGGCAGGGGTGAACGGCCTGCGCAGAAAATGGCCGTGCACCAGGGTGACGGCCAGATAGGGGTTTGCCACCCGGATGACCGGCCGGTCGATCTCGGCCATGTCGCTGGGGACGATGACCGCGGCGGCTGCCGAAGCGAGAACCTCCTCCCTGCGGCCGGCCCCGGCGGCGAAACTGAGTTCGGAGGCGGTGGCCAGTCCAAGGTCGTTGACGCCGCGGACCAGCGCATCCCCTTCCCCGCCGCGCAGCTCGCCGCCGACCATTTCGGCGCACTGGGCGAGGGTGAGTACGGGTTGTTGTTCTTCCATAGCCGCATCCCGATGTGTATTTTCAGCCACCGGCAAGAGTTCCCGGTTGCCTCGAAATGGCCGCGCAGGCGATTCTGCGGGCCGCCACCCGGCCGGCTCAGCAGGAGCCGGATGTGTTTCCAAGACGTTGCTCGCCAGTGCCGCGATCGGCTTTTGCAACGATCTGATAAAGAAAAGGCGGACGGCCACAAGCCGTCCGCCCGGTAGCCCTGTCCACAGGTGAACGTCAGCTGGAACCGTTGATTCGGTTGCGGAGAATACCGGAAGGCTTGAAGGTCACCACCCGCCGTTCGTCCAGAATGAGCTCCTGTCCGGTCTGGGGGTTGCGGCCGCGGCGCGCCTTCTTCTCCTTGACCTTGAACTTGCCGAAGCCGCTCAGCAGCAGATCCTCGCCGTTCTCGAGACAGTGCTTGGCAATGGCGAGAAAGGATTCGACGGCGTTGGACGCCTGGTTTTTGGTCAGGTCGTGCATCTGATAGATCTTCTGCACAAGATCAGCCTTGGTCACGGTCATGCGGATACCCTCCTTGCTTCGGTTCCACACTGCAGCCTAGTAAATGGACGATGTCCCTGTCAAGATCCCTGTTTCAAAGCTTTTTTTCCGGCGTACACCGCCGCCGCTCCCAGTGCTTCCTCGATGCGGAGCAGCTGGTTGTACTTGGCCACCCGGTCGGTGCGCGAGGGGGCGCCGGTCTTGATCTGCCCGGTATTGAGCGCGACGGCGAGATCGGCGATGGTGGTATCCTCGGTCTCGCCGGAACGGTGGGAGATGACCGCGGTGTAGCCGGCGCGGTGCGCCATGTCCACCGCGTCGATGGTTTCGGTGACCGTGCCGATCTGGTTGAGCTTGATCAGAATGGAATTGGCGATGCCTTCCTTGATGCCCTTGCTCAGGATGGAGGTGTTGGTGACGAAGATGTCGTCGCCGACCAGCTGCACCTTGCCGCCCAGAGTCTTGGTCAGTTTCTTCCAGCCTTTCCAGTCGCTCTCGTCGAGGGCGTCCTCGATGGAAACGAGAGGGTATCTGGCGATCCAGTCGGCGAAGAAGGCGACCATTTCGTCGGCCCCCTTTTCCGCCTCTTTTTCGGCCTGCATCCGGTAGCATTTTTTCTTGGCGTCGTACAGCTCGCTGGCGGCGACGTCGAGGGCAATGCAGATATCCCTGCCCGGTTTGTAGCCGGCCTTGACGATGGCCTCCAGCAGGGATTCCATCGCCTCCTCATTGGAGCGCAGGTTGGGGGCGAAGCCGCCCTCGTCGCCGACCGCGGTCTGCAGGCCGGCCTTTTTCAGCACCGCCTTGAGGGCATGAAAGGTTTCCACCCCCATCCGCAGCCCCTCGCGGAAGGAAGCGGCGCCCACCGGCAGGATCATGAACTCCTGGATGTCGACGTTGTTGTCGGCATGGGCGCCGCCGTTCAGCACGTTCATCATCGGCACCGGCAGCACCTTGGCGTTGACGCCGCCCAGGTACGAATAGAGGGGCAGGCCGATTTCCTCGGCGCTGGCGCGGCAGACGGCCATGGATATGCCGAGGATGGCGTTGGCGCCGAGCTTCTTCTTGAATTCGGTGCCGTCGAGGTCGAGCATGGTCTTGTCGACCACCACCTGTTCGCTGGACTCCAGACCGAGAATGGCCGGGCCGATCTGCTCGTTGACGTTGGCCACCGCCTGTTCGACGCCCTTGCCCAGATAGCGCTTTTTCTTGACGTCCCGCAGTTCGAGGGCTTCGCGGCTGCCGGTGGAGGCCCCCGAGGGAACGATGGCCCGGCCGATGCTGCCGCTGTCCAGGGCGACTTCCACCTCCACGGTGGGGTTGCCCCGCGAATCAATCACCTCTCTTCCGATTACCCCTACAATCTCTCCCATGCATTCCTCCGCATGATTTTTTCGGTGCGTCCGGCACCATTGCAACAGGACCGGCCGGACCTTTGCCGGCCGGTTCCGGATATAACGCTGTCGCCGCCCTCCGGCGGCGAGCCGTCAGCCGATTGCCCCCGCCATGCTGAAAATCGGCAGGTACATGGCGACGACGAGACCGCCGATCATACCGCCAAGAAAGACCATCATCAAGGGTTCGATGGCGGCGGTAAGATTTTCCACCGCCTGGTCGACTTCCTCGTCGTAGAAGTCGGCGATCTTGTTGAGCATGGTATCGAGGGCGCCGGTGGATTCTCCGACGTTGATCATCTGCACCACCATGCCGGGAAAGACATCGGTCTCCTGCAGGGGCTCGACGATGGCGCGCCCTTCCTGAATCGCCTCGGCAACCCGGAAAATCGCCTTTTCGATGATCTTGTTGCCGGCGGTACGGGCGACGACGTTGAGGGATTCCAGGATGGGTACGCCGCTCTGCAGCATGGTCCCCAGGGTGCGGGTGAATTTGGCGACCGCCACCTTGCGCAGCAGCACGCCGACGATGGGCAGCCGCAGGGAGATGGCATCGAGCTTTTCCTGACCCTTTTCCGTCTTGTATATCTTCTTCAGCGAGAAAATCACAGCAAAAATTCCGGCGATGATGAAGAGAATGTTGGCCTTCATGAACTCGCTCATGTTGACCACCATCTGGGTCGGTGCCGGCAGGGCCGAGCCGAAATCGGCAAACATCTTCTGGAAGACCGGCACGACGAAGACCAGCATCACCGCCGTTACCAGGAAGGAGATGCAGAGACAGATGATCGGATAGGTCATCGCGCCCTTGATCTTCTTCTTCAGCGCCATGTTCTTTTCCATGAAGGTGGCGAGGCGGGAGAGAATCGTATCGAGGATGCCGCCGAGTTCGCCGGCCTCGATCATGTTGCAGTAGAGGTTGTCGAAGGAGTCCGGATGCTTTTTCATGCCGTCCGCCAGGGTGGATCCCGTCTCGACGTCGGACCGGATCTCCCGCAGCTTCTGTTTGAAGGTTTTGTTCTCCTGCTGTTCCCCCAGGATTTCCAGACACTGCACCAAGGGCAGGCCGGCATCGACCATGGTGGAGAGCTGTCGGGTGAAAATGACCACTTCCTTGCCGGTGACCTTGGGCTTGAACAGCGGAATATCTTCGAAGAGGTCCTTGGGCGCTTCCTTGATGAGGGAGGGGGTGATGCGCATCTTGCGCAGATGATTCTGAACCGCGGCCTCGGAGGCAAGTTCGATCCTGCCCTTGCGCTTTTGCCCCGTCGCTGTCTTTCCCTTCCAGATATAAACCGGCATGAGTCGCCTCTATCGGTAAAATATATTGATTTATTAGCAACTGAACTTTCTGACTTGACCTAACTAACTGTTAATGCGTACTTATCAGCGCCTTACCTGGCATGGGTTTCAGCACATGACTGGCAGCGATCACCACTGCATCAATGATTTTCCTGACTGCATCCT
>JBFLZZ010000069.1:0-17150 GCA_040755255.1 Thermodesulfobacteriota bacterium
CCTGCTTCAAGGCCTATGACGTTCGCGGCCGGGTCCCCGGCGAACTGGACGAGGACCTCGCCCGCCGCATCGGCGCCGCCTACGCCACCCTGCGCAAACCGCGGGCGGTGGCGGTGGGGCACGACATCCGCCTGTCCAGTCCGGCGCTCGCCGCCGCCCTTTCCGACGGTCTGCGCAGTATGGGCGCCGACGTCTGCCATCTCGGCATGTGCGGCACCGAGGAGATCTACTTCGCCGCGGCCAGCATGGCGGTGGACGGCGGCATCATCGTCACCGCCAGCCACAACCCGGCCGACTACAACGGCATGAAGTTCGTCGGCCCGGGGGCGCTGCCGATCTCCGGCGACTCCGGACTCGGCGAAATCGAGCGGCTCGCCGCCGCCGGCAGCTTCACCCCGGCGCCGGCGCCGGGCAGGCTGCGCCATCACGACAACCGGCCGGCCTACGTCGAACATCTGCTCGCCGCCATCGACCCCGCCAAGCTGCGACCGCTGAAGCTGGTGGTCAATGCCGGCAACGGCTGCGCCGGCGCGGTGGTCGACCTGCTGCAACCGCGACTGCCCTTTTCCTTCGTCAAACTGCAGCACGAGCCGGACGGCACCTTCCCGCACGGGGTGCCCAACCCGCTGCTGCCGGAAAACCGGGAGGCCACCGCCCGGGCGGTGCGCGAGCACGGCGCCGATCTCGGCCTGGCCTGGGACGGCGACTTCGACCGCTGCTTCTTCTTCGACGAAACCGGCTCCTTCATCGAAGGCTACTACATCGTCGGCCTGCTCGCCCGGGCGATCCTCGCCGCCCACCCCGGCGAGAAGATCATCCACGACCCGCGCCTCGTCTGGAACACCCGCGAGGTGGTGGCGGCCTGCGGCGGCATCCCGGTGATGAGCAAGACCGGCCATGCCTTCATCAAGGAGCGGATGCGGGCGGAAAACGCCGTCTACGGCGGCGAGATGAGCGCACATCACTACTTCCGCGATTTTGCCTACTGCGATTCCGGCATGCTGCCCTGGCTGCTCATCTGCCAGCTGCTGTCCACCACCGGCCAGCCACTGTCGGCCCTCGTCGCCGCGGCCATGGCCCGCTTTCCGGTCAGCGGCGAAATCAACCGACGGGTCGCGGACCCGGACGCGGTGATCGCCGCCGTCGAAGCGCGCTACCCCGGGCCGTTCGACTACACCGACGGACTCAGCTGCGAGACCGCCGACTACCGCTTCAACATCCGCAAGTCCAACACCGAACCGGTACTGCGGCTGAACGTCGAGTCCCGCGGCGACCGGCAGCTGATGGAGCGAATCACCGGTGAACTCCTCGCCGTCATCGATGCCAACGGCGAGGGTTGATCCTCTCCCCCTTGGCTTTTGACACGACCCCGCCCGCATGCTATAAATGCGGGCTGTTTCACGAGAGGAAAAGACCCAACCCCGCAAAGAGGAGACGAGCATGAATACGGCAACATCCAGGAAATATTTCGAACGCGCGCAACAGCTCATCCCGGGCGGCGTCAACAGCCCGGTGCGCGCCTGCAAATCGGTGGGCAGCGACCCGGTCTTCATCAAGAAGGCGCTGGGCGCGAAAATCGTCGACGTCGACGGCAACGAGTACGTCGATTTCGTCTGCTCCTGGGGGCCGATGATCCTCGGCCACAACCATCCGGCCATCGTCGAGGCGATCACCGCAGCGCTCGCCAACGGCACCAGCTACGGAGCGCCCACTCCCGCCGAGGTGGACCTTGCCGAACTGGTCATCGAGGCCATGCCCTCGGTGGAAAAGGTCCGCTTCGTCAACTCCGGCACCGAGGCGACGATGAGCGCCATCCGCCTCGCCCGCGGCTACACCGGCCGCAACAAGGTGATCAAGTTCGACGGCTGCTACCACGGCCACGCCGACAGCTTCCTGGTCAAGGCCGGGAGCGGGGTGATCACCCTGGGCATTCCCGGCAGCCCGGGCGTGCCCGAGGACATCGTCCGAAACACCATCTCCATCCCCTACAACGATCCGGACACCCTGGAAAAAACCCTGCGCGACGCGAGCCTGGACATCGCCTGCGTCATCATCGAACCCATGGCCGGCAACATGGGCGTCGTGCCGGCCGCTCCCGGATTTCTCGAAAAACTGCGGGCGCTCACGGGTGAACTCGGCATCGTCCTCATCTTCGACGAGGTGATCACCGGCTTCCGGCTGGCCCTGGGCGGCGCGCAGGCCCGTTTCGGGATCAACCCCGACCTCACCTGCATGGGCAAGATCATCGGCGGCGGCCTGCCGGTGGGCGCCTACGGCGGCAGGAAGGAGATCATGGACCTGGTGTCGCCGGTGGGCCCGGTCTACCAGGCCGGCACCCTCTCCGGCAACCCGCTGGCCATGGCCGCGGGCATCGCCACCCTGCGGGAACTACGCAAGCCGGGCTTCTACGACCGGCTGGAGAAAAAGGCGGAATACTTCGCCGGTGAACTGACCGCGCTCGCGGCGAAGTATTCCATCCCGACGCGGCTGAACCGCGTCGGCTCGGCGATGACCTCCTTCTTCACCGACCGGCCGGTCACCGATTACGAGTCGGCGATGCACGCCGACGCCGGCCGCTACGGCACCTTCTGGCGGCAGATGCTGGCTGGCGGAATCTACCTAGCCCCCTCCCAGTTCGAGGCGATGTTCGTCTCCGACGCCCACAGTGAAGGCGATCTGGCACGGGCGCTGGAGATGACTGAATCGTCATTCAAAAACTTGGCCGGCTGACCAGAATTCCGTTGACTTTGCCATGGTGCCATGCTACCAAATGAGCGGTTTTCAGCTCCGGCAGGGAGGGGAACGGCGATGATCTTCGGCGACCCCGAGGACCGGCGGCAGGTCCGCAAACTGCTCGGTGAATTCAGCACCATCGGCATGACCGTCGCCTTCTCGATCTTCATCGGCGTCTGGCTCGGCCACTGGTTCGACACGGGCGTTTTCGAAGGGCGCTACTCCCCCTGGCCCACCATGGTCGGCCTCATGCTGGGGGTGATCGCCGCCTTCAAAAACCTGTTCGGCTTCCTCAGGAAACACATGGGGGAAGACAAGAAGAATGACTGACGGATCACTCATCTCGCTGCGCGGGATCCAGCTGATCAACCTGGCCTGCATCGCCGCCCTCAGTGGTGGCGCCACCCTGCTCCACTCCGCCGCCATGGGACTGTCGGTGGCGGTGGGCGGCGGCCTGGCCACGGTCAGCTTCCTGTGGCTGAAGAAGGATATCACCGGCATCTTCGGCGGTTCGCTCGGCGCCGCCAAGGTACTGTTCTTCATCAAGTACTACGCCCGGCTCGCCCTGCTCGCCGCGGTCCTGTACATCATCGTCCGGCAGCAGATGGTCAACGTCATCGGCCTGCTGGCAGGCCTGTCGAGCATCGTGCTCAGCATTGTCGTCAGCGGCGCCGCCGCGATGCGGAAGGCGAATTTCACCATGAAGGAGGCAGCGTAACGGCCATGGAACATCCAATACTCTTCATTTCGGTCATCCTCGAAATGCTCGGCCTGCCGGTGCCCCACGGACCGGTCGGCGAATCGGTGCTGGCCAAGCTCGTTTCGCCGCACATGACCTACACCTGGCTGGTCATGCTCTTTCTGATCATCGTGCCCAAGCTCACCCTGGGCAAGCTCGACGTGGTCCGCCCCGGCGGCGGCCAGAATTTCTGGGAAGTGATCATCTCCGGCCTGGAAGGCTTCATGGCCGAAAACATGGGCAAGGAAGGCGCCCGGATGATGTTCCCCATGCTCACCACCTTCGCCCTCTACATCCTGGTCGCCAACCTCGTCGGCCTGATGCCCGGCTTCATGTCGCCGACCTCCAACCTCAACATCACCCTGGGCTGCACCCTCATCGTCTTCACCACCACCCACATCCTCGGCCTCAAGTTCCACGGCATCGGCTACATCAAGCACTTCCTCGGACCGGTGTGGTGGCTGATCCCCCTGATGTTGCCGGTGGAGGTCATCAGCCATTTCGCCCGCATCCTGTCGCTGTCCATCCGGCTCTTCGGCAACATCATGGCCAAGGAGACGCTGCTGGGCATCCTGTTCATGCTGGCCGGCGCCTACTTCGCGCCGCTGCCCATCCTCTGCCTCGGCGTCTTCGTGTCGCTGGTGCAGGCGATGGTCTTTTTGCTCCTTTCCGTCCTCTACTTCTCCGGCGCCATGGAGCACGCCCACTGATTCCCGTTCATCAAGGTTTTTCGTAAGCATACGAAGAAGGCCAAACCCAATTCAACCTCAGGAGGAACGTATCATGAAGAAAATCACTGTGAGCTCCCTGCTGTCCGCCGTGCTGGTGCTTGCCTGCAGCGGCCTGGCCATGGCGAGCGAAGCCGCCGGCGGCGCCGCGGGCGGCAGCCTGACCACCGCGCTGGTCTCCATCGCCGCCGCGGTTTCCGTCGGCGTCGCCGCTCTCGGTTGCGGCATCGGCATGGGTACCGGCATCGGCGGCGCCTGCTCCGGCATCGCCCGCAACCCGGAAGCCTCCGGCAAGATCCAGGTGAACATGATCATCGGTCTGGCGCTGATCGAGTCGCTGACCATCTACGGTCTGGTCATCTCCCTGATCCTGCTCTACGCCAATCCGCTGCTTGGCTGAGAGCCGACTTCGTTGTCGCGAAAAGGCCGCCGGGTTTTCCCCGCGCGGCCTTTTCCTGTTTTGGCGCATCGCTTCTGGCCACTGAAAATCATAGGTCCTGTAGGACCTATAGGACCCATAATTTTTAACCGTGCCAGACCCCTGCATCATCAACCCGCGCCGCTCCTCCGGCGAACCCCATCTACCGTTGCGCGGGCTGCTGTTGGTCAATCCCGGCGAGGCGCGCCAGGCCATCGCCATGGGCCGTGACCTCGGCGGCATCCCGGCGCCTCTCTTCCACAGCAATCTCCTCCTGCTGCCGCCGCCCGCCCCTTTTTTCATCGCCGGTCCGGCAGTGGGGGCGCCGATGGCGGCCATGACCCTGGAAAAGCTCATCGCCCTCGGCGCCGGCGAGGTGATCGTGGTCGGCTGGGCCGGCGCCCTCCAGGAAAACCTGCGCATCGGCGACATGGTGGTGCCCTCCGGTTTTTTGAGCGAGGAAAGCACTTCGGCCCATTATCCGGTGGAAACCATCACCCCCTCTTCCCGGTTACGGGCCCTGCTGCTCTCCCTGTTCGCCCCCATGGAGCCCCGCACGGGTACGGTTTGGACCACCGACGCCCCCTACCGCGAAACCGCGACCAAAATCGCCCGCCACCGGAATGCCGGAATCCTCGCGGTGGACATGGAGAGTTGCGCGCTTGCCGCCGTCGCCCGCTTCCGCGCCATCGAACTTGCGCCGCTGCTGCTGATTTCCGATGAGCTCTACCACGCCCAGTGGCGGCCGGGTTTCCATGGCAAGCCCTTCAGGCAACGGAGCCGCGCCACCATCGAGACCCTGATCCGCCAGATGCTCACGGTAATTCCCGACGGGCCGTCTCCAGGAGCCGGCTGATTTCCTGCACAACTCGCCGGCCTTGACGCCCGCCTCCTTTTCCTTCATAATTCACCAGCCCTTCGCCCCATGTCCACACACAGGATGCTTCCCATCGTGAAAACCCTGCACATGATCTCCCTCGGCTGCCCGAAAAACCTGGTCGATTCCGAGGTGATGCTCGGCAGCCTGGAAGCCGCCGGCTACCGCGTCAGCGAGGATCCGGCCGCCGCCGACGTCCTCCTGGTCAACACCTGCGGCTTCATCCAGTCCGCCGTCGAGGAAGGGATCGAGGCGATCATGGAACTCCTGCCCCTCAAGCAGCAGGACCCGGGCAAGCTGCTCGTCGTCACCGGCTGCATGGTGCAGCGCTACGGCGACGCCCTTGTCGGCGAACTGCCGGAGGTGGATCTCTTCATCGGCACCGAGGGATTTCACCAGATCGTCCTGCGGATCGACGAAGCCTTGCATGGTTCACGGCGGCCGCCCCTCAACCTGGCGCAGCCGTCCTACCTCATGGATACCGCCACCCCCCGCCGGATTTCCACCCCGGCCCACCGCGCCTGGCTGAAGATCACCGAGGGTTGCAACAACCGCTGCAGCTACTGCATGATCCCCGCCATCCGCGGCCCCCTGCGCAGCCGCAGCCTGGCCGACCTGGTGGCCGAGGCGCAGCGGCTGGAGGCCGGCGGGGTGCGGGAACTGACCCTCATCGCCCAGGACACCACCGCCTACGGCATCGACCTGATCGGCGGCAAGCCGCTGCTTTCAGACCTTCTCCACGCCCTGCTCGCCGACACTGCCATTCCCTGGATCCGGATGCTCTACCTGCAACCGAAGCGAATCGACGATCGGCTGCTGCGCGCCATCGCCGAGCATCCCCGGCTGCTGCCCTATTTCGACATCCCGCTGCAGCACATCTCGGGCAGGATCCTGCAACTGATGAACCGCCACTACGACCGCGCCTTCATCGACTCCCTGCTCACCAGGGTTCGGGAAACCGTGGCCGGCGCGGTCCTGCGCACCTCCCTGATGGTGGGATTCCCGGGCGAGGGCGCCGCCGAGTTCGCCGAGCTCGAGGAAGCGGTGCACCGCTACCGTTTCGACCACCTTGGCGTCTTCGCCTACTCCAACGAAGAGGGCTGCCGGGCGGCAACACTGGCCGACCACGTCGGCGACGGGGAGAAGGAACGTCGGCGGGAACGGATCATGACCCTGCAGGCGGCGGTATCGGCGGAGAAAAACCGGGAAAAGGTCGGCCGCCACTACGAGGTGCTGGTGGAAGGGTTGAGCCGCGAAAGCGACCTGCTGCTGGAGGGCCGGACCAGGGAACAGGCGCCGGAGATCGACGGCTGCGTCTATATCACCGATGGCGAAGGCCGGCCGGGCGAACTGGTGACGGTACGGATCACGGAAGCGCACCCGTACGACCTGGTGGGCGAGATCGTCGCCGACGGGGGCGGCACCGGCAACGAAAAAGCCGGCTGAAAAGCCGGCCGTTCTCGACACGCCACCGCCGCTGCTCAGCCGGCGGGAATCTGTGCCATCATCCGGGGGAATCCCCCGGCAGGATCACTCCTCGTTGACCCGTTCCTTCAGTTCCTTCCCCACCTTGAAGAAGGGAAGTTTCTTGGGCGGCACCTTGATCTTTTCGCCGGTTTTGGGGTTCCTGCCCTGATAGGGCTGGTACTCCTTGACCACGAAACTGCCGAACCCTCGGATCTCGATGCTGTCACCGTTGACCAGCGCCTCGATCATGGTTTCCAGGATGGTGTTGGTGATCGAACTGGCATCCCGGAGGGGCAGATTGGTCTTCTCGGCGAGCGCTTCAATCAGTTCAGACTTGTTCATTCCTTTCTCCAAGAGTTCGGTTTCCCGCGGGGAGATCTGTCTGCAACCCTCAAAACCCCATTAAATACAGACAGATAAAAACATTCTAAACCACCGTTGAAAAAAAAGTAAAGATTATTTTATCGCAGCCCCCATTCCGGCGATGGCAACGCCCCGTCGCGGCATGTCCAGCCAACCACCGGTGCCCCCTGTTCCCTGGCTTGCAGCGGGCTGGTCTATCTTTTCTTCTGAAAAAGGAGTCGCAGATCCTTACCGTCCAAGCGGCGGAATTCGCCGGGCGGCAGATCGCCAAGGGTGAGACCGCCATAGGCGGTCCGTTTCAGCGCCGCCACCGGGTGGCCGATGGCATCGAACATCCGGCGGACCTGCCGTTTGCGCCCCTCGTGGATGGTGATCTTCACCACCGAACCGTTTCTGGTCCGGCGCAGGAGTTCGACCACGGCCGGCGAGGTTCGTCGGCCGTCCAGGTCGATCCCTGCCCGCAGGGTGTCGAGCTTGCTTTCCGAGGGATAGCCGCTCACCAGCGCCTCGTAGGTTCGGGAGATTTCGAAGCGCGGGTGGAGGATGCGGTGACCGAACTCGCCGTCGTTGGTGAGCACCAGGGCGCCGGAGGTGTCGACATCGAGCCGACCCACCGGAAACAGCCGCTCCTTGAATCCGGAAAGCAGCTCGGTGACCACCGGCCTGCCCTGGGGGTCGCGCATGGTGGTGACGTAGCCCACCGGCTTGTGGAGGAGCAGATAGATTTTTCTGGCGCCGGAACGGACCGGCCGGCCGTCGCAGACGATGGCGTGGCGTTCGGGGTCGACCTTGGTGCCGAGAGCGGTCACCACCACCCCGTCCACCCGGACGCGGCCGGCCAGGATCAGCTCCTCGGCCTTGCGCCGGGAACAGATGCCGGCGCCGGCGAGAATTTTCTGCAATCGTTCTTCCATTTACAGTCGGCGGTGGACAGACAACAGGGGCAGCGGGAGACGGTCGGGAAAGATGGAGGAGACGCGGGTAAACGCCGCGCGCTTACCCGGAGTAGTCGCCGCGGCGGAACTTGGCGGATTCGAGAAAGGAGACGGCGGCCACCCGTTCCAGCACCCCGGCCAGGGGATCGTCGGCGGGGAGCTGCCCCTTGACGGCGAGCAGGCCGCCGGTGTTTTCCTCCAGGGAGGCGACAAAGGGTTCGAGGTCGTCCCCGGCGAGCGCCGGGTTGGCCAGGGCGGCGGCGTACTCGTCCAGCAGGCCGAGAACGTTTTCGGTGAGGGCAAGCCCTTCGAGACGAACGGCGGGAGCGACCCCGGAGACCGGCTGGACCGCGGCCACTGGCCCGGCGCCGGTCACGGCGGCGGTGCCGGCCATTTCGGCCTGCAGCAGGGTGCGGAAGTCGGCATCGCCGGCCGCGCCGTTGCTTCGGCGGAACTCGCCCGCGGGTTTCAGGCTGGTAATGTCGTAGATCTTCATCGCGGCTCTCCTGTCACTCCCTTCAGGATACCTATCGGCACCCTCGCGGTCAATCATTAACAATGTTCCGGCAGCCGCGGAAAAAACCGGGAAGCGCACGGACCATCGATCAGGTGCGGAGGCCGGCGGGAAGAATGCGCGGCAGCTTCTCGTCCACCAGCTTCTTCGTCTCCGGGTCCACCTCGAGGACGTGGGGGTACCAGGGCTTCATCCGACAGTCGAAGACGATGGGCTCCTGCAGGCCGACATGAAAACGGCGCACGCTGGTGGCGCCGGCGTGAATGTCGGCGGCCGGCTCGAACCGGGTGAACAGGGTCCAGAGGAACTCCTGCAGATTGACGGTGGCCTCGCCGAGCCGGTCGACCAGCACCGCCACCGGCCAGCCGGCAAGCCCGGGGGCGGCGGCCAGCCGGGAAGCCAGGTCGCGGTCCTCGCTGAAGGAAGCGCCTTCCACCACCAGGGTCCCGGGCAGGTACACCTTGCAAGCACGGGTCCCGGCCGGCAGTTCGCCGTGGAATTCCTCGGCCAGGGTCCGCCGGGGGGCGCGGCCGAGGCCCATCAGCATCGCCTTCGAGCCCTTGTTCACCGTCGGCCCGGTGTAGTCGAGGGTATCCTGGGAAACGTTGGCGAAGACGAACAGATCGGTCTGCCAGTTGACCCGTTCCAGGACATGGCGCCAGAGCACCGGAAAATCGGCGACGTCGATGTCGCCGTCGGTGAGGATCAGGAACTTGGTGAGGGAAAGCTGGCCCTCGCCCAGGATGCGCAGGCCGCTGGCAAAGGCCTCCCGCGGATAGCGGTCGGCGACCCTCGCCGCTGCAAGACAGTGGAAGCCGGTCTCGCCGAAGGTCTTCAGCTGGCGGACGCCGCTCATCACCAGGGGAAACAGGGGCGAGAGCAGGTCCTGGAGGAAATCGCCGATGAAATAATCCTCCTGCCGGGGCCGCCCCACCACCGTCGCCGGATAGATGGCCTGGTCGCGGTGGTAGAGGCGGTCGACCTGGAACACCGGATAGTCGTGGGTGAGGGAATTGTAGCCGTAGTGGTCGCCGAAGGGCCCTTCCGGGCGGCGGACGCCGGGCGGCACCACCCCCTTGGCGACGAATTCGGCGGTGGCCACCATGGCATGGCCGCCCAGGGGGTCCTCCACCAGCGGCACCTTGGCGTCCTGCAGCAGCGAGGCGAGCATCAGTTCGGGGAGGTTTTCGGGCAGGGGCGCGATGGCCGCCATCATCAACGCCGGCGGCCCGCCGATGTACAGGGTCAGCGGCAGCGGCCGGTTGCGCTTCTCCGCCTCGAAGTAGTGGTAGCCGCCGCCCTTGTGGATCTGCCAGTGGATGCCGGTGGTGGCGTCGTCGTGGCGCTGGATCCGGTACATGCCCAGGTTGTGGCCGCGGCCCTCGGGATGCTCGGTATAGACCAGCGGCAGGGTGACGAAGGGGCCACCGTCGGTGGACCAGGAGGTGAGCATCGGCAGTTCGGACAGACGCGGCGGCCTCCGGCAGTTGGCGAGCACCGGCCCGGTTTTCACCCTCCTGGTGCCGAGGCGGCCGATCTGCAGCAGCAGATGCCGTTCCTCCCACAGCCTGGCAAGCCTGGGCGGCATCGCCGATTCCGCGAGGCGGACCAGATCGGCGACGAAGCGCTGCGCCCGGTGGCCGAAGGCCAGCTCCATCCGCTTCTTGGTGCCGAACAGGTTGGTGACCACCGGGAAGGAACTGCCCTTGACCCTGGTGAACAGGAGCGCAGGACCGCCGCGGGCGATGACCCGCCGGTGGATCTCGGCGATTTCCAGATAGGGATCGACCTGTTCCTCGATCACCAGCAGTTCCCCCTCGCGCCGGAGGACATCGAGGTAACTCCGCAGGTCCGCCATCATTTTTTCTTTCATTCTTGCACCGTTAGCCGCCATTGCCGGCGAAGCCGTGTTACAGGAACAGGGTGTGGTATTCCTTTTCCCGCAGATACCGGTGGAGGATTCCGGAGAAAAATGCCACAATATCCTGGACATCCTCCTCTCGCAGCCGGGGGATCAGGGTGTCGAGCAGCCGGTCGTCGGCGATCTTGCGCAGAAACAACCGCAGCGACTCTTCGTCGGTTTCGCGGTTCAACCCAAAACAGATCCGGCTGGAGTCGTTCTCTTGTGGTTCCATTGTTGCCCGTGAAAGTTGATAAGCCCGCAGAAAATCACAAAACGTGACATCTGGCAACGAAATTACAATGAGTTACAAGGCAAGCCAGCGTCGGAATCGCGCTTGTTGCGCTTCCGACAGAGTTTGTTGGCGCCGTGCGCTGCCGGCGGGGGGTGATCTCCGATGAGCCGGGAATCGTCGGGGGCGATCAAGGTGGGCTGGGTCCCCTACGGCAACGGCTATGAGGTCACCGAGTCGGAAAAACTCATCCGCAACCGGCTGCGGGAGGTCAAGCAGAGACGGTTGCCGATCGCCATTGTCCACGAAAAATACCAATCCGGCAACTGCATTCTGGTGGAGGTCAGCGATACCGTCCTGTTACTGGACAAACCGCGCGACTGGCCGGGGACGCAGGCGAAAATCAGGGTCATCTACCGGGACCCGCAGGGGTTGTGGAGCCACTTCTACTGCCAGGTGACGCGGACCACCGACGACACCCTGCATGCCACCATGCCGACCCAGTTCTTCCTGCTGCAGCGCCGCGAGCATTACCGGGTGGCGGTCCCGGCGGGCAGCACGGTCAGCTTTCTCTGCAAGACCAGGCTGTGCACCGAGTTCCTCCTCAGGGACCTGAGCGCCGGCGGCGCCCTCATCAGCCACCGCCAGAACATTCCCCTGCCGCCCGGCGCCCAGATCACCGACCTCCTGCTGACCCTGCCGTCGGAAACCGCGGGGGAGCCGACGACGACCATCAGCTGCGCCGGAGCGACGGTGGTCCGCGCCTTCCCCAATCCGCAGGAGAAACAGTTCTGCTACGGGCTCAAATTCGCGGCCGGCAAACAGGAGGAGGACCAATTGATCCGCTACGTCCGCCAGCGGGAGCTGGAACTGCTGCGCAAGGCCTCCGGCTGATCAACGGTTACTGCGTGGCTGGTTGTGCACCACCGCACCTGTGTGGTGAACGGTCACGGTCAGCAGAGCCGCCAGCGCAGCTTGCGCTGGCGGGGGCCGTCGAATTCGCAGAAAAACACCTTCTGCCAGGTGCCCAGCTCCAGCCGGCCGCCGCTGACGAAGACCACCGCCGAACTGCCCACCAGCGATGCCATGACGTGCGCCGGCGAATTCCCCTCGGCGTGGCGGTAGGGAAAACGGGCCGGGATGATCTCCCGGAAGACCGCCAGGATGTCCTGCCGCACTGCCGGATCGGCGCCCTCGTTGATCGTCACCCCGGCGGTGGTGTGGGGATTGTAGACATAGAGCACGCCGTCGCCCGCCCCGGCCGCCTGCACCGCTCTGGCCAGTTCCGCGGTGACGTCGACGAATTCCATCCGGCCTGAGGTCTTCACCCCGATCTCGCCTGCAACCATTGGCACCCCCTCACCTTGCGCTCCCGGTTTGCCGGGCTTTGCCGGCATTGCTTTTTGAGTCTCACCATAGTAATAAATCGCATCCCAGATCAACCCTTTTCCGGCGACACCATCATGCCATCCCCACCCTCCTCCTCCCCGGACACCCCCGCCCAAGCCTACTATCCGGTCTGCCTCGACCTCGGCGGCCGCCGCTGCGTCGTCGTCGGCGGCGGCCGGGTGGCGGAGCGTAAAATCGAAGGCCTGCTGGAATGCGGCGGCCGGGTGACGGTGATCAGTCCGGAGCTTAGCGACCATCTCCGTGCACTGGCGGCGGCGGGAACCGTCGCCTGGCTCGCCCGCCCCTACCGGAGGGGCGATCTTGCCGGCGCCTTCCTGGTGATCGCCGCCACCGACGACCGGCCCACCCAGGAACAGGTGCAGCGGGAAGCGGCGGCGGCGAATCTGCTGCTCAACGTCGCCGACGTGCCGATGCTGTGCAACTTCATCCTGCCGGCGACGGTGCGGCGCGGCGATCTCAGCCTGACGGTTTCCACCGGCGGCAGGAGCCCGGCGCTGGCCCAGGAAATCCGCCGCCGCCTCGAAGGGGAATTCGGCCCGGAATGGGGGATCTACACCGCCCTCCTGGGCATGCTCCGGCCACTCGTCCTCGCCGCCGGCCGGCCGCATGAGGAAAACAAGTCCCTGTTCCACTCCCTCTGCCATGCATGCATGATTGAGTGGATTCGGCAGCGGAGCTGGGATACAATAGAAGATCATTTTCGTCGGGTCCTGCCGCAAGCGATACCCGACGAATGCCTGGCCCGGATGCGGCAGCTGGTCTGCCCGCCTTCGCCGAAAAAGGATACGGAGTAACCGCATGTCCCTGCTCTTCCTCTTCACCTTCGCCCTCTACGCCTTTGCGACCATCTCCTACCAGGCCTACTTCTGGTCGCAGAACGAGAAAATCCGCCCCGCCGCCCGCATCACCCTGCTCATCGCCGCCGGCCTGCACACGCTGCTGCTGGTGCATCGCTACTATCAGGCCGGCCACACCCCCATCACCACCAACCACGAGGCGGTCTCCTTCTTCGCCTGGTCGGTGGCCGTCGCCTTCCTCTCCTTCCGCTGGCGCTACAACGTCAAGAACTTCGGCACCTTCGCCAGCATCATGATCACCCTGCTGATGACCGTCTCCCTGTTTTCCTCGCCGGCGCTGCACGAACTGCCGCCGGCGCTCCGAAGCAAATGGCTGCCGGTGCACGCCAGCGTCGCGCTGATGGCCAACGCCTTTCTCGCCCTGGCCTTCTGCGGCGGGGTCATGTTCCTCCTGCAGGAACGGGAGATCAAGAGCCGCCGCTTTGGCATCTTCTACCAGCGCCTGCCGTCGCTGGAGGCATTGGACAGCCTCAACCAGCACTGCATCGCCGTCGGCTTCCCCCTCTTGACCCTCGGGATCATCACCGGCTCGATCTGGGCGAAACAGGCCTGGGGCGCTTACTGGCAATGGGATCCGAAAGAGACCTGGTCGCTGATCACCTGGCTGCTCTACGCCGCGCTCCTGCACTTCCGCTTCACCATGGGCTGGCGGCGACGGCGGGCGGCGATCATGGCGATCATCGGTTTCGGCGCCGCCCTGTTCACCCTGTGGGGCGTTTCCTTTCTCCTGGAGGGGCTGCATGCCTACGTTGGCTGATCATCTGATGGTCCTCGGCGTCAACCACAAGGTGGCGCCGGTGGATGTCCGCGAAAAACTCGCCTTTCCCCAGTCGTGCGGCACGGTGCTCATGGAGATCCTCTCCATCCCCGGTTGCGGTGAATGCGTGTTCCTCTCCACCTGCAACCGGGTGGAGGTGTATTTCGTCACCCGCGACCCCGAGGCCACCGCGAAAAACGTGCGCGGCTTCCTCTTCTCCCAGACCGGGCTCAGCGACGACGACGCGCGCAAGTACAGCTACCTCCACGTCGACGAGGGGGCGGTGCACCACACCTTCCGGGTGGCGGCGAGCCTCGACTCGATGATCGTCGGCGAGCCGCAGATTCTGGGGCAGCTGAAAACCGCCTACCGCAACGCCACCGAGACGAAGACCACCGGCATCTTCCTGAACCGTCTCTTCGACAAGGCCTTCTCGGTGGCGAAGCGCATCCGCACCGAGACCAACATCGGCGGCAGCGCGGTCTCGATCAGCTACGCGGCGGTGCAGCTCGCCAAGAAGATCTTCGGCGATCTCGCCGGCAAGACCGTGCTCTTGGCCGGCGCCGGAGAGATGGCTGAACTGGCCGCCGAACATCTGCTCGCCCAGGGGATCCGCGAAATCATCGTCGCCAACCGCACCCTGGAACGGGCGGTCAAGCTCGCCAAACAGTTCAACGGCCGCGCCGTCGCCCTGTCCGAGCTGGTGGAACAGCTCGAATACGCCGACATCCTCATCAGCTCCACCGGCGCCCCCGATCTCATCCTCAAAAAGGAAGACGTCAAGCCGGTAATGCGGCAGCGGATGAACAGCCCGCTCTTCCTCATCGACATCGCCGTGCCCCGCGACCTCGACCCCAGGCTCAACGATCTCGACAACGTCTACCTCTACGACATCGACAACCTGAAAGACGTGGTGGAGGTCAACAAGGCGGAGCGGGAAAAGGAAGCGGAAAAGGCGGAACGCATCGTCGGCGAGGAGAAGATCAAATTCCTGCAGTGGCTCTCCGGCATGGAGATCGCCCCGACGATCAAGGCCCTGCAGAAAAAGGCCAACGAGATCCGCGTCGCGGAACTGGAGCGGACCCTGGCGCGGATGCCGGATCTGTCCGAGCGGGACCGCAAGTCCCTGGAGGCGATGACCGGCGCCATCGTCAGCAAGCTGCTCCACAATCCGATCAGCTATCTGAAGGGCAACACGGGCGGCGACAACAAGGATTTCTCCCTGGACCAGGTCCGCACCATCTTCGGCCTCGGCGAGGACGGAGACGGGCAGAAGCCGTGAGAATCACCGCGTAGGCGGACCGGGATGGAGGCAGGACCGGTATGCGGGGAAAACCTCAGTCCGTTGAGCTGCCAGTGGAACGGTTGTCGGTATCGTTGTCGTGGTCGTAATCGTGGTCGTAATCGTGGTCGAAATACGATTACGATTACGACAACGACAACGACAACGAGGAAAAGGGTAAACCCGGAAAACAGGACGAGGCGACCGCCACGGCGTGACGAAAAATCACCCTTCGCCCCGTTCACGTGTTGACATGTCGGGATTTCGCGATATATAAGGATGGATCATGAAGCAGCAGCGACAGATTTCCGGGCAGCAGGGCGACATCTACGAGGAGGCGGCCGAGTGTTTGCGAACCATCGCCCACCCGACCCGGCTCCGGATCATCGGCCTGCTGCTGGACGGACCGAAAACCGTCGGCGAGCTGGCGCTGGCCTGCGGCATTCCCAGCAGTCAGGCCTCCGAGCATCTGCGTCTCTTGAAGGACCGCGGCCTGCTCGCCTGCAGCCGCAAGGGGCGATTCATCCACTACCGCGTCCAGGAACAGTGTCTTGCCAGCATCATGGCCTGCATCGCCAACCGCTTCGGCGAGGGATCGCAGGCCGGCTGATATTTTTTTCGCCGGGGCATGGGGCAGCCGGCAGAGAGCGTGGGGCGCTGAGGCCCCGAGAAAGAATGGAGGGAGAGTATGCTGAAGAAAATTTCCGTTGCGGCCCTGGCCGGGCTCCTGAGCCTGCCGGCGGCCGCGGGGGCGGCTCCCAGCGTCGAGCAGCTGCAGGCGCAGATCGAACAGATGAACGCCCAGCTCAACGAGCTGAAGCAGCAGATGGAGGAAGTCAAGGCGGCGAGTTCCGAGGCCTCCTCCAAAGTGGAAAGCATGGGCGAGAACGCCGAGAAGTGGGATCTCGCCTCGCGAATCAAGTTCTGGGGCGATTTCCGCTCGCGGATCGACTATGTGTCGGCGGATGTGCCGGCCCACTACCAGGCCCTGACCGTTGGCCAGGGCGTTGCCGACGTTCTCGACGCCGGCAGCAATTTCGACGTGATGCTGGCCGATTTCGGCATGTCCCGCGCCACTCCCCTCGGGGCGATGCTGGCAGGACTGCCACCCACCCCCGCTGCCTTCATCGGTGCCGCCAGCACGGATTTCAACGCTGACGGGGAAAACATGAGCGCCGGCCAGGCGACCGTCCTCTCCAACATCTTCTACAACCCCAGCGTCGGCGCCGTCCTGGGCGGCATGCTCGCCGCCAATCCCGCCGCCACCGTCGGCGATGTGGCTTCCGGCTTTGACAACACCCAGAACCTGGTCGGTTTCATGCGCAACCTGTCGGCCAGCGACCGCAGCACCATCTTCCAGAACATCAACGCCCTGTACGTCGCGGCCAACTCCACCACCGCCGACAACGACACGATGTGGACCAACCGCTTCCGGATGAACATGCAGGCCGGCGTCACCGAGAACGTCACCTTCAAGGGCCGGCTCGCCATGTACAAGGCCTGGGGCATGCAGAACAACCCGGTGGACTACCAGTACACCAACGGCATGGGCGGCGGCCCCTTCATGACCAGCTCCCTCGCCTTCGACGGCTCCTCCACCCGCCAGCCCGAGGACAACGTGCTCCGGGTCGACCGCGCCTACGTCAACTGGTCGGACATCGCCGATCTGCCGGTCTGGTTCTCCATCGGCCGGCGGCCCACCACCGACGGCCCTCCCGGCCATCTCCGCCAGGGCGTCGACGAGCGGATGGCCACCCCCACCGCCTTCATGGACTACCCCTTCGACGGCCTCACCCTGGGCTACCAGTACGAGAGCCTGCTGGGCATGGAGGACGTGCCCGGCCGCATCCGCTTCTGCTACGGCCGCGGCTTCGAGTCCGGCCCGCGCGACAACAGCAACCAGCTGCGCGACGTCGACTTCGGCGGCATCAGCTGGGA
>JBFLZZ010000070.1:0-16177 GCA_040755255.1 Thermodesulfobacteriota bacterium
AGATCGCCGCCGCCTCCAACGAACAGGCCCAGGGCATTTCCCAGATCAACCAGGCCCTCGGCCAGATCGATCAGGTCACCCAGCAGAACACCGCCAGCGCCGAGCAGTGCGCCGCCGCCGCCGAGGAGCTTTCCGGCCAGGCCATCCAGATGCAGAACATGCTGGCCCGCTTCCGGGTCAGGGATCAGGGCCGGATGGGCGGCTACGGCTCGGTGGCGACGCGGCCCCGATCCCTCGACCATCACCCGCAGAGTTCCGATGGCGGCCGCCGCCGCGAAGCGAAGCCGAGCGACATGATCGCCCTGGATGACAAGGAGTTCGGCAAGTACTGATTCGCCTCGCGAGGCGGGGGCGGTGTCGCGTCGTTCCTCCCCAAGGTCGTCCGCAGCGATTTCCGACTGCGACCGGGAAGGTTGCGCCAGGGCGACTGTCGAATGGTCATCGTTCACCAATGGCCGATAAGGTGGGCATGCCTGCGACCGTAACCGTTCAGCAGTGCTGCAGATGCGTGAAAGAGGGCTGGCCGCCATCCACCGGGTATGCGGACCAGGCCATGACAAAGCAGATGCGGTGCTGTTGAACGGTCACATCGAATCAGGAGAATGCGATGCCCGCACACCCGCCGTTCGGTCCGCTCCCCCCGCCGGAGACCCCATCGCCCGAGCCGCAGCTGATGATGCGGATCAGCGAGGCGGAATTCCAGGCGTTACGCACCCTCATCTCGCACCACTTCGGCATCCACCTCACCGACGAGAAGAAGAATCTGGTCGTCGGTCGGCTGCAGAAGCATCTCCGCCAGCAGGGTTTCACCTCCTTCCGCGAATACCATGACCACCTGATCGGCCGGCTCGACCGGAGCGAACTGGACAGTCTGGTCAACGCCATTTCCACCAACTATTCCTATTTTTACCGCGAGGAAAAACATTTCCAGTACCTGCTCAACGTGGCGCTGCCGGCCCTCACCGGGAACCCCGGCGAGCGCAGGAACCGCGAACTCCGGATCTGGAGCGCCGGATGCTCCACCGGCGAGGAACCCTACCTTCTCGTCATGCTGCTCATGGAATTCTTCAAGCTGGAATATTCCCTCTGGGATGCCGGCGTCCTCGCCACCGACATTTCCAGTCGGGTGCTGCAAATCGCCAGGGAGGCGGTTTACGAGCAGGAGAGAATCTACAAACTGCCGCTTCCTTACCGGCAGCAGTATTTCACCGGCCTGGCCGACGGCAGGGTGAAGGTGAAAGACACGGTCCGGCGCGAGGTCACCTTCCGCCGATTCAATCTGATGAACCATGACTTCCCCTTCCGCAAGCCGTTCCACATCATCTTCTGCCGCAACGTCATGATCTATTTCGACCAGCCGACCCGGGAGGCGCTGCTGGAGCGGTTTTACCGATTCCTGTTGCCGGGCGGTTACCTGTTCATCGGTCATTCCGAAACCCTGGGCCGGGAGAGGGCGGGATTCCGTTTTCTGATCCCTGCCTGCTACCAGCGGCTGTGAGAATGACGGTGGTACGATGAACCTCCCGAAGCGCAGGATCCGCCTTCTGATCGTCGACGATTCCCCCCAGGTGCGCCGTATTCTGGCGGAAGGACTCGGCGCCGATCCCGCCATCGAGGTGGTGGCCACCGCCCCGGACCCCTACGCCGCGCGGGACATGATCGTCAAATACCGGCCGGACGTCATGACCCTGGACGTCGAGATGCCGCGCATGGACGGTGTCGAATTCCTGCGCCGGCTCATGCCCCAGTATCCTCTGCCGGTGGTGATGGTCAGTTCCCTCACCCGGCAGGGCAAGCGGATCACCATCGAGGCCCTGGCGGCGGGCGCCGTCGATTTCGTCGCCAAGCCTACCGATAATCTTGCTCAGGGACTGGAGGCGATGATGCTGGAGTTGCGGACCAAGGTGAAGATCGCCTCCGTCGCCAATGTCTCCCACTACAAGGGGCGCTGGCAGGCGGCGCGTGCCGCGGGCGCCGATCGGGCGAGCGCGATAGGCGAGGCCGCCGACAAGATCATCGCCATCGGGGCCTCCACCGGCGGCACCGAGGCGATTGCCGGCATCGTCGCCAAGTTGCCGGTCAATCTGCCCGGGATCGTCATCGTCCAGCATATGCCGGCGGGCTTCACCGGGCTTTTCGCCGAACGGCTCAACGCCATCAACGCCATCTCGGCCAAGGAGGCGGCCTCCGGCGACCGGATCCTGCCCGGCCATATCCTGGTTGCCCCGGGCGGCAGGCACCTGCGCGTGGTACGCAGCGGCGCCGTCTACAAGGTAAGCTGCGAGGAGGGCGACAAGGTATGCGGCCATTGCCCGTCGGTGGAGGTGATGATGCAGTCGGTGGCGGAGCAGGCGGGCAGGAATGCGGTGGGGGTGATGCTGACCGGCATGGGCAGCGACGGTGCCGCCGGAATGGTGGCCATGCGCCGGGCCGGCGCCCGCACCCTGGCCCAGGACGAGGCGTCCTGCGTCGTGTTCGGCATGCCCGGTGAGGCCTTCCAGCGGGGAGGCGCCGAAAGGCTGGTGCCGCTGGAGCGGATTCCCGCCGAGATCGTCCGGCTGGTGCGACAGATCGGGAAGGGGTAACCGCCGGTTGACAGCCGGACTGTCAGAACAGCGACAGCTGGGTGGCGGGCCGGGCGCTTCGCTTGCGTTCGCTGCGCTGCAGTGATCCGGCCGGCAGTTCGCCGACGAAACGGGAGATTTCCCGTCGCTCGTCGGCGCCGTAGAGCGACCGCCTGCCGGCGGCGGAAAGATACAGCCGCTGTCGGGCCCGGGTCAGGGCAACGTAGAACAGGCGGCGCTCCTCCTCGATTTCCTCCTCGCCGGCGGTGGAACGGGGAAAGATACCTTCCTCGAGACCGGGGACGAACACCACCGGAAACTCCAGGCCCTTGGCGGCATGGACGGTCATGAGCGCCACCGCCTCGGCGGCCGGATCGTACACCGTCTCCCGGCGGTGGCGGCGGAGATGGCCGGCAAAATCGGCAAGCGACCCGCCGAAGCTCGCGGCGAGGCGCAGCAGCCTGCGGCCGTCCTCGGCCGCCGGATCGATGGCGAGGGTTTCCAACAGCTCGCCGACCGCCGCCGCCGGTTCCAGGCCGGTGAAGCGGCGGCCATCCTCCTCGATCTGCCGGCTCAGCAGCTCGAGTCCGGCGGCCGTTGCCGGCGAGACGGCGGCAATCGCACCGGTGAAGAAATCCCCCCTCCCCAGCGCTGCCTCCTGCAACCGGTCCCGGTCCGCGGTGGTCATGGACAGGGTCTCCAGTGCGAGCGTGGCGAGTTCCCCGTTGTCGGCGAAGCGGCTCGCCGACAGCAGTCGCAGATAGAGGGGCAAGAGCGGCGGCTCGGTGTAGAAGGCCTCCACCCCGACGGTCTGTACCGGGATGCCGCGCCGGGAAAGGGCCGCATGGATCTCGGGGAGCAAACGGTTGAGTCGGCAGAGGATGGCGATGTCGGCGAAGCCGGCTCCGCCGTCCTGGTCGCCGCCGCGGCCGGAGTCGATGGAGAAGTGGCTGATGCCGCCCATCGCCTCCTCGATGCGTGCCACGATGTGCTCGGCCTCGGCCTGAGCGGAGGCGGCCTGCTGGAATTCGATGTGAGCCGTTTCGTTGCCGGCGGCGGTGAGTCGGAGGCCGCTCCGCCGGCGATTGCGGGCGATGACCGCGACCGCGGCCTCGATGATGGCCGCGGCGGAGCGGTAGTTGCGGGAAAGGAGGATTTCCTCGGGGCGGAATTCGTCGCGGAAGCTGAAAAAGAAGCGGGGATCGCTGCCGCGGAAACCGTAGATGGCCTGGTCGGGATCGCCGATGGCGAAGACGGCAACCCCGCCGGCCAGCGCCCGCACCAGCCGGTACTGGGCGTGGTTGATGTCCTGGAACTCGTCGACGTAGAGTTCCGCCGTCCGGGCGACCACCTGTCGTCGCGCCTCGGGATCGCGCTCCAGCAGATCGGCGAAGACCGGAACGATGGCGTCGAGATCGATCAGATCGAGCCCGGCCAGGTGGGCGAGGTAGCGGTCGATGTCCGGGGCGCGTTCCCCGGCACCGTTGCCGGCGGCGAGCGACAGGGCGGCCGTGATGTCGGCGTCGAGCTGCCGGCGCTGCCGCCGGGTTTTGTCGGGGAACAAACGACAGAGCAGCAGTTGCCGCCCGTCGGCACCGACCACGGTCAGGGGCCGTCCCAGCCGTTCCAGCCAGAAGAGGCAGAAGCGGTGGAATGTGCCGACGAAGATGGCGCCGGCGGTTTCACCTCCCAGGGCGTCGGCCAGTCGCTCGCCGACCTCCGCCGCGGCGCGGTTGGTGAAGGTGATGACCGCGGCACCGGCCGGCGGCAGTAGTTTTCGTTCGATCCGCTGCCGCACCCGGCTGACCAGGGTGTGGGTCTTGCCGGTTCCCGGTCCGGCGGTGACCAGGATCGTCGGCGCGGCACTGTCGACGGCTGCCTGCTGCTCCGCGTTCAGGGTCCGGGGCGGCGCCGCCGCGCGCACCGGCAGAGCGCGCGGCATATCCGCTGCCAAGGCCGGTGTCGCCGCCGGTGCCTGGTGTTTCCGGGCCGGGGGCGGCATCGCGAAGAGTGAGGATTGACCCCGCAGGCGGGAGAGCTCCCCCTCCTCGAATACCTTGATCGTGCCGAATTCGCCGTCGTAGCCGGGGTCGCGCCGGACACGGCCGGCGCGCATCCGCGCCACCGCCTCGCCCAGCAGCGGCGCCTGCGCCCGCAGGTCCTCCACCGGTGTCTGGAGCAGGATGTTGAACTCCGAACCGAAGCGGCCGATCAGCCGCCGGTAGTCCTCGTGTACCGCACGGGTCGCCGGCCCGCATCCGCGGATCTCCCCCAGCAGTTCGGGCAGGGGTACGAGGCTGGCAAAATTCGGACCTGTCCCTCCGTAGACCGGCGTCTGCCGGTCCGCCAGTTCCAGAATCCGGTGGTGGACGCCGATGGTCAGCTCCCGGCCGCACACCGGGCAGACCGGGCCGCTGGCCATGGTCTCGTGGGGATCGAGACAGACGCCGCACTTGCGGTGGCCGTCGAAGTGGTACTTGCCCTCTTCGGGATAAAACTCGATGGTGCCGTCGAATCCGGTGTGGCCGGGGGCGGCCAGTGCCGCGCGCATGGCGAAGAAATCGAAACCGGTGCTGAAACGGTTGGCCTCGCGACCGAGCTTGGCGGGCGAATGGCAGTCGGAGTTGGAGACGAGGGCATAGCGGTCGAGGGCCGAAACCAGCCGGTTCATCGCCGGGTCCGAGGACAGGCCGGTTTCCAGGGCGAAGATGTGGCCGGCGAGGTCGTCGAAGCATTCCTCCACCGAATCGAAGCCGGATTTGGAGCCGAACAGGGAGAACCAGGGGGTCCAGATGTGGGCCGGAACGAGAAAACCGCCCGGGGCCTGGCTGAGGACGATCTCCAGAAGATTGCGGCAGTCGAGGCCGAGGATCGGTCTCCCGTCCGATTCGATGTTGCCGATGGCGGCAAGCCTGGCGGTGATCCGTTCGGCGGAGGGAAAATCCGGCACCAGGATCAGGGCGTGCACCTTGCGTACCCGGCCGAGTTTTTTATAGATGCAGGAGATTTCCGTGCTGAGGGTGAAGCGGACGTCGATGGCCTCCGGGGCGGCCTCCAGGGGCATCGCCACCTTCTCGTCCCGCAGGCGGAAAAATCCGGGCTCGGCAGGGATCAGCTGTTCCTTCAGCTGCTGCTGCCAGGCGGGGTGGGTGAAATCGCCGCTGCCCACCAGGTGGATGCCCTTCAGCCGTGCCCAGCCGAACAGTCCCTGCAGGGTGCCGCTTTTGCTGGTGGCGCGGGAGTAGGGCGAGTGGGTGTGCAGGTCAGCTATGTATTGCATCGGCCGGATGGTGCTGGTAGGTTGAGGGGCCGCGGCACCGGTCGCCGCGGTTGTCGGGATCATACCCGAAGAGCCGGGCCGGCGCCACCGTCGGACCGTGCAAGGCGAAACGGCGCGGGGTATTCCACCATTGGAGACGAGACATGAAACGGTATGACGTGGTGATCATCGGCTGCGGGCCGGCCGGTCTGCAGGCCGCGGTGCATGCGGTGCGCAAGAAGGCCAGGGTCCTGGTGCTCGGTCGCGCCGAGGCCAGCAGCCTCTATCGGGCGCATGTGGAGAACTATCTGTGCGTCGACGGGGTCGTCGAAGGCGCCAGAATGATCGAGACCGGGATGGAGCAGGCGAGACGGTTCGGCGCCGAACTGCTGCCCCACGACGTTCTCGCCGTGCGCCAGGCGGGCGAGCTCTACGAGGTGGAGGTCGCGGACGGGAGCACGGTGACCTGCGCCGCCCTCATCTTCGCTACCGGCACCAGCCGGAAAAAATTGAAGGTGCCCGGCGAAAAGGAGTTCGCCGGCCGCGGGGTAAGCTACTGCGTCGACTGCGACGCCAATTTTTTCCGCAACGCCAAGGTGGCGGTGGTCGGGGACGAGAGTGCCGCGGTCGACGGTGCGCTCACCCTGCTCAGGTACGCCTCGGAAGTGACCCTGGTGGCTGCCGAACTGAACATTCCCGAGGAATTGCGGGCCAAGCTCGCTGCCAGTTCCGTGCGGCGGGTGGCCGGCAAGGTCAGGGAGATCCGGGGCGGGAACGCGGTGACCGACCTGCTGCTGGAGGACGGCAGCGCCATCGAGGTGGAAGGGGTGTTCATCGAACTGGGCGCCAAGGGCGCCATCGAGCTCGCCACCAACCTGGGAGTCATGCTGGACAGCGAGACCTTCACCCACATCGAAACCGACAGGAAACAGGCGACCAACCTGCCGGGCGTCTGGGCCGCCGGCGATATCGCCGGTCAGCCCTACCAGATGGCCAAAGCGGTGGGCGAAGGCTGCGTCGCCGGCTGGGAGGCGGCCAACTACGCCCGTAAACTGCGGCCGGAAGGGGAGAGATGAGCGCGGCGGGGGAAGGCTATTCACCGCGGAGGCCGCAGAGAACACGGAGAACCGCCTTTGAGTTGCTGGCAGGGATGGCGGGGAAGCGGCCAGTGGAACGGTTGTCGCTGCCCTTGTCGAGTTTCGTCGGTCATGGACGACGACTGCGATGAGGACAACCGCCGCGAGGAAGATGGGAAGGCACCCCGGTGAGACAAATTCGGCTGCTTGCATTTTACCGGGAATGTGCTATATACGCTTCTGCCTCGCATCCGGGGGGGCCGCTGCCAGTACCCCATGATAGACCACGATCTGATGGCCCTTGCCCTGACCGAGGCCCGGAAGGCGGCCGACCGCGGCGAGGTGCCGGTGGGGGCGGTGCTCACCGACGCCGCTGGCGTGATCCTCGCCGCCGCCGGCAACCGCACCATCGAACTGAGCGATCCCAGCGGTCACGCCGAGATGCTGGTGCTGCGCGAAGCCGGCCGTCTGCTCGGGAATTATCGCTTGACAGGCACTACCCTCTATGTCACTCTTGAGCCTTGTCTCATGTGTGCCGGGGCCCTCATCCACGCCAGGATAGGGAGGGTGGTGTACGGTGCCGAAGACCCCAAGGGCGGCGCCCTTGTCTCCCGCTACCGGGTCGGCAGGGACGGGCTGCTCAACCACAGCTGCAGCGTCGAGGGCGGTCTTTGTGCCGAGGCGTGCAGCGCTTTGCTCCAGGATTTCTTCCGGCAACGCCGGGGTTAAGTATACGACGGCTTGCGGAGGGGTACCGAAGTGGCCATAACGGGGGCGACTCGAAATCGTCTGTTCCGGGAGACCGGGACCGTGGGTTCGAATCCCACCCTCTCCGCCACTGAATGATATGCCTGCATCCAGAACGCAGGCCTTTTTTCGATACGGCGACGTGCCGTTTTTTTGTGCCGCCGGCGCCGCGTCGGCGGCTGACGACCGTGAACGCAGGGTAAGCACCCTGCACCCGCGATCCCAGAGGGGGTAAGCGGTTACAGGGTGCTGCAGATCCGCGAAAGAGGCCTGTTCGCTATACGAATGGTATGCGGACTGGCCGATGACTCAGGAGATGCGGTGCCCTGTGGCCGCATACGGAGAGGTGACCGAGAGGCCGAAGGTGCACGACTGGAAATCGTGTGTACGGAAACGTACCGAGGGTTCGAATCCCTCCTTCTCCGCCAGTTTCCACAGTTTGGATAGCCGGGTCCTGCGCAACGACGGCTCGCGAACCCCGCCAGGTCCGGGAGGAAGCAACGGTAGTGATTCCCGTTGTGTGCCGCAGGGGTGCCTGGCTATCCATTTTTTTTCCACTGATCTATGTCCTATCTCGTCCTAGCCCGGAAGTGGCGACCGCAGCGGTTCGAAGACATGGTCGGCCAGAAGGCCGCCGTCCGCACCCTGCAGAACGCCATCAGCCGCGGCCGCATCGCCCATGCGATGATCTTCAGCGGCGTCCGCGGCGTCGGCAAGACGACGCTCGCCCGCCTGATGGCCAAGGCGATCAACTGCGAGGACGGGGATCCCCCCTGCAACCGCTGCCGCGCCTGCACCGAGATCACCACCGGCAGCGCTCTCGACCTGCACGAGATCGATGGCGCCTCCAACCGCGGTATCCAGGAGATCCGCGATCTCAAGGAAAACATTCGTTTCCTGCCGACCTCCCTGCGCTACAAGGTCTATATCATCGACGAAGTCCACATGCTGACCACCGAGGCCTTCAACGCCCTGTTGAAGACCCTGGAGGAGCCGCCGGCCCACGTCTATTTCATGTTCGCCACCACCGAGCTCCACAAGGTGCCGGTGACCATCCTTTCCCGCTGCCAGCGCTATGAGCTGCAACGCATCGCATTTGCCGAGCTGACCTCCTTTTTCCGCAAGGTGGCCGAGGCGGAAGGGGTGCGCATCTCCGAGCGCGCCCTGGAGATGATCGCCCGGGAGGCCTCCGGCAGCGTTCGCGACGGCTTGAGCCTGCTGGACCAGATCTTCTCCTTCGGTGGTGAGGACATCTCCGAACGGGAGATCACCGAAGTTCTCGGGCTCATCGACGAGGAACTGTTCGGCGAGCTCTGCGCCGCCCTGCTCGAAGGGCATCTCGAACGCTGCCTGCCCATCATCGACCGCTCTAGCCGCGCCGGCGTCGATCTGAAGCGGCTGGCGCGCGACCTGCTCGATTATTTCCGGGCGGTGGTGGTGGCCAAGACCTGCAGCAACGAGGCCGGCGGCCTGCTCGATTATTCCGACCGGGAGGTCGAAGGCATCCGCCGCCTCGCCGATTCCTTCACCGCCGAGACCCTCTACCGCTATTTCCAGATGCTGTTCAAGGGGGTGGAGGAGATGCAGCATGCATCCCAGCCGCGCCTGGCCCTGGAGATGGTCTGTCTGCGCATCTGCCAGGCGGGCCGGGTGACCCCCGTCGCCGAACTTCTCGGCCGGGTGGACGGCTTGCTGCAGCAGGTCGGCGGCGCCCTGCCCGAGGGTGCGGCGCCGTCGGAGCCGGGACGGGTACCAAGCGCCGCCGATGGGCGGGACCGCGCGACGGTGGTGGCGGAGAAACCGGCGCCGCCGGCGCCGCCGAAGGAGTCGGCGAAGAAGGTGGAGAAGCCCGAAACGGAAGCTCCGTCCGCCGCCGCCATCGAGGCCGCCGCCCGCCCGCCGAAGGACATCCTCCGCAACTGGGACGAGTTCACCGCCTACGTCAAGGAACGCAAGATCTGGATGGCCCAGGCCCTGAAACTCGGCGCGGCGCACCCGGAGAAAGACTCGCTGGTGCTGGTCTACGACGACCTGTCCGACTGTCGGGTGCTGCGGGAACAGGACAACCTCAAGGCCCTGACCGAATTCGCCCAGGATTTTTTTCAGAAGGAGCTGGCGGTGCGTATCGTCGTCAAGGGGGAGGGAGAGGCGGTGCGCGCGCCCGATCAGCCCCAGGAGGAGCGGCGCGCCCTGGCCAACGACCCGCTGGTACAGCTCGCCGCCGAGGTCTTCGGCGCCCAGGTGACCGGTATCCGAACCGGCCCCCGCAGCCGTTGAGTCCGTTATTCGTGAACAGGAGCCGGAAAGGAAGAGGAACATGAATATCCAGCAGATCATGCAGCAGGCGCAGCAGTTTCAGCAGCGGCTCGCCGCGGCGCAGGAGGAGCTGGCCGGGCGAACCGTCACCTCGACCGTGGGCGGCGGCATGGTATCGGCGACGGTGAACGGCCGCTACGAACTGGTCGAACTGCGCATCGACCGGGAAGTGATCCGTCCCGACGATGCCGACATGCTGCGGGACCTGGTGATGGCGGCGGTGAACGACGGCCTGCGCAAGGCCCAGGAGATGGCACGGGCCGAGATGGCCAAGCTCACCGGCGGCGTCTCCATCCCGGGGCTGTTCTAGCCGGGCGGTCCCTGCATGGACGTGGTGCCCCATTCCCTGGCCGTGCTCATCGACAAGCTGGGACGGTTGCCGGGCATCGGCAGAAAGACCGCCACCCGCCTGGCCCTGCATCTGCTGCGGCGGCCGCCGGAGGAGTCCCGGGCGCTGGCCGCCAGCATCGCCGGTCTGCACGGGTCGATCCGCCTCTGTTCCCGCTGTCTCGCCTTCTCCGAGGAGGATCCCTGCGCCCTGTGCGCCGACCCCCGCCGTGACCATCGCCAGATCTGTGTGGTGGAAGGGGTGGCGGACATGATGGCCATCGAGAAGTCGGGGGTCTACCGGGGAGTCTATCACCTGCTGCACGGCGCCCTGTCCCCCATGGACGGCGTCGGTCCCGACGACCTGCACATCAGGGAACTGCTCGCCCGTATCCGGGCCCAGGAGATCCGGGAGGTGCTGATCGCCACCAGCTCCACGGTTCCCGGCGAGGCAACGGCGGCGTTGCTGATGGAACGGCTTGCCGCGACCGGCACTCGGGTGAGCCGGCTTGCCTTCGGAATTCCCATGGGGATGGACATCCAGTACGCCGACGAGATGACCCTGGCCCGCGCCATCGAGGCGCGCCGGCCGGTGCGGCAGGAAGGCTGAAACGCCGCCGGTCGACGATGGATTTCCCCTTGACAGGCAAAGCATTAGCTGTTATTCAAGGCCGATCAGCATTGCCCCCGGGCAGACAGACACGAACAGGCGCGTAGCTCAGTGGGAGAGCGCTACCTTGACACGGTAGAAGTCGGCGGTTCAATCCCGCCCGTGCCTACCAGATTGGAAACCAGTAAAGCTTCGCGTGGGGACTCCAGCGAAGCTTTATTGTTTCTTCGAACGTTGACGCCGATGCCGGTCCGTTGCCGGTGGCGGATGGTGCCAGATGAGTGAGATACGGATAGCGATTGCGGAAGGGGAGGCGAAGGATTTCGCCGCCGGCACCACGGTGGAGGCGGCCCTAGGCCAACTTCTCTCCGGCAAGCAGCGCAAGCGGGTGATCGCCGTCCGCTGCGGCGGCGAACTGCTCGATCTCTGCCGGCCGCTGACCGCCGACTGCGAGCTCGAACCGCTCACCGCCGAATCCGCCGGAGCCCTGGACATCCTGCGCCACTCCACCGCCCATCTCATGGCCGAGGCGGTGCTCGACCTGTTCGGGCCGGAGGTGAAGGTCGCCATCGGGCCCGCCATTGCCGACGGCTTCTACTACGATTTCGATCGATCGACGCCGTTCACCCCTGAGGATCTGGAACGGATCGAGGCGCGGATGGCCGAGATCGCCGCCGCCGGCCAGCCCTTCCGCCGCGAGGAGATGGGCGTCGCCGAGGCGATGCGCCTCTTCGAGGCCAAGGGGCAGACCTACAAGCTCGAACTGCTGCGCGAGATGGAGGGCGACCGGGTTTCGATCTACCGGCAGGGCTCCTTCGAGGACCTGTGCCGCGGCCCGCACCTGCCCCATACCGGCTGGATCAAGGCCTTCAAGCTGTTGAGCCTCGCCGGGGCCTACTGGCGCGGCGACGAACGCAACGCCATGCTGCAGCGGATCTACGGCACCGCCTTCTTCGAGGCCAAGGAGCTGAAGCAGTACCTCCACAACCTGGAAGAGGCGAAGAAACGCGACCATCGCCGCCTCGGCAAGGAGCTGGAGCTGTTCACCATCCAGGACCAGGTCGGGCCCGGGCTCATCCTCTGGCAGCCCAAGGGGGCGCTGCTCCGCAAGCTCATCGAGGATTACTGGCGGGACGAGCACTACCGCCACGACTACGAGCTGCTCTATACGCCGCACATCGCCAGGATCGACCTGTGGAAGACCAGCGGCCACCTTGACTTTTACGGGGAAAACATGTTTTCTCCGATGACGATCGACGATGTGCGGTACCAGCTCAAGCCGATGAACTGCCCGTTCCACATCAATATCTACAACTCGCGCAAGCGCAGCTATCGGGAATTTCCGATCCGCTGGTGCGAACTGGGCACCGTCTACCGTTACGAGCGCACCGGCGTGCTGCATGGTCTCATGCGGGTGCGGGGCTTCACCCAGGATGACGCCCACATCTTCTGCCGCGCCGACCAGATCGAGGAGGAGATTTTCAATATCCTCGCGCTGAACATGCATATTCTGGAACGGTTCGGCTTTACGGAATACGACATCTACCTGTCGACCCGGCCGGAGAAGTACGTCGGCAGCGACGCCCACTGGCAGCAGGCCACCCTGGCGCTGCAGAACGCTCTGGAGAAGAAGGGGCTCGCCTACGCGGTCGATCCGGGCGAGGGGGTCTTCTACGGCCCGAAGATCGACATCAAGATCAAGGACGTCCTCGGCCGCGCCTGGCAGTGTTCCACCATTCAGGTGGACTTCAACCTGCCGGAGCGGTTCGGCATCGTCTATACCGGCGATGACGGCCGCGAGCACCAGCCGATCATGATCCACCGGGCGCTGATGGGCTCGCTGGAACGGTTTTTCGGCGTGCTCATCGAGCACTATGCCGGCGCTTTCCCGGTGTGGCTCAGCCCGGTGCAGGCGCGGATCCTCAACATCACCGACGCCCAGGCGGACTGGGCCGGCGAGGTTTACCGGCAGTTGCGGGCGGCCGGGGTGCGGGTGGAGAAGGACCTGCGCAACGAAAAGCTCACCTACAAGATCAGGGAGGCCCAGGTCGCCAAGGTCCCCTACATGATCATCATCGGCGACAAGGAAAAGGAAGAGGGAAGGATCACCGTGCGGCTGCGCAACGGCGACAACCTGCCGGCGATGACGCCGGAGGAGTTCGCCGGGCGGATCCGCTCCGAATGCGGGCAGGCCGGCCACTGACGGCAGGTTCTCCGATCGGCGGCGGTGATGAGGCAGGGTGGGCACGCGGCCACCTCCGGGGCGGGACGGCCGCCGACGGCAGGGCAGCGGTTCACCATCCGTCACGGCGTTGGCATCGTCCTCACGATGCCGGCAATCAAGACTGCGCAGCGCAGGGGGTAGCTTATCAAAGGCAACAGGCAGGGCGTGAAGGGCAAGCAGGAAGACAGGACGAGAATCAACCGGGCGATCCGCGCCGACCAGGTCCGGGTGATCGGTCACGACGGCGAACAGATCGGCATCATCCCCATTGGCGAGGCGCTGGCGAGGGCCGAGGCCGAAGGGCTTGATCTGGTGGAGGTTTCGGCGACCGCCGAGCCGCCGGTCTGCCGGATAATGGATTACGGCAAATTCCGGTACGAACAGAGCAAGAAGCAGGCCGAGGCGAGGAAGAAGCAGTCGGTCGTCGAAATCAAGGAGATCAAGCTGCGGCCCAAGACCGAAAAGCATGATCTCGATTTCAAGATCAAGAACATCCGGCGGTTCCTGGAAGCCAAGAACAAGGTGAAGGTGACGGTGCGTTTCCGCGGCAGGGAGATCGTCTACGCCGACACCCAGGGCAAGACGACCCTCGAATCCATCGCCCAGATGCTGGAGGATATCGCCACCGTGGTGCAGCCGCCCACCATGGAGGGGCGGCAGATGGTGATGTTCGTCGCGCCGAAGAAGTAACCCCTTCCGCGCCGTAAGGAAAATATCCCGTGCGTCAGTGCCGCCACCACCGGCGGCGGTACTGGCCGTTCAATGAGTATTCTACCGTCAAGGAGAGCAACCATGCCGAAGATGAAGACCAATCGTGGCGCCGCCAAGCGGTTCCGGGCCAGCGGTACCGGCAAGATCATCAGAAACAAGGCCTTTGCCAGCCACATTCTGACGTCGAAGACCACCAAGAGAAAGCGTAATCTGAGAAAATCCGGGCTGGTGGACGACACCAACCTGCGGGGGGTGAAGCGGTTGCTGCCCTACATGTAAGGCCGCACCTCGCTTTTTCCTATCTTGTACAAGGAGAACTGACATGCCACGCGTTACCCGCGGGTTCAAGGCCCGCCGCAGAAGAAAGAGAATTCTCGACATGGCCAAGGGCTACCGGGGCGGCCGCCACCGGCTGTTCCGCACCGCCACCGAGGCCGTCGACCGTGCCCTGTGCTACGCCTACCGCGACCGCCGTGCCCGCAAGCGCGATTTCCGCAGCCTGTGGATCGCCAGAATCAGCGCCGCCGTCAAGGAGAGAGGCCTTTCCTACAGCAAGGTCATCGGCGCCCTGAAGAAGGCCAACATCGAACTTGACCGCAAGGCCCTTTCCAACCTGGCCATCGTGGATCCGAACGCCTTTGCCGCAGTGCTGAAATCCGCCTCCTGCTGATCCGTCGGCGCATGCTGGAACAACTGCAGAAGCTGCGGGAGGAAGCCCTCGCCAACCTGGGTGCCGCCCGGGGGCGCGAGGCGCTCGAGGAATTCCGCATCCGCTATCTCGGCCGCAAGAGCGGGTTCATCTCGCTGATGCGCGGCATCGGCAGCCTGCCGGAGGCGGAACGGCCCATGGCCGGCGCCGAGGCCAACCGGGTCCGTGCGGAACTGGAGGGGCTGCTGGCCGAGAAGCTGCAGGAGGCCGGCGCCCGAGCGGAAGGGAGGCTGGCGACCGTCGACTGCAGCCTTCCCGGCAGAACCAGGCCGCTGGGGCACGTCCACCCGGTCACCCGGGTGATGGGCGAAATCTGCGCCGTCTTCGAGGGGCTCGGTTTCACCGTCGCCGAAGGGCCGGATGTCGAACTCGACTTCTACAACTTCGAGGCGCTCAACATCCCCGCCCATCATCCCGCCCGGGACATGCACGATACCTTCTACGTCAAACCCGGTGTGTTGCTGCGGACCCATACCTCGCCCATGCAGATCCGGGCGATGCAGGCCTCGAAACCGCCGCTCAGGATGATCGCGCCGGGCAAGGTATACCGCTGCGATTCCGACATCACCCACACCCCCATGTTCCATCAGGTGGAAGGCTTCCTGGTGGATGAGCGGGTCTCGTTCAGCGAGCTCAAGGGGGTGCTGCGGGTCTTTGTGTCGCGCATCTTCGAGGAAGACGTCGCCATCCGCTTCCGGCCGAGCTTTTTTCCCTTCACCGAACCCAGCGCCGAGGTGGACATCGCCTGCGTCATCTGCGGCGGCAAGGGCTGCCGGGTCTGCAAGGGGAGCGGCTGGCTGGAGATTCTCGGTGCGGGCATGATCGACCCCGAAGTGTTCAAAAGCGTCGGCTACGATTCCGAACGCTACAGCGGTTTCGCCTTCGGTCTCGGCGTCGAGCGGATCACCATGCTCAAGTACGGGATCAACGATATCCGGCTGTTCTATGAAAACGATCTGCGTTTTCTCAAACAGTTCTAACCGGCTCGGGTTCCGGTCAACCTCAATCCCCCGTCCGTCCGCATGAAACTCACCGTCAACTGGCTCAGGGAATATGTCGATTGCGCCCTGGAACCCCAGGCCATCGCCGACCGGTTGACCATGCTCGGCCTGGAGGTCGATGCAGTGGAACCGCTCCATGCCGGCCTCGACCGGGTGGTGGTCGCCCGCATCGAAGAGGTTACCCCCCACCCCGACGCCGACCGGCTGGTACTCTGTCGGGCCAACATCGGCACCGAGGTGGTGCCGGTGGTCTGCGGCGCCCCCAACGCCCGCGCCGGTCTGTTCTCCGCCCTTGCCCTGCCCGGGGCGAAACTGCCCGGCGGCGAGATCCGCAGATCGAAGATCCGCGGCCAGGTTTCCGCCGGCATGTTCTGTTCCGGCAAGGATCTCGGCATCGGCGCCGATAACGACGGCATCGTCGAACTACCCGCCGGCATGACGCCGGGCACCGATATCCGCGCCGCCCTCGGCCTCGCCGACACGATGATCGAGATCGACCTCACCCCCAACCGGCCCGACTGCGCCAGTGTCGTCGGCATCGCCCGCGAAATCGCCGGCGCCACCGGCGGCCGGCTGCTGCGCGAACGGCTGCCCGCGCCCCCGGCGCTGGGAGCCCCCGGGGGGGCCTTAACC
>JBFLZZ010000071.1:0-16159 GCA_040755255.1 Thermodesulfobacteriota bacterium
ACCGGCTGAATGTGGTGCCGGTGACCCTGCCGCCGTTACGCAACCGGCGCGAGGACATCCCGCTGCTGCTCGACCATTTCCTCCGCGACAGCAACGGCAGAAACGGCCGCGAGGTGATGTTCTCCAAAGAGGTGGTGGAGTTTCTCGAAAACTACCCCTGGCCCGGCAACGTCCGCGAGATGCAGAACCTGGTGGAGCGATTGGTGATCATGGCCGACGGCACCCAGGTGGTGCTCGGCGATCTGCCGGCGCCGATGCGGGCCGAACCGGAAACGGGGGCGGTGCGCCGGGATGCCTCTCCGGTCGGGATGAGCGCTCCCGCCGTTGCCAATTCGCTGGAGGAGTTGGAGAGGGAGATGGTGCGCAAGGCCCTGGCCCGCAACAACTGGGTGCAGGTGCGCGCCGCCCGGGAACTGGGGCTCACCCGCCGTCAGCTCGGCTACCGGATCAGGAAATTCGGCCTCGATCCGGAGAACTGATTCAACCTTCGGCCGCAAGCCGCAGCAGTTCGCCGTCGGTGAGCGGCGTCCCCTTTGCCGCCGCCGCGGCGCGCACCTTGTCGACGACCCGTTCCAGCAGTTGCGTCGAGGGAATGGCGCCCAGGCGGGCGAGGCACTGCGCCACGGCCCGGCGGCCGGTCTTGGCGCCGATGAGCAGACGCCGGTCCGATCCGACCAGTTCCGGGGCGAAGGGCTCGTAGGTCGCCGGTTCCTGTTGCAGGGCGGACAGGTGCAGGCCGGTTTCGC
The DNA here is from genome assembly GCA_040755255.1 of Thermodesulfobacteriota bacterium. GTDB lineage: Bacteria > Desulfobacterota > Desulfobulbia > Desulfobulbales > S012-135 > JBFLZZ01. The sequence continues at coordinate 747 of JBFLZZ010000071.1, forward strand.
AACTGAAGATATCGGCGCCGATGATGGGGCGTGCCGCATCCACCGGCCGGTCGATCATTCCCGCAAGTTGCAGGGCGAGAGCGCGCAGCGCCTCCAGCCGGTAGCTCCGCCGTGGGCCGGGACCGGCGGTGAGATATGCCGCGATTTCCTCCAGCCGGGCGTTGCCCGCCCGTTCCCCCAGACCGAGCAGGGTGGCGTCCGCCCAGTCGGCGCCGGCGTCCAGGGCGGCGACCGCGTTGGCGGTGGCCATGCCGAAATCGTTGTGGGTGTGGACACCGATTTCGCCGGGAAAATGCATCCGGGCGAACCGTACCAGTGCCGCCATCCTTTCCGGGCTCAGGATGCCCACCGTATCGGCGAGGCGGATCCGGAAGGCGCCGACCGTCGCCGCCACGGCCATCAGTTCGCCGAGAAAGTCACGATCGGCGCGGCTGCCGTCCTCGAAACCCACCGATACCCGCCAATCCCCGAGGGAGCGGGCGAGACGCACCGCCTCGTCCAGCAGGCGCAGCAATTGGTCTCGGCCGATTCCCAAGCGGATCTGCCGGTGCAGATCGCTTGCCGGCACCGACAGCGACAACACGTCGGGGCGGAGAGCCGCGGCCAGCCGGATGTCTTCTTCGCGGCAACGGCACCAGAGGGCGATGCGGGGCGGCGACGGCCCGCCGGCGGCAATTTTCCGGTATCCGGCCATGAGTCGCGGCAGCGAGGAGTTGCGACCGGCGGCGATGTCCACCTCGATCTCCTCCACCCCGGTCCGGACCAGGCCGGCGAACAGCCGCAGCCGGTCGTCGTCGCGGAACAGGACCCCCACCGCCTGACTTCCCTCCCGCAGGGTGCTGTCGATAATTCCCTTCATAACGGTTCTCCTCGAATGCTGCCTTTTCCGGAAAAGCCGGGGCCTGTGGTCGGAAAGCATCTCAAGGATCGTGCCAGAAAGTTTCCGGCGAAAAAGCGAGGGAAGGGGGGAGGGATGTCCGGCTGTGGCCGGAAGTTGCGACAAAAAGGTGCGCTGGGTGGACGAAATGGTGCAGAGTCCGCAAGGAGGGACGGAGATCTCCCTGGAAATCACTCACGCTGGCCGCGGGCACGCGGGCCGTTCCGGATCGTTTCGTCACGCTGTTTCTCGCGAAGAGGGAGCCGCGATTACGGCGTCGCGAGCGCAGCGTGGCGATCCAGTCTGCCTCCGCGTTTCCTCCGTCCGGGGTGCGCCCGGGTGCAGTTTGGAAATGCTGTTCAATAAGGCTTTGCAAAGTCATATTAAAACCTTCGTTAGTTTCCGGACATCGCGGCAGACTGATAACTGCTTGAAATTAGGCAAATTATCCGAGTAAAGTCGAGGTGGCGTGTGTCCGCTAATCAACGACGATCTTAATAGTGCTTGTTCTTCTGGGACTGGCGGCATGATCGATTCCATCGGGAGCGGCCGCATCGATCGCCTTCCTGGACTCGGAGCCAGCAGGACGTCGGCGGCGAAAAGGTTCTTCCCCGCGACAAGGAGGGGGTGATATAACAGTACGTAACCGTCGCCAGGCGGGTGCCCTGCCCGGCAGCAAGCTTTCCACAGATTTGCTGCCGCCGGGGGGGATTGGCGCCGGCGGGCAAAGGAAACACAACTCTGCGAAAGGAGGTTTGCTGGATGGGTGTAGCCGCCGACATCGTCATCATCGTCGTCGCCGCTCTGGTCGGCGCGCTGGTCGCGCAGCGGATCAAACAACCGCTGGTGCTGGGATATATCCTCGCCGGCGTGGTGGTTGGCCCACACACCGGCGGGATCTCGGTGGGCGACGTCCACGAGATCGAACTGCTGGCGGAAATCGGCGTGGCCCTGCTCCTCTTTGCCCTGGGGCTGGAATTTTCCATCAGCGAGCTGAAGCCGGTGCGGAAGATCGCCCTGTTCGGCACGCCGGTGCAGATCCTGCTCACCATCGCCTTCGGCTACGGTCTCGGCCGGTATATGGGCTGGTCCGGTCCGGTTTCCCTGTGGCTGGGTTCCCTGATCTCCCTGTCCAGCACGATGGTGACCCTGAAGACCCTCATGAGCAGGGGGCTCATGGGGACGCTCTCCAGCCGGGTGATGATCGGCATGCTCATCGTCCAGGACCTCGCCGTCATCCCGATGATGATCATCCTGCCGCAGCTCAGCGACCCCGAGGCGGGAATGCCGCTGCTGCTCGTCGCCATGGCCAAGTCGGTGGTATTTCTGGTGCTGATGCTCTATCTCGGCCGGAAACTGCTCCCCTGGCTGCTGGCGCAGGTGGCCCAGTGGAATTCCCGGGAGCTGTTCATCCTGTCCATCACCGCCATCGGCCTCGGGGTGGGATACGCGACCTACCTGTTCGGGCTGTCCTTCGCCTTCGGCGCCTTTATCGCCGGCATGGTTCTCAGCGAATCCGACTACGGCCACCAGGCGCTGAGCGACATCATTCCCCTGCGCGACGTGTTCGGCCTGCTTTTTTTCACCTCGGTGGGCATGCTGCTCGATCCGTTTTTCCTCTGGGAGAACATCGGCAGGATCCTGTCGCTGCTCCTGGTCGTTGCCCTGTTCAAGGGGATACTCTTCGCCGGCCTCGCCAGGGCCTTCGGCTACATCAACATCGTGCCGGTCGCGGTGGGCTTCGGCCTTTTTCAGATCGGCGAATTCTCCTTCGTGCTGGCCCGGGTCGGCCTGGAGACGCGGGCGCTCGATCAGACGGTTTACTCCCTCGTTCTCGCGGTTTCGGTGATCAGCATGGTGGTCACTCCCTTTGCCTCGTCGCTGGTCACCCCGATCTACGAGCTCATGAAAAGATGGATCAGGAGCGATGCGCCCCTGTTCGAAAACATGCCGAGCCACGGCCTGAACGACCATGTGGTCATCGCCGGCGGCGGCCGGGTGGGGCAGTACATCGCCCATATCCTCACCCAGCTCCAGCTCCCTTTCGTCATCATCGAGATCAACCACCAGCGGATGCTCGAGTGCAAGGCCGCGGAATTTCCGGTGATCTACGGCGACATGAGCCATCCCACCGTGCTCGACCTCGCCCGGCTGGACAGCGCGCGGCTGCTGCTGGTCACCACCCCGCTGGTCACCACCTCCCAGGCCATCGTCAGGCAGGCGCGCCATCTCAGACCGGAATTGCACATCATCGCGCGGGCGGACGGCGCCGCCCAGACCCGCGCCCTCTACGAGAGCGGGGTGTACATGGCGGTACTGCCGGAGATGGAGGCCGGGCTGGAAATCGCCCGCCAGGCTCTGCTGCACATGGAGATCCCGGTCGCGGTCATCCAGCAGTACTCCGACGCGGTCCGGCAGCAGCACTACGCGCCGCTCTACCAGGCGAGCGACGGTCATGAACTTCTGGCCAGGTTCGACCACATCAAGAATATGCTGGAAATATCCTGGGTCACCATCGCCGCCGGCAGCGGCCTGGTGGGCAAGAGCATCAAGGAGGCCGCAGTCCGCACCCTGACCGGGGCCTCGATCGTGGGAATCATCAGGGATCGCCGTTTCCACTCCAACCCGAAGGTGGATGAGATCTTCCGCGAGGGGGATCAGGTCGCGGTGGTCGGCAATCAGCAGGAGCGCAACGGTTTCCGGAAGCTGGTGGAGGCGTAGCGGCGGCGTGCCCCGGTTCGGAAAAGGAGGGAAGGGATGAGAGCTTTGCGTTGGCTTGGTGTGGCGTGGCTGGCGGTCCTGCTGGTGTCGCCGGCGGCGGCAGGGGAAAATCCGCCGGGGCTATCCAGAGGGCAGACGGTGTACGTGCCGGCGTACTCCCACATCTATGCCGGCAATCGCGAACAGCCGCTGCTGCTGACGGTGACGGTGAGTATCCGCAACATCGACGTTGGCAGCGCGGTCACCGTCGATGCGGTCGACTACTACGACTCGAAGGGCAAACTCCTGAAGCGGCACGTGAGCAAACCCGTGGTGCTGGGGCCGCTCGAAACGGTGCGCTATGTGGTCCCGCGTGCCGACAAGGCGGGTGGCTCGGGCGCCAACTTCCTGGTGGTGTGGCGTTCGGAGAAGCCCGCCAACCCGCTGCTCGTCGAGGCGATCATGGTCGATGTCGAGGGGCAGCAGGGCATCTCCTTCACCTCCCGCGGCGTCGTGACCGCGACTTCCAACTGAGCAGGAGACAAGGAGGGCGGAGCGGTCGCGTCGGCACCTTCAGGAGAGTTGCGTATCCGCCACCGGCATGGGCAGGAAATCCCAGTATGTGACAAACCCGTTCATCCACGCGACAAAGCGCGTATTGCCGTCCTGAGATATCACGATAGTGGCCACTTCCGGAATCTCCTTGCAGAGATGATAGGCCGCGAGATGGCGGGTTCCGACACCTTCAGCCCGTTCATACACCCTCTGTTCTCCTTCCGCGTCCATGGCGCAGGCAAGGAAGTCCTCCTTGTTGAAGGCGCCATTCACCACTCCTCCAAAGCCGACGAGGTCGAGACCCCTTGTCAGGACGACCGCTCCGTCAACCATGGCCAGGTTGGCGATGAAGCGTGCGCATTCGAAGAGAGCCTCGTCAAGTTCCAGGAGTGTTTTGTTGGTGGCGGCAATATACTCGCTCCATCCGACAACTTTACCTGGTTCTCTGTCTGACCCGCAGTGTTTTGCGAGTTCGTTCAGTATGGCGATTGTGAGCCAGTGCAAACGTCGTACAGGCTTTTCGTCCCGGAATATATACTTTATGAAAAGGTAGGGATTGGGTGAAGTGATCTCTTGAATCAGGGCGGGCGGGGCGAAAATGATGGTCCCCCCATGTTTCATGTTTCTGATGCTGCTGATTATTCTCTTGATGACCTGCTGATAAAGCCTGGCAACGAAACTTTCACTGACGGTCGCCCAGGTGTCGTCCCCCGCCGGTCGGCTGCGGGAATGCATCTCCAATATTTCTTTTTCGAAACTTTCCGCCCGTTTTGCTATCCACCGTGAGTGCAGAACATTGGCAGAAGACAGTATGATCCGTCCTGCACTTAATTGGGCGAGGGCGCGTGAGCCACGGTAAGCCCGTATGCTCCCCGGGCCTGTGATGTCCAGGACTAGAGCATCAGGCATCGGCATGACTTCTTTGCTGCCGCCCTGGAAAGTTTGTGTCCAGCGTGTCCCCGAGTTGATCAATCCCCATATCCGCAGACCTTCTGTAGGATCGTAACGGATACCGATGAGTGAGCTTTCGAATTCAGAAGCTGGACTCAGTTTCCGCAATTCGTATTCATGAAAATCACGTGGCTCCTTGAATACAATCCTGAGAAATCCGTAAGGAGGACCGAGTTCAGGCGGAAACATTGAGGGGTCACAGAGGACGATCCTTAATCGTAGTGATCGCTGTTCCTCGCTCATCATGCTCACCTGGTAACAGATTGAGATGAGATCCTCGATAACTTCCAGATCTGGTAGTTTTTCTGACCAAGATGAGTTTTCAATTCCAGAAAAAATGTCCCATCGTCTCAGAATTTCTTCGGATAAATGCTGCGAGTAGGCATGGTTCATAGTAACTACCTGTATCATCATGGAGATTGTCAGGGAATGGTGAAGGTTACCAGCACGGCCGATCGATGAATATCATCGTTTTTTACAGAGAATTCGGCCAGACTGATTTCGTTGCCCGCGCTGGCGTCCTCCCGGTCGAGGCGGACTCCCTTCCAGTCCAGGCGCAGGGTATAGTGGCTGAGGGTCAGTTCCTCGCTCGCGCGGCTCACCACCGTTTTCAGATATGCCAAGGCGTCTTCGGGGCCATCGAGCAGTTTCTGCGTTGCGTCCAGGTCTGCATCCACCTCGGCCAGCCGCGCTTCCACCTTGGCTAATTCCTGCGATTTTGCCGGAGTCGGCGGCGCAAGAACCTGCTCGAGCACATCGGTTTTTCCGCCCATGATTTTGAACATTGCGTTCAGGTATTCCCGTTCTTGCCGGAGTTCCGCCTTTTTCGCCTTGATTCCGGCGATTTCTTCCATGGCGATGGTGGCAAGAACATCGAGCCCGCGCCGGATAAGGCGCTGCTTGGTTTCGTCTATGGTTGCGGCCGCACAAACAATCTCGTGTTCGACAAAGCTTACCGCCCGCTGGGCGACATCGCGCTGCACCATATCTCCTTGCCGTTCATATCCGAACACGGTCCGTTCTTTCCGGATCATGGTCAGCAGGGCGGTAACCTCACCGGCATATCCCTGCTTGGCCAGAACCTCCAGTTCCTGGCTCAGGCGGAGTACCTCTTCAAGCTCGTTAACTGAGGCAAAGAGATGCTGGACCAGGGGGTCGGAGCTATACTCGCTTCTGTTCAGGACAACCGGCCCCGGGAGGGCCTCGATGAGGGTGGAGCAGTACTCCATGGCGTTCTCGATGGGTGTTTGCAGAGTATTTCTGTACCTGCCGGCATTACGGATTCCCGGATCTGTAATTTGCACAACATGATCTATAACATGGCGTAGCTCTTGCGTTTTGGTGCGCTTGAGCTGGCTGCCCATCCATGCGTCGTAGACCATTTTCCCTATTTTTGACCGGAGAAGCATTTCGTTCATTCGCCAACCGTATGAAGTCGTTCTTCTAATTTCTGGATGACGCCAGTGCCCCGCTGATCTGATCAAGCTCGGTCAGGGTCAATCTGTACTGCAGCGAGACCTTCAAGTCTTCCATCTCTGCCTTTTTCAGGTCCGCAATCGTTTCGGCATACCTGGCAGCGTTCACGGTCCCCGCCTTGAATCGATTTTCATCGAGTCGCGCATTTTCCCGTCTCAGGGACAGCACCTCGCGAGAGACGTCGAGCATCTTTTTCGAGTTTTCCAGCTTCCGAAACACCTTGTCGATTTCGATCCCGATCCGCTTGTCAATCCGTGCCAGGTTCTCTTGTGCCTGTAGTTGCTGGGCCTTCTTCTGACCGATTTCCCCCTTGCGCTTTCCCCAGTCGAAGATGTTCCAGCTCAACTCAATCCCGACGATGCCGACGTTGTCGTCGAGAAACGGCGCGCCGGCCTGGTAGCCGTGCTTGGCAAAGAGGGTTACATCCGGGATGTGTTCGTCTTTTGCAGCCTGGACCACGTGACGTAACTTTTCCAGCGTTTCGCGCGCGGCTAACAGTGCACCGTTCTTGTCGCGGGCCTGTTCGTGGACCGCCTTTTTTTCTGGTTCCGTAACCTCGGGCAACCCTTGTTCGGTCACTTCCAGGACGGTGTCAGCGGGCAGGCCCAAAACGTCGTTGAGTTCCGCGGTCACGTCCGAGATGCTGTTATCCGCGACGAGAAGCGCTTGTCTGCTCTGGAGCAGATTGGCCCGGGCGGCGGTGGCCGTCACATCGAGCGAATTCCCGGATTTCACTGCCTTCTCGCTGTCGCGCAGGTTCTCCTCCGCTGCTGTGAGCGAGGCTTCGGCGACATCCTTTTCCTTGCGAGCAATCAGCAGGGTGTAATAGAGCTGATGCACCGCATACACCGTTTCATTTTCCGATTTGGCCAGTTCCGCTGCCGCAATGCCACGATCCGCCCTGGCAATCCGATTGGCTTCATGGATTTTGAAAAGCTGCGTTATCGGCTGCGCAAGGGTCGTTTCGCTGTAAAAGATGGTGGAGTCACTCTGACTGATCCGCATATCGCGGTCCGGGAAGGGAGTGGTGCCGAGATTTCCCAGACTTCCGGCCGGGACGGTGACGAGTTGGTCGTTCGATAGCGCCATGTATTTGGTGTTGTTGGTGAGTTGCGGGAAATACTGCGACCGGGCGGAGACGATCTTTTCCTCGGCTTCGGTGACTTTTGCCCGGCCTATTTTCAGCACCGAGTTCTGCTTGATCGCCAGTTCCACCGCCTGCGCCAGGGTCAGCGATTGTGGTATCGGTTCCGCGGCGGCCTGTCCGCCCCCAGCGAGGACAAGGCAGGCCGCGAGCGCGACGGCGGTGGCGGCATTTGCGAGGGATCGCTCCTTCTTGGAGGTTTTGATGACCACGAAAAGGACGGGAATGACCAGCAGCGTAAAGAACATGGAGAAGATGAGGCCGAAGGCGATGACGCTCGCCAGTGGGCTCCAGAGGCTCGATCCGGAGAGGATCATCGGCGTCACCCCGACGGCGGCGGCCATGGTGGTGAGGAAGATCGGCCGGAGTCGCCGCGCCCCCGCCTCCTGCGCCGCCTGCTCCAGGGTTTCCCCCTCGGCGACCTTTTCGTTGCAGTAGTCGACGAGGATGATCCCGTTTCTCACCACGATGCCGCACAGACTGATCAGCCCCATGAAGGCGGTGAATCCGAAGGGGTTGCGGGTGATGATCAGCCCCAGCATCGCCCCGAACAGGGTGAGCGGAATGGATGCCATCACCACCAGAGGGTCGGAAATCTTCCTGAACTGCACCAGCAGGACGAGGAAGATCGCTATCAGGCTTATGGCGAGGGCGGCGAGCATCTGGGGGAAGGTCTCTTCCTGGTTGTACTTTTCGCCGCCGAAGACGAGTCGGTAACCCGCCGGCAGCGGCAGGCGCTCGATCTCCGGCATTGCCTGCTCCAGGATTTTCGAGGCATATATCCCCGGCTGCGGGAAGGCCCGGATCGTCAAGGTGCGCATGCCGTTTCGGCGGACGATCCTGCTGGTCTGCCACTCGGGAGTCAAGGAGGCAATTGCCCGGAGCGGGACCCTGGCACGGGTGAGCTCCGAGTTGAGATAGGTGTTGCCGATGTCGGCGAAGTTTCCGCGCGAGGCCGGGTCGAGCCGCAGCTTGATGGTGACGGCACGGTCCCCTTCCCAGAACGTGCCGACAGCGGCGCCGTCGAAGGCACCGGCCAGGGTGTTCGATACCGACGCTTCGGTGATGCCGAGACGGTTCGCCAGCTCGTCGTCGAGGTTGACGTCCACTCGGTACGTATCATTGAAGTAGTCCCGGTGGATGAACTGGGAGAACGGTACGTTATCGAGAATCTCCTCTACCTTTTCCCCCAGGCGCTTCAACTCACCGGCGTCATCGCCGGAGATGCGCACCTCGATGGGGGCCTCCGTCTGGGCGCCCTGCTGGAGTTCCTTGACGATCACCATCGCCTCCGGGGCCACGGCGGCCAGCCCCGGGCGCAGCTCCTTCACCAGCCGGGCGGTATCCTCCACCGAGGCGGTGTTGACGATGAACTGGCCGTAGGCGCCGTCGGGCTGCTGCGGATTGACGTTGTAGTAGAATCTCGGGGAGCTCTGGCCGACAAAGGTGGCGTAGTGCTCGACCCCAGCGCATTCGGCCAGTTTCTTTTCGATGCGACCCATGACGGCGTCGGTCGCCTCGATGCGGGTTCCCTGGGGCATCCACACGTCGATCACGAACTGGTCCCGTTCCGCCGATGGAAAGAACTGCTGCGGTACGAAGGCGAAGAGCACAACCCCGAAGGCGATCGCGCTCCCCCCCAGGGTGAAGGCCAGCCACTTTCTCCTCATGAATATCTTGATCAATATCCCGTAGCGGTCCTGGAGGCGATCGAGCAGGCTCTTCTTCTCTTTGCCGTCGGCCTTCACGGCGTCATGGTCGTGCAGCCCCTTCTTGATCAGGGAGCCGCAGAGAATGGGGGTCAGCATGACCGCCACGATGAAGGAAACCGCCAGGGCGATCGCCACGGTGATCGGCAGCGCCATGATGAACTCGCCCGAGGTGCCGGTGAGGATGAGCAGAGGCAGGAAGGAGGCGATGATCGTGATGGTCGCGGTGAGCACCGGCACGAAGACATCGCTCGCCGACCTCCAGGCCGCCTCGCCTCTCGGGACCTTATGGTCCAGAAGCTCGACGTAATTGTCGGCGATCACGATGGCGTCGTCCACCACGATGCCGAGGACCACGATGAGCGCGGCGATGGAGACCTGGTGCAGGGCGATGCCGAAGGCGTTCATGACGGCGAGAGTGCCGCACAGGGTTACCGGGATGGCGAGGGCGGCGATGAGAGCCACCCGCAGGGGAAGGAGCAGGATGGTGACGACCACCACCGAAATGATGGCGAGCAGGAATTCGTGGCTGAGTTTCTCGATGCGTTCCGCAACCACTCCCGGCTGGTTGGCGACCAGATCCAGTTGTACATCCGGGGGAAGAAGTATCTGCAGGCGCTCGAACACCGTGTCCAACTGCTCCCCGAGTTCGACGATGTTTTTCCCCTTCTGCATCTCCACCGAAAGCAGCAGACACGGTTCGCCATCGTAGCGCACCAGGAACGTCGGGTCCTGATACCGGCGCTCCACCTCCGCGAAATCCTTGATGTATACTGGATGGCCCTCCCCGGAAACGTTTACCAGCACGCGGCGTATCTGGTCTTCGGTGTTGAAGACTCCGGTAGTCCCCATCGGGATTTTCGATTCGTCGGTCTCGAAATGCCCCGCGCTTTGGATTACATTACGTTGCCTGAGGGCATTGGCCACCTGACTCGGATCGGCGAAATACTGCGCTATCCTTTCCAGGCTGCTGGTGATCCGGATCTCTTCTCCCTGCGTGCCGTATGTGACAAGCTTTCCGACTTCGCGGACGGTGCGCATCTCGTCGTGGATCTTGTCCGCGAAATCACGCAGTTCCCGGTATCCGTACCGCTTGCCGTGGACGGCGATCAGCATCGCGACCGTGTCGCCGAAATCGGAATCGACCACCGGCCCCCTGACCCCGTCCGGGAGTTCGGTGGCGCGAACAAGGTTCATCTCGTGGCGCAGCTTGGCCCAGAACTGATCTGAGTTCTTAACGTTGTCCTCCAGTTCGACGTTGACGATGACGAGACCGGGGCGGCTTGTCGAGTAGGTCTTCTCCCTGCGCACCTCGGGGAACTTGAAGATGTGTTTTTCCAGGGTTTTCGTGAGCTGTTTTTCCACCTGTTCGGAGGTCGCTCCCGGATACATCGCGGCCACGAGTCCGGTTCGGATGGTAATCGTCGGATCCTCCGTCCTCTGCATCTTCAGGAAGGCATGAATACCGATCAGAACGATCATGGCGGTCAATATGAGGGTCACGGTGGGATAGCGAAGCGAAAACTTTATCGGTTTCATGCAATGTATCCTCTTGCGCTCACGGATTATTTCTCTACCGTTTGTTCCGTTGCCAAGACGGCCAGGCCGTTTCTGAGTTTTGTCTGCCCAAGCAGAACGATCAGTTCGTTACCGGAGAGGCCGCTCTTTATCTCGACGTTCTTGTTGACTGCGGCGCCGATTTCCACGCGCTTGGCGTATACGCGCTTCTGATCGGGGTAATAGACGAACACCTGGGTGGCGCCCTGAGGATCGCGCACCACCGCGTCCCCTGGGAGTGTCGCCAGGGATACGGTTTGGTCCCCGCGTATGGTTGCTTCGGCGACCATCCCGACGCGCAACAGGAGCTCGGGGTTCTGCACGGTGATTCTCGTCATATAGGTTCGGGTGCCGGGATCTGCGGAAATGTTGATGAGGCGCACCGTGCCCTGAAAGGATCTTCCAGGGAGGGCGGGAATGGAGATCTCCGCTTGCTGCCCGATCCTGACGAGATGGACATCCGTTTCCGGTACGCCGACATTCACTTCCACCGGTTCCATCTGGACGATCTCGAAGACAGGCCGCCCAACCGAGGCTGTATCACCCGGTTCCGTCAATCTCTTCGAGATATAGCCGCTGACAGGGGCCAGCAGCGTCGCATCGGTGAGTTTTTTTCGGGTGATCCGGAGCTGGGCTTCAGCCTGGCTGAAAGCCGCCTTGGCCAAATCCTTGTCTTCCTTCTGGGCCCCGGCCTTTGCCTGCTCGTACTCTTGTTGTGCCTGTTCGTATGCCGCCTTGAATTTCAGGAAGTCGTTCGGCGCCAGACTTTTTTCGTCATACAGCATCTTCATGCGCCGGTACTCATCTTCGGCCCGCTCGAAGCCGACGCGCGCCTGTTCCAGAAGCTCCGGCCGCGCGGAACGCATTGCCTTTTCCATTTCCGCCTGTGCCCTGGCTTTCTGGGCTTCGGCACCCTGAACCGCAAGGCTGAAGTCGGTGGGGTCGAGCTTGGCAAGGACCTGTCCCTCGCTGACATAGTCACCCTCGCGCGGGCCGACAGATATCACTCTGCCGGCAACGAGAAAGCCCACATTGGCCGGTGATTTCGGGGTGGAGACAGTGCCGCTGGCGAATATTTTCTCTCGTTCATGAACCTCCTCGACCCTCCCCACAGTCACGGGGACGGGATCATTGCCCGTTTCCTGATCACGGGTGTCCCCCGTGCAGGCGGTCAGGGAGACTCCCAGCAGCGACAGGCTCAATGCGGTTGCCGCGACAACGGCTTTCATCCGGTTGTTCATTGTCCAAGTTCCTTTTCAGTACTTCATTCGGGCGACTATTTTCGGGTCCGGGAAACGCTGCCCAGGACAGCGGTCGTCGCCTCTCAGAATCCACGGGCCAGCTGCAACAGCCTCTGCCGCGCCGCTTCGTGTTCTTGCGTATTTCTCTGTTCCGGTGCATCCCCTTTGAGGAGCACGGTGTTCTGATCCGTCACGCCGAAGAAATGGAGCACGGATCTCAGATAGTTCACGCCCTGGTCCTGCTCCCCGCCGAAGGTGAAAGCCGGCCCCGCGTGCAGGTGCAGTGATTTCCTGCGACGTCCGGGAAGCATCCCCTGGGCTCCGTGCGGAGTCAGGCGGTAGGTGCGGCCAGGAACGAAGAACGCATCGATGTACATCTTGAACTCGGCCGGGAACCAGAGGTTGAGGCTGTGGGTCACGAAGACGTACTTGTCACACCTGGCGAACTGGTCGGCAAGACGCCAGGCCCGGCTGATCTTGCGCCGTTCCTCGTCCGAAAAGAGGGCATAATTCTCATCGCCCTCGATACATTCCCGGGCGTTGAGCATGTCCAGATCGAAGCGTTGAATGCTGTCGCGGTACAGGTCGAGAACCTGCACCTCTTCCCGGGGATTCCAGCGGAGGTATTCCTCCAGGAATTCATGTCCCAGGGAAAGGGTGCGTGATCTGTCCTGCGGCCTGACGTTGCACGTGACGTAAAGCAGGTTGGCCATGGTGTCGCCTCCTTGATGGCGGGTCACCTTTGCATTCCGGTAGAGCAACTGGCGTGCCAATTAAATTGTTGCATAATTTCGAATAGATAGGCGGCATTCTCGATTAATTACGGTATTTCGTGATAATTATTGCGGAATACCGTGAATGGCGGCAGGATGTACGGCATATGGTAATTTCGGAAGCGGTGGCCAAACGGCGTTGGCATGCCCAGACGGGAAAGGGGTCAAGAGCAGGACAGGAAGGTGACAATGGACAACCACGATGAATTTCTCAAGGAGATAACCCTCAGGATCTGCAGCAGTTTGGATATAAAGGAATCTCTGGGAAGCGCATTTGCATATCTGAGGGAACATGTGCCGCTTGACTCACTGGCCCTTTTCATCCTCGACGAACGGCTTGGGGCGATCCGGCGGATTGCCCATGCTTTTGCCAATGGCGCCGTTTATCCGGATGAAATCATCCCGTTGCCGGAAGGGATGCTGGAGAAGATTCTGGCGAGGAAATATTCCGCTCCATTTGTCATGAACGCGGAGGCGGATGAGACTCTGCGTGCTCTTGCACCACTTGCGAGGATAGAAGGGAACACGGAATTGATCGTTCCGTTGCGTCTGCAGGAGAAACTGCTTGGGGGGGTGGCATTGCGCGCTGGCGGGCAAGGAAGGTACAGCAACGAACAGGCCGCACTTCTCGGATATATCGCCAAGCCGTTTGCCATAGCCCTGGCGAACGCCCTGGCCCACGAGGAGGTGCTTCGCTACCAGGCCATTCTGCTGGACGACAAGCGTTTTCTGAACCGGGAGTTGTATGGTGGTGCCGTGGACGAGATTATCGGCGCCAGCACCGGGCTGCGTAACGTGATGGAGATGGTGGGCCAGGTCGCGCCGCTCAACAACACCGTGCTCCTCCTTGGCGAAACCGGGACCGGCAAGGAAATGATAGCCAACGCGATTCACTTCTCCTCGTCGCGCAGGGACGGGCCATTCATCAAAGTGAACTGCGGAGCCCTCCCGGAGAATCTGATCGACAGCGAGCTGTTCGGCCATGAGAGGGGTGCGTTTACCGGTGCGGTGGCCGAGAGCCGGGGGCGATTCGAGCGGGCCGACGGAGGGACCATCTTTCTGGACGAGATCGGTGAACTTCCCCCTCCCGCGCAGGTGCGGCTGCTGCGGGTGCTGCAAAACCACGAGGTGGAGAAAGTAGGAGGAAAACGCCCTATCCCCGTCAACATCAGAGTGATCGCCGCGACGCACCGTAACCTGCAGGGCATGATGGCGGGTGGCGGTTTCCGCGAAGATCTCTGGTACAGGCTGAGCGGCTTTCCGATAATCGTTCCGCCGGTGCGACAGCGGAAAGAGGATATCCCTGCCCTGACGCGCTATTTTCTGGCGTCAAAAAGCAGGGAACTCGGGATAGCGGACCCTCCTTCCATAGCACCTGGGGCGCTTCTGCGGCTCCTGGAGTACGACTGGCCCGGCAATGTGCGCGAATTGGAAAATCTGGTGGAACGAGAATTGATCCGCCATCGTGAGGGTCCGTTGACTTTTTCGGGAATTCCCCCGCGCGAGGAGGGAAGGACAAAGGCAGTTGCCGCCGCCGACCTCAGTCCGCAGCTCCCGCTGAAACTGGATGAAGCGATAGCAGCCCACCTTAACCGGGTGCTCGGGATTGCAAAGGGGAAGATCCACGGTCCAGGCGGCGCTGCGGAGCTGCTCGGGGTAAACCCGAACACCCTGCGCTGGCGCTTGGACAAGCTCGGCATCAGCTACCGTCGCCGCGAGAGGAAAAACGGCTGAAGACCGGTCGGGGAATGCTTTGCTGTTCGTTCCAGCGTATTTCAGCGAAGGCGGCCGCGACAATAAACCACATGGCGAACCCCCTTCTGCGGGCCTATCGTTTCTTCAGGAAGAAGTGCGGACCGGTGGCCCGGGCGCAGGCGGCTGCGCGGTCCGTTGTCGGCAACCGGAAGCGCGATGGGAGGTGTGCCATGAAGAAGACATTGATTGCGAAGGCGATGGTGGTGGGGCTGGCGGCGCTGCTCGCAGCGGCGGGGCAGGGCCACGGCATGGAGATCGGGGTGGATGTGGCGCCGCGGATCATCAACGTCGACGGCAAGGCCCCGTCCTTCGTCGTTCACACCGATCTGGCCTATAACCTGGTCGATCCGGCGACGGTGGTGCTGAACGGTGTGCCCATCTCCCGCTGGAAGATGGATTCGCTGGGCAACTTCGATGCGATCGTCCGGCTCGGCGATATCGTGGCGGAACTGGAGCCGGGCCGCCACAACCTCTTCCTGCTGGAGGGCATGACCAGGACCGAGCCCCCGGAACCGTTCTGGGGGGCGGAAGAGGTACTGGTCGTCGAACAGCGGGACGGCAGCGGGCCGCGCCGCTGAAGGCGGGTTGATCGTACCGTGCCCCGGGCTGAGCGTGGCGGGCGCCTGCCCGCCGACTCGCCCGGAATCGGGCCGTCGGGGGCCTCGGTGAGAGGCC
>JBFLZZ010000072.1:0-15262 GCA_040755255.1 Thermodesulfobacteriota bacterium
CCCACGACCTGCGGATGGGCTTCCACAAGGTGGCGAAATACTACTACGGCCCGGGCTGGCACGAACCGGGCAGCGTCCTCGAGGTGATCTTCAACAAAAAGGCGTGGGAGGAGCTGCCGCCCGAGCTCCAGGCGGTGCTCGACGTGGCGGCGGCGGAGAGCAACCTGGCGATACTGGCCGAATTCGAGGTGGAAAACGGGCGGGCGCTGGCAGCGCTCCAGGCGGAAAAGCGGGTGCAGATCCGCGCCTTTCCCGACCAGGTGCTCGCCGAACTGAAGAAGCTGGCGGCAGCTACCCTGGAGGAGGTCGCGGCTTCCGATCCGGTCGCGGCCAAGGTCCACGACGCCTTCACGAAATTCCGTGCCGGCCAGCGGTCATGGTCCGTCCTCTCCGAAGGGGCCTATTACGGCACCATCGGCTGAGTCCGCACAGCCGAGACCCCTTCCAGAAAATCAAAAGTTGCATCGTTGCATGCCTGCCCTCCCGTGTCACGTTCGGATCGGCATTGGGCTGTCATTGATGATGGCAAGCTGTGTTGGACGATGCGAACTCAGGGTACCAGATAAATGGCGGATGTGCATAATCACCGCCCGGAGTCCTCGTGATCTCGTGATCCTGGTAAAGTTTCCGGATTCGTCGATGCCAAATTGCAAATAAATCGAAAAAATAAATCTGTCCCATTTTCTCATTTTCTAAACGCTGGTGGGGAAATAATGTGGAGCAAGGGAACACGAAATAAAATCGACAAGGGAAGATGAAAAAGAGTTCTTTCCCCCTGCCATGTACCAGGAAAGAGCGAGGAACTTGTTCACCTGATCACAACAGGGAGCGCAGGATAAAGGAAACCTCCTGAAGCCCGGTCCTGTTGTCCCCATCGATATCAAATCCAGCGACGAGCCCCGACTGTGAACCGTCATTTCCATTGCCTGCCAGCGCTCCCATGGCGAGAATGGCATCGGCCAGGTTCGTTTTGCCATCGCCGTTAAGATCGCCTCTGGGACCGGTGTTGATTACTGTCGGATCGTACGGAATGCCATTGGAGTCCAGTAGATTATCGTACCAGTTCAGGTACTCGTCCTTGTTGGAGATCCCGTCTCCATCCCAATCGTTCTCGTCCTTGGCTACCCAATTCGGTTCTCTGGGGGCAAACGGGTCTATCAGGCTGCCATTGGATGGAATAGCCAGACTCTGCCGGGACGCGACGCTCTTCGCAGTACTGACTGGACCTCCGGAAAATTTACTGAGGGGATCGCCATTGCCGAGCGCCGGATCATGGGCTATTTCCCAGACATCCGGCAGGCCATCCTGGTCGGAATCTTCATCCAGTTCGCTGAGATCGCCAAGCAGATAGACATAATCACGGGCGGTATCACTCCATCCCACCCCTGCGGTCCCGGAAAATTCAACCCCAACCAATTGCCAACCATTACTCCTGGGATTCATGGAAACCGAGATGCGATGGCCAAGGTCGTAATAGGTCTCCATGGGTGCGGCTTGTGCCGGTCTTTGTATAAAAAAGTTGGGTTGCACCTCTTTTGATGAACAGCCGCCGCTTGCGCCCCAGGTAGACAGATAACAGTAACAGGTATCGGAAATCCGATTTTCCCAGCCAAGAGGAGGCGGGGCGCCGGCCTCCTTGACCAGAAGATCGTTAATGCCACGGGAATAAATGCCGATGCCAAAGGTGCCGTTAGGCGACCAACCCCATTCGGTGCACCCCCAGTAGGGGATCGCGGCCGGGCCGCCCACGACGATACCTTGAACCCGCAGAGTGCTACCTTTTTTGACGATGGCCGGCATTATTTCAATAACACCCCATCGCTGGCCGCTCCACTTGGCATCGGTAACCCATCCCGATGGTTTGGGCGTTATTGCAAAAACAGGAGCAGAGAAAGAGAGAGAAAAAAAAAGAACAGTGGCCATGAGCAATGCCGAGACCTGAAAAGTTTTCATATTGGCAACTTCCTCCTTACGGTATCGTTTATCCATCTGCGCACAGGGGGCAGGGTCAGGATTTGCCTTCCGGCATTTTCTGCGGGAAGGCAAGCCGTTGGACGGGAAAAGGCCACCGGCATAACAAGCCTTGCGCGGCGTTCATCGATCATCAAGTTCCGACGAAAACACTTTGTGCGATTCGACTCTCTCTGTCGCCAATACTCCAGCAAAACGGTTTGCGTCAAGAAGATTCCCTGTGCGGATCAGGGGGACGTTCTTTTCTATTTGATCATCAACTGACTTTCAAGATTCCTTGCCAAAGGCGATGATTCAGGGGTTAGCATGTTGACCACCTGACGTGTGGTGGCTGGCTATCTCAGCTTATTGAAAACTGCTGTGTGCCACACCGTAGCCTATCTTTCGGAAACTCGACAGGTTTCCCGCGCACCGCTTTCCCGTCCTGCCCGTGCCTCGCCGCGCCAACGTCCCACACCTTGCCGGAAAGCCGACCCGCCGGCACGTCCCGGTCGCCGGCGGGTCCGGCAGGCGGTTCACTGCTGCAGCGCCGCCAGTTCGATGTTCTTCACCACCATGTCCACCACCGGCAGCTGCGGCACCGCTTCGAGGCCGTAGGTCTCCTTCAGGTCGATGCCCGCCGGCACCGCCGCCAGGAGCTTCTCGGCGACGTGCTGATCCGCCTGCCGGTAGCGCAGTTTCGCCTCAACCCGGACCCCCTTCACCCCCTCCGGCAGCCGGACGCCGTAGTAGACGTCCTTGTAGCCCTTGGGCGGGATGGTGTCGTGGCGGGAAAAGGCGGTGACCACCCAGGGATCGATGGCGAAGTGGAAGTCGTCGCCCATGCCGTCGGAGTTGAACATCCTGGTATCGGCGGGCAGATCTCCCCTGGCGTCCAGGGTGCCGCTGCTGAAGAGCACATTGCCCTTGTCGTCGCGGGCGGTGACCTCCAGCCACATCTGGCGGACGTTGGTGAGCGAGGTGGGCAGATTGTGGCCGGCGCGGATGTTCTTCACCCTGATTTTGATCTCGGCGAGATCGTTGCCGCGGTAGACCGGTGACACTTCCAGATCCGCCGCCGACTGCAGGCGCGCCACCGCCATCTCGTACTTTTCCTTGAGATTCCCGGCCAACTCCTCGTCGCCCGCCTTTTTCGCCGCCCCCGCCGCCAGATGGTAGAGCAGGTAGTTGGCGCCGTTGAAGTAGTGATGATACTCTTCCCTTTTCGGCTTCTGGAAGGTGTCGGCGGTGCGGAGAAAGGTCTTGATGTCCACCATGTGGCAGTCCTGGCAGAGGACCGCCTTCTGGGCGTAGGGGCCGTGCTTCCATTCCAGATAGGTGGCCTCCAGGGGGAAGTGGCTGTCGTAGTGGTAAACCTGGTGGCAGGAGGCGCAGAGCTCCGCCCGCAGGTGCAGGGGGGACTCGGCGCAGCCGTGGAAATCCTCGCCGCAGCCCTCAGGTGGCGGGATCGGCCCCCGCTTGGTGCGCACCGGCCCCTCCGTGCCCTCCACTCCCGGGGTGAGGACCATCGAACCGTTTTCCGGCTCGCGGGACGGCGTCTGCCAATGGGTGACGTCGCTGATGGAATGGCAGATATCGCAGGACACCCCGGCCAGGGCCATGGGCCCGAGGCCGGCGAGTCCAGCCCCCTTGATCTCGCCGGTCACCATGCCGGCCGGGGAATGGCAGCCCTCGCACTGGCGGCTGATCTCGTGGCCCACCGCCTGCACCGCCTTGTTCAGTTCGCCCTGGTAGACCGGGTCCTTGAGGGCGAGGGCATGCACCGAACCGGTCCACTCCCGGTACTGCTGCTCATGGCACTCGCCGCATTTTTCCGGCGGGGTGAACTCGACGGTGGACTTGTTCCATTTGATCAGCGAGGGATAGTAGGGGTAGAACTCCCGGTCGACGGGGAACACCTCCGGCGCCGCCTGGGCCAGCGCCACAAGGCCGAGGGAGAGGGAAACCGCCCATCCTGCCGTCCTGCTTTTCTTCATTGCTGCCTCCTTTGCTTTTTGAGAGCCCGGTCGCCGCGTCACTGAATCTCAATTCAGTAAAAGACGAAAGGGAAATCAATGTCAAGGGAGAGAAAGCAGCAGCATCCGGCAGGCGAAACCCGCCAACGGCAACAAGGCAATCACGGTCCCGGCGCTTCGTTTTTCCGTGGAGAGGGCGGGAGGAGAAAAGGCTTGACAGCCTGGGGATGGGGCGCAGTGCCATCAAGGGGCAATGCCGGGGCCGGTCGCAGGAGGACTTTATTCCGGGGGACACCATGCTCAACCATCGGGCAAGATATTCTCATGATTCCGCCCCATCCACCATTTCTGGCGCGTCTCACTCCTCAATCTTAAACGGGTTGCTGATGACCAAGCTGCCTTCGATCCTCTGCCCGTCCTGAAGATCTTCCGTGTAAAGAATCTCACAGCCCGACTGCAGGGCCGCGGCGACAATCAGGGCATCGTAGAAAGCAAAACCGTAACGCTCAGCGATCCGCAGCCCCAGATCATGAGTCTCGTCGGAGAGGGATGCAACTTGGCAAACGGCCCGGATCGTTCCTGTCGCCTCCCCGATCTCCGACCAGGTCATCCCCAGTTTCCGAGAGGCCACGGCAACGAATTCGTTCAGCACTTGGACGCTCAGCCATCCGCCTTCCTCCACCACCTCTTCGGCCCGATCCGCTTTAGCCGTTTCGCCGGAAAACAGACAGAGGAGGACATTGGTATCGATAAAGGTCTTACCCCTGACGATCATGGGTCTCAAGCCGATCAAACTTGAAGTCGGCCGGCAACCGGCCCCGGAATTTTCGCAGCCGGGCCAGAAGAGTCTTAACGTCAGGCTTTTTTCGTACTTCGAAGAGCCGGGCACCGGCGACCTCGATTTCGATGTCATCGCCCTCCCGCAGGTCGAGTGCCTTGATCACCGCCGATGGCAGCCGGACCGCAAGACTGTTGCCCCATTTTGATACCTGCATTATCGCCACCTCCCCAGTGGATACACATCGCGTAATAGCGATATCTACAAGCCGACCAGCCGTCAACACCATGGGAGAAAATGAGAGCTGGATTATTTTCCGATGCTGCCTCCCTTGCTTTTTGAGAGCCCGATCGCCGCGCCACTGAATCTCCATTCAGCAAAAGACGAAAGGGAAATCCATTGTCCTCGGCGACATCAGCAGGACCCTGGAACAGAAACGCCACGACACCCGCTTTCTCCTGGTCACCGACGGCATCACATGGAGAGAGCGGACCAGCGACCTGGCCAGGTTGGTGGATCTGCAGAATATCGGGAAAATTACGCGGATCTACACCCAGGCGATGGCGAAACAGCTGGAAGGCGATCTCCGGATGATGAAAAGGGAACACAGACTGTAACGGATGGCTGAAAACGCCACCGCAACGGAAGGATTTTTCAACGGACGGATGGGCACCTGATCACGGCGCGGACAGGTCTTCCTGCAGCAGGTCGTCGTAGGACAGCAGGCGGCCGCCGTGGCCGGCGACGAATTCCCTGGCGGCGGCCGCGTCGGCAAAGGCGAGGATGGTGAAGCCGCCCGGAGACGGGGTATCGGAGCCGCGCACGAAAAAACCCTTGGCGATGGGCAGTTCGGCGCCGCTCGCGTAATCATGGGTCAGGGCGGTGGAGTCGAAGGTCATCTGGCGGGAAGTGCACTGCTTGTCCCGCCAGACGAGGGCGCAGCCGGCGTCGTTGAAGGAAAGTTGCTTCTTGCCATCCAGGTGGGAGACGGCGAAACGGCCGCCGTCCGGCCCGGCCGGGCCGTCGCAGTCCGCCGCCGCCACCGGCGCGGCCAGCAGCAGGCAGGCGCAGATGCCGAAAAGAATCCTGCCGGCCAGGCGGCGGCAAGCCCCGTGTCCCCTCGTTCGCTCGCTGATCTTCATGAAAGAGCTATATACCACGCTGTCGGCCTCAGGCAAGATTTTTCCTCGGGACACCCTTCACGGCGAAGCCGCGCCGACACCCCCCATCGCGCCGTCGTCCTGCCCGCCTGCACGTCCGGCGCGGCCACCCGATCCCGCCAGGGAACGCAGTTTCCACAGCTTATAGATGGCGGGGTAGACGAGCAGTTCCATGAGAAAGGAGGTGGCGAGCCCGCCGATCATCGGCGCAGCGATGCGCTTCATCACATCGGCGCCGGCCGAGGTCGACCACATGATCGGCAGCAGCCCCATGAAGGCGGAGGCCACGGTCATGATCTTCGGCCGCGCCCTCTTCACCGCGCCGTGGACGATGGCCTCGTCGAGTTCGGCCACCGAACGGAGCAGCCCGCGCCGTCGCGCGTCCTCGTAGGAGAGATCGAGGAAGAGCAGCATGAAGACGCCGGTTTCGGCGTCGAGTCCCATCAGGGCGATCATCCCCACCCAGGCGGCGATGGAGACGTTGTAGTCGAGCAGGTAGAAAAGCCAGATCGCCCCCACCGCCGAAAAGGGCACGGCCAGCATCACCAGACCCGCCTTGAAACCGCTGCCGGTGTTGGCGTAGAGCAGCAGGAAAATGAGAAAAAGGGTGACCGGCACCACCAGCCGCAGCCGCTCCCGTACCCGCAGGATGTTCTCGTACTGACCGCTCCACTGCAGCACGTACCCGGGCGGCAGGGAGAGCTGAGCCGCCACCGCCCGTTTCGCCTCCTCGACGTAGCCGCCGACGTCGCGGCCGCTCATGTCCACGTAGACGTAACCGGCGAGAAAGCCGTTCTCGTCGCGGATCATTGCCGGCCCCTGCACCAGTTCGATGTCGGCCAGCTGGGCAAGCGGCACCTTGACCGCCGGATTGCCGGGCACGGCGAGCAGTACCCGGCCCAGACTTTCGGGATCCTCGCGCAGTTCGCGGGGATAGCGGAGATTGACCGGGTAGCGCTCCCGCCCCTCGACGGTGTAGGTGATGTTCTCACCGCCCACCGCCGAGAGGATCACCGCATGCAGATCGTCCACGGTCAGCCCGTAGCGGGCGAGCTGCTCCCGCCGGGGGACGAAATCGACGAAGAAGCCGCCGGTAACCCTCTCGGCAAAAACGCTGCGGGTGCCGGCGATGGGGCGGAGAATCTTCTCCAGCTGTTCGCCCAGACGCTGGATCTCGCCGAGATCCGCGCCGTAGATCTTGACCCCCACCGGGGTGCGCACGCCGGTGGTCAGCATGTCGATCCTGGCCTTGATCGGCATGGTCCAGGCGTTGGTCACCCCGGGAAACCTCATCTTCCTGTCCATCTCGGCGACGAGTTCGTCCCAGGAGATGCGGTCCGGCCACACCGGCCGCACCAGCGGCTGCAGCATCTCCGGCATCCAGGAGGAGTACCAGCGCTCCTTGCCCCGCCACTCGTTCTCCGGCTTCAAGACGACCACCGTCTCCATCATGGAAAAAGGCGCCGGATCGGTGGAGGTGTCGGCGCGGCCCGCCTTGCCCATCACCCGCTCCACCTCGGGAAAGGAGCGCAGCAGCCGGTCCTGGGCGATGAGCAGGTCCTGGGCGTTGGCCACCGAGATGCCCGGCATGGTGGTGGGCATGTAGAGGATGGAGCCCTCGTTGAGCGGCGGCATGAATTCCCGGCCGAGGCGGAAATAGACCGGGATGCTCGCCGCGACGACGAAAAAGGCGAGGGCGATGACGGTGAACGGCCGCCGGAGGACGAAGCGGCAGGCGGGCTCGTAGACCCGGAAGATCGCCCGGCTGATGGGATGCTTCTCCTCGGCGTGGTAAGTGCCGACCAGAACGGCCGTGGCCAGCCGTGCCAGCGGCCGCGGCCGGAAGCTGAAGGGTTCGATGCGGGCGAACAGCATGCGCAGGGCGGGGTCCAGGGTGATGGCCAGCACCGCGGCAAGTCCCATGGCCAGGTTCTTCGAGAAGGCGAGGGGCTTGAACAGTCTGCCTTCCTGATCGACGAGGGCGAAGACCGGGATGAAGGCCACCGCGATCACCAGCAGGGAGAAGAAGACCGACGGCCCCACCTCCTTGAGCGCGGCGAGGCGCACCTCGAAAAAGCTGCCGGGCCGCCCCGCCTCCTGCCACTGGTGGATGCGGTTGTAGGCGTTCTCCACCTCGACGATGGCGCCGTCCACCAGCACGCCGATGGAGATGGCGATGCCGGCGAGGCTCATGATATTCACCGTCACCCCCATGTAGTAGAGGGGGATGAAGGAGAGCAGCACCGACAGCGGGATGGTGACGATGGGGACCAGAGCGGAGGGGATATGCCAGAGAAAGATCAGGATCACCAGCGAGACGATGATCATCTCGATCACCAGCTCGTGCCGGAGTGTCGCCAGTGCCTTCTGGATGAGACCGGAGCGGTCGTAGGCGGTGACGATCCGCACCCCCTTCGGCAGGGAGGGCGCGAGCTCGGCGAGCCGCTCCTTCACCCGGTCGATGACGTTCAGGGCGTTTTCACCGTGGCGCATGACGACGATGCCGGAGACGTGGTCGCCGAGACCGTCCAGGTCGGCGAGGCCACGGCGGATTTCGGGCCCGATTTCCACCCGCGCCACGTCGCGGAGCAGGACCGGCACCCCCTGCGGCGCGGTCTTCACCACGATCTGTTCGAAGTCGGCGGTGGTTTTGGCATAACCACGGCCCCGCACCATGTACTCGGCGCCGGCGAATTCGAGGATGCGGCCGCCGACCTCGTTGTTGGATTTGCGGATCGCCTCGACCACGGCACCGGGGGAGAGGTCGTAGGCGGCGAGCCGATTGGGGTCGACGATGATCTGGTACTGACGCTGGAAGCCGCCGATGGTGGCGACCTCGGCGACGCCGGCCACCGCCTGCAGGGCGTAGCGCAGGGTCCAGTCCTGGTAGGAGCGGAGTTCGTCGAGGGAATGGCTGTTGCTGTCGTCCACCAGGGCGTACTGGTAGACCCAGCCGACGCCGGTGGCGTCCGGCCCCAGCTCGACATCGACGCCGGCGGGCAGTTTGGGGATGATCTTGGAGAGGTATTCGAGGACCCGGCTGCGCGCCCAGTAGATGTCGGTGCCGTCCTCGAAGATGACGTAGACGTAGGAGAAGCCGAAATCGGAGAAGCCGCGCACCGTCTTGACGCCGGGCACCCCCAGCAGGGCGGTGACGATCGGATAGGTGACCTGGTCCTCGATGATGTCCGGCGAGCGCTCCCAGCGGCTGTAGACGATCACCTGGGTGTCGGAAAGGTCGGGCAGGGCGTCCAGGCGGATCTGCTTGAGGAGGTAGCCGGCGAAGACGCAGCAGGACGCCACCAGGAACAGGGTCAGCAGCCGATTGCGGGCGCAGAATTCAATGACCCTGCCGATGGCCATCCGCCCCTCCCTTTTCCTCCCCGCCGATGAGCGCCCCCCGGAGGCGCGATTCGGAGTCGATCAGGAAATTCGCCTTGACCACCACTTTCTCGCCGGCCTCGACGCCGGCGAGGATCTGGGTGCGGCCGGCGCCCCGCACCCCGACCCGCACCGGTCGCGGGGTGAAGGTGTTGGCCGCGGTCTCGACGAAGACCAGCTTGCGCACGCCGGTGTCCATGATCGCCGAATCCGGGACGGTGACCCCCTCGGCCGAGGCGAGGGTGAGGGAGACGTCGGCGTACATGTCGGGTTTGAGGGCGAAGCGCGGATTGTCGAACTCGAAGCGCACCTTCAGGGTGCGGCTCTCCGGCGAGAGAAAGGGGTTGACGTAGGAAACCCGGCCGGCGAGGGCGACCCCCTGTTCGTAGGGCAGGGTCAGGCGCGCCTGCTGGCCGATCGCCACCGCCCTGGCCTCGTACTCGTAGAGATCGGCCTCGATCCACACCCGGGAGAGATCGGTGACCACGAACAGTTCCACCCCGGGGGAAACCTGCTGTCCCTCGAAGATGTTCTTGGCGGTGACGAAGCCGGCCACCGGCGCGTTCAGGGTCACCTCCCGGCGCGCCACCCCGGAGCGGGCGAGCTCATCGATGAAGTCCGCCGGCACGTCGAAGAGTTCCAGCCGGCGGCGGGCGGCGGCGACCAGCTGTTCGCCGAGCCGCTTCCCCTCCCGGTCGCCGCCCGCGGCCAGTTCCCCGGCCATGGCCCGCGCCCGCAGAAATTCCTCCTGACTGGCCAGCAGGGTGGGCGAATAGAGGGAAAGGATCGGCGTGCCCTTTTCCACGTTCTGCCCCTGGAAGTTGACATGCAGGGTCTCCACCCAGCCGTCGACCTTGGTATGGACGTGACGGACGCGGGTCTCGTCGGCAAGGACGATGCCCACCGTCCGCACCGTCCGGTCGATGGTGGCGCGGACGGCGGCCTCGGTGCGCACCCCGGCGGCGGTGAGGCTCTCGCCGGTAAGCCGCACCGGGGCGCGGCCGTCGACGATCTGGCCGCCTCCGGTGACCTCGTCGGCATAGACCGGCACATAGTCCATGCCCATTTCGTCCTTCATCGGCACCGGCGAGGTGACGGCGGGGTTCATCGGGTTGCGGTAATGGAGGATCTTCCGGTCGCCGGCGGGCCCTGCTTCCATGTCGGCGAAAAAATCCTCCTCGGCCTTGGGGGCGGCGGACGGCGCCGCCTCCGGCATCGGCTCGACCCGGGTGAGGGCCATGCCGCAGATCGGGCAGTCGCCCGGCTCGTCGGCGACGATCCACGGATGCATGCCGCAGGTATAACGCTCCCTTTCCTGCTGGCCGCTTTCCCCGGCGTCCCTGCGCTCCGCCTCCCCGCTTTGCCGCTCGCAGCCGGTACCGCAGAGCACCGCCACCAGGACCACGGCCACGGCCAGAATTTGTCGCCATTTCCTTCGTTTCTCGCGCATGCTATCGCGCCTCCCGGCGGTCGGTTTCCAATCTGCCACCCACCACTTCGTCGAGATCGGCGGCGGCGATGCCGACGTCGGCGCGCCGCCTTTCCCATTCGAGACGCGCACCGAGCCAGCGGTCGGCCGCGTCGATCATTTCGGCGAACACCGTGGTGCCGGCACCATAGCCGGCGGCGGCGCTGTCGAACTCCGCCCTGGCAAGGGGCAGGACCCGCGCCCGCGCCACCGCTTCCTCCCGCACCGCCCGGTCCAGCCGGTACCAGGCCTGATGCACGTCGCGGCGGCTGTCGGCCTCGGCCCGGCGCAGTTCCTGGCGCAGGGCGAGCAGGTCGCGGCGGGCCTCCTGCAGGTAGGCGCTGTCGATGCCGTAGACCGGCGAGAGAGGCTGGCCGGCGCCGGTCGCCGCCGGGGTGGCGAGCGCGAAGGTCTCCGGCCGCTCGCCCTCGCCGGCCACCGCCATCACCTCGTTGCGGACGGGCAGCGAGAGATTCAGCGACAGACCGGGGTAGGCGGCCGTTTCGGCGAGTTCGATGAGCAGTTCGGCACGACGGATGGCGGCACGCAGTTGCCGGAGTTCCTGCCGCCCCTCCAGGGCGAGGGCGGCGAGCGCCTCGGCATCGCCCGCCTCTGCCACCGCCGCCGGCACCGCCGGGGTGCCGATCCGCGCGGCGGCGGGCAGTACGACGAGGGCGCGGACGACCTCCTCCTGCACCCCCACCCCGGCGAGCAGGACCGGAATCCGCGCCGCGATACGGGAGAGTTCGGCATCGACGCGCAGGAGCGGCTGCATGTCTTCGCGGCCCGCCTCGTAGCGGGTGGCCACGGTTTGCCGCAGGCCGGCATAGAGGGCGAGGGACTGGCGGGCCAGGGCGAGTTCCCGGACGGCGTAGAACAGTTCCCAACAGGCCCGGCGGCCGGCGGCGATCACCCCGCGCCGGCTGGCCTGCAGCCGCTCGAAGGCCTCATGGATCTCCTGCCGGGCGATTTCGCCGCGCAGGGAAACGATGCCGGGGGCAGGAAACTGCAGGCCGAGCGGCGTCCGGCCACTCATGCCGCCGGCGCCGGGTTCGACACCCTGGGTGAAGGCGGCGTAGCGCTGGAGGAGGTCGTCGAGGGCGGTGGCCTGATCGTAACGGGCAAGGGTCGCCCGGTAGGCCTCTTCCGCACCCCTGAGGGCGGGGTTGCGCAGGGTGATGAGCAACAGCAGGTCGTCGAGGGAGAAGCCGGCGGCGAATACCGCGGCGGCCGCCTCGTCGTCTCCCGCCGCCGGGCGCAGCTGCCGCAGCCGCTCCGGATCGGGGGCAAACAGCGGATTCGGTCCATCGATCCCGGGGAAATCCTGCACCGGCGACACCCCGGCGACGGGCCGCGCCACCGCGCCCGCCGCCGCTGGCGCCGCGGCCGGCTCCGCCGGCGGCGGCAGCCGGGACTCCGGTGCCATCGCCCGCCAGTCCCGCAGGTAGTCGCGGTAGCCGCCGCAGCCCTGCACCGCCAGGCAAAGCAGCAGGCAGACCGCGCGGATGGAGGCGAGTTGCAGCGGTGCTCCGGTCATGGCCCTTCGTCCCCGGCGACATCCGCCGCCGCCGGCACAACGGCCAGGCCGCCGGTCGGGTCGCCGCCGCACAGCTGGACGAGTTCGGCCAAGAACTTCTCCCGGTCGGCCCGGGCCCGGGCCAGGGCGAGTTCGAAGTTGTAGAGCACGGTGGTCGTCTCCACCAGGTCGGCATAGCTGCCCTGCCCCGCCTTGAACCAGCTTTCCGCAGCGGCCACGGCGGCCGCGGCCCGGGGGAGCAGATCCCCGCCGTAGAGCTCCAGCAGCCGCTCGGCGTTGCGGATGCGGAAGAAGACGGAGCTGAGCTGGGCATCCAGTTCGTTGCCGCTGGTCCGGAGATCGGCGCGCGCCACCACCAGATCGGCCTCCGCCTCCCCCACCCTGCCCTGGTTCTTGCCGAACCACAGCGGCAGGGAAAGACCGGCCTGGACGCCGACCGCCTCCTTGCTGGTCACCTCGCCGGCCATGGCGCCGTCTTCCCGCGAACCGGAATAAAAGGCGCCGAGCCTGAGTTCCGGATAGGTTTCGGAGCGGGCGGCGCGGACGGCGGCCTCGCCTTTTTTCACCGCCGCCGCCGCCATCAGGAGTTCCTGCTGATTCTCGCGGGCAAACCGCTGGATCTCGGCGAGCTCCAGGGACAGGGGAGGTGACGGCGGCAGGGAGAGGGGGCCGACGGCGGCACCGGCCGGCCGGGAAAGGACGGCATTGAGGCGGGCGGTCTCGGTGGTCTCCAGTTCCGCCATCAGCAGCGCGTCATACTGCAGCTGCGCCGCCTGGGACTGGGCCTTGGCCACGTCGATCAGACTGCCCCGATCCTTGCCGGCGGCGGCCGCCGCCAGCTGCAGGAGCCGGCCGAGGAGGTCGCCGTTCCGTTCCGCCACCCGGCGCGCCTGCCGGATGTAGTCCAGCTCCGCCGCCGCCTGCCATGCCTGTGCCGCCACCTGCAGCAGGGCCCGCTGGTAGCGGAGGCGGGCGATGGCGATCTCCTGGGCCGCCACCTCCCCTCGGCGGGAAAGGGTACCGGGAAAGGGAAAGGCCTGACTGAGGCCGATCTGCCAGTCCATCGGGATGGAGGTATCGGCGGCCGCGACCGCATAGGAACTGAAGAGTTCCGGGTCGGCGAGGGCGGTGTCGACCCGGTAGCGTTCGATTTTTCCCTTCCAGGCGTGACGGGCCGCGACGATGGCGGGGTTGTGGAGCAGGGCGGCTTCGATCAGATCACGCAGGGCGGGCTGCTGCTCGATGCGCCGGACGAGCGGCGGTGGCGACCCCGCCTCGGTCGCGGCAAGCCCCCGGGACGCAACAGATGCGAGGGGCACCATCACCGCGAACAGAAGCCAGGGAAGATTCTTCATGGCGACCCGGAGGATGGGGGACTGCCGGCGGCCGGCGGCAGCGGCGCGGGCCGCAAGCGGGAACGGCCTCGCTGGATGCCAGTATACCCGAAGACGACCCACTCTGTATCAAGAAAATTGCCCGGTTGCCGGGCGCGCCCGGCAACCGCCCCCCCTGACTTCTCAGCGGCCTGCCTCTTGTGCTATAAGAAGAGCATTCACCCCTTTCCCCTCCGTCCCGCAAGGAAGGTGCTCCATGCAACAGCGGTTCCTCCCCCTCGCCCTGCCGCTTTTGCTGCTGATCGCCACCGCCGGCTGCAGCCGCGCCGCCGATCCTGCCGAGATCCGCCTGCCACCCGGTTTCCGGATCTCACTCTACGCCGACAACCTGGACGATGCCCGCTCCCTCGCCCTGAGCCCGACCGGCACCCTCTTCGTTTCCACCCGCAGGGCGGGCAAGGTCTACGCCGTCCTGGACCGTGACGGCGACGGTCGCGGTGACCGGACCCATGTGGTCGCCGCCGGCCTCGACATGCCCAACGGCATCGCCTTCAAGGACGGCGCCCTTTACGTCGCCGAGCCAGGCCGGCTGCTGCGCTACGACGACATCGAAGGGCGCCTCGACCATCCGGGCACCCCGGCGGTGGTCTACGACGATTTCCCGCGGGACCGGGCGCACGGCTGGAAATTCATCGCCTTCGGCCCGGACGGCCTGCTCTACGTGCCGGTGGGGGCGCCCTGCAACATCTGCGACCCCGGCGCCCCCTACGCCGCTCTCCACCGGATGCGTGCCGACGGCAGCGGCCGCGAACTCTTCGCCCGCGGCATCCGCAACACCGTCGGTTTCGACTGGCATCCGGAAACCGGCGAACTGTGGTTCACCGACAACGGCCGCGACTGGCTGGGCGACGACCTGCCGCCCGACGAGCTGAACCGCGCGCCAACCCCCGGTCTCCATTTCGGCTATCCTTACCGCCACGGCAGGGATCTGGCCGACCCGGAATTCGGCGACAAGGAAAAGGGGGGGCCCTTCACCCCGCCCGCCCATGAATTCCAGGCCCATGTCGCCGCTCTCGGCGCCGAATTCTACACCGGCGCCATGTTTCCGGAAAAATACCGCCACAGCCTCTTCGTCGCCCAGCACGGTTCCTGGAACCGCAGCAGCAAGGTCGGTTACCGGCTGGTCTGCCTGTTCATCGACAAGGAGCGGGTCACCGGCAGCGAGGTCTTTGCCGAAGGCTGGCTGCGCGACGGCCGCGTCTCCGGCCGGCCGGTGGACCTGGAAACCATGGCGGACGGCTCGCTGCTCCTGTCCGACGACCACGCCGGCGCCGTCTACCGGATCAGCCATGAACCCGCCCGCCCGGCGCCAGCGGAGCCCTCGGGAGAATGAGGCCTGCCCGCACCTGCGCCGGCGGTTGCTTTTTTCCGGAACTTCCGTATAGAGTCTGAGATGACGGTGTTTTCCCGCGGCAGCCGCTTCGCGCCGACTGTCCGCCCCCGGCACAAAAAATCGAAGGAGGTACGTTCATGCGCAAATCACTGTCAGCCACCATCGCGATCCCGGTTGTCACCATCTTCCTGCTGACCAGCTGCGTCACCATCCCCGAGGAGCACAAGGGCGCGGCCACCGGCGCCGGCATCGGCGCCCTGGGCGGGGCCGCGGCCGGGGCCATCT
>JBFLZZ010000073.1:0-10939 GCA_040755255.1 Thermodesulfobacteriota bacterium
AGATCAGCGTCGCCACCAGCAAGTTCCTGCTCTCCATCACCGACACCTCCGCCGCCTGGATCTACATGAACAAGGGCTGCGTCATCCCGATGATGGTGGTGCCGTCCCTGATCGGCATCATGCTCGGCTCCTTCGTCGGCGTGCGCATCCTCAAGGTGGCCAAGCCCACCTTCATCCGCTGGATGGTCATCGGCATCCTTCTCTTCGCCGGCGCCAAGGCCCTGACCAAGGGTCTCGGCATCAACCTCTTCTAATCCACCCGCAGCAAGGAGCACGCACATGGCCGATATCACCAACAAGGCAACCGCCGAACAGATCCTCTACGCCTCCATCCTCGAAAAGGGCATGCTGGCCGGGCTGGTTCTCATGGTCCTCACCTTTGCCGCCTACGTCTTCGGCATCGTCGAACCGGTCGTCCCCCTGTCCGAGATTTCCAGCTACTGGCGCCAGGACGTCCACAGCTACCTGGTCGCCATCAACGACAACTTCATCCACGGGGAGCACCTGCCCACCGGCTGGAGCTGGCTCTCCCTGGCCGGCAAGGGCGATTTCATGAACTTCATCCCGGTGGCGATCCTCTCCGGCATCACCATCCTCTGTTACGCCTCCATCGTCCCCGGCCTCTTTCGCCGCGGCGACAAGGCCTACGGCATCATGGCCATCGCCGAGGCGGTCATCCTCGCCCTGGCCGCCAGCGGCATCCTCGCCGCCGGTCACTGATCCTCCCGCGCCAGACGCACCAAGGCCCGGCCGCCGCAGAGGCGACCGGGTTTTTTTATGAGAAAGCCAAAAACGGGGGGGGGGACCACTGATCCCTCTCGGAAACCACCCCGGCTGGCTTGCGGCCAGTCGGCCGTTCCGGATCGCTTCGTCACGCTGTTCCTCGCCAAGACGGAGAGGTTGTCGCGCCGCCCATAGGCAACTCGATCGATCAGGCGGCTCGGACGATGGTGGTGGAGGAAATCCGCCGGGTTCGGCGATTACGATTACGACAACGAGAAAGAGGGGAAGATGCCCATGCCGACGGTTGCAAGGGGCGAGCGCCAGGGAGGTGCCCATCCTGCCCTGCCGCTGCGGGCAGGGAAAAACGCCCGTTGTCAGTGCAGCGGCAGCGAAACGGTTGTCGTTGTCGTCTTCGTGGTCGAAAGGACGATGGAGATGGCGGGCAAACGCGCCGGCTGCCGGCTCTCTCGATACAAACCACCCAGACCGGCTGCGGCTTGTCGCTGAGCCTGGATCGCTTCGTCACGTTGTTCCTCGCGAAGACGGAGAGGTTGTCGCGGCGTCATCCCAGGCGCGGCGCGGCGATCCGGTCTGCAGCCGCGTTTCGTTCGTCCGGATGCGCGCGCCCATGGCAACTCGGTCGATCAGGTGGCTCTGGCGATGGAGGAGGCCCGCCGGGTTCGGCGATTACGACAACGACAACGAGAAAAAGGGAAAAATGCCCGTTGTCAGTGCAGCGGCAGCGAAACGGTTGTCGTTGTCGTCTTCGTGGTCGAAAGGACGTTGCCGATGGTGACCAAACACGCCGGCTGTCGACTCTCTCGATACAAACCACCCAGACCGGCTGCGGCCTGTCGCTGGCCCTGGATCGCTTCGTCACCCTGTTCCTCGCGAAGACGGAGGAGCACCTGCGGCGTCATCCTATGCTTGCTGCATCGCGAGCGAAGCGTGGCGGTCCTGATGCAGGGCGGCGGCAGAACAGGCGGCCGGTGCTGCCGGTGCCGGAGGCAGACTGGCGGCTCTGACTGGATTGCTTCGTCGCTGCGCTTCTCGCAATGACGAGGCGGGAATACCCACCGCGGCGTCATCGCGAGGCCCGCAGGGCCGTGGCGATCCAGAAGCATGGCGGCGGCAGAAGGGGATGGGGGCTGCCGGTGAAGCCGGTGGCGATCCGGTCCACGCTGCAGTTTCATCCATCGGGGTTGCGCCGCCCCGGGCATGGCGGCTCAGCCCGACAAACAGAGGGGGTATTCGCGGATGAGCACCTCCGCCGGGATGCCGAGCCCTTCGTGCAGCCTCCGGATCATCCTGAGGGTAAGCGGCCGGCGGCGGTTGAGGATATCGCTGACATGGCCGGTGGAGCCGCCCAGATAGGCCATCATGTCGCGATGGCCGAGCCCCAGCTGCCGCATCTTCATCTTCACCATCTCGATGGGGTCGGGCTGACGGCGGGCGCGCGCCGCGGAAGGGCCGGCCGCTGTCTCCCCGCGCCATTCCCTTGCCCCAGTCATGTCAGGCGATACATCCATGTTCCCTCTCCTCCCTGCCGATCGCGAAATGCCTTCTCACGCTCAGTGGACCACCAGGACCGGGCAGCTGGCATAGCCGATGGCGCGGCCGGTGACGCTGCCCATCAGCAGCCGGTTCAACCCCTTGCGGCCGTGGGAGCCCATGACGAGGAGATCGGCGCCCATTTCCCGGGCGAGATCGGTGATCGCCCGGTAGGGCTCGCCCTCGCGCACCACCGCCTCGGAGGCAACCCCCCTGGCGGCGGCGGCAGCGGCCACCTCCTCCGCGATCGCCCGCGCCTTGCCGATCAGTTCGTCGACCATTTCCGGCGCCAGGGCGAGGAACTCGTCGTTGCTGTAGACCACCGAGACCACCTTCAGCCTGCCGCCCCGCTCCCGGGCGATGTCGATGGCCAGCTCGACGGCGTCGCGGCTGGCCTCGGAGCCGTCGGTGGCGACGAGGATATTGGCGAAGCCGAGACTGGAACCTTCCGGAACCACCAGGACGTTGCGGTCGGTGTGGCCGATGACCCGGGCGGTGACGCTGCCCATCAGTTCGCGTTCGATATTGGAGAGACCGCGCCGGCCGACGACGATGAGATCGCAGTTCTCCTCCCTGGCGACGGTGACGATCCGTTCGTAGGGTTCGCCCTGTTCCAGGTTGGTGAGCACATGGACATCGTGTTGTTCGGCAAGCCGGCGGGCCTCGGCCAGAATCTTCTGGCCGGGCCCGTCGATGGTTTCCCGAATGTTGCTGATGCCGATGAGATCCAGGTCACCCTCATAGGCGGGCACCACCGCCAGCACCTTGAGCCAGCTCTTGTCCATCTGCGCCAGGCGGCTGGCGGCGGCAAGGGCGTTGCGGCTCGATGCCGAGCCGTCGAAGGCGACCAGGATCTTCCGGTACTTAGCCATGGCTCACCGCCGCCTTGCCGGCCAGCGCCTTCTTCGCCGCCCGGTCGCCGGCCATGCCCTTGGCCATGGCAACGGTGATGATGACGCCGGCAACGCCGAGCGCGGCCACCAGGGCCCAGAAGCTCACCGCTTCCAGCACGTTCTTCATGACGGGATCGAGCTGGGCGCGCAGGCCGAGGTCGGCGAGATAGCCGGGGATCTTGGCGCCGCGGCTGACGGCGACGATGAGCATCACCGCGGCCATGACCAGCTTGATCGCGTAGTCCTTGACGTAGGTGGTGCCAAGCGCGCCGAGCTGGACGCCGATCAGCGAGCCGGCCAGGATGAGGAGGGCGAGCCGGATGTCGATCAGACCGGAAAGACCCCACTGGATGGAACCCCAGAGCCCCATGATGAAGGCGATCACCAGTTCGGTGGCGGTGGCGACCACCGCCGAGGCGCCGATCATGTAGATCATGCCGGGCACGCCGATGAAGCCGCCGACCGCGATGGTGGCGGCGAGCATGCCGGTGAACAGGCCGATGGGAATGGTGATCCAGGCGGAGATCCGCACCCGGGCGACGGGGAAGTTCATCATCGGCGGGATGTTGATCTTCTGCATGGAAAGGGCGAGGTTGGACACCTTCTCCTCGCCGGTGCCCTTGGCCAGGGTATAGGCATCCTTCATGACGTAGCAGCCGACCACGACGAGCACGAAGACGAAGACGCAGCTGACGTAGAGGTTGGAGCCGGCATTGCCGAAATGATCGAGGATGTACTTCTGGATCTTGATGCCGATCTGGACGCCGATGATGGCGGTGGAGGCCATCACCAGGCCGAGCTTGATGTCGACCTGGCCGTACTTCCAGCGCTTGTAGGCGCCGACCATGGCCTTGGGGAACTTGTGGCACATGTTGCTGGCCACCGCCACCGCGCCGGGGGCGCCCAGGGACATCATCGCCGGGGTGAGCACGAAGGCGCCGCCCGAGCCGATGAAGCCGCTCAGCAGGCCGCCCACCAGACCGATGATCAGCAGGGCGAGCACCTTCTCCACCTTCATGTCCATGAACATGATGGACACGTCGCGGATGACGTTGGCGCTGCCCTCGTGCTCGTCGAGGCTGACCATGACCTTCTTGTTCATCCGCACGGTTTCGAGCTTCATGTCGGCGGGGATGTGCAGCAGCATGCGTTCTTCGGTGCCGCTCTTGACCATGACCGCGGTACGGTTGGCCCCATCGACCTCGGTGATGACGCCCTTGACCAGGTTCTTGGGAGGCCCGGCGCCGCCGGCGGCGTAGGCGGAACGGGCCATCGGCAGGATGAGCAGGGTTGCCAGCAGAATAAACAGAAATCTTTTCATGATAGGTACTCCTTCTCCAACTCGATATGGGTTCTTACTTTTTTTTCGCTTCGAGGCCGAGAACGCTGAGCAGGTTGCTGGCAAAGGCCCCGTGCACGAAGGAAAAGGCAAAGGCGGCGACGATGGGATAAACGGCGGCGTAGCCGCCGCGGGTGAAAACCTCGGTCACCAGCTTTTCATTCTGCAACAGCAGGACGTAACCGGCCAGGGAGAGTACGCCGGTGATCAGCATCGGCAGCACCGGTTTTTTCGCCGGCGCCTTGCCGCCCTTCCCCGCCGTCCCGGCATCGGCGACCATCTGCTGGGCGGTGCTGTGCTCGCCTGCCTCGGCAAAAGCCGCAGCCGTCATATTTTTGTCGAATTCATTGACTGTCATCTTCTTTCTCCTTTGATTGAGTGTGATTTCATGCGGAGAGAACCACCACCGGGCACTTGACCTGCCTGGCGATATCCTCCTGTATCTTGCGTTTTCCCTTCTGCATCAGACCAAGAACGATCAACAACAGATCACGGCGTTTTTCCATATAGGTCAGCAGTTCGCCGGAAAACGCCGTATCTTTCATCTCGTACTGATACTTTATCCCGAGGCTCATCAGTTTTTCCTTCAGCGACGTCAGATATGCCGTGTTGACCGTGCCGCACTTCCCCTTCGTCGCCGCTTCCGCCGGGATCAGATGGAATATTTCCAGACTTCCGCCGGTCCGCCGGCAGAGTTCCAGCGCCTGCTTGAGCAAGCCCGGGGTGATGGCCTCGGCATCGGTACCCAGCAAGACCTTGCGATGGGCGTTCTTGTCCCTGGCCATGAACGTGCGGGCGGTTTCGAACTCGCCTGCCTCGGCAAAGGCGGAGGCCAGCATGGTTCGTTCAATTTCCCTGAGCAATTTCATCTTCCCACCGCCGACAAACCCTGATTCCTCCTCGAAGCCCGGGGCGATCTCCTTTCGTCACCCTCGGGCGGTGAAAACCGCAACAACGTTGCCCCCTCATTGCGCAAGGGCCGTTCCAAACTGAAACAAAATTTTTATCCTATATTTTCAGATAGTTAAGCGAACACCCCACAACCAGGCAAATGTTTCACAATGAAACCACAGGAAGGGTCTCACAAATAATATCCTTCTATTTCAGATAGTTATGATGATGTTTCGAAAGAGAAATAGCCGTTGCAGATTGCAACCACACCGGCTATGATAGGGCCGGACCTGGATTCCCCCGCCGCCGGTGTTCCGGCACCGAGAAAACCGCATGAGCCTCGAAGCACTCAGCATCCGCAAGAAGATCGTCTACGCCTTCTTTTCCGTGTTCATCCTCATCGCCACCACGGCGCTGATGACCTACGGCATCGTCCTGCGGGTGGAGCGAAAGGTGGCGGTCATCGAACTCATCGACGATTTCTTCAACCGGGCGCTGGAACTGCGCCGGTTCGAAAAAAACTACTTCCTCTACGAGCAGAACAAGGACTATCTGGACGCCCTGTCCTACCTGTCCCAGCTCGAAGAAACCCTGAAGGGCCGGGAAAACGAGCTGCGCAACCTGATGGGCACCGCCCAGATCCGGGACGCAACCAGGATCCTCGAAGACTACCGGGGCAACATGGATCGGCTCCACCGTCTCCATCAATCCGAGAGCCAGGTCTCCGGGAACGATTTCACCAGGCTGCAGAACACCATCCGCGAAGCGGGCAAGAAACTGACCGAGTTCGCGGAAAGCACGGCACGCAACGAACGCTTGGTCATCAAACAGCTGCTGCGCACCAGCCGGGCCATCCTGCTGACCTCTTCCCTGCTGGTCATTCTCGTCTTTCTGTTCATGACCATCCTGCTCGGCCGCAAGATCGTCAATTCGCTGAAGCTGCTGGAAGGCTATGCCCGGAAGATCTCCCACGGCGAGGAGCTCGAGCCGCCGGCGCAGGGGATGGAAATGGAAATCCATTCGGTACTGCAGGCCTTTTCCCGGATGAACAACGAACTGCGGTTGCGCCAGCGCCAGCTGGTCCAGTCGGAGAAACTGGCGGCGCTCGGCACCCTGCTTGCCGGCGTCGCCCATGAACTGAACAACCCGCTTTCCAATATCTCCACCTCGGCGCAGATTCTGGGCGAGGAACTGGAAGGCGACGATCTCCCCTTCAAGCGCGAGATGATCGCCCAGATCGAGGAACAGACCGACCGGGCCCGGGACACGGTCCGCACCCTGCTCGACTTTTCCCGCGACAAGCAGTTCCAGCGGGAGAAACTGCCGCTGGCCGCCCTGGTCAACAAAACCATCCGCCTGCTGCGCAGCGAGGTTCCCAGCGAAGTGACGGTCACCGTCGAGATCGACGAGGGAATCACCATCCACGCCGACAAGCAGAAGATGCAGCAGGTCTTTCTCAACCTGATCAAGAATTCCATGGAGGCGATGGGGGACCGCGGCCAGATCTGGATCAGCGCCCGCTACGTCAACGATCTGCACCGGGAGGTGGAAATCCTCGTGGAGGACAACGGCCCCGGCATCCCGGCTGCCATCGTCAATCGGGTGTTCGACCCCTTCTACACCACCAAGGATGTGGGACACGGTTCGGGACTCGGACTGTTCATCGTCCACGAGATCATCGAAACCCACGGCGGCAGCATCACCATCAACACCCTGCCCGACGAGGGCACAACCTTCATCATCTGGCTCCCCGGCGAAGGAGCGTGAGCGGCATATGAACAGAAAAGGAAGAATCCTGGTGGTGGACGACGAGGCGGTGGCCATGCGTAACCTGGTCCACGTCCTCGGCAAGGAAGGATACGAAGTGCGCGGCACCCAGAACGGCAACGAGGCCCTGAAGCTCATCGACGAGGAAGGCTACGACCTGGTGCTCACCGACCTGAAGATGGAAAAGGTCGACGGCATGAAGATCCTCGCCCACGCGCGCAGGAATTTCCCCGATTGCGAGGTGATCATGATCACCGGCTACGCCACCCTCGATTCGGCGGTGGAGGCGATGAAATCCGGGGCGTACCACTACCTCGCCAAACCGTACAAACTGGACGAGGTGCGCAAGGTGGTACGGGAAGCCCTGGAAAAAATCGCGCTGAAACAGGAGAACAGCCGCCTGCGCGCCCATCTCGCCAGCCACCGGGAGACCTCCGGCATCGTCACCGCCAACGCCCGCATGCGTCAGCTGCTGCAGACCGCGGCCCGCGCCGCCGAAAGCGACAGCAACATCGTTCTGGCCGGCGAGTCGGGCACCGGCAAGGAGCTGTTCGCCCGCTTCATCCACAACATGAGCCCCCGCCGCGACAAGCCGCTGCTGTCCATCAACTGCGGCGCCTTCAACGAGGATCTGCTCACCAACGAACTGTTCGGTCACGAAAAGGGCGCCTTCACCGGCGCCGACAGCGAGAAGAAGGGCTTGATCGAAATGGCCGACGGCGGCACCCTCTTTCTCGACGAGGTCACCGAAATGTCGCCCACCATGCAGGTGAAGCTCCTGCGCGCCATCCAGGAAAAGGAGATCCTCCGGCTCGGCGCCACCAAGCCGCTCAAGGTGGACGTCCGCTACGTCGCCGCCACCAACCGCAACCTCAAGGAAGAGGCCATCGAGGGCAATTTCCGTCAGGATCTCTACTACCGGCTCAACGTCGTCGCCCTGACCCTGCCGCCCCTGGCGGACCGCAAGGACGACATCCCCCTGCTCATCCACCACTTCCTCCTCAAGTACGCGCCGCTGATGAAGAAGAACATCCGGGGAGTGTCGCCGGCGGTGCTGGACATCCTCACCGCCTATGATTTTCCCGGCAACGTCCGGGAACTGGAGAACATCATCGAGCGTGGAGTGGCGCTGTCCACCGGCGAGACCATCGATACCGAACATCTGCCCGAAGACCTGCGCGGCCGCATCTCCACCACCTACCGCCGCCGCGACGACGGCGCCATCCCCTCTCTGGAGGAACAGGAAAAGGCCTACATCCAGTGGGTGCTGGACGAAACGGGCGGCAACCGCACCCTCACCGCCCAGCATCTCGGCATCGACCGGGTCTCCCTCTGGCGTAAGATCAAGAAATACAACCTGGAGGGATGATGACGGTTTCGAACGCCCCCGCCATCCATCTCCTCGACCGCCGCGGCAGCGAAGTCGCGGTGTTCGTTCTCGCCGGCAAGACCACCTTCCGCATCGGCCGCAGCGACGGCTGCGACATCCGCCTGCCCGAAAGCGCGGTATCCCGCCAGCACGCCATGGTGCAGATCGAATCCGGCGGCCGCTGCAACCTGATCGATCTCGGCAGCGCCAACGGCACCTTCCTGAACGGACAACGGGTGGCCGCGCCCGCCTGGCTTCACCCCGGCGACCGGATCGAGATCGGCGGCAACATGCTGGTCTTCATGCAGGAGAGGGAGGAAGCGCACCGCCCCCGGCCCCAGGACTGGGACGCGGACGAAAAAACCGTGGCCGCGGTCAATCTGCGGCCGGTGACCCTGCTGGTGGCGGACATCGTCAACTTCACGCCGCTGGCCGAACGGCTCGGCGACCGCGGAACGGGAGAACTGATGCAGGTGTGGAGCGGCGCGGTCCGGGAGATCGTCGCCACCCATTTCGGCATGGTGGACAAGTTCATCGGCGACGCGGTCATGGCCCTGTGGCTGGAGGAGAACGACCGCCGCCGCAGCGTGCTGCGCGCCCTGCAGTCCGCCCTCGCCATCCAGAGAACCACCGCGCTGCTGCACGAGAAGATCCCCGCCATCCCCTGGCCCCTCGCCTGCCGTGCCGCGGTCAACAGCGGCGAGGCCATGGCCGGCGCCATTGCCGACCGCGGCTTCACCGTGATCGGCGACACGGTCAACGTCACCTTCCGCCTGGAGGAGACCGCGGCCCAGCAAGGGGCCGACCTGATGCTCGGCGCCGCCGCCCTCGATCTCCTGGAGGAATCGGGCCGGGTCTTCCCGCGCAAAAAATATTTCCTGAAGGGCAAGGGAGAACAGGTGGAGGCGGGTTCCGCCAGCTGGCAACAGCTTGGCGCGGCGCTCGGCAAGTGGTAGGCTGGACCGGCTTTTCCGGTTCCCGGCCGGCGCGGCGCGGCGGAAAAGAAAACGTGTTCAGGGAGGTTCAATCAGCCATGGAAAAGATGCAGACCCTCACCCCCGACGAGTTCCATTCCCTGGTCCATGCCGCCAAAGCGGTCCTCGCCCATGACAGTTTCCATGGGTCGGCGCGGGTCATCTTCGACCAGGCCAAACGGCTGACCGGCGCCACCGCCGGCTACATCGCCCTGCTCAGCGACTCCGGCATGGAGAACGAGGTCCTCTTCCTCGACGACGGCGGCCTGCCCTGCTCGGTCGACCCGAACCTGCCGATGCCCATCCGCGGGCTGCGGGCCCTCGCCTACCGGCAGTGCCGGACGGTGGTCGAAAACGCTTTTCCGGCAAGCGAGCACGCACCCTTCCTGCCGCCAGGGCACGTCCCCTTGCGCAACGTGATGTTCGCGCCGCTCATCGTCGAAGGCAAAGTACGGGGTGTCATGGGGCTTGCGAACAAAGCCTCCGACTTCATCGGCCACGACATCGAACTCGCCTCGGCCCTGGGCGAATTCGCCGCCATCGCGCTCCACAACAGCCGCACTCTGGACAAATTGCGGACCACCGTCGCCGAACTCAACAGGGCCATCGGGGAAATCAGGAAACTGCAGGGAATCATCCCCATCTGCATGCACTGCAAGAAGATCCGTGACGAGGAAGGCTACTGGCACATGGTGGAAGAGTACATCATGGAGCATTCCGAGGCGGTCTTCAGCCACGGCCTGTGCGCCGAGTGCATGGCAAAGCACTACCCGGAAAGCTGACCGCGACTGCCCCGACCGCTTGGGGCAAGCCTCCGTCTTCGCGAGGAACAAGGTGACGAAGCGATCCAGGACGGCCGACAGGCCGCAGCCGGTCTGGGTGGTTTGTATCGAGAAAGACGGCAGCCGTCGCGTTTGTTGGCCGTCGGCAGGGTCCACTCTTTCTCGTTGTCGTTGTCGTTGTCGTCAGACCCGGCAAGCTCCCGAGGCATCGGAGGCACCCAGGGCCGGGGACCGAAGATGAACAACATTAACTTTTCCCGCCACCCCGGCAAAGGCCGGGGGCCAGTCCCGGCAGGGCATGATCAGGATCCTGGCCTTCGCCGGAATGACGCCTCCCCCTGATCCATGGCCAGGGGCGCATCCGGCGGCTGATGACAAGACTGAAACTTCGATTCCCTCAGTCTGGATCGCCACGGCCCTGCGGGCCTCGCGATGACGCCGCGGGG
Organism: Thermodesulfobacteriota bacterium; assembly: GCA_040755255.1. Classification (GTDB taxonomy): domain Bacteria; phylum Desulfobacterota; class Desulfobulbia; order Desulfobulbales; family S012-135; genus JBFLZZ01. The sequence continues at coordinate 10,736 of JBFLZZ010000073.1, forward strand.
CGGGCTCTCATCCCCGTCCTTGCGGCCCCTGCGATGACGGTGCGGGCCTCCTCCGTCTTCGCGAGGAACAAGGTGACGAAGCGATCCAGGACGGCCGACAGGCCGCAGCCGGTCTGGGTGGTTTGTATCGAGAAAGACGGCAGCCGTCGCGTTTGTTGGCCGTCGGCAGGGTCCACTCTTTCTCGTTGTCGTTGTCGTTGTCGT
>JBFLZZ010000073.1:11039-14813 GCA_040755255.1 Thermodesulfobacteriota bacterium
CGCCGGAATGACGCCTCCCCCTGATCCATGGCCAGGGGCGCATCCGGCGGCTGATGACAAGACTGAAACTTCGATTCCCTCAGTCTGGATCGCCACGGCCCTGCGGGCCTCGCGATGACGCCGCGGGCGGGCTCTCCATCCCCGTCCTTGCGGCCCCTGCGATGACGGTGCGGCACTTCCCCGTCTTCGCGAGGAACACCGTGACGAAGCGATCCAGTCGGAGCCCTCTGTCCGCCACCGGCATCACCGGCAGCCTCCATCCCCTTCTGCCGCCGCCATGCTTCTGGATCGCCACGGCCCTGCGGGCCTCGCGATGACGCCGCGGGGCGGGCTCTCCCTCCTCGTCCTTGCGGGCCCTGCGATGACGGTGCGGCACTTCCCCGTCTTCGCGAGGAACACCGTGACGAAGCGATCCAGTCGGAGCCCTCTGTCCGCCACCGGCATCACCGGCTGCCTCCATCCCCTTCTGCCGCCGCCATGATTCTGGATCGCCACGGCCCTGCGGGCCTCGGCTGACGCCGCGGGGCGGGCTCTCATCCCCGCCCTTGCGGCCCCTGCGATGACGGTGCGGGACTTCCCCGTCTTCGCGAGGAACAAGGTGACGAAGCGATCCAGTCGGAGCCCTCTGTCCGCCACCGGCATCACCGGCAGCCTCCATCCCCTTCTGCCGCCGCCATGCTTCTGGATCGCCACGGCCCTGCGGGCCTCGGCTGACGCCGCGGGCGGGCTCTCATCCCCGTCCTTGCGGCCCCTGCGATGACGGTGCGGGCCTTCTCCGTCTTCGCGAGGAACAAGGTGACGAAGCGATCCAGTTCAGCCACCAACCGGCAGCCAGCCCGGGTGGTTTCCCGCAAGACTGATGATTTCACCGCTCGCCGAACAGCAGGGTGCCCACCCGAACGATGGTCGCCCCCTCCTCCACCGCGATCTCGAAATCCGCCGACATGCCCATGGACAGTTCGATGTGTCCGGGATCGGCGAACAGCGGCCGCAATTCCCCGGCAAGTTCCGCCAGAGCCCGGAAATGGGGACGGCTCGCCTCCGGCTCGTCGGCAAAGGGCGGCATGGTCATCAGCCCTCTGAGGCGAAGCGCCGGGAACTGTGCCGCCGCCCGGGCGAGTTCCTCCGCCTCTTCGGGCAGCACCCCGGATTTCTGCCCTTCCCGGCCGACGTTGACCTGCAGCAGGATGTCCAGCGTGCGGCCAAGTGCGCCGCAGCGCTTGTCCAGCGCCGCCATGATCCTCACCCGGTCGACGGTTTCCACCATGTCGAACAGTTCCGCCGCCTGGGCCGCCTTGTTGCTCTGCAGGTGGCCGATGAAATGCCAGGAAAGTTCCCCCCGCCCGAACCGGGCGATCCTCGCCGCCGCTTCCTGCAGGTAGTTTTCGCCGAACAGGCGTTGACCGGCGGCGACCGCCGCCCTGACCCTGGCCTCGTCCTGGCGCTTGCTCACCGCCAGCAGCCGCACCTGGCGCGGATCCCGGCCGGCGCGGCGGCAGGCGGCGTCGATCCGCCGTCGGATTTCGGCAAGCCGCGTGACGATCATCGTTTCCCTCCGCCGCCGGCATACGGCGGCAGGCGAAACAACCGCTCGGCGTTGGCGGTGGTCGCCGCGGCCAGCTCTTCCATGCTGACCTCCTTCAGTTCGGCCATCTGCCGGGCGGTATGAACCAGGTAGGCCGGTTCGTTGCGCTTGCCGCGAAAGGGAACCGGCGCCAGATAGGGGCCATCGGTCTCCACCAGCAACCGGTCAAGCGGCACGAAGCGCACCACCTCCCGAAGGGTCGCGGCGCTGGCGAAGGTGACGATGCCGGGGATGGAAAGATAAAAGCCCAGATCCAGCACCCGCCGCGCCAGCTCCCGGTCTCCGGAAAAGCAGTGCATGACGCCGCCCGCGCCGTAGGGGCCGTTGTCCTCCAGGATCGCCATCACCTGATCGTGGGCGTCGCGGTCGTGAATGATCAGCGGCAGCCCGGTTTCGCGGCCGAGCTGCACCAGCCGGACGAAATGGCGGAGCTGCACCTCGGCCGGGGCGTACAGCTTGGCGAAATCGAGGCCGATCTCGCCGAAACCCACCACCCCCGGCCGGCCGGCCAGAGAGCGGAGGTCCTCGTAGTCCTCGTCCTCGATGGAGGCGGCATCGTGGGGATGGATGCCGACCGTGGCATACACCCCGGGCAGCCGGGAGGCGAGGTCGACCGCGCGCCGGGAACTGGCGAGGTCGACGCCGACGGTGACGATCCGGTCGACCCCCTGGCCGCGGGCGCGCTGGAGCACCTGATCGAGGTCGTGGCTGTAGGGGGCCATGTCGAGATGGCAGTGGGAATCGATGAGTGATGGGAGCACGGTCAGACCTGGGAGTGGGGTTCGAAGAGTTCGCGGTAGAGGGTCATGGCATAGCGGTCGGTCATACTGGCGAGATAGTCGCCGATCCGCCGCTCGATGGAAAAGCTGCGGGCAAAGTCGCCCATCCGTTTTTCGAGGAAATCGAGATTGTCGCGGCAGTAGGCGTAGATCTCCCGGAGGATCTTGGAGGCCTTGACGAATTCGCTGTGTACCTGGGGCGAGCGATAGACGTTGTCGTACTGGAAGCGCCTGAGCTCCTGCATCGCCTCGCCCACCTCCGCCGCCACCCCGAACGCCAGCCTGTCCCCTTCGGGGCGGGTGGCGGCGAGGATGCCGTGGATCATGCTCATCACCCGGCGGGAATGGCTTGTCCCCAGCACCTTGTTGCAGCGCTGCGGGATCTGCGCCTCGCGGATGACGCCGCTTCTGATGGCGTCGTCCAGGTCGTGGCTCAGATAGGCGATGATGTCGGCATAGCGGACGACCTTGCCCTCGGCGGTCATCGGCATGTCCTTCAGCTCCGAGGGGATGACCTCGCCGTAGCCCTTGGAGTGCTTGCTGATGCCGTCGCGCACCTCCAGGGTGAGGTTGAGACCGAGGCCGTCGTTCTCCAGCACGTCCACAACCCTGAGGCTCTGGCGGTAGTGGGAAAAACCGCCGGGCAAGAGTTCGTTGAGCACCGTCTCGCCGGCATGGCCGAAGGGGGTGTGCCCCAGGTCATGCCCCATGGCGATGGCCTCCACCAGATCCTCGTTCAGCCTGAGCGCCCGGGCCAGGGTACGGGCGATCTCCGACACCTCCAGAGTATGGGTAAGCCGGGTGCGGTAATGGTCGCCCATGGGGGAGAGGAAGACCTGGGTCTTGTGCTTGAGCCGCCGGAAGGCCTTGCTGTAGACGATCCGGTTGCGGTCCCGCTGAAAGGCGGTGCGCACCGTGCACTCCTCCTCGGCGCGGATCCTCCCCTGACTCCCGGAACTGGGGCAGGCGTAAGGCGACAGGAACTGGAGTTCCCTTTCTTCGTAGTCGGTACGGTAACTCATGGAGGCGATCCCGTTTTTCTTCCACAGATCGACTCATAGTACAACGTCGTCGCCAATCGTCAAGCACAAGGAGAGGGTGAGCGGATGGCTGCAATATATCGGAAAAATCAGCTTGACTCCATCACCTGCACTCGTGTAATGCTACATTCCGACGGTGGTGACGGATCATGATGAAAAATCAAGTGGACTTTGCGCCTCTTTCACCGTCCGGCTGGGGACGCAGTGGGTGTAGATCATTGTTGTCCGCACATCGCTGTGCCTGAGCATCTGCTGAATGGTCCGGATGTCGTAGTTGGCCTGCAGCAGATGCGTGGCGAAACTGTGCCGGAAGGTGTGGGCCGAGGCGCGTTTGCTGAGTCCGGCCTTGCCGACCGCCGCCTTGATCGCC
>JBFLZZ010000074.1:0-8702 GCA_040755255.1 Thermodesulfobacteriota bacterium
CTCCAGGGGCTTGATTGGCTTGGGTAATTGTTTGGCACGACATAAATTCCAGTCCTCCATCAGTTCGTTCCGGTGCTCATTTGCCCATTCCAAGACCATGGCCAAAGCACGACGTGGCAGACTACCTTCGATAACTTCGAGTTTATGAATATCGACCAAAGCTTCATACTCTCCATACAGTGCATGAAAATGGGGTGGATTATGCTCACCACGGATATACATATGAATGACTATGCCAAAAAACATGCTGATGGTGGGCATGATAAGCGCCTGGAGAACGACCTCACTTTCCTGATAAAACAATGGCTGTTGCGTGTCAAGATGGGCCTTTGCTCCAATCCGTTGACTTGTATGCGATCACAGGGAACCCCATCTCCTTCGCCGCTTCGCTGCCGTCATCGGCCTGCCGCATACGGGGTGTATAGCGGACAGGCCTCTTTCGCGGATCTGGGGCCCCTGCAACCGCATACAAACCTGGTACAGGGTGTTGCGCGGTTACCGCTACCCCGTGATCAGTTACGCGAATTGTTGCGGGTTCATCCCCTTTTCCCTTTACTTTTTTCGCTAGGTAAGTCTACCGTCTCTTGAGATCCTCCGCCACAGAAAGTTTGGAACCGCCCTCCCGGAGTGAGGCGATGGTACGCTTCTTGGATTGGGGGAGGACCACGTTGTATCCACCCCCTGCACCCAAACCAGTTACAGGAGAACGATGAAACCCTTCCTTGCCGGATCGATTGCCATGGGCCTCTGCGCCCTTCTGCTCGCCTGGCCGGCAACCGTTGCCGCGGCGGCAAAATACCAGCGCAGCGAGCAGACGGTCACCCTGCCCGACGTGGTCCTGGTCAACCAGGACAACGAGAAAATCCCCCTCAGGAGTCTTGCCGAATCGGACGAGGTGGTGGTAGTGGATTTCATCTACGCCACCTGCACCACCATCTGCCCCATCCTGTCCGCCGGCTTCGCCAACCTGCAGCGACGCCACAATTCGGAAAGCGTCAAGGTCCGTCTCGTCTCCATCACCATCGACCCGGAAAACGACGGACCCAAACAGCTGAAGGAGTACCTCGGCCGCTACGGCGCCAAACCGGGATGGGATTTCCTCACCGGCAGCCGTGCCGACATCAACGCGGTGATGGCCGCCTTTGATGCCTATTTCCCCAGCAAGATGGCGCACCAGCCGCTCAATTTCATCCGTACCGCCGACCGGAAGACCTGGGTCCGGCTGGATGGACTGATCGGCGGCCGCGACTTGCTCCAGGAACTCGAAACAACAGGAAAACAATGAAAAAATTCGTGATCTTTTCTTTCCTCTCTTGTCTGGTGACGGGCCTGGCCCTGACCATGCCGGGCCTCGCCCGCGCCGCCGGGGAAGCTCCCCTCACCGACGCCGAAACATACCGGCTGGGCGAACAGATGTACCTGAAGGGCCTGCTGCCTTCCGGCAAGCCGATGCAGGCCTTCGTCAGCGGCGACATCCCGGTGGAAGGCACCTCCTTCACCTGCGTCAGCTGCCATCTCAGAAGCGGCATCGGCTCCTTCGAGGGCAACGTCGCCACCTCGCCCACCAACGGCCGCATCCTCTACCAGGAACGCAAACCCCACATCAAGGGGGGCAGCGACCGGGTGCCCTCCTACTACAAGTATGCCTCCTATTTTCCGGCCCGGCCCGCCTACACCGACGACAGCCTGGCGGAACTGATCACCGACGGCGTCGACCCCACCGGCCGCTCGGTGGTCGAGGTCATGCCCCGCTACGAACTGGATGACCGGGACATGGACATCCTGATCGCCTACCTGAAGACCCTTTCCGACAAACATTCCCCGGGGGTGACCGAAACCGAGATCAAATTCGCCACGGTCATCGGCGAAGACGCCGATCCGGCGCTGGTCGAAGCGATGCTCGTCCCCATCGAATTCAACGTCAAACGCAAGAACAGCCAGGCGCTCACCTACAAGAACAATGCGCGGCTGGCGCGGATGGCCTTCAACATGATGGGGCCGGAACTGGCGGAAAAGAGATTCTCCCTGGCCCGCTGGGTGCTCAAGGGCCCGTCTTCCACCTGGCAGGAACAGCTGGAGGCCTATTACCAGGCCGATCCGGTGTTCGTCCTGCTGGGCGGGATCACCGGCGGCGACTGGGAGCCGATCCACCGCTTCTGCGAAGAGCACCGGATCCCCAACCTGCTGCCGCTCACCGATTACCCGGTCATCTCCGACTCCGACTGGTACACCCTCTATTTTTCCCGGGGAATCCGGCAGGAAGGCGAGGCGGCGGCGCGCTGGCTCCACTCCATGCACGACCTTTTCGCCGACAGGAACATCGTCCAGGTCATCCGCGACAACCGCATGGGCAACACTCTTGCCGAAGGTTTCCGCGAGTCGTGGGGCCATGCCGGCGAGGCCACCGCCCGGGAGATGCTGCTCAAGGGAGACGAGCCTCTCACCGCCGAACGACTCAAGGAGGCGGCCGGCGGCGACACCGCGGTGCTGGTCGTCTGGGATGACGCTACCTCCCTGCCCGCCCTGGAAAAACTGGCGGCGGCGGAAGGGGCGCCGGGAATCATCCTGGCCTCCGGCAGCTTCCTCGGCAAGGAGATGTGGAACGTTCCGGAAACCCTGCGCAAAAGCCTGCATCTGACCTACCCCCACCGACTGCCCCAGGACGAGGAACGGTTCGATCTGGCGGTGCGGGTGGTGACCATGGGAAAAAACCCGGAGAACTACGACCAGAAGGTGCTGCGGCAATCCTTCATCATCGGCGAGATGCTCGGCTCCACCCTGGTGAAGATGCGCGGCGAATTCTACCGCGACTACTTCTTCGACGTCATCGGCATGAAGGCCGACGCCACCTATCCCCTCTACGAACGAATCGGCTTCGGACCCGGCCAGCGTTACGCCTCCAAGGGCTGCTACATCGTCCAGCTGGGTGCCGGCGAAACGCCGCGACTGGAAAAGAAAAGCGAGTGGGTGACCCAGTGAGGTGGGCGGCATCATCTCCGGAACCAATGGCGGGGCCGCATGGATCGCCACGGGCCTGCGGCCCTCGCGATGACCCCGAAAATCACTCCCCCCCGCGTCATTGCGAGAAGCGCAGCGACGAAGCAATCCAGTCCTTCCCGCGGCTGCGGAACCGAGGCCAAACCCCTGATCGCCACAGGCTCTGCCGCCCCCGCGACGGGGAAAGCAACCTCGATCCCCCCGCACGTCATTGCGAGAAGCGCAGCGACGAAGCAATCCAGTCCTTCCCCCGGCTGCGGAACCGAGACCAATTCGCTGATCGCCACGGGCTCTGCCGCCCCCGCGACGGGGAAACCAACCTCGATCCCCCCCCGCGTCATTGCGAGAAGCGCAGCGACGAAGCAATCCAGTCCTTCCCCCGGCTGCGGGACCGAGATCACTCCCCTGATCGCCACGGGCTCTGCCGCCCCCGCGACGGGGAAAGCAACTTCGCTCCCCCCGCACGTCATTGCGAGAAGCGCAGCGACGAAGCAATCCAGTCCTTCCCCCGGCTGCGGAACCGAGGCCAATTCGCTGATCGCCACAGGCTCTGCCGCCCCCGCGACGGGGAAAGCAACCTCGCTCCCCCCCCGCGTCATTGCGAGGAGCGCAGCGACGAAGCAATCCAGTCCTTCCCCCGGCTGCGGAACCTAGACCAATTCGCTGATCGCCACGGATTTTGCCGCCACGTCCGCCACTTACCTCTTGCCCTCGCTTTCCTGCTGCTTTTCCTCGCCACCGGGGCCGGTGCGCAACCCGCCCTTGGGCCGCAAGAGAATATCTTCGTCGTCACCCAGTACCGCTACGTTCCCGGCGAGACCCCGGGCCGCGAGGATATCGGTCAATCCATCTGCGGCACCCGCTGCAACGCCATTTCCGACACGGTCGGCAACTACACCAAACCGCGGGGCTGGCGGCTGGTACGGATCACCAGCGGCGAGGAACGTGCCGTCGATTCGGGCAACCCCTTTCTCGACGGCACCTGCATCTGCATCGGCGACGCATACCGTGTCGAATGGTTCGATCCTGTGGCGCAGGACAACCGTCCATGAACGCGGGACAACCAAGCCGGCTGTGCCCCGCTTTTCGGCCAGTTCTCGCCGGCGGGAACCTGTGGCCATGGCCCGGAACTTGCTTTATGTTCTGGGCAATATCCCGACCATTCCGCGACAGGCGGGGGAGACGCCAGCGCGGAGAAGAGATGGCAGGGCCGTTGGCCGCCACTACGGGAACGCAACTCGTACCCCAGAACCAGAACATCCGATTGGTCCTTGCCGGAAGCGGTGAACGGGCTCAGCGCTTCCGGATACGGAAGGGTCAAAAACACAAGGAGGAAAGTGCAATGAAAAAGGTAACCGTGTTCGCGACAACGCTTCTTCTGTCCGGGCTGCTGGCTGCAGCGCCCGGGGTGAACGCGGCGGAGAGTTCCGCGCCGCCCCCGGCCGCCGGCCAGGACGCCACCGCGCAGGAGGAAATGATCATGGTGGAGTCCAACGTCAGCCAGGCACAGGTGGATCTGGTCGTCAAGCAGCAGGACCGCCGCCGCCAGGTCGAAGAGGCCCGGAAAATCAGGGCCGCGACCATCGAGGCCGCGAGGCAGCAATAAGTCTGCCTGCCACCAAATACGGTGAAACCAAGGTAAACGCCGCCACATACCGTGGGACTGTGGCCTACGGCATCCAGAATGAAAGAAAGGAGAACATGATATGTTGCAACGACCTTACCGCCTCGCGTTCAGCCTGGCGACGGCGACCGCGATCCTCGCATGGAACGCCGGCCCGGCCGGTGCTTACCTGCCCGATCCCGCCGACCCCAGTCACGCCACCCCGATCACCATCGGCCCGGGCAACACCCCCGACTACCTGACCACCCAGAACTGGGCCTTCAGCCCCTGCCCCGGGGCGTCGTCTCCGGCGTAACCGTTGATGCCGGGGGCACCGGCTATTCCGCTACGCCGACGGTGACCATCACCGACTTCTTCGGCACCGGCACCGGCGCCACCGCCACCGCCACCGTGGCCGGCGGGGTCATCACCGGCATCACCGTCACCAACGCCGGCACCGGCTACATCTACCCGGTGATATCCATCTCCGACCCCACCGGTGGCGGCGCCGCCGCCACCGCCGCGGTCGGACCCAAACCCGATGGCTCCTACGACGGCGGCATCCGCAAGTTCGTCGACGGCTTGCCCGGCTTGGGCGCCGCGGGCGCCAACAACCTGGACCAGTACATCCCTGTTGCCACCCCGGACATCGTCACCTATCCCGGCTCCGACTACTACGAGATCGAACTGCGCCAGTACAGCGAGCGGATGCACTCCGACCTGGGGCCCACCACCCAGCGCGGCTACATCCAGGTGAACAAGGGCACCGACACCAGCAACTGCAACGGCCAGAACCAGCCCGCCTGCACCGCGGCCAACAACACGGTCAACCCGGATCCGGTGGTCCACCACCTGGGGCCGCTGATCGTCGCCCAGAAGGACCGGCCGGTCCGGGTCAAGTTCATCAACAAGCTGCCCACCGGCAACGGCGGCGACCTGTTCATCCCGGTTGACGAGTCGATCATGGGCGCCGGCCCCTTCTCCATCGACTACGATCCGGTAACCAAGGAACCCATCCCGCTCACCAACGGCACCTTTGCCCAGAACCGGGCGACCCTGCATCTCCACGGCGGCATCACCCCCTGGATCAGCGACGGCACGCCGCACCAGTGGATCACCCCGGCCAACGACCCCAAGGCGCCGCTCTACAAAAAAGGCGTCAGCAGCAAGAACGTCCCCGACATGCCGGACCCCGGCCCCGGCGCCGCCACCTTCTACTGGACCAACCAGCAGAGCGCCCGGCTGATGTTCTACCATGACCACGCCTGGGGCATCACCCGGCTGAACGTCTACGTCGGCGAGGCCGCCGGCTACCTGATCCGCGACGAGATGGAACAGACCCTGATCGCGGGCGGCATCATTCCGGCCGACGAGATCCCGCTGATCATCGAAGACAAGACCTTCGTCGACCCGGCGACCATCAAGCTCACCGACCCCACCTGGCGCTGGGGCAGCCAGCCCTGGGCGGGCGGCAACAACCCGATGACCCCGGTCCTCGGCGACCTCTGGTGGCCGCATGTCTACATGTCCGCCGAGAACCCCTTCGACATCACCGGCATCGCCCCCATGGGCCGCTGGGCCTATGGCCCCTACTTCTGGCCGCCCACCACCGGCATTCCCTACCCGCCGGTGCCCAACCCCTACTACGATCCCAACTGCGACCCGAACGGCGATCCGGCCCTGGTCGCCGGCCTCAAGGACGGCTTCTGCCAGCCGCCGGAGATCCCCGGCACCCCCAACCCGTCCTGGGGCGCCGAGGCCTTCCTCGATACGCCGACCGTCAACGGCACCGCCTACCCGGTGCTCAACGTCGACCCCAAGGCCTACCGCTTCCGCATCCTGAACGCCGCCCACGACCGCTTCTACAACCTGCAGCTCTACGAGGCGGATGCCGCAACCCCCGCCGGCTGCCCCACCTGCGCCGCCAACAGCGAGGTGCGGATGGTGCCGGCCATGGATTATACGGCAATGGCCGCCAACGATCCGCGCTGGCCATCCACTGGCAACAACCCGCAGCCGGCCACCTGGGCTATGGACGCCCGCCCCGGCGGCGCGCCCGACTGGAACACCGTCGGCCCCGACTGGATCCAGATCGGCACCGAGGCCGGCTTCCTGGCGAAACCGGCGGTGATGGCCAACAACCCGGTCATCTGGAACAACGACGTCACCACCTTCAACGCCGGCAACGTCGACAGCGGCACCATGATCCTGGCCCCCGCCGAGCGCGCCGACGTGATCATCGACTTTTCCCAGTACGCCGGCAAGACCCTAATCCTCTACAATGACGCGCCGGCCCCCTTCCCGGCACTGGACCCCCACTACGACTACTTCACCGAAGGCGCCGAGGACATGGTGGCCGCCGGCGGCCTGATGGCTTCCAAGGTTGGTTTCGGCCCCAACACCCGCACGATCATGAAGATCGTCGTCGCCCCTCATGCCGATCCGCAGAACCCGACTCCGGCCTTCAACCTGGCCGCCCTCGAAGACGCCTTCGCCACCGGCAACGGTACCGGCGTCGCCAAGTCGATCTTCGAACAGTCGCAGCACCCGATCATCGTCGGCCAGAGCGACTACAACGGCATCTACTCCACCAACCCGACCTTCCCCGCCACCTGGCCCAACTGGGGCCTGTCCCGGATCATCGACAACCAGATCAGCTACGAGGACATCTACGGCGCCACCCACACCTCCTACCTGGAGCCGAAGGCGATCCAGGACGAGATGGGCGAAACCTTCGACGATTATGGCCGACTGAGCGCCAAACTCGGCCTGGAGATGGCCTTCACCACCGCCGGCATCCAGACCTTCATCGTCCAGAACTATGTGGATCCGCCCACCGAGATCCTCGACGACGGCGTCTCCCAGGTCTGGAAAATCACCCACAACGGCGTCGACACCCATCCCCTGCACTTCCATCTCTACGACGTGCAGGTGATCAACCGGGTCGGCTGGGACGGCTTCATCCGCAAACCCTTCCCCAACGAGTACGGCTGGAAGGACACGGTACGGATCAGCCCGCTGGAGGACACCATCGTCGCCCTCCGGCCCGCGGCGCCCAAGCTGCCCTTCGGCGTGCCGGAATCCATCCGCCCCCACAACCCGATGGAACCGCTGGGTTCCACCATCGGCTTCACCAACCTGGACCCGCTCACCGGCCAGCCCAACAACCCGCCGACGGTCAACGAAATGGTCAACCTCGACTGGGAATACGTCATCCACTGTCACATCCTCAGCCACGAGGAGAGCGACATGATGCGGACGGTGAAGTTCAACTATGTGGAAGAACTGCCGCAGGCGCCGACCAATCTGGCGGCTTCGGCCCTTCAATACAATAAAGTGGACCTGACCTGGACCGACAGAACCCCGGCCAACGCCCAGAACACCCCGGGCAACCCGGCCAACGAAATCGGTTTCAAGATCGAACGGTCCACTGACGGCGTCAATTTCACCGAAATCGGCACCGCCATCGCCAACTCAACCAGCTACGCCGACACCACCGGCGCCAGCGGCGTCACCTACGTGTACCGCATCCGCGCCTACAATGCGGCCGGGGTCTCGCCGTATTCGAATACCGCGAATGGGGTGGCGGTGTTGTTTGCGACTCTTTCTGCAAGCCCCTCCTCACCGCGCGTTGCGGGCACGACGGTGACTCTTACGGGGTTAGTTCCAGGCGGTACCGGGAATTACGAGTACCGTTTCTGGACGCAAGGGCCGGGGACCAATAATGTTCTTACCGAACTTCAAGCCTATTCAACCAACTCCTCCATAAACTGGAACACTTCGCAGGCTGATATCGGCAATACAACTTTCTGGGTCTGGGTCCGGAGTGTGGGCTCCAACGCTCAGTTTGACGCTCAGGCAACTTTGAAAAACTACCGAATTAATCCTGCGCCTGCCACAGGCGTCACACTGTCCCCAAATCCGGCGTCCCCTCAATTGGCAGGAACTACTGTCACTCTTGCCGCACAGGGCTCCGGCGGTACCGGGAATTACGAGTACCGTTTCTGGACGCAAGGGCCGGGGACCAATAATGTTCTTACCGAACTTCAAGCCTATTCAACCAACTCCTCCATAAACTGGAACACTTCGCAGGCTGATATCG
>JBFLZZ010000074.1:8802-14572 GCA_040755255.1 Thermodesulfobacteriota bacterium
GCAATACAACTTTCTGGGTCTGGGTCCGGAGTGTGGGCTCCAACGCTCAGTTTGACGCTCAGGCAACTTTGAAAAACTACCAAATTTCCCCTTAACAGCCCGTTGAAAAAAGGGCTGTTTGCGGCCCATGGACGTGCCGCCGAATAAGGCCGGCTCCAAAAGAGCCAAGGAATTCGCGAGGTTGGCCGAAACTTGTTTTGAACAATCGGTGGTTGAAAAGCCACGGATGGCTTTTTCAACGGACTGTTAGGTAAGCTCACTTCAAAAGCAACCACTGTGAGGCCCTGGCAAGCACAACAAAGCTTGCCAGGGTTTTTTTCTTTTTTCTAACAAGACACTAGGTTAATATGCTTCGAAAACTTAGTCGTGCGTTGGCGATACCCGCCGGACCTGGCCATAATAAATTCGCATTAACAATAAGTTAGGCCAAGAACGAAAGTTCAGATTATGAAAAATTGTGGTTACCGCTAATGACAACCGACTCCCGGGTGTTACTAAGAACAGCTGCAGGCAACATGAGTCTGAAGGTTGCAGCAGCGGGAATAGGTTTCATAAACGGAATCCTGATCGCGAGATCTCTGGGGCCCGACCAATATGGCGTCTACTCAATCGTGCTTGCTGCCGTTAGCCTATTGGGTACACTCGCAACGCTGGGATTGCCTGCACTCCTAACACGTGATGTCGCGGTTCACCACTCTCGCGCAGAATGGGATCAACTTAAAGGTCGGATGGCAAGCAGTCATCGCTGGGTGTTCTTTTCATCGCTGTGCCTCATGATCTTGGGCGCCACGCTTGGCAAGAGATATTTTCATAAGGGAAACGTAACCGAAGTGGGTTGGATAACAGGTCTGGCTCTAATTCCTCTGACAGGGTACAACCTGTTGCGTGCCGCAGTACTCCGAGGCTTGCATTGGGTTGTCTCAGCCGATATTCCAGACCTGCTCGTTCGCCCTCTTACGGTGCTCATACTCATAACCTCTGCATATGCTATAGGCTTCCGCTTGGACAGCAACCACGCATTATTCATTCAGGCAATAGCCGCCACAGTAACATTAATGGTAGGATTCAGATTTCTTACCCACCATATGCCAGGCGAGGTGGCCTTGGCAAAAGCGGAAACAACCCAGTTTCATTGGATGAAGAGCACTGGAGTCTTTCTCGCGATTACAGTCGTAGGAATCCTCGAGAGCCAACTACCATTATATTTGCTTGGTTACCTAGCGACTCCCGGCCAAGCCGGCCTATACCAGGCGGCCAACCAACTGGTCGGCATCGTGGTAATGGGGATAACTGCAGTAAATTTGCCGCTGCAACCACGACTAGCGAAGGCGTGGGTCGAAAAGGATATCACAACAGCTCAGCGTCTTGTCACGGAGGCTGCGCACCTTGGGACAGCTTTTGCACTATTAGCCGCCTGCGTGTTGGTTCCCTTTGCAGACGCAATACTGAGCCTTTATGGCCCGATGTATGTCGCAGCGGCATGGCCACTACGTGTCCTTATTCTCGGGCAAGTCATAAACGCGGTCTCTGGCTCTTGCGGCGTGGTACTCGCTATGACCGGCTACCAACGACTCGCGCTCATGGGGACAGGAACAGCGCTCATCGGCAATTTCGCAGCATCCTGCCTGCTTATTCCGCGAATGGGAATTGTTGGCGCGGCCATTGCTGCTGTCATCGGGCTTATCATCTGGAATGGTGCACTCGTTTACTGGGCTTGGAAGAAAACACACCTGCTAACCGTATTTCAATATGAAATTAACAAGATCAACAAAAATGTCATGGTTTAACAGAAGACGTTACGTTATACACTTGCCAATTGATCCCAAAGCCTCCGACCTATACCTCGTCGAGTTTCCAAAGTCGGGAATAACTTGGCTATCGACAATCATGGCAAACTTGGCGTTACTCCAGAGCGGAATGCCCCAATCTGCGACTTTTTTTAACGTGTCACAATACATTCCCGACATACAATGTTCTAACAGGAATATTGGGGAGCGCACTTATCACACCCCTCCGTTCAGAATGATAAAATCACATTCTGAATACAACCCATACTATCTGCATTCAATTTATATGGCCCGCCACCCGGTATCGGTCATGCGGAGCTACTACACATTTTTATTAGAGCATGGCAAAATCTTCCGAAGCATAGAGGTTTTCCTGCAGGACAAGCATGTAGGCATCCCCGCGTGGAAACGCCATGTCAATTCATGGATGACGGCAGAGAATCAAAGTTGCCGTATGCATCTGGTTAGGTACGAAGATATCGTGATCGACCCATTTCGCGAACTGACTGATATAAATATTAATCTTGGACTTGGATTTGATGACGCTAATATTAAATTAGCGATACAGCGATCTGAATCCAACCAAATGAAAAAGTCGGAGGAGTTGTTCTCGAGAAGAAACCCTCGTTACAAACTTTCATTTGTCAAAGGACAACGCATTTTTTTCCCCCAAGTACTCCGTGATCACATTACTCTAACCTGCCAAGCAGAATTGACACTACTCGGATATGAATCACACCACAGCAAGGATTAAAGCAGGAACTCCGACAACGGATCGTATAACGTGTCCGCTTTGCCATTCAAACAATTTATTACAACGAGAGTATTTGCCTGCGGTTTCAGTCAATCTCCTTTACAAAAAACATTTTGGTATCGAAAACGCATTCAACTCGACTGGGTTCCGCTATATGAATTGCCCACGCTGCTTCCTTGATTTTTTTGATCCACTTGAAGCAGGCTGCGAGGATTTATATGAACATTTGCAAACATTCCCATGGTATTACATGACAGAAAAGTGGGAACACAAATACGCCAGGCAGTTTATTCGCCAAGCAGACCGCGTTTTAGAAGTCGGGGCAGGCTTGGCTGCGTTCGGAAAATTTATCGGCCTGGAGCGATATACCGGACTCGAGTTCAACGACCGCGCCATACAGCGTGCAAAAGATGAAGGCATTTCTCTGCTCAAAGAATCGGCCGTATCTCATGCAGCTTGTGCTCCCGAATACGACATCGTTGTTACATTTCAGGTTCTTGAGCACGTTCCCAATCCAGATGATTTCATTTCAGGATGCCTGCGATGTTTAAAACCGGGTGGTCTTTTGATAATCGGGGTACCAGCAAAAGATGGATTTGCTGGAGCGGCGGTTAACCACGCACTGGACATGCCACCACATCACTTGACCCACTGGAGCAAAGCGTCTCTGGAAAAAGTCGCAACCCTATTCTCCCTTGATTTAGTGAATCTCGCCTATGAACCGGTCGCCAGTTACCACCGCAACTGGGCAAACCATATTGCGATCAGCAATCGGCTCAGGCGTCTTTTTGGGTTACGACATTGCCTATTAGATGACACAATCGTCGCTAAAATACTCTCCCACACGGCGTCAATGCTTGCCAGAGTGCTTCCCGGAACCTTCTTGCATGGGCTGGGACACACCGTTGTTGCCGTATATCGGATACCTAAATGAGCCGGCTCTGTGTCAACTTGGCGTGCGGTGACTCTTACCTTGCGGGTTGGATTAATCTTGATTATTCGCCGCATTCTGGAGCAGTTCGACCGGCGAATCTATTAGGCCGATTGCCAATAGCAAATGATACAGCCGAGATTGTATACTCATCACACTTTCTCGAGCACGTCCCACATGACCTGGTGTCGCCATTCCTTTCCGAATGCTTTAGGATTACCAAACATGGAGGAACGCTACGCTTAGTACTTCCTGACTTTGAGGAGATGTGTCACACCTATCTTAATCTACGCCAGAGCCACGAACACGAAAAGGCTAATTTTCTCATGCTTGAGATCGTCGATCAGTGCGTTCGACAAACCGAAGGCGGTGAGTTAGGGGAACTATACTACAATTTGGCAAATTTATCCTATAAAGATGACACTATGATCAGATTTATCAAACAAAGAACAGGTCATATTATTGGAAATATTCCGACGTTTTGTTATTCATATCAAAAAAGAACAATGAGATGGTGGTTCAGATTGCTTCGTAGTAAGTTAAGTCGCCTATACATTCGAGGGATTATTGGGCTACTTCCCCCCACATTTAAAAAGCAAAACGTTAGCTTGGCACAGGTTGGTGAGAGACACTGCTGGATGTATGACTTCAACTCGATTTCTCAACTTTTGCTGATGGCCGGGTTTATTGAAGTTCAACGGATGACCGCAACGACATCGAACATCGCGGATTTCCCGTTTTTCCCTCTCGACGTGAGCCGTGACGGGTCCCCAAGAAAGGGAGCTGAGTCTATGTACATTGAGGCGGTAAAACCTTGAAGGTATTAACCGTCAATTTTTCAGACACAAAAGGCGGGGCGGCCCGCGCTGCTTATCGCATTCATCATGCGCTGCGTCGGCACGGAATTGATTCCATCATGTGCGTCAACAATGCAGAGACCGGAGACTGGACTGTCAACGGCCCATCACATGACCGGGACAGACTCTGGTCTCGGTTCCGCTCACTCGTCGGGGAACTGCCAGTTCGCCTACTTAGGACATCAAATCAAATCATCCATTCACCATCTATTCTCTCATCAGCTTGGCGGGAAAAGCTGAATAAATCGGACGCCGCAATCGTTCACCTGCATTGGGTGAACGCGGAAATGCTTTCTGTTGCTGATATTGGTCAGTTGAGAAAACCCGCCGTATGGACGCTGCACGACATGTGGGCCTTTTGCGGTGCTGAGCACTATGCTGATGATTTTCGCTGGCGCGACGGCTATACGCATTGCAACCGCCCCACACACGAATCCGGGTTTGATCTTAACCGCTGGGTATGGCGACGGAAGGTAAAACATTGGAAACACCCAATTCACATCATTTCACCAAGCCAATGGCTTGCTGACTGTGCTCGCCAGAGCGCTTTAGTGCATGACTGGCCGATTTCTGTGATCCCAAATGCAATCGATACTGACAGTTGGCGGCCGATCAAGAAGTCTGTCGCACGCAATATTTTGAGACTTCCGCCCGACGTGCGCCTGATTATGTTCGGGGCCATTGGAGGAAGCATGGATCCTCGTAAGGGATTCGACTTATTGCGACAGGGTTTGATGCATTTAGCGGGCGAAGAGCACGATTTGCATTTATTAATCCTTGGACAGCTTGCACCACGCGATCCTTATCTTGTTGGTTTTCCATCACATTTCGCAGGACATCTGTACGATGATTTGTCCTTATGCTTGTACTATTGCGCAGCGGATGTCATGGTGATTCCATCACGACAAGAGAACCTTTCAAATGCCGGGGTTGAGGCTTTGGCATGTGGTACTCCGGTAGTTGCTTTTAATATATGTGGAATGCCAGATATTGTTCAACATGAACATAATGGTTACCTCGCTCGCCCTTTCGACACGAAGGATCTTGCGTATGGAATTCGGTGGGTACTTCAGCAACAGGAACAGGACGTATCTTCAAAACGTGAACTCCAGGGGGAACCAATACCGCTACGATCAGACAGCCAGAGACTGACCAAACAAGGTTTTACTTGGCTATCAGCCAACGCACGTAGTGATGCGCTGGCACGTTTTTCATACCCTGTCGTGGCCGAACGTTACGCGCGATTATATGCGAGTATTCTGTAATGCTGAGCCTCTCTAGCTACATATCCACCCCGCATACCTGCTTGAAAGAGGGCGCTTCCGGGTTTCCAGTGGGTAGATCGGAGTAGCATGTGGAGCCAAGCCAGTCAAGGTCGAGCCCTTCGGGTGCTCCCTGCGGTCACAACCTTGACCGGTTCGCCTCCACATGCTGGATCTAC
>JBFLZZ010000075.1:0-13825 GCA_040755255.1 Thermodesulfobacteriota bacterium
AGCGAAGCGCGGCGATCCAGAAGCAGGGCGGCGGCAGAACGGGATGCCGGCAGCCGATACCACCGGAGGCAGACCGGCAACTCTGACTGGATTGCTTCGTCGCTGCGCTTCTCGCAAAGACGAGGGGAGAAAACCGCCCACGCGGTCATCGCGAGCGAAGCGCGGCGATCCAGAAGCAGGGCGGCGGCAGAACGGGATGCCGGCAGCCGATGCCACCGGAGGCAGATCGGCGACTCTGACGGGATTGCTTCGTCGCTGCGCTTCTCGCAAAGACGAGGGGGAAAACCACCCACGCCGTCTTCGCGCGCGAGTGAGCCTTCAGCCGCGGGGCCGTGGCGGGAAGCAGCCCGGCATCTTCCGGTGGCGTACGGAAAGATCTAGATGATGCCGTTCCCGGCAATCCGCCTCCCGCTTCGCCGCCGGTGGGCGTTACGGCATGTTGGCGAGTTCGTCCCGGGCGACCAGAAGGACGGTATACTCCTTCTTGATCCCTTCGACAATGGCGGGGATCTGCTTGTCGTCGTCGGTTTTGATGCGGATGGCCACCTGCTTGTTGCCTTCCCTGGCATCCTCGAAGGAGGTCAGGATACTGATGATCCGGCAGTTGTGGTCGCGGAAGTACTGGACCAGTCGGGTTACCGATCCGGCGGTATCCGGCAGGTCGAAAACGAACTGGATGGCGCCGTCGGTGATGCCCGACATGTGGATGAAGCCGCGCAGGACGTCGGTTTCGCTGAGCAGGCCGATGAGGTAGCCGCCGTCGTCGACCACCGGCAGACCGGAGATCCGTTTCTTCAGCATCACCATCGCCGCTTTTTCGAGGGATTCGGTGCCCAGCAGGGTCAGGGGCGCCGGGGTCATGACCTCCTTGACCTTCATCTCGGAGAGCAGGTAGTAGAGTTCGTGGATGTCCAGGGTGGTGGTCTTGGAAGGGGAGGCGTCCTTGACGTCGCGGTCGGTGATGATGCCGATCAGCTTGCCGTGGGAAACCACCGGCAGGCGGCGGATGTTGTTTTCCTTCATGATGCGGGTGGCCCGCATCAGGGAGGTGTTCTCGTCGACGGTGAAAACGTCCTTGGCCATCCAGTCCTTGATAAGCATGCTGTTCTCCTTGAAGAGTGCGGCTGAGAATGCGAGCGATTTAAGGGGAAAGTAAAACCGCCCAATAATATCAGAACGAAAAAAAAATTTGAAACCCTTTCGCGCACGTGGGCTGCATTTTGCCGGGACGCCACCGGGGCTGCCGGGTATTTCTTTGCCATTCCGGCCGCTTATCGCCTGAACTCCTTTCTTTTCCGCTTGCGTTTCGGCAGGCAACCGGTAAGCTGATTCCCTTCCCAGGAAAACCACAGCATGTCCATCCTGCCCCTCCCCAATTCTATCCTGGAGCGCCTGCTGGCCAGACTTGCGGCGAGCGAGAACTGCGTTTTTCTCGAAACCAGCCGCCCCGACGGCCGCAACCGGAGCAGTTACCTGTTCACCGACGCGGCCGCCCGCCTCGACCTGTTGCCGGGCGATGATCCCGACGCCTATCTCGCCCGGCTGGAAGGGCTCCGGGACGAAGGCCACTACCTCGCCGGCTGGTTTGCCTATGAATTCGGCTACCTGCTGGAGCCTCGCCTGGCCGTCCACCTGGCCGGGCTGGCTCCGGACACACCCCTTGCCTCTTTCGGCGTCTACCGGCAGCCGCTCATCTACGACCACGGACGGGGAGAATTCACCCCGGACGTGGAGCCGGAACCGGCCGCTGCGGATTTCTTCTACCGGCTCGGCCCGCACCGCTTTTCCGAAAGCAGAGAGAGGTACTGCGCCAGTATCGCCAGGATCAAGCAGTTCATCGCCGCCGGTGATACCTACCAGGTCAACTACACCCTGAAAATGCATTTTCCCTTTTCCGGCTCGCCCGAGGGGTTGTATCTCGATCTGCGGCGGCGGCAGAGCGTGGGGTTCGGCGCCTGCATCCGCCTGGGCGGGCGGGTGATTCTCTCCTGCTCGCCCGAGTTGTTCTTCCGCATCGAGGACGGCGTCATCATTGCCCGGCCGATGAAGGGAACGGTACGGCGCGGCGTGCAACCGGCGGACGACGAGCGCTTTGCCGAGTTTCTGCGCAGCGATGTCAAGAACCGCAGCGAAAACGTGATGATCGTCGATCTGCTCCGCAACGACCTCGGCCGCGTCTGCCGCGCCGGCAGCGTCGAAGTGGAGGAGCTGTTTGCCGTCGAACCCTACGAAACCCTGCATCAGATGACCTCGACGGTACGGGGCGAACTTTTGCAGCGGCGGCTCATTCCGCTTCTCAGGGCGCTGTTCCCCTGCGGCTCGGTGACCGGGGCGCCGAAAATCCGCACCATGGAGATCATCCGTTCCCTGGAAGGGGAGCCGCGCGGCGTCTATACCGGCGCCATCGGGTTTTTCGCGCCCGGTGGCGATGCGGTGTTCAACGTGCCGATCCGGACGGTGGTGCTGGAAGGCGATCGGGGAGAGATGGGGATCGGCTCGGGGATCGTTTTCGATTCCGACGCGGAGCGGGAATGGGAGGAATGCGTGCTGAAGGGGAGCTTCCTGGTGTCGCCGCCGCGCCGGTATCAGCTCATCGAAACCTTGCTCTGGCGGCCCGATGGCGGGTTCTGGCTGTTGCCGCTGCACCTGGAGCGGCTGCGCGCCTCGGCGCGTTTTCTCGGTTTCGCCTTCGATGAGGAAAGGGTGGGGCGGTGTCTGCGGGGGGCGGTGGCGACAGGAAAAAACGCCGTCGAAGGTGGCTCCGACTGCCTGCGGTTACGGTTGCTGCTGGACAAGGACGGCGAGATGGGCTGCACCGCCACCCCCTGCCCGGCACCGGTGGTCGCGGCCGCCGGCGGGCCTGTCGCCAGGGTGATGCTCTCCCGGCACGCCACCGACAGCAACGATCCCCTGCTGTATCACAAGACCACCGAGCGCGGACTCTATGACCGGGAACGCCGGCGGGCGGCGGCGCGTGGCTGCCTCGACGTCCTGTTCGTCAATGAACGGGGAGAACTGACCGAGGGCGCGATCTCCAACCTCTTTCTGCTCGATCGGGGCGTCCTCTACACGCCGCCCGTTGCCAGCGGTCTGCTCGCCGGGGTGCTGCGCCGCCACCTGCTGGCGGGCGGCGGGCCTTTCCCGCTGGCGGAGAAGGTGCTCACTCCCGCCGATCTCGATGGCGCCGAGGCGCTTTTCATCGGTAATTCGGTGCGGGGGCTGGTGCGGGTGGAATTCGCCGGAGAATTGCCGGAAACCGACTGAGTCGCCGTGCACGGCGCTGAGCGGGGATGAAACGAGGATGCATACCGGATCGCCGCGCTTCGCTCGCGATGAACGGCGTGGGTGATTTTTCCCCTCGTCATTGCGTGAAGCGCAGCGACGAAACAATCCAGTCGGAGTCGCCGGTCTGCCTCCGGCGGCATCGGCTGCCGGCATTCCGTTCTGTACCGCCGCCACACTTTTGGATCGCTACGCTTGCTCGCGATGAGGCGGCAAACGCTCCGTCTTCGCGAGGAACAGCGTGCCGAAGCGATCCGGAACAGCCCCGATGCCGCATACCACCGGGGTAGCTTGTTGCGGGTTCCGGCTTCAGCCCCGGCCGGGCAGCATGGTCCTGATGATGTCGCTCTTGCCGACCACCCCGACCAGGATGCCGTCCCGGAGCACCGGCAGGGTGTGCACCTTCTTTTCGGCCATGATCGTCGCGATTTCGTCCACCGGGGTGTCCTCGCCGATGGTCACCGGTTTTTTCGTGCAGATGTCGCCCACCGTGGCGCCGGTCATCTTGCGGATCTCCTCCTCCACCTTCTTTTCGCTTTCCAGGAAGATGACGGAATCGAGCAGGGTGATGGCGGTGGGGATGTGGAACTTCTTGGTCTGGTCGATGAGATCGCTCTCGGTCACCACCCCGGTCAGACGGCCTTCGTCGTCCACCACCGGTGCCCCGGAAATCCGGTGCTTCCAGAAGAGTTCGGCGAGCCGTTCCACCGGCATGTCGGCGGTGGCGGTGATCAGGTCGGTGGTCATGATGTCCTTGGCGTATCGCATACTTGTTCCTTGTTGATGAAGGGGGGGGGATTGGCGAGCAGCCGGCCGAGCGCCAGGGGCAGGGCGTCGGCGACCTCGGCGGCGGTGTAGCCCCAGGGGGTCTTTTCGGCAAGAATATCGGCCGCGAGGCCATGGAGAAAGGCGCCGGCGCAGGCGGCAACGAAGGGATCCATCCCCTGGGCGAGCAGGCCGCCGATGATGCCGGTGAGCACATCGCCCATGCCGCCGGTGGCCATGCCGGCGTTGCCGGTGGGGTTGACGGCCGCTTCGCCGTTGGGGCCGGCGATCACCGTGGCCGCGCCCTTGAGAAGCAGAACCACCCCGTGCTCGACGGCGAATTTGCGGGCGGTCTCGATGCGGTCCGCCTGAATCTCCCGGGTGGTCAGGCCGCTGATCCGGGCCATTTCCCCGGGATGCGGGGTCAGGATTCGCGGCCCGCCGCCGGCCATGCCGGAGACGAACTGCGGTGCCAGGACGTTGAGTCCGTCGGCATCCACCGTCATGGGCAAGGGTACGCTCCGGTACAGTTCGGTGACGAGTTCGGCGGTGCTGGCCGCGGTGCCGAGACCGGGGCCGAGGGCGATCGCCCGTTTGCCCGCCAGCGCCACCCGGAGAGAGGCGAGATCGGCGGCCGAGGCAAAGCCGGTCGAGTGGGCGAGGGGTTCGGACATCGCCTCGGCCAGGGCGGCGGGAACAAGCTGGTGCAGATCCTGCGGCATGGCGATGGTGAGCAACCCCAGGCCGCTGCGCAGGGCACCCCTGCCGGCAAGCAGGGCGGCGCCCGCCTTGCCGCGGCTGCCGGCAAGCAGCAGCAGATGGCCGCAGGTTCCCTTGTGGGCGGAGGCGGCACGTTGCGGCAGCCAGTCCCGTACCGTGTCGGCGGTGAGCAGCCGCTGCCGGATGCTGCTTTTTTCGATGACCTCGGGGGGAATGCCGATGTCGATGACCGCGAGGCTGCCGGTGTGGCTGCGGCCCGGTTCGAGATAGTGGCCGGGCTTGGCGCAGCCGAAGGTGCAGGTGCAGTCGGCCTGGATGGCGACACCGAGGACCTGACCGGTATCGGCATCGATCCCCGAGGCGATGTCCACCGCGATTCTGGGGCTCGCCAGGGAATTGACGAACACGATCAGCTGCTGCCAGTGGCCGTCCACCGGTCGCTTGAGACCGGT
Source organism: Thermodesulfobacteriota bacterium (assembly GCA_040755255.1). GTDB lineage: Bacteria > Desulfobacterota > Desulfobulbia > Desulfobulbales > S012-135 > JBFLZZ01. The sequence goes on from JBFLZZ010000075.1 coordinate 5,220, forward strand.
GCCGAACAGGGCGTCGACCAGCAGGTCGCAGGCGATGATATCCTGGCGGGCCTGGTCGACCGCGGCCGGCGAGGAGGCGTCGAGCACCGGCAGGCCGAGATTGTTGACGATGGCCAGATTGCGGGCGGCGTCCCCCTGCAGCCGGTCCGGATCGACGGTGAGGAAGACCAGCGGCCGGCCGCCCTGCTGATGGAGGTGGCGGGCAATGACCAGGCCGTCGCCGCCGTTGTTGCCCGGCCCGGCGAGGATGCCGATGCGGCGCCCGCAGGGATCTCCGAAGCGTTCGCACATCCGCCGCACCGTGCCGCTGCCGGCGTTCTCCATGAGGACCATGCCGGGGATGCCGATCTCGTTGATGGCGGCCTCGTCCAGCGCCCGCATCTGCTGTGAGGTGGGAAGTCTCATGTAATCGTTCCGTTGCTTGATCGGGAAGGAAGGGGACCGTGTCCTGGTATACACCGGATTCGACGGAAAAACCATGTTGATTTCTCCCCGTCTTCCAGCTAATATCACCCCTTCCGCCCTCGTAGCTCAGGGGATAGAGCACAGGATTCCTAATCCTGGAGTCGCAGGTTCGATTCCTGCCGGGGGCACCAGTACATAATCCGGCAAGATCCGGTTTCATCCTGCAAGCCCTGATTTTTCAGGGCTTTTTCTTTTTCGGTTGTCTGGTGACGTCCTGCTTGGTATGCTGAAATCCAGTTGTTTTGGGGGCTTTTTTTGAGTAAAAGGCCCCCAAGGATAATTGGAAGCCCCCCAAAAAGGGAGGAAAGCCCCATGCCGAAGCGGATTGTACCCCTTGCCGACGTCAAGATTAGAACCGTCAAGCCGGCAAAAAGCCCCCAAAAGTTGTTCGACGGTGGGGGCCTTTTCCTTCTCGTCACCCCTTCCGGCGGGAAGCTCTGGTACTTTAAGTATCGCGCCGACGGCAAGGAGAAGAAGCTGTCATTCGGCAGCTACCCCGAAGTGTCCCTGTCAGAAGCCCGGTTGAAGCGCGAAGAGGCCCGCCGGCAGATATCCCAAGGTATCGACCCCGGCGCGGTGAAGAAGGCGCAGAAGGCCGCGCAACAGCAGGACACGGAAACCTTCGAGGTAATCACCCGCGAATGGGTATCCAGGAAAGCCGAAACGCTGGCCAAGGAAACGTCAACGCGGGAACTGCGGCAACTGGAGGTCAACGTTTTCCCCTGGCTGGGTAGCCGGCCCATTGCCGAAATCAAGGCCCCGGAACTGCTGGCCGTCCTGCGGAGGATTGAGGACCGGGGGGTGAAGTACACGGCGCACCGGATGCGCTCGCTGTGCAGTCGGGTGTTCAAGTTCGCAGTGGCCACCGGCAGGGCTGAGCGTGACCCGGCGGCGGATCTGATCGGGGCGCTTAATCCATACCGGGGAAGGCATCACGCGGCGATCATCGAGCCAAAGGGGGTTGTTGGCCTGTTGCGAGCCATTGACGGCTACGGTGGTTCCTTCATCGTCAATTGTGCCCTGCGCCTGGCCCCTCTCGTTTTCTGTCGGCCTGGAGAGTTGCGGAAGATGGAGTGGGCGGCGGTTGATCTGGAGGCGGCAGAATGGCGTTATCTGGTGACAAAAACCGAAACCGAGCACATTGTTCCGCTTTCCCGGCAGGCGGTGGCGATCCTGAAAGAGATTCACCCCCTGACCGGATCTTCCCCCTACGTTTTCCCAAGCGGCAGAACCTTTGACCGGCCGATGAGCAACAATGCAATCAACGCGGCGCTGCGGCGGATGGGCTTCGATACCAAGAACGAAATCAGCGGCCACGGCTTCCGGGCAATGGCGCGAACCATCCTTGACGAGGTGCTGGGCTTCCGGCCGGAACTGATCGAGCATCAGCTTGCCCATGCGGTGCGCGATCCGCTGGGGCGGGCGTACAACCGGACAAAGCATTTGCCGGCCCGCCGGAAGATGATGCAGGCGTGGAGCGATTACCTGGAGGCGCTGAAGGCCGGCGCGAAGATCATACCGATCAAGACGGCAAGCCAAGAATAGGCCGTTACGCTGTAACCGTATTCACGAGAGAATATGACCAAAAATGGAGGGAAGCACGATGGCAACAGCGATTGATAACCAATTTACCCTGCGGGTGGTCGGCAATTCGATGGAACCGGAGTTCTGGGAAGGGGATGTCATCATTGTCGATCCAGCCCGGCAACCTGCGTCCGGTAGCTACGTCATTGCCAAGGTGGACGGCGGATCAGACGGCAACGGCGATGCCACCTTCAAGCAGTTCGTCGCCGACGCCGGCCGCGTGTTCCTCAAGCCGCTCAATTCCCGCTATCCCGTCATGGACATGACCGGCAGGGAATTCCGCGTCGTTGGCGTCGTGGTTGAAAAGCGGAAGGAGTATGTCTGAGGAATTGGAAGGGAGGATGTTCTGATGGGGAAGATAGGTTTTACCGTGCTGTTTGTGCTGCTGGCCGCAAATTGTCGTGCCGGTATCTTGGGGGATGGCGATGGCGATGGCAAGGTTGGGCTGTCCGAAGCAGTGGGCGCCTTGAGGATCATCGCCGGAATTACCGTCCCGCGCTATCCCGGGGATGTTGATGGGGACACCAAGATTACTCTCAATGATGCCATCAGCGCCGTACAAATCGCCGCCGAAATGCGTACCGCTGCCAGCGTGCAATTGTTCGAACGTAGTGGCTTACTCTACTATTCCTACAACGCAATTGGGTTGCCGTACAGCCTGGAAAGCATGGTCAGCACCTCCGTAACACCACGCCCCCCTTCCTATTCTATCGACACCTTCAAGTTGGAGGCCAGTGGGGCGAATTTTACAATAGTGTCGGTGAGTGCCGCCGATGCCAATCATGTCGTGCAGCCGTTCTTCAGCGGCCTTCAGGAAAATTCCGTGGTGGAGGCGGGCAAGAGTTTGGTTTTCGGATGTAGTTCTCAGATGACTGGCGGCAGGACGGCCGATCTGACTTTCCATTTCAAAATAAGGGAAACCGGGGAAACCTTTTACGCCCATTACCGGTTCAAGTCTAATTAAAGCATGGAGGGGTCGATCAACTTTTCAACCAAAAGGAGGTTGACATGAAGAAAAGAATCGCATTGCTGACCATGGGCCTGATTCTGACGTCCACCCTCACCGCGGCGGCTGACGAGTTCGTCAACGGCTACTTCCGCAAGGATGGCACCTACGTTCAGCCGCACTTCCGAAGCGAGCCGAACCAGTACCGCTACGACAACTACTCATCCCAGGGAAACACCAACCCCTACACCGGGCAGCGCGGATACGAGCGGAACGAGTTCAGCGATCCGCCCTCGTACCCGAGCTACGACTACGGGAGCCAGCGGTATCGTTACGGCCAGTGACGGCGGCCGATGGCAAGATGCGACTCACCGCCGTGGCCGAGCCGGCACCGCCTTGACGCAATGTTAGCACTATGCTAACATATCCCCATGTACAGCATCGAATTCAGCAAACAGGCGAGGCGGGCGCTTACCGAAATGCCGCGCAACACCGCGCGGACGATAAGCGGCAAGATCCTGGCCCTTGCTGAAGATCCGCACGCGCCCGGTAACAACGTGAAAAGGCTTGCCGGGTGCCAGGAGTACAGGCTTCGCGTCGGCGACTGGCGGGTCATCTACGCCCTGCATGATGCCGTGCTGGTAATCGAAGTGATAAAAATCAAACCGCGAGGGGAGGCGTACAGATGAGCAGCATCCAATTCATAGAGCGGGACGGCCACCGCGAGTATGCCATCGTCCCGATCGATGTGTTCGAACGGCTGATGGAGTCCGCCGAGGACAGGGAAGACATCGAGGATCTGCGCCGGTTTCGCGAGACGGACGATGGGTTCCGTATCCCAGGTGAGATCGTGTTCCGTGAACTGGACGGTGAATCGCCGGTGAAACTGTGGCGCGAGCACAACGGTCTGACCGTCGAGGCGCTGGCGGCCAGGGCCGGGATCAGCAAGGCGTATCTCTCCCAGATCGAGAACCGCAAGCGCACCGGCACGCTGAAGACCATGAAGGCCATTGCCGACGCGCTCGCCGTTCCGGTTGACGCGCTGACCGCGAACCTGTGAGCGCATGGCCGTCCACCAGCGTAAAGACGGCCGGTGGCTGGTCTACTACCGCAGGACGGGCAAACCGTCAACCAGTACCGGTATGGGGACTGGGGATAAATTCTATGTCACCCCAGCCGTGGGCGGCTTGATTCATCTTCCGGGGGATAGGGTGGCCACCCGACAAGCTGGAAAACCCTGCCAGCTTCCGCTGGAGATCCCTTTTAGGGCGCGTGAAGGGTGCGCGATGAAGACAGACGGGGATGTGCTGAAGAATACTTTGGTTTTCCTTATGAGGGAGAGCGACTGTTTTCGCAGTAACCTAGAAAAGTCCCATGCATGGGCAACGATCGAACCTGTCTTGCAAGTTGCCATATCAGCCATAGAGAATGAGCAGCAACTCAATGTCTTTGATGTCTTCCTGAACCTGGATAGTATTGTTTCTGGGGAGGACTTGTTCAATATTCATGGGTTACTATCCGTGCTGCGCGCAATAGACATTCTGGGCATGGTTCGCCACAAAGGGCATGCTGACTCTTTGGAGGTGATGGAGCTTGTGACACTCTCATACCTGACAGGCGCCGCTTCACAAAATAACCGCGCAAACGAACCGGTCCGGGAAGCACTTCACCGGTGTGAACCAATGGTTGTAAAGGGGCAACGCTTTACGCCTGAGGCTGGGGGTGAAAAAATGGACCGTCTGAGTCGAGTAATGATGGATACCGCTCTTTCATACCAGGAAAAACATGGGAGATTGCCAAAGGCGAAAAAATTATGGGATCTCATTCCAGAAGGCGGGCCGATAGTGGGTAAACAACGCAAGACCGACGATGAACGCTACATCGAATGGGAAAACAAAGGAATACTGCAAGATTCAGTCAACTTTAAAGCTTTCCAAGAACGGAACACCACCATCCGAAAAAAAATCAAAAAAATGATTTCGCAAAAAATCCGGGTGTCCGATTAGACCGGATTCCTACCTGCTAGTGTCACTTCGAACAGTCGCGGACTTCCTGCGGCAGCAACAAACGAGGTGACACCATGCTCCTTCCTGAAACCGGGTATCTCCGGCTCAAACAGATTGTTGGCGATCAGGCAGCCGGCATCCCTGCAATCATTCCAGTCTCAAAATCCACTTGGTGGGACGGCGTCAAGACAGGGCGCTATCCTCAACCCGTAAAGTTGTCCTCACGGTGTACCGCCTGGCGGGTTGAGGACATCCGCGCCCTGGTTGAGCAGGGTTGCAAGGTGGCGGTATGACTCCTGTCGAGATGGCTGGTTGAACCCATCCCTCTGAGGAGCACAAATGCCACGACAGGGCTACATCAAGCTGCATCGGAAACTGCTCGACAACGGGATCTTCAAGAATCCCAACCTGGTGCAGTTCTGGGTCTACTGCCTGCTCAAGGCCAGTCACAAGGAGCACACCGTGATGGTCGGCTATCAGGAAGTGGTGCTGCGACCTGGTGAATTCCTCTTTGGCAGGAAGGCAACGGCTCAGGAATTGGGGCAGTCGGAGAAGGTTGTTCGCACGAGCGCGTTGATTGCGGCGAAAATCGGTCTCATCCGGGCCACACAGCGGGCCAGCAAGTACACGGTGTATTCTGTGGTAAATTGGAGCACTTACCAGGATGTAGAGCAGGAGCAGGGCCAGCAAGTGGGCCACGAACAGGGCCAAGAGAGGGCCAGCAAGGGGCCACAAACAAGAATGATAAAGAATGGAGAGAAATATTCCCCCGGCAAATCTGCCGGCCTTGAACTGTCGGTTGAAGAGCTTCGCGGCCGTTATCCGGATCAAGCCCTGCTGGACAAGGTGATAGACGCCATCGCCTCTACCCGCAAGAGCGGCAAAGTCTCCCCGTCGATTGTGCAGGCACAATTCAGGGCGTGGGAGCGATTCCCGGTTGAACAGGTTCAGGAGGGCGTGGGGATCTACCTTGAACGGGACTACGCATCCCAGGGGAAGGGTGAGAAGTACCTGCTGGGGGTAATCCGAGGCTGCGGCAAACGAGAAGCCGCCGCGGGGAGTCCGGCCGGCGATAGCGATTGGTGGAGGGGGAGCACCACGATATGAGCACCACACCTCGTGAAATTGCCGAGATGCTTGCCGCTGACGCCGAGGGCGTTTGTCGGCTCCTGTTACCGGGTGGCCGCAGAATGGGCCAGGAATGGCGCTGTGGCTCCGTCACGGGCGAGGGAGGTCAATCCCTTGCCGTTCGCCTCGAAGGCGACAAACGGGGAATCTGGGCCGATTTCTCTACGGGCGAGAAGGGCGACCTCCTTGACCTGTGGGTTGCTTGCCGGGGAATCAGTCTAGCCGCCGCCCTCAAGGAGGTGCGGGAACACCTGGGGCTCCGGGAGCCGTCGTTCAGGCGGCCGGCGCCGAAGAGGGTTTACAAGCTGCCGGTTGTGCCGCCGAGAGCGAAGCCGGTCGATACCGAGTCGCCGGTTGGCCGGTACATGGTCGATGAGCGCCGGCTTTCCGCCGCGACCATCGCCGCATACGGGCTGCAGGAGGAGGGGCGAACCATCATTTTCCCCTTCCACCGGCCCGATGGAGCCCTCGCTATGGCGAAACGCCTGAAACTCGACCGCGGCCCGGACGGCAAGAAGGACATCAGGCCGACATCGGCAGACCAGGAGCCGGCCCTTTTCGGCTGGCAGGCGGTCCCGCCGGGTGCGCGATCGGTGATCATCGCCGAGGGCGAGATTGACGCTATGAGCTGGCATCAGTACGGCTATCCGGCGCTCTCCGTCCCCTTCGGTGGTGGTGGCGGCGGAAAGCAGCAGTGGATCGAAACCGAATACGAGAATTTACAGCGGTTCGACGAGATTTTCCTTTCCATGGACATGGACGAGCCCGGCCGCCAGGCTGCCGAGGAAATCGCCGAACGGCTGGGACGCCATCGGTGCCGGGTGATTGAGTTGCCGTTGAAAGACGCCAACGATTGCCTGCGGCGGGGCATCTCCCGCGAGGACATGGCCGAACTGGTGGCCGGTGCCCGGGCGCTGGACCCAACAGAGTTACGGAACGCGCTGGATTTTTCGCAGGCGGTTGAAGAACAGTTCCGGCCCCCGGCTGGTAGGCCGACAGGCTTTCTCACTCCCTGGTCAAAGGTCGGGCGCCGTTTCGCACTCAGGCCGGCAGAAGTGACCGTCGTCGCTGGAACCAACGGTCATGGGAAGTCGGAAGGCGTCGGCCACCTCGTTCTTGGCATCCTCGGACAGGGGGGCGCTGCGTGTGTCGCTTCTCTGGAGTATTCGCCGGCCAAGTGGTTGTCGAAACTGGCACGGCAGGCGGCGGGGATGGCTGATCCTTCCCCGGCGTACTTGGCCAACATCATGCGGTGGCTCGGCGGCCGCCTCTGGTGTTTCGACGCGACCGGAACCGCCAAGTCGACGAAAATCATTGAGACGTTCGCCTATGCCCGGAAACGATACGGCATTGAACTCTTCGTGATCGACAACCTGAGCAAGCTTGACATCGACCTTGACGACTACAACGGTCAGCGGCGGTTCATCGATGCACTCGGCGACTTTGCCAAGGAACACAACAGCCATGTGATTCTGGTTGCTCATACCCGGAAGGGTCAGGACGATTCGAGGGCTGGCGGCAAGATGGACATCAAGGGTTCAGGCGCAATCGCCGACCTCGCTGATAACGTGCTGATCTGGTGGCGGAATAGGCCGAAGGAAGAAGAGGTTCGTAAGGCTGGTGTCGATGTGCCTGATTCGGTGCTCGACAAACCAGATGCGGTTGTCCGGTGCGAAAAGCAAAGGCATGGCGAGCAGGAACCGGTGTTCGTTCTGTGGTTCGACAGGGAGAGTCACCAGTTTTTGGAGTGTCGGGGCGCGAAGCCTCGGCGTTACGTGGAGTTCGCTGCAACGGAGGTGCGGCATGCTGCGAGCAATTCTTGAATTCGACCGAACCGGCCAGCTCACGGCCATCCTGAACGGTGGTTTCTCGGATGGCGAGGCAGCCATTATCTGGAAAGCCCTTGATCGGATGATGACCCGGCAGCATGAACGCGGGGTGCTCCAGGCGGCCAGGCAAGGACTCGCTTGCCTGCCTCGGCGTGATCATCAGATGGCGGTCGGTGATGGTCGCTGAAAAAACAGGCCGAAAACAGGCTGGCCAGTTCAAAAAAGGAGAATCCGGCAACGCCAACGGGCGGCCTCGTGGCTCACGCAACAAGACCACCATGGCGGCCCTGGCTCTTCTGGAAGGCGAGGCCGAGGCCCTGACCAGAAAGGCGGTAGAGGCGGCCCTTGGCGGCGATATGCAGGCCCTCCGGCTGTGCTTGGAGCGGATAGCGCCACCGGCTAAAGATCGGCCCATCAGCTTGAAGCTGCCGAAGCTGAAAGGTGTGGCCGACTTACCCAAGCTCACCGCGGCAATCCTGGATGCCGTGGCGGCCGGAAAGATCGGACCAACAGAGGCGGCTACTGTCAAGGGTCAGCGTTATTGAGCAGGGGCGGGGTCAGTTTTATTGAGCAGTTTGACCCTCGCTGAGTCCTGTTGGTGTGAGTGCCGGTTGCTTTGATTGCGGGCGCATTCTCTTCCGGTACGAC
>JBFLZZ010000076.1:0-13346 GCA_040755255.1 Thermodesulfobacteriota bacterium
TGTCCCTGGCCTCGGCCACGAACTCGTCGACGAATTCACGAAGGTCTTCCATCTTGACTGCAACCTGTCCGCCCGGGGATGAGCGATGGGAGGCGGCTTCTCAAGCCAGCCCCAGATCCCGGATGGTTTCCTTGAGTTTGAGGAAATCGATGGGCTTGACCAGATAGGCCTCGCAGCCTCCCTTCATGAAGGAAGTCATCACCTGCTGCGGGTCGTCGAGGGCGGTGGTCATGATCACCTTGGCCATCTTCGAGCCGCCGATACCGCGCTCCTGCTCCATGGCGCGCAGTCGCTGCAGGGCCTCCTGCCCGTCCATGCCCGGCATCATGATGTCCAGCAGAATGAGATCGTACGGGGTCCGATTCGCCCAGGCGATCTCCACCGCCTCCAGCATCTCCATGCCGTTCACGGCCACATGACAGACGCCGTAGGCGGAAAGATTCTCGACGAGAACCTGCCGGCTGATGAAATCGTCTTCCACCACGAGAATTTTCATGCCCAGCCCCCACCGGTTTTTTGGTACGATGGATATCATTTCATCACATGAATCGTCCTTCAGTCAAAAAAATACGTAGTTCTACTGAAAAAATCATCACCAGCGATCCCCTTCCCGCTGCACCCGAAGAGCCGGAAAGTTGCTCTTTTCCGTCAACCGACACCATCATGCACATTTTCGGTAACACCTCGGAAAGCACCCTGCATTCCTATGCCGCCGCCACACTGGTCGTCTGGCTCTGCCTCCTCGCCGGGTCGCTGGCCTGGTACCATGCGGCGGAACGCAAGCATGCGATGACCGCGGCGAAAAACGACGCGCTCATCCACTTCAACAAGGACCAGGCCTTCCGCTTCTGGGCGGCAAGCCACGGCGGCGTGTACGTGCAACCCGACGCGGACACCCCTCCCAACCCCTATCTCGCCGCTCTCCCCGACCGGGACGTCGTCACCGCTTCCGGCAAGCGCCTCACCCTGATGAACCCCGCCTACATGATGCGGCAGGTGATGGAGCGGTACTCCGAGTACTACGGCGTCCGGGGCAGGATCACCAGCTCCCGCCCCATCAACCCGCAAAACGCCCCGGACGCTTGGGAGACGGCGGCCCTCGCCGCCTTCGAAAAAGGCTCCCCGGAAGAATCGGCCTTCATCGATATCGACGGCCAGCCCCACATCCGGCTCATGCGGCCGATGCGTGTCGACGAGTCCTGTCTCAAATGCCACGGCTACCAGGACTATCGGGTGGGCGATGTCCGCGGCGGCATCAGCATCGCGGTGCCCATGGCCCCCTACCTGGCCATGGAGCACCAGATGGCGGGCTGGATCTACTTCTGGCACGGACTCATCGGGCTTGCCGGCTCCGCCTTCATCGCCTTTCTCCTGCAGCGGTCGCGGACCTATCTCCGTCATCAGGCGGCGGCGCACCGGGAACTCGATCGCTGTGCCGCCAACTGGCAGCACACCTTCGACGCCATGGGCGATGCGGTGTTCATCATCGACCGGCAGCACACCATCGCCCGGGCCAACGCCGCGGCCCGCGCCCTGTTCGGGCGTCGGCAGCCGGAAGGGCTGTTCTGCTTCACCCTGGCCCACGGCCGCGGCTGCCCCCTGGAAGGTTGTCCGGTGGAACAGGTGTTTGCCAGTGGTATCCCGGTCAAAAAACTGGAACTCCAGGAACCGCATCTCGGCAATCGCTGGTTCGAGGTTTCCCTCTACCCCATCTGTAACGAACAGGGGGAAGTGGAGTATGCCACCCACATCATCAGCGACATCAGCGAACGGAAACAGACAGAGTTGATCCTCGCCGAATCACGCCGCCAGGCCGAGGAGGCCAGCCAGGCAAAGAGCAGGTTCCTCGCCAACATGAGCCACGAGATCCGCACGCCGATGAACGGTCTCATGGGCATGCTCGACCTGGCCCAGCGTCGGGAAACCGACGAGGAGATCCAGGACTATCTGGAGATGGCCAGGACCTCCTCCGAGCGACTGCTGCGGGTCATCGACGACATCCTCGATTTCTCCAAGATCGAGGCGGGAAAGATGGAACTGGAACGGATCGGCTTTCATCTGCGGCGGTGCGTCGACGGTGCGGTCAAACTGCTGGCCGCCCGGGCCCACGACAAGGGGATCGAATTCAACTGCCTCATCGACCGGCGGGTTCCCGACCATCTCGTCGGCGATCCCGGCCGGCTGCGTCAGATCCTGCTCAACCTGGTGGGCAATGCCATCAAATTCACCGAAAAGGGGGAGGTAACGGTCACGGCGCGGCTCTGGCAGGAGCAGGACGACAATGCCGATCCGTTCCTCCTCCATTTCCAGGTGCGCGATACCGGCATCGGCATCGCCTCGGACAAGCAGCAGGAAATCTTCCTGGCCTTCCAGCAGGAAGATTCCAGCACCACCCGCCATCACGGCGGCACCGGTCTCGGCCTTGCCATTTCCTCCCAACTCGCCGCTCTCATGGGCGGCAGGATCTGGCTGGAGAGCGGCAAGGACCTGGGCTCCACCTTCCACTTCACCATCCGGCTCGGCCGGGACGGCAACTTCACCGCCATGCCCGCGGCAACGCCGTTGCCCGCTATACGGGTGCTGGTGGTGGACGGCAACGCCACCAGCCGCTTCATCCTGCGCGAGATGCTCCAGTACGCCGGTCTGCCGGTAAGCGTTGCCGAGAGCGGCAGGCAGGCCCTTGAGCTGGCCGCGGGCATGCGGCTCGCCCTGGTGAGCGGCAACCTCCCCGACTCCGACATCCTTGTCCTGAGCCGGCAGTTAAGGGAACGGCAGGCTAACCTGCGGGTCATCTGCATGGCGACGGTGGGTCAGCGGGGCGATGTCGATCGTTTGAGGACGGCCGGGATCGACGGTTTTCTCCTGAAACCGATCAGCCGGGAGGAACTGTACGGCGCCGTCGCGGATGCCGCCGGCATCGAAACGCCCGGCGGCCTATCGGCACGGGCGATGATAACCCGCCACTCGGTACAGGAGAGCAGAAATTTCCGCATCCTGCTCATCGAGGACGAGCTGATCAACCGAACGGTCACCGAAACCCTGCTCCGGGAGGAAGGGTTCGCCGTGACCGCCGTCGGAGACGGCAGACAGGCCCTCGATCTGCTGGCCGCCGAGGACTTCGAACTCATCCTCACCGATATCCAGATGCCGGAGATGGACGGGTTCGAGGTCGCGGCCAGGGTTCGGCAACTTCAGAAAAAAGCGCGCATCCCGATCATCGCCCTCACCGCCCACGCCATCAAGGGCTATCGCGAGAAATGCCTGGCCGCCGGCATGGACGGTTACATCGCCAAACCGGTACGGATCGGCGCCCTGCGCCGGGAAGTGGAACGGATCCACCGGACGCTGCCCGCCGGCCGAGCCGCGGACGTGCAGGCGCCGCTCGACCATGACGCCTTCCTCGTCAGGAACTGCCGAGGCAACCGCAAACTCGCCCGGGAGATGATCGAACACCTGCTGCGGGAAAGCGGACCGAAGTGGCTCGCGGAGACCTCCACGGCCATCGCCGGCAACGACTTCGAACACCTGCGCGCCGTCTGCCATACCATGGCCGGCGCCGCGGGCATCCTCTGCGCAGCTGAGTTAGGGGAGGCAGCCAAGGCACTGGGAACCATGGCCAGGGAAAAACGGAGGGGAGAGCTCGGAGAAGGATTGGCGCGGCTGGAGGCGGCCTTTGCCCGCATCCGCGATTGGGCGAAGGCAATGACCTGATCTCCTCCGGCGTCATCGGCGCGGACCAGGGAGATCCGGACTTCATGCGCCCCGGAAATCCCGGCCTCGCGCCGCCGTGCGCCCGCACACCCTCGAGACTCAGGCGAAGACGTGGGCCAGCACCTCCGCCGCCTCATCGACGGTGACGATGGCGAGGCTTCCCGTCAGGGTCGGCGGGAGATCCCGCAGGTCGGCGGCGTTCTTTGCCGGCAGGACCACGGTGGTGATGCCGGCGCGGCGGGCGGCCATCAGCTTCTCCTTGACCCCACCCACCGGCAGGATGCGGCCGGAAAGGGTGAGCTCGCCGGTGACCGCCACGTCGAGCCGGGCCGGTTTCCGGGTCAACAGCGACAGGAGCGCCACCATGATGGTGAGTCCGGCGGAGGGACCGTCCTTGGGGATGGCACCGCCGGGGACATGGACATGGATGTCGGCGTCGGCGAAAAAATCATCGGGGATGGCGAAGCGGTCGGTATTGCTGCGCAGGTAGCTGAGCGCCGCCTGCGCCGACTCCTTCATCACCTCGCCCAGCGAGCCGGTCAGAATCAGGTTGTTGCCCCCCCGCATCCGGGTCGCCTCGACGAAGACGATCTCGCCGCCCATGCCGGTCCAGGCAAGGCCGGTGGCGACACCCAGGCGCTCCCGCACCTCGGCCACCTCGAAGTAGTACTTGCGCGGCCCGAGCAGTTCCTCGACCCGCCGCGGGGTGATGGTGAGATCTCCGCCTTCCCCTCCCCCCTTCAAACTCTGGCGGGCGAGTTTCCGGCAGATCGATTCGATCTGCCGCTTGAAATTCCGCAGCCCCGCCTCCCGGGTATGCTCGGTGATGATCTTGCGCAGCGCCTCGTCGGTGAACAGCGGCGGCCTCGACGCCAGGCCCGCCTCCTCCACCGCCCGGGGAATGAGGTGGCGGCGGCCGATCTCTTCCTTCTCCTCCTGCAGGTAGCCGGAAAGATGAAGAATCTCCATCCGGTCGAGGAGCGGCGCCGGAATGGCGTCGACATTGTTGGCGGTGGCGATGAACATCACCCGGGACAGGTCGAAGGGAACGTCGAGGTAATGGTCAATGAAATGGGAATTCTGCTCGTGATCGAGAACCTCGAGCAGGGCGGCGGCGGGATCGCCCTTGAACTCCTGGCTGATCTTGTCGATCTCGTCCAGCATGAACACCGGGTTCTTCGACTCCGCCCGCCGGATTTCCTGGATGATCCTGCCCGGCAGGGCGCCGATGTAGCTGCGCCGGTGGCCGCGGATCTCCGCCTCGTCCTTGATGCCGGCCAGCGACAGGCGGATGAACCTGCGTTCGAGGCAGCGGGCGATGGACTTCTGCAGCGAGGTCTTGCCGGTACCCGGCGGTCCGGCGAGGCAGAGAATCGGTCCCTTGCTTTCCAGTTGCAGCCGTTTTCCCGCCAGGGCCTCGGCGAGGGTGGCCCGCAGTTCCTCCAGCCGCAGCGGCTTGGCGAGCACATGGTAGGACCCCTGGCGCATGGCCTTGACCGCCGTCGGCGTGGTGGCATAGCCGGTGACCATGACCACCACGATCTCCGGATCGATGGCCTTGGCCCCTTCCAGCACCCCGAGGCCGTCTATCTTTTCCATCTTGTAGTCGGTAACCACCGCATCGAACGGTTCCGCGGCCAGCAGACGCAGGGCCTCCTCACCGTCGGCGGCGGTGCGGATCTGGTAGCTGTCCTTGGCGAGGGCGTGTTCCAGATTGCGACGCGCCACCGGTTCGTCGTCCACCACCAGGACGCGGAACCTGCCGGACAGCCGCAGAATGCGCACCGCCAGATGTTCGAGGATGCGCTCCTTGACCTCGGCCAGGCCGAAATGCTCCTGGTCGAGGATCCGCTCCGCCCGCTCCATGTCCAGATTGTCGGGGGTGGTCCGGTTCCAGGGCAGACTGACCAGGTATTCGAGATAGGTGAGGCCGATGGTGTATTCGGCGGCGGCCGGGGTGAGCCGGGCAAGATTGCCCACCTCGTCGAGGGCAACCTTTTCCACCCGGGCGGGCAGACCGGCGGCGAGAACCGAGGCGCGCAGTTTCTCAAGTTCGGAAATTTCGTCCGCCGCCGGCTCGGTTTTTCCCGAGCCCTTGCCAAAAAGCCGCATGCATCACCTTCCTTCGCACCGGGCAGGCTTCATTGCTCCCCCTTCCTATATACCGGGGCGGCGCCCGGAAAAACAACGGCATTCTTCCGGCCGCCCCAACGCATGTTGCAAAATGAAACTCGGTCGCGCTTTTCGCAACACGCCATAACTAACTGAAACAAATATAATTTAGTCAGAATCCACTTTGAAACGTTGCCAATTGCAATCCCCAACAGGACACCAGGAAAAACAAAAAACAATGTGATATCAAAAAGTTACAAAGAAATCCCGATTGGCACAGGTCTTGAAGTATGGGGAAAGCGAAACCTGGTTCGCCCCCTCCGTGCGCGGCACGGACAACCATCAGTCAAGGAGTGAATGCCATGAAGGAAACAGCCAACCTCAATTGGTTCGACAGGATCATGATGGCCATCAGTTTCGCCGAGGCCAACGAAGCCGAAACCGCCCGCGCCATCATGAATGCCGACAAGAAGCGCGACGTCGCGCGTCCCGGTGCCGGGCAGCGGCCGGGAACACGGCCCTCCCTCAGGGTCTGACCCCCGCCGGCGGCGGCTCCGTGGCGAGTTCAGACCGGAGCAGTCGCACAACGCAAAAAGGCAACCCGCGGGTTCACCGCGGGTTGCCTTTTCATACCATCCTCCGGAGCATCTCCGGAAGGCACCCACCACCAGTGCAAGGGGACTCGCCTCAGGCCGGATAGGTAATCTTCATGGAGGTCTCGTCCTCCTTTTCCTTCACCTTGACCTGCAGTTCCAGCTGACTGGTGCGCAGGCCGAGGGCGAGCGGCAGCTCGCCGCCGTCCTTCTCCAGATGAAGGATGGCTTCCATCATCTGCAGCATCCGGTCGAACAGCGCCACCGGCGGGATCGGCAGGGCCTTCTTCTCCCCGTCGATCTGCAGCAGCACCTTGATCTTGCCGTCCTTTTTCTTCTTCATCTTCAGCTCGTCCGCCTGTTCGCTCACTCCGTACATGATGGCAAGGGCGAGATACTTGATCGCGTCCTCGTCGAGATCCTTCGAGTGGCCGTGGCTGATCACGTTCAACTGCTTGGCGAAATCGGTTTCCAGGTAACAGTCGCACATCTCCAGCAGTCGTTGATGCAGGTTGGGGTCGGCAAGTTGCATGGGTTCCTCCTGTGGTTTGCAACCTCGTGGCAGGCGGTCATCGCCCCCATTTTCACTTCGATACAACGGTCGCGAGCCTCCTGTCAACCCCTTCGCAGCAGAGGCGATCACTTCGATGAAGGGTGCGTTTCCCGCCATTCCGCGCTACCATTGCGGCAAACTCCCCGAGGAAACCGTCCGCCATGCTCACCCACACCTTTTCCCACATCCCCGGCATCGGCCTCAAAACCGAACAGCGGCTCTGGCAGGCCGGCATCCTGACCTGGGACGACGCCCGCAGCCGGCCTCTGCCCCAGTTCCTGGCAAAAAAGGAAACGGCGTTGCGCCAGGGACTCGATGCATCCCGGCTCCGGCTGGGGAGCGACCCCGGGTTCTTCACCGCACTGCTGCCGCCCGGGCGCCACTGGCGGCTCTTCTCCCATTTCCGCCAGCGCACCGCCTACCTCGATATCGAAACCAGCGGCGGCGGACCGCAGGGCGACCAGGTCACCGCCATCTCCCTCTGGGACGGCGCAGAACTCCGCAGCTACGTCTGGGGCGAGAACCTGGAGCAGTTCCTGGACGACGTTCTCGCCTACCAGGTGCTGGTCACCTTCAACGGCAAGGCCTTCGACGTGCCCGTCCTCGAACGTCATTTCCGCACCCGGCTGCCGCACGCCCAGATCGATCTCTGCCACGTCCTGCGCGGCCTCGGCCTCAGGGGCGGGCTCAAGTCCGTCGAAAAGGCCTGCAACATCTTCCGGATGGAACTGGACGGCATCGACGGCTATGCCGCGGTGCTGCTCTGGCGTCATTTCGAGAAAACCGGCGACCGGCGCGCCCTCGACACCCTGCTCGCCTACAACGTTCTCGACACGGTCAACCTGGAGGCCTTGATGGTGGAGGCCTACAACCGGCATGTCGCCGCCACCCCCTTCGGGGACGAGCTGCGGCTGCCTTACCCCTGGCCGCCGACCAACCCCTACCGGCCCGATCCCGACCTCCTGGCGGCCTGCCGGCGCGGCTGGCTTTGAGCCCGCCGGCGTTCCCCCCTTGCCGGCCCCGCCGGGACGGGCTTGCTTCCCGTGGGTCTTCAAAGGGTCAAGCGGAGCTTCTTGCGCGGCTGGAGCAAAAAAATCAGGATTGTTTTCCAGGCGTGTCAGCGCCGGGGTGGGCGAGAAGCAACTCGCGGATGCGCCGGTACACCCCGGTGTCGAAGGCGCTTCTGACGTGGTTGACGGGAAAATCGAGATGGTCGCCGCCGGGCAGCCGGGCGCTCGCCGCGGTGACCAGGCCGTCGCCGCGGCCGTTGGCCAGTTCCGCGGGCAGATGTCGCTCGGGCAGGGCCCGCAGCAGCAGATCGGGCAATCCCACCCGCCGCCACTGCTGGTCGCCGCCGATGCGAAGGAACAGGGAAAACAGGACCGGATCGACGCCGCCGACGGAAAACAGCCGCAGCGTCCCGGGCAGTGCGGCGGGCAGGCGGCGGATCCAGTCGGCATCCGGCCGCAGCTCGGTGATCGCCGGACTGCCGAGGAAATCGGCCATCCGGGCCAGCGCGCCGGTCAAGCGGTTGCGGCCGGTCTCGGGAAGGAGCCGCTCCAGCAGGCGGCCCAGGGGGGTGAGGAAGCGGGACAGCACGGCAAGTTCGGTGCCGGCGTGGGGGGAACAGATGGTGATCAGCCCGCGGATCTGCTCGGGGAAACCGCCCCTGCCCAGATAATCGCGGCCGATGAGGCCGCCGCGGCTGTGCCCCACCAGGTAAAGGGGGCGTCCGGGCCAGGTCTCGCAGACGATGGCCACCAGCCGTTCCAGTTCGGCGACGGCCAGGGCGGCCGCCCCGAGGGGCTGCTGCTGACTCCAGCTCGCCACCGGAAAGCCGTCGGCGGCAAGACGCAGGGCCATGCCCTTCATGCCGTTGTCGGCGGCGCCGGTGGAGACCCCGAAGCGGGAGGGCTGATTGTCGGGCGGATCCTTGAGAAACACCGACAGCGGCGCCAGGCCGCCCAACACGAAACTGGAACAGGGATCCTCCCAGAAATGACCGTTCATCCCGAACCCGTGGATGAGCAGCACCCCGGGAAGATCGCGACTGCCGTCGATCAGCCGAAGATCATGAAGACGCTTCATTCCTCTCATTCCCTGCAGGCGACCTAGCCGCCGGGTCGGGACGGTTCCCGGGAAGCAACGCTTCCGCCGGCTTCATACCAGAGGCGGGTTGCCCCCACCACCCCCAGCGGAATGCAGAAGAACTGGACAAAGGGAACGACCAGCAGACAGAAGACCCCCAGGCCGAAACCGAACATCATCGCCTTATGGGAACGGATGAAGTCCTGCTGGTCGCGGAAGGTCGCCCCTTTGCGGGCAAAGACGTAACCGGTGTACTCGACGGCGAGGAAGAAGACGGTGAAGCCGAGGGAAAGCGGCGGATAGAGAAGCTGACCGAGACCGGGCAGGATGTGGAGAAAGAGAAGCAGCACCATGCCGAGCAGGAAGAGCCCCATCCGCTTGCTCTCCTCGCGCAGGGTACGCGCCGCGTCGCGCAGGAAGACGGCGGCCGAGAAGGGCCGGTCTTCAGGGCGGCCGGCCAGCACCTCCTCGGTACGTTCGGAGAGAAGATCGTTGAAGGGCGAGGCGATGAGATTGCCCACCACGGTGAAGGTGAAAAAGACGAGGATGAGGACGACGATAATGGCCACCAGCCACAGGAACCAGGCGAGAAACACCCAGTACCAGGCGTTGCCCGCCGGCAGGTAGTGGTCGACGATGCGGTCGAACACGAAAAACCCGAACCAGCCCGTCCCGGCGAAGACGCCGACATTGATAAGAAAGGGGACGAGAACGTACTGCAGCAGCCGCTTGTGGGCGAACAGGAAACCGGCAGCGCCGAAGGGCGCCCCGAAGCCTTTACGAAAATCAGCGAGCAGGGCCATCTAGGTACCACAGCATTTCTTGAATTTTCTGCCGCTGCCGCAGGGACAGGGTTCGTTGCGGCCGATGCCCGCGGCGGCGGGTCCGGCGGCGACCGCGGCCCGGGCCGCCTGCTGGCGCAGATGTTTGAGGGAATCCCGCCACAGGCTGAGGTAGAGCTGCGGCAGCAGGGCGAGGAGGTTTTCCTCCCTTGCCGCGAAGTAGCCGGCGAGCTCGTCGAGCTTTGCCGGATCGGCGAAGTACTGGAGCACCACGAAGCGGGACATCCCCTCGCGCCTGCGCTCCTCCGCGGTGAAGGGAACCGGCTCCGCGGTAGCCATCCACCAGGCGGGGCGCAGCTGGAGCGCCGCCAGAAATCCCCGGCACCAGTCACCGGTGGCCCGCCGGTCGGCTGCCAGTTCCGCGGCGGGAAAGGCCAGGGCGTCATCCCGGAATCGATCCCGGAACCGGTTACGCAGCCGGACGACGATCTCCTGGAGATCCCGCAGGTCGGTTTCCGAGGGAAAGGGGATATCGCGGTCGCCGAACAGAGCGGCGAGCCATTCCTCCGCCTCCAACGCCATGGGGGTGAGGGCGAGACCGGTGAAAAAACCGTCGAGCTGGGCGGCGGAGAGCTCGCGCCCCCCGGCACGGACGATCCGGAGCAGGGCCGGCAAGCGCCGCTCCTCCCTGCTGGTCAGAAATCGCACTGTCTGCATGGATCCCGCCTGCTTCCGCCCCTTGTGCCGGGCTGCTCCGGTCTTATAGTTTCTCTGAAACGATGAAGAAGGATACCATAGAACATCGACCAATCCGGTGCAAGAGATGAAATTCCGCCCCCTGCCCGGCAACATGGGCATGATCTACCAGCCGGAACTTCCGGCCGGCACCTGCCGCAAAAACCCCTGCCCCGACTGTTTCGCCTGTCAGTGGTGCAGCGATGACCGCTGCCTGAGTTGCCGCTGCTGCCGGCGTCAGCCCCCCTGCGGCGGCAAAGAGGACCCCGCCGCAGACCGTCCCGCCGGCGAACGCCGGACGTAGATGCGCAGCTCGGCCCCATCCGCGGCCGCCAGGGGATGGCGCCGCAGCAATCGGAACTCCCCTTCGTCGATTTCGGGGAACAGCACGTCACCCGCCACCGATCGGGGCAGCACCGTCAGTTCGATCCGATCGGCCAACGGCAGCGCCAGCCGGTAAATCTCGCCGCCGCCGGCGATGAACACCAGCGACTCCCCGCCGCACAGGGCAAGAGCCCCCTCGATGTCGGCGGCCACCCGCACCCCCGGCGCGGCGAAACGGCGGTTGCGGCTGACGACCACGGTGCGGCGGCCCGGCAGCGGTTCGCCGATGGACTCGAAGGTGCGGCGGCCCATGATCAGCGCGTGTCCCGTGGTCCGCTCCCGGAAACGGCGCAGGTCGGCGGGCAGATGCCAGGGAAGGGAATTGCCGCGCCCGATAACCCGGTTCGCCGCCATGGCGGCGATGATTACAATTTCCACTTGCCTTTTCCCGATATTGACTGCATATTCCCGCCGTTCACCCCAGGCTGCGTCACCGCCCGGCGCCGCAGCGGAACATCCACCCCTTTACCACGAACCACCATGAGCGGGCAAACGGTCCTCTCCCTCTCCGGCAACCCCTGTCTGCAGTGCGGCGCCTGCTGCACCAGCTTCCGTGTTTCCTTCCACTGGTCCGAGTGCGACGATTTCCGGGAAAACGGCGTGCCCTGCGCCATGACCGAACCGGTCACCCCACACCGGGTGGCGATGCGGGGCACCAACTCCCCGCAGCCGCGCTGCATTGCGCTCCAGGGAACGGTCGGGGAGGCGGTGTACTGCGCCATCCACCCCCGGCGCGCCTCCGTCTGTCGGGATTTTTCCGCTTCCTGGCAGGATGGGGCCGACAACGAACGCTGCACCAGCGCCCGCGCCGGCTGCGGCCTGCCGCCCCTGACCCCGGACCACTGGCGCACCACCCCCGACCGGACGCCGGAAACCACGCCGCGACTGCCCCAGGCCGCCTGAAGGTCTCTCCCTTGCCCCGCCGCTCCGGAAGGGGTATGCTTTACCACAGTTCTCTCTCCCGCCAACCACAGGGACACCCCATGCCGAACCGATGGATTCCGACCGCCGCCTTCGCGGCCTTCTTCCTTCTCGGCGCCGCAGTCACCGGCCAGGGAGCCGATGCCCCCTCCTGCGGCCAGCTGCTGGTGGACCACTGCGACAATTGCCATTACATCTCCCGGCCCTGCCAGAGTCTCGGCAACAAAGGGCGCTGGCGCTGGAAACGGTCCCTGGAGGCGATGGTGCGCTACGGCGCGAAGATCGGCCGATCCGAGATGGACCGGCTTCTCGATTGCCTGGTGGACCAGGATCCTTCCCTCCTCGCCGCCTGCAGGGATCCGCTGCGTTTCAAGGGCGCGGCCGCAAAAAACCCGAACCATCCCGACCCGGCAGCGAAATGACCATTTCTCCGCCGGCCCTGGAAGAGGTGCTCATCGTCGACGAGGACGACCGGCCGGTGGGCACCGCACCCCGCTGGCGAATGCGCCGGGACAGACTCATCCACCGGGCCAGCTACATCCTGGTCTTCAACCGCGACGGCGAACTCTTCGTCCAGAAACGGACGACCACCAAGGACATCTTCCCCGGATATTTCGACATCGCCGCCGGCGGCGTCGTCCTCGCCGGCGAGACTTACGAACAGGCGGCCCGCCGCGAGCTGGCAGAGGAAATGGGCGTGACGGCCGAACTCGTTCCCCATTTCACCAACTACTATGCCGACGGCACCAACCGGGTGTGGGGAAAGATTTTCTCCTGCGTCCACGACGGTCCCTTCCGGCTGCAGGCCGAGGAGGTCGAAAGCGGCTGTTTCCTGCCCATAACCGCCATCGAGGCGATGAGCGCCGACCATCCCTTCACCCCCGACGGCCTGATCGTCCTGCGCCGCTACCTGGCGGGGCCGGATCAGGGCCGGTCCGGAAACAGGCCCCGGCGGGGACGATCCTGACCCGGAACGGGGCACCACCCGGGGTGTTCCGGCAGTTTTCCGCCGCATATTTTTCCGCACCCTTCAAAAAAAAGCATTGCAAAGCACTCGAACCATGATATATGAAGAGATAGCACTGTATTTATTTCAGTACATGTATCAGGGTTCAATACCACCGCATTGCCCCCCGTATCCCAGCAGAGACGAGCTGATCACCCGATAGTAACCCGCCTGGTGCCTTGATTCCCTTCTGATTCCGCGAGACCATACTATTTCCCCTGACTGAATATCTTTCTCCCTTTATCCGGATCTTCGATGCATCCTCTCCGCCGGTGCACCCGCGGCGCGTCGCCATGGCGGCGCGCCGACACCACGAGAGACATGTCGTTGACGATATACGCTGACCCGCTGTTGGACTGGCTTGTGTGTTGGTCATTCAGCAGCATTATTTTCAATAAACACACAAGCAAAGGAGACAAGTTAATGAACCTGTACGTCGGTAATCTTCCCTATGCCATTTC
>JBFLZZ010000077.1:0-12986 GCA_040755255.1 Thermodesulfobacteriota bacterium
GGGAGCGGCGGGAGAATCCCTACATCACCGATTTCCTGCCGGGGTGAACAGGGTGAAGGCGGCGTCGCCCGGCACCGCCTGGTAGCGGCCGTCGCCTTCGCCGCTGGCGGTTTTGCGGAAATGGGTGTCGTTGCCGTCGGTACCGGCGGCGATGCCCCAGTCGGGCAGTGCCTGCTGCACCGCTTCGATCCGCAGCCAGTAGCGGATGCCCGCCTTGGCCGGAAAGGGCTGCGGCAGGGTGAAACGGTAGCGGAACATCGGCGGCTGCCCGCCGGATTGCACGGCGGTTTCGCCGGCGTTGTCCGCGGTACGGTAGGTCGCCAGGGGGGGCACCGTCACATCCGGCCGAATGCCGGCGGCAATGGCCGGATGGATGGCGACGATAAAGGCGGTGGCCGGACCGCCGGCGCCGCGCTTTTTCGGATCGTGGCCGCCCTGCCAGGCGATGACGCTTACCCGGGTGTCGGCGGCGAAGATGAAATCGTCCCAGATCCGGCCGTCGTAATCGCTGCCGTCCGGCTCCTGCCGCGAGGAATGCAGGAGAGGGGCGCCGGCGTCGGCCTCCTGGACGAAGGCGGCCCTTTCCTCCGCCCCGGCCGGGTGCGGCAGGCAGCCGGTCAGGAACAGAGAGATGGCGACGGAAAGGGCAAGGGCGGTGAAATTCATTTTTTCAGGAAGAGATAGGCGGCCAGGCAGAGAAGGACCACGGCGAAGATTTTTTTGAAACTCCCGGTGTCCACTTGTTGGACGAGACGGGCGCCGATCTGGGCGCCGACGATGCCCCCCACGCCGAGGAGAATACCGTACCGGTAGTCGACATTGGCAAGCTTGTTGTGGGCGATGAGGGCGGAAACCGAGATCACCAGGATGCCGAGAAAGGAGGTGCCCACCGCCTTCTGCGCGGAAAAGCCGAGAAAGAGCAGAAGCGGCACCATGAGAAACCCGCCGCCCAGGCCGGTGAAGGAGGCGCCGATGCCGACCACCACGCCGCTTGCCAGAATGATGAGGGTAGTGCTGCCCACGGGCCAACCTCGCTGAAGGGGTCTCGTTCCACCGTCCATTCACGGCAGCGCCGCCCCTGGTCAAATGGGTACCATCCGGGCTTCCCCCTGTCAATGCGCATTGCAGGGAGAGTGGCGGAAGGGTATGCTCCCCGGCGCGCGGCACTGCTGCACGGCTACGGCTCAGGCATGGCCACGCTTTCTGGCGCCGGTGAACTTTTTGCGCGGCATTATGGATCGAGGTTCTGCTTCCTAGTATGGTCCCTGTCCGGAACATTCATTCGCTTCCCGAGCGATTCCGCCGCTTGACCGCCGATCTGCCGGTGGTCGCGGCGGTGCCATCCCTGGCGGCGGCGCTGGCCGGTCACGGCGCGGCGGTGCTCACCGCGCCGCCCGGTTCGGGCAAAACCACCTGCCTGCCGCTAATGCTGCTCGACCAACTCGCCGGCGGCCGGATCGTCATGCTGGAGCCGCGCCGGCTTGCCGCCCGCGCCGCCGCCATGCGGATGGCGGAACTGATCGGCGAGGAGGTTGGCGCCACCGTCGGCTATCAGGTGCGCTTCGAGCGGCGGATCTCGGCGGCTTGTCGCATCGAGGTGGTCACCGAGGGCATCCTCACCCGTCGGCTGCAGGACGATCCCGGGCTCGAAGGGGTGGATCTGGTGATTTTCGACGAGTTCCACGAACGCTCCCTGCACGCCGATCTCGCCCTGGCCCTCTGTCTGGAGATCCGCCGGCATCTCCGGCCCGAACTCCGTATCCTTGTCATGTCCGCCACCCTGCAGACCGAGCCGCTGGCCGCGCTCCTGGAGGACGCGCCGGTGATCATGGCCGCCGGCCGCCAGTATCCGGTCGAGGTGCGCCACTATTGGCCGGCCGGTCTGCGCGGCAGGCAGCAGGAGGTCTTTCAGGACAACAGGACGGCGGCGATCTCCGCTTTGGTCCGTCAGGGCGTCGGCGCCGCCCTTGCCGAAACCCGGGGTGATCTGCTCGTCTTCCTGCCGGGCCTTGCCGAAATCCGGATGGCAGCGGCAGGCCTTGCCGAAGTGGCGGCCCAAGGCGTTTCCGTGCGGCCGCTGCACGGCGATCTCTCTTTCGCCGACCAGAAGCTGGCGATCCTGCCCGACCCCGGCGGCGGGCGTCGGGTGGTGCTTGCCACCAACATCGCCGAGACCAGTCTCACCATCGAGGGGATCGGCGCGGTGGTGGATTCCGGCTGGCAGCGGCTGTCGCGTTTCCGGCCGGAAAGCGGCCTCTCCGGTCTGGAGACCGCACGGATATCGCGGATGTCCATGGAACAGCGCTGCGGCCGCGCCGGCCGGCTGGGTCCCGGCGTCTGTTACCGGCTGTGGCCGGAGGAGTTCGACGGCCTGTTCCGGGACGCCGATCCGCCGGAGATCCTGCAGACCGATCTTGCCTCGCTGCTGCTCGATCTCTCTCTCTGGGGGGCGAAGGCGGAAGAGCTGCGCTGGCTCGATCCGCCGCCCGTCGGCGCGCTTGCCCAGGCGCGGGAACTGCTGCTGCAGCTGGGGGCGCTGGATACGGGCGGGATAACCGAGCTCGGCCGGCGGATGGCGGCGATGCCTCTGCATCCGCGGCTTGCCGCGATGCTGCTGGAGGGGAAGCGGATCGGCCAGCCGGCCCTGGCAGCCACCCTGGCGGCGCTTCTGTCGGAACGCGATGTCCTGGCCGGCGACACCCAGCGCGCCACCGCCGATATCGAGGCCCGTCTCCACCGGTTGCGGACCGGCTCCGTCGATTCGGCTTGCCGGCGGGTGCTGCGCAGCCGTGACGAGCTGCTCCGCCTCACGGGTTCCGGCCGGGAGCGGATGGACGAGCGCTTGTCCGGGCTCCTCCTCGCCCATGCCTATCCGGACCGGATAGCGCAAAGGCGGCCAGAATCGCGCAGCCGCTACCTGCTGGCTTCGGGCAGGGGCGCTTCGCTGCGCGACGACGATCCCCTGGCCGGCGCTCTGTATCTGGCGATTGCCGGGCTTCACGCCGGGGCCGTCGAAGGACGCATCGTCACCGCCGCCGCCCTGGGCGAGGACGAACTGCTGGATGCGGTCGGCGACCGGCTGGAACAGCGACGGGAGATCAGCTGGAATTCCGACAGGAAGATGGTGGAGGCGTACGAGGAAACGCGCTGCGGCAGCATCGTCCTCAGCCGGAAACCGCTTGCCGGGGTCGGGCCGGAGGAACTCGCCGCGGCGCTGCTCGCCGGCATCCGCCTGGAGGAAGGGCGTCCTCTGCCGTGGAACGATCAGCTGCGGCAGCTGCAGGCGCGGCTCTTGTCGCTGTGCCGCTGGCAGCCGGACGAAGGCTGGCCGGACGCGAGCGATGGGGCGCTGCTGGATGGAGACGTGCTGCTGCCCTGGCTGGCGGGAAAACGGCGGCTGGAAGAGTTGCGCGATCTCGATCTCGCGGCGGTGCTCACCGCCGAGCTCGACTGGCCGATGCGGCGGGCCCTCGATCAGTTGGCGCCGGAGCGACTCACCGTGCCCAGCGGTTCGCAGATCCGCCTGCGCTACGCCCCGGACGGTTCGCCGCCGGTGCTGGCGGTGCGGATCCAGGAGATGTTCGGCGCGGTTGGAACGCCCGCCGTCTGCCGGGGGCAGGTGGCGGTGGTTCTCCACCTCCTGTCGCCGGCCGGCCGCCCCATGCAGGTCACCACCGATCTCGGCCGTTTCTGGCGGGAGGTGTACCCGGAGGTCAAAAAAGAGCTGAAGGGCCGCTATCCCAAGCACCACTGGCCCGACGATCCGTTGAGCGCCGCGCCGACGGCGCGGGCGAAAACGCGCGGCGCAAGGGGAAAATCGTCACCCTGACCCGCGATGACGGCGCAGGTAAAACACCCCCTGTTCGACATGGCGTCCGAAGGCGTTGGGGCGACCCAGCGCAGAGGGAATCCCGGCGAAAGGCCGCACTCGATAATCGGCTGGCTTCCCGCCAGGCTGTTGCCCCTTTTGCCGCTTGACAGAGAAATTGGGGGCATGTATGTCAAGTCATGGTCTTTGGAGCTGACTTTTCCCGGATTTCCTGAATAACCTTCGTCATCTCAACCCTGGCGGGCAAGGCGGGGTCGATTGGTATGGAAATGTTTTTGCGCAATCTCTGGGGCGAGCTTTCGGGAGTGTTCCAACCGGCAACACTGGGTCAATACGTTTCCCTGTTGTTGACGAGACTGATCGTCTTTCTGATCATCCTTGCCATCTTCTGGTTCGGCTGGCTCTTTGTCCGCGCCGGTTTGACGGTGATCTTGCGCCGCAGCAAAACCGACGGGATGACCAGTACCTTCATCCTTACCCTGGTCAAGTACACCTTGCTCGTCATCGGCCTCACCACCGCCCTTGATTCCGTCGGTATTGAGGTTTCCGCGGTGCTTGCCTCCCTGGGGATCGCCGGGCTCACCATCGGTTTTGCCGCTCGGGATTCCCTGTCCAACGTTATCGCCGGCATCCTCATCTTTCTCGATCGTCCCTTTGTCATCGGCGATCTGGTCGAGATCGACAGCAATTATGGTCGGATCGACCGGATCACCCTGCGCTCCACCCGCGTCGTCACCTTGGACGGCAGGATGCTTGCAGTGCCCAACACCGAGGTGATCAATAAGACCGTCGCCTCCTATACCAATTTTCCCCATCTGCGGCTCAACCTTTCTTTCTCCATCGGTGTGTCCGAGGATATCGGCCGTGCCCGCATGATTCTTCTCGACGTCGTCAAGGGCCGTCCCGGATTTCTTGCCGATCCACCTCCCCGGGTGGTGCTGAAGGAATTGGGCGACTATTCGCTCACCATTGAACTTCAGGCCTGGCTGGACGATGAACGAACCCACATTGAGAAACGCCATTCTTTGAGGGAGGATTGCTTTCTCGCCCTGCGAAGCCAAGGGGTGGAAATGCCCTGCGAAACGATTGCCGTGCTGTCTGCCGCATTGCCTCCGTAACCGTCCCGTCCGCGGGCTGAGAGAGATGATGGGCTTTCTCTCCCTGCAACAGCAGGCGCTTGGTGGCAGCGATTGCGCGAGGGCGGTGCCGCCGGATTTTCCCAGCCGGGTCAGGCCGAGAGCCATACCCTCCTGCCGTTGCCCAATCCATTGCAAAACAGCTGCGCAACGAACGGTTGCTGGCCAGCGATATCATCGAAAGGGTCAAGGATGAGGGGCGGAAGCGGGGGCTGCTGCCAAGGGAAGGCGGAGTGAAGGCCGATGAGAAATCGAAGCAGGCCGTTGCCGGTGGGAAAGAGGGAACGGATTGAAAGCCCCTATAGCAACCGGCAAGGAGTAGCGGGGAGTTCTTTTGCGAAAACGGCAGGCCAGCGGCGATTTCGATGCAGTTTTCGTCCCTCTGCGCCGCACCGTTCCATCATCCGGGTGCGCCCGATCGTGGGCGATCAACCGAACTCGATGATCGGCTGATCCACCGCCAAACTGTCGCCGGGCGTGGCGAGCAGCCTGGCCACCACCGCGTCGCGCTCGGCCTTGAGCGAATTCTCCATCTTCATCGCCTCGACCACCGCCAGTTCCTCGCCGGCCTTGACCTCGGCGCCCTCCTGCACCGCCAGTTTCAGCAAGAGGCCGGGCATGGGGGAGAGGAGGAAGCGGGAGGTGTCTGCCGGCGGCTTTTCCTTCATGTGAGCGTTGAGTTCGGCGGCGCGCGGCGACAGGACGAGGATGTCCGCCTGGCAGCCGCCGTGGGAGATCCGGTAACGGAGCCCGTGCCGTTCCACCTGCATGCACAGCTCCACCCGGTTGACGGCGGCGCGAAAGAGCGGCGTGCCCAGCTGCCAGTCCGGAAAGACCGTCCAGCTGCGGCCGTCATGTTCGACGATGTAGCCGCGGCCGTGGTTTTCCGCGGTGACGGTCACCGGATGGTGTTCCCGATCCATCACCACCACCCAGCTTTGTTCCACCCGCTTTTCCCGGCCGAACATCTGGCCGGAGAGTCTGGCGGCCCGTTCCATATAGATGCGGTGCACCGTGGCCGCCACCACCACGAACAACTCCGGTCTCTTGCGCGGCGCGTCCGCCGGATGGAAACCGTCCGGATATTCCTCGGCGATGAAGTTGGTGGTGAACTGGCCGTCCCCGAAGCGGGGGTGGGCGAGCAGCGCCTGCAGGAAGCCGATGTTGTGGGCGACGCCGCGGATGTAGAAGGCGTCGAGCGCCTCCTGAAGCCGGTTGATCGCTTCGCCGCGGGTGGTGCCGTGGGCGATCAGCTTGGCGATCATCGGGTCATAGTGGATCGATACCTCGCCGCCTTCGTAGACGCCGGTGTCCACCCGGACATGTTCGTTTTCCGCCGGTGGCCGGTAGGAGATCAGGCGGCCGGTGGAGGGTAGGAATTTGCGGAAGGGGTCCTCGGCGTAGATGCGCGCCTCCATCGCCCAGCCCCGCATCGGAATCTCCTCCTGCACCAGGCGCAGATCCTGATTGGCCGCCACCCGGATCATCAGTTCGACGAGGTCGAGGCCGGTGACGTATTCGGTGACCGGGTGCTCCACCTGCAGGCGGGTGTTCATCTCGAGAAAGTAGAAGTTGCGGTCGCGGTCGACGACGAATTCCACCGTGCCGGCGGAGCGGTAGCCCACCGCCAGCGCCAGGGCCACCGCCTGTTCTCCCATCCGCCGTCGGGTTGCGGCGTCGAGAAAGGGCGACGGCGATTCCTCCAGCACCTTCTGGTGGCGGCGCTGGATGGAGCACTCCCGCTCGCCCAGCCAGAAGGTGTTGCCGAAGTTGTCGGCGATGATCTGCATCTCGATGTGGCGCGGCTCCTCGATGAACTTCTCGATGAGGATGCGGTTGTCGCCGAAGGCGGTCTTTGCCTCGTTGGCGGCGCGCTCGAAGCCGTCGCGGCATTCGGCGTCGTTTGCCGCGATGCGCATGCCCTTGCCGCCGCCGCCGGCGGAGGCCTTCAGCATCACCGGGTAGCCGATCCGGTTGGCCACCCG
This sequence comes from Thermodesulfobacteriota bacterium, assembly GCA_040755255.1. Taxonomy (GTDB): domain Bacteria; phylum Desulfobacterota; class Desulfobulbia; order Desulfobulbales; family S012-135; genus JBFLZZ01. The sequence continues at coordinate 6,951 of JBFLZZ010000077.1, forward strand.
TACTGCCTCCTCGGCATCGGCGATGATGCCGTCGTGGCCCGGGATGGTGCTGACCCCGGCCTTGGCCGCGATCCGTTTCGATTCCAGCTTGTCGCCCATGGCGCTGATCGCCTCGGGCGGCGGGCCGATGAAGGCGATGCCGGCGGTGGCGAGTTTCCGGGCGAAAACGGTGTTCTCGGAAAGAAAGCCGTAGCCGGGATGGACCGCCTCTGCCCCGGTATCCCGGCAGGCTTCGATGATCCTGGCGATATTGAGGTAGCTCGCCGCCGCCGCCGGCGGCCCGATGCACACCGCCTCGTCGGCCATCTGCACGTGCAGGGCGTCCTGGTCGGCCTCGGAGTAGACGGCCACGGTGCGGATGCGCATCCGCCTGGCGGTCCTGATGACCCGGCAGGCGATTTCGCCGCGGTTGGCGATGAGAATTTTTTTGAACATCGGTTGCGGGCTCCCTAGAGGGGGATGTTGTCGTGCTTGCGCCAGGGATTTTCCAGCTGCTTGTTCCGCAGCATGGCGAGCGACCGGCACAGCCGCTTGCGGGTGGCGTGCGGCATGATGACGTCGTCGATGAAGCCGCGGTGGCAGGCGATGAAGGGATTGGCGAACTTCTCCCGGTACTCCTCGGTGCGCCGGGCGATTTTCTCCGGGTCGCCGATATCCTTTCTGAAGATGATCTCCACCGCGCCCTTGGGGCCCATCACCGCGATCTCGGCGGTGGGCCAGGCAAGATTGACGTCGCCGCGCAGGTGTTTGGAGCTCATGACGTCGTAGGCGCCGCCGTAGGCCTTGCGGGTGATGACCGTCACCTTGGGAACCGTCGCCTCTGCGTAGGCGAAAAGCAGTTTGGCACCGTGGCGGATGATGCCGCCGAACTCCTGAGCGGTGCCGGGCAGAAAGCCGGGGACGTCGACGAAGGTGAGGATCGGGATGTTGAAGCAGTCGCAGAAGCGGACGAAACGGGCCGCCTTGGCCGAGGAGTCGATGTCCAGGCAGCCGGCCAGCACCATCGGCTGATTGGCGACGATGCCGACGGTGGCGCCTTCCATCCGTGCGAGCCCGGTGATGATGTTTCTGGCGAAATCGGGCTTGAGCTCGAAGAAATCGCCTTCGTCCACCACCTTCCGGATCACCTCCTTCATGTCGTAGGGGTGGTTGGCGTCGCGGGGGACGATGGTGTCCAGGGACGGTTCCTCGCGGTCGGCCGGGTCGTCGGTGGGCCATACCGGTGCTTTTTCCCGGTTGTTGGCGGGCAGGAAGTTGACGAAGCGGCGGAGCAGCAGAAGTGCTTCGACGTCATTGTCGAAGGCGCCGTCGGCGACGCCGGAACGGGTGGAATGGGTGTGGGCGCCGCCCAGTTCCTCGGCGGTCACCTCTTCGTGGGTGACCGTCTTGACCACGTTGGGGCCGGTGACGAACATGTGGGAGGAGTCGCGGACCATGAAGATGAAATCGGTCATCGCCGGCGAGTAGACGGCGCCGCCGGCGCAGGGGCCCATGATCATCGAGATCTGCGGGATCACCCCGGAGGCCATGACGTTGCGCTGGAAGACGTCGGCGTAGCCGGCGAGCGACGCCACCCCTTCCTGGATGCGGGCACCGCCCGAGTCGTTCAGGCCGATCACCGGCGCGCCCGCCTTCAGCGCATGATCCATCACCTTGCAGATCTTCTCGGCATGCGCCTCGGAGAGCGAGCCGCCGAACACGGTGAAGTCCTGGCTGAAGACGAAGACCAGCCGGCCGCTGATGGTGCCGTAGCCGGTGACCACCCCGTCGCCCGGGATCTTCTGGTCGTGCATGCCGAAGTCGTGGCAGCGGTGCTCCATGAACATGTCCCATTCCTCGAAGGTGTCGCGGTCGAGGAGGAGATCGATGCGTTCGCGGGCGGTGAGCCGGCCGTTGGCGTGCTGTCGTTCGATGCGGGCGGAACCGCCGCCGGAGCGCGCCGCCTGCCGTTGCTGCTCCAGGCGGTTGATGATACTCTGCATGGCTGATCCTTGAAGAGTTTGTCCACAAATATATTTGTGTTCGCAACCTACTGCACCGGCGGCGCGCTTGTCAATTCTCCTGATGGGTAAAAATACGGAAGCGGCGAGGGGCTGAATCGGCGTGAAGGAGAAAAATTCCCTGTTGCCCCGCGCCGGAATTTCAGCTAGGTTTCGCGTTTCGTCCCGGGAGGAGAGGATTGGCGGCGGCGAAGAGTTGCGGAGACGGGTAACCGTTGTCGCACGGGGACAGATTGCAAATCTGTCCCCTCAGGCCGCTGCTGCTGAACGGTTGCCGGTGATGGCGGCCCGGGCGTGGGGGGGAGGAGATGATGGAACTCGTCTACGAACTGCTGAGCCGGCTGTCCAGGCCGATCGTGGTTTTTTGCGTTTTTCTGGCGGTGCTGTTCCTGGTGGTGCGGCCGCTGACCGCCTGGCTGGCCGGATATGTCGCCCGACGCAGCCGGCAGCAGGACGGAGAGACCGAGGAGCAGCAGGCGGCTCCCCTCGATGCAGAGATGGAGTCGCTGCTGGCGGAAGCCAGGGAGGCGGAGATGACCCTCACCAACCAGGAGCGGATCCGCCGGCTTGCGGCCAGCGATCCGGAGCGGGCCAAGGAGTTGATCCGTACCTGGCTGCACGAGAGTTGAGAATTTCCATGCGCGGGGCGCACCGGAGTGGCTATGCGGGAGATCGTCGCGGTGGGGGCAGGATCGCCACGCGCCCGTGCTCCTCGCGCGACGCGGCCGCTTCCCCGGCATCGGGAGGAACGACGTGACGAAAGCGATCCCGAAATCCCCATTCGTGCACCACGCAACCAAGGTAGTTTTTTGAGAGGAAGGAATCGATATGCTGGTCCGTGACATTCTGCAATCCAACGCCGTGTCCTTCAGCCTGGAATTTTTCCCGCCCAGGTTGGACGAGGACTGGGAGAAGCTCTTTCAGCAAATCGCCCACCTCATGCCGCTCAAGCCTTCCTACGTCAGCGTAACCTACGGCGCCGGCGGCTCCACCCGCGACCGCACCCACAACCTGATCGTCCGCATCCAGAAGGAAACGGATCTCACCGTGGTCTCGCACCTCACCTGCGTCGGCTCCACCCGCGACGAGATCCGCGCCATCCTCGAAAAATACCGGGAAAGCGGGGTGAAGAACATCCTCGCCCTGCGCGGCGATCCCCCCAAGGGACAGACCACCTGGCAGAAGACCGAGGGCGGTTTCGAATACGCCGCCGACCTGGTCGCCTTCATCAGGAAACATTTCCCCGAGATGTGCATCGGCGTCGCCGGCTTCCCCGAGGGGCATCCGGAAACCCCCAACCGCCTCAAGGAGATGGACAACCTCAAGGCCAAGGTGGATGCCGGCGCCGACTACATCGTCACCCAGCTCTTCTTCGACAACCGCGATTACTACGATTTCCGCGAACGCTGTGAGCTTGCCGGCATCAGGGTGCCGGTCATCGCCGGCGTCATGGCCGTCACCTCCCGCCACAGCATGGCGCGGATGGCGGAACTGGCCGCCGGCGCCCGGGTGCCGGCTGGGCTCCTGCGCGCGGTGCAGCGCGCCGTCTCGGACGAGGCCGTCGAGCGGGTCGGCGTCCACTGGGCCACCGAACAGGTCCGTGACCTCATCGACAAGGGGGTCAAGGGCATCCACTTCTACACCCTCAACCATTCCAAGGCGGCGCTTGAGGTCTACGCCACTTTGGGTATCGTCGATTCCAGCCAGCTTTTGGCCGCGCAGGCGGGGTAGAGGAAGAGGGATCCGAATCGGCCCGCCTCGCTTCATCGATCGCTTCTCACGGGGAGATGATTTCCAGGCTGGGGAAATAGGTGCGGTAGCGGGAGATGTCCCTGGTCAGAAGGGGGATGCTCTCCACCGCGGCATGCGCGCCGATGAAGAAATCCGGCAGCGGGGAGCTTTTCAGCCCACCGGCCCGGCGGTAGCGCAAAAAACATTTTCCTGCCAGAAAGGCGGCCTCGCAAGGGAGGTCGGCGTAGTGGAAGAACTCTCTGCCGAGGGCCGCCTCAAGCTCTTCCACCCGGTCGAAACCGATCGAGACCTCCGCGTAGATGACCGGGTTGATCACCAGCCGCCCTTTTTCGGCAAAGGAGGCAAGCTGCTCTCCCGACCAGCCGAACCATGTTTTGTCCTCGGTCAGCACGTCGAGAAGCACATTGCTGTCGACCATGATCCGGCCGGCAGTCATTTGTCGCCCCGGGTGAGAGCCATGATTTCGTCGGTGGTCATGCGCACCGTCGCCTTGCCGGTCATCTGTTTGAGCAAGCGGTTTTTCCGCACGCTGCCGGGACGGGTACTCTTGACGATCTGCACGACGTTCCCCTTGATAACGAACTCCACCTCGGTGTTGGGCAGCAGTCCCATTTTTTCCCGGATGGACAGAGGGATAGTCACCTGCCCTTTCGATGTGATGCGCATGACCGGCCTCCTTGCGTGGTAAGAATCTGATTGGTATTACTCTTACCGTACGCGGGCCGGCGTTCGCTGTCAAAAACAAAATCGTCCAACCGTGACCTTGCGGCTTATCCTTTCGGTTTCGGTTTTTTCGTGAACGACTGGCAGTGCATGCCGGAGGAGGCGAATACCGCCTCGGCCGGCAGGCGGGCGGATTTGAAGCCCATGAACCGGCAGCCGTAGGGGAGGGCGGGTTCGTAGGTGATGAAGAAATGCAGGCATCTGTAGCAGTTGGGCGGTTGCCCCCCGCGCCTTGCTTCGCTCATCCCCCTTCCTCCGCCTGCAGTGCCGTGGCGCGCAACCCCTCCAGCAGGACAAAACGGCCGAGGGGGACCACCGCGCAGGGCAGGCAGGCGACGAACAGCGGATTGTCGCAGAGGCCGCCGGAGAGGTGCAGCCGCGCCGGGCTGCCGGCAAAGCGCCAGGCGTTCACCGCGATGCCCTTGACGAAGCGGGCCACCGCCTGTTCGATGCTGATGCCGGCGATCACCGAATCGAAGATGTGGCTCATGCCGAGCACGCCGCAGGTGACGTTGAAGGTGCGGTCCGGCACCGGCAGGGTCCGGTAGTCCAGGCGGTAGTAGGTCTGCAGCAGTTCGATGGTGAAGCCCATCGAGGCGCCGCACTCGGCGTTCCATCCCATGTCCTTCATCCGCCCGCCTTCGTACTGGACGAACTTGATGTCGCGGCTGCCGCAGTCAAGCAGGATGAAGGACTCTTCGCCGATCAGCCGTTCGCCGCCTCTGGCAAGCGCGATGAGTTCGTTGACGTAGGCGTCGGCGTAGCGCTTGCCGTTGTGGCCGGTGGCGAGGTCGACCCGCAGATCCTCCGGCAGTTCGCGCGCGGCGACAAGCCACGGTTCTTTGGCCGGTTCCCTCGTATCGAGAAATTTGCAGTAGGAGGTGCCGAAATCGCCGAGGATCACCGATAGGCCCCCGCGAGTTCGAGAAATGCCTGTACCTTGGCGCGGCCGGAGCTGCCGGTGGTGACGTCGCTGTCGAGATAGAGGGCGCGGGGGTGGCGGCGGGCGAGATGCTGGGCCAGCGCCGTCTTGGCGCAGAAGGTCTGGGCGAAGAAGACGGTGGGCACCTCCGGGTTGCAGTACGATTCCAGGGCGAGATCCGCCGGCGTCTTGTTCTCCATGCAGCGGGTCCAGCCGTAGACGTGGGTGGCGGCCGGAAAATGCTCGAGGATGGCGAAATCCCGGGGAGGAACCCCCCAGAAGCCGGCGACCGGCGGGCATTGGGGATAAGCGGCAACCGGCGGGTCGGCGCGTTTCACCCCGGCGGTGATCCGTTCCATCTTTTCGGGGAGCGGCAGACTGCTGGTGCAGATCGGGTGACCGACCCCTTGCCGGTCGTCGTTTTCGGTGGTGACCACCGGGATGGCGAGGCTGTCGGCGAGGATGCGGGCGACGTGAACGGCGCTGTCGCATTTGCCGCGGCCGGCGTCGACGATCACCGCGTCGAGCTGCATGTGGGTGGCGTTGAGGACCACCGTCCGCAGGATGGCGCAGTAGGCCTTGGGCAGGTAGGAGGTGGCCGCCTCCATGTCGGTGCGCACCAGGAGCGCGTCGAGGTCG
>JBFLZZ010000078.1:0-12831 GCA_040755255.1 Thermodesulfobacteriota bacterium
CGCCGATCGAAAGCGCATTTATCGGAATAGCATCTGTCACCCTTCAAAAAAAGTTTCAGCCGCTCTCTCCTACAGAATCGACAGCTTGCTCCAGTGTACCGTGCCAAAGTGTTCCTCCGTCTTTATGCGTTGCTGACAGGCGGTGCCCGATCAGACTCTTCTTCTTTTCGGCGGTTTGCAGCCGTTGTGGGGGATGGGGGTCACGTCGCAGATCCGGCTCACCGTGAGACCGGCCCCGGTCAATGCCCGCAGGGCGGAATCGCGGCCCGGCCCCGGGCCCTTGATGCGGACCTCGACGCTGCGCATCCCCTGTTCCATCGCCTTCTTGCTGGCGGTCTCCACCACGCTCTGGGCGGCGAAGGGGGTGCTCTTCCGGGAGCCCTTGAAGCCCATGCAGCCGGAACTGCACCAGGAAACGGTGTTCCCCTGCTTGTCGGTGATGGTCACCACCGTGTTGTTGAAGGTGGAATGGATGTGGGCGATTCCTTCCGGAATATTCTTCTTCTCACGACGCTTGCCGGCGGCGCGCGCACTTTTGGGGCTTGCCATGGTATGCTCCTGCCTTACTTCTTCTTGATGGCCGCCTTACGGGGGCCCTTTCTTGTCCTGGCGTTGGTGTGGGTCCGCTGGCCGCGACAGGGCAAGCCCTTGCGGTGGCGGAGTCCACGGTAACAGCCGAGATCCATCAGTCTTTTGATGTCCATGCCGACTTCCCGGCGCCGATCGCCTTCCACCGGGTAGTTGGCTTCGAGAATCTTGCGGATCTCGTTGATGTCGGTATCGGTGAGGTCGTCACTGCTCATGGTGTAGGCGAGGCTCGCCTCGTCGAGAATCTTGCGGGCAGTGCTTTTACCGATGCCGTGGATATAGGTGAGGGCGATCTCCAGGTGTTTGTTCTTTGGCAAATCAACGCCAGCTATACGTGCCAAGGTAGTTCCTCCAGATAGGGATTAAACGCGATCAGCCCTGACGCTGCTTGTGCTTCTTGATCTTGCAGTCGACCCGCACGACGCCCTTACGCTTGTAGACCTTGCAGTCAACACACATCTTCTTGACGGAAGCTCGAACTTTCATAACCAGACCTTTCTTCTACTTCTTTGCTCTGAAAATCACCCGGCCCCGCGTCAGATCGTAGGGGGAAAGCTCCACCGTCACCTTGTCGCCGGGCAGTATCTTTATGAAATGCATCCGCATCTTGCCGGAAATATGGGCAAGAATCCGGTAACCGTTCTCGAGCTCGACACGAAACATCGCATTCGGCAACGGCTCGATGATGGTCCCTTCTACCTGAATCGCCTCTTCCTTCGGCATACAACTCCCTGCTTATATAAGACCTGACTCTCTGCTCAAAACCAGCGGCCCGCCCTCGGTCACCGCGACGGAATGCTCGAAATGGGCAGAGGCCTTTCGATCCCTGGTGACCACGGTCCAGCCATCCTTGAGGATCATAACCTCGTGGGTACCCTCGTTCACCATGGGTTCGATGGCGAGCACCATACCAGGAACCAGCCGCGTCGTCGACTCCCTCCTTGCGTAGTTGGGAATCTCCGGGGGTTCGTGGAGCTGGCTGCCGATGCCGTGGCCGACGAACTGGCGAACCACCGAAAACCCGTTGCTCTCCACATGGTGCTGCACGGCGCTGGCGATATCGTTGATGCGTTTACCGACCTGCACCTGTTCGATCGCCTTTTCCAGCGCCTGCTCGGTGACTGCCATCAGCCGGCGACGGCCTTCGTTCACCTGGCCTACCGGCAGGGTAATGGCGGCATCGCCGTAAAAACCCTTGAAGCGCACGCCGAAGTCGATGCTGACGATATCCCCCTCCCGCAGTTTCACCTTGCCGGAAGGGATGCCGTGCACCACCTGGTCGTTCACCGATACGCAAAGGCTGCCGGGAAAGCCCCGGTATCCCTTGAAGGCCGGTTCCGCGCCGCAACCCCTGCAGAACTGTTCCGCATCCCTGTCCAGGTCGAGAGTGGTTATCCCCGCCTGAACAAGTTTGCGCAAGCGACTGAGGGTAGATGCGACGATTTGATTGGCCTCCCGCATCACTTCGATCTCGGCGGCAGACTTCAGAATGATCGCTCTACCCATCAGTACGTGGATCCCGGAGGGGATCAGCGTCCCTTGATCCGGCCGCTTTTCAAGAAACCATCGTAATTGCGCATGACGGTGTGCGATTCGATCTTGGCGATGGTGTCGATGGCGACGCCAACCACGATGAGCAGCGCCGTGCCGCCGAAATAAAAGGGCACGTTCATCTTCTTGATCAGGATCTCCGGCAGCACGCAGATGGCGGAGATGTAGATGGCACCGATCACCGTCAGCCGTACCATGATCCTGTCGATGAAATCCGAGGTCTGCTTGCCGGGCCGGACTCCGGGGATGAAGCCGCCGTTCTTCTTCAGGTTTTCCGCGACGTCCACCGGATTGAAGGTGACCGCGGTGTAGAAGAAGCAGAAGAAGACGATCAGGGCCACGTACATGACGGTGTACAGCGGCGTTCCCCACTGCAGGTAGGCAGCCATCTGCTGAACGATGTCAATCTTCACCATGCCGCCGATGGTGGCCGGGAACATCATCAGCGAGGAGGCGAAAATGGGGGGAATCACGCCCGACATATTGATCTTGAGCGGCAGATGGGTGCGCTGTCCGCCGTACTGCTTGCGGCCTACCACCCGTTTGGCGTACTGGATGGGGATGCGCCGCTGCGCGGTCTCGCAGAAAATGATGATGGCGATGACCGCTGCCATGAGGGCCACCAGGATCGGCAGCAGGATCACTATCAGCTCGCCGCCGGTCACCATACGGAAGGTGTTGGCGATGGCGGCCGGCATCCTGGCGACGATACCCGCGAAGATGATCAGCGAGATGCCGTTGCCGATGCCGCGTTCACTCATCTGCTCGCCGAGCCACATGATGAAGGCCGTGCCGGAGGTGAGGGTGATGATGGTCATCAGCTTGAAACTCCAGCCCGGATTGAGGACGATCATCGCGCCGCCGGCGGGGGCGGTCATGCTCTCGAGGCCGGTGCTGATCATCAGACCCTGGATGATGGAAAGGACCACCGTGCCGTAGCGGGTGTACTGGGTGATCTTGCGACGGCCGGCTTCGCCTTCCTTGGACAAGGCCTCCAGCTGCGGCACCACCACGGTGAGCAGCTGAAAGATGATGGAAGAGCTGATATAGGGCATGATCCCCAGGGCGAAGATCGAGAAGTTCTCGAGGGCGCCGCCGGAGAACATGTTGAACATGTCAAAGAGCGTTCCCGCGTTCTTGTTGAAGAACGCGGACAGGGCCTCGCCGTCGATTCCAGGCGTCGGGATATGCACTCCGATACGGTAGACCGACAGCATCAGCAGCGTGAAGACGATGCGACGTCTCAGCTCCGGGATGCTGGCGGCGTTCTGGAATCCTCCGGCCATGGATTACTCCTGGACGCTGCCCCCGGCAGCCTCGATCTTCTGACGCGCCCCGGCGGACACCTTGTCGACGGCAACGGTCAGTTTTTTGGCGATGTCACCTTCGCCGAGGATTTTCACCGTGCAATCCGCCTTCTTGATCAGGCCGACGGCCAGCAGGCTGGCGCGATCGACGGTCTCGCCGTCGTTGAACCGATCGAGGTCGCGAATGTTGACGATGGCGACTTCCTGGCGGAAGCGGCCGTTGGTGAAGCCTCGCTTCGGCAGCCGGCGCTGCAGCGGCATCTGCCCGCCCTCGAAGCCGATCTTGATGGTCTGCCCGGAGCGGGCCTTGGCACCCTTGTGTCCCTTGCCCGCCTGGCCGCCCTGACCGGTACCCTGGCCACGGCCGATACGCTTGCGGTTCTTCCGCGATCCCGGCGTCGGCGACAGATTACTGAGAGTAAGCATTTACAGTTCCTCCACCACGATGAGATGCACGACCTTGTTGATCATGCCCCTCAGCTCAGGGGTATTCTTGCGGATCACGGTCTTGTTGGTTCGCGTCAGGCCGAGCCCGGTGAGGGTCGCCCTGATCTTTTCCGTGCTGCCGATGGCGCTCTTTTTCAGCGTTATTTTCACTTGCTCAGCCATGTCAGTTCCCTTGCAGATGCTCGTTGCCCTCAGGCGAGTATTTCATCGACGCTCTTGCCGCGCAGCCTGGAAATCGTTTCCACGGAGCGCAGCCCCCGCAGCCCGGCGAGGGTGGCCTTGACCATGTTGTGGGGGTTGTGGGAACCCAGGCATTTGGTCAGGATGTTCTGCACCCCGGCAGCTTCGAGCACCGCCCGGATCGGGCCGCCGGCGATGACGCCGGTACCTTCCGAGGCGGGTTTCAGCAGCACCCTGCCGGCACCGAAACTCCCGACGATTTCATGGGGGATGCTCACCTGGTTGATGGCGACCTTCCGCATGTTCTTTTTCGCCTGTTCGATGCCCTTGCGGATTGCCTCGGGCACCTGGTTGGCCTTGCCGAGCCCGTAGCCAACCATGCCCTGGCCGTCGCCGACCACGCAGATGGCGCTGAAGCTGAAGCGGCGGCCGCCCTTGACGACCTTTGCTGTCCGATTGATGAAGACGATCTTCTCAATCAGCTGCTCTTCACTGGATTCGTTTCTAAAATCAGCCAAGACCTTGTCCTCCGAATTTGGCTATATTCCAAGCGGATCAGAACGCCAGGCCAGCTTCCCTGGCCCCGTCGGACAGGGCCTTCACCCTGCCGTGATAGATGTAGCCGCCACGATCGAAGACCACCTGGCTGATCCCGGCCGCCTTGGCCTTCTCCGCCAGCAGCATGCCGACCTTCTGCGCCTTGGCGGTCTTGCCCTTCAGTTCGCCGTCGCCGGTGATCTGCTTGTCGAGGGACGACATGGACGCGAGGGTATGGCCAGCCGTATCGTCGATGAGCTGGGCGTAGATGTGCTTGGTACTTTTGAACACCCGCAGTCTCGGACGCTCGGCGCTGCCGGCGATCTTCCGGCGGATCCGCTGTACTCTCTTCCTGCGGGCAACGACTTTCTGTGATGTCTTGGCCATGGTTGCAACCCTGTTCGGCTTACTTTTTCTTGCCGGCTGCCTTGCCGACTTTACGGACTATCCGCTCGCCCTCGTAACGGATACCCTTGCCCTTGTAGGGTTCGGGTTTGCGGATGGCGCGGAGTTTGGCCGCGGTCTGTCCGAGCAGTTCGTTGTCGATGGACTCGAGCTGGATGACGTTCTTGTCGATGGTGGCAGCCACCCCTTCCGGCAGATCGAAGTCGACCGGATTGGAAAACCCGACGTTCAAGGTCAGCATCCTGCCGGCGACGCTGGCGCGGTAGCCCACGCCCTCGACCACCAGCCGTTTCTTGAAACCTTTCGACACGCCGGTCACCATGTTGTCCACCAGTGAGCGGTACATGCCGCAGAAGGCGTCGGTCTGGCGGGAATCGTCGCTCCCCTTGATGACGAGGTCGCTGCTTTCGGCCACCACGTCCACCTGCGGAATCAGCTTCCGGGAAAGCTTACCCTTGGGACCGGTAATCTCGATGACCCCGTCCCCCACCACATATTTCACATCCTTCGGAAGTGGAATTGGTTTCTTGCCAATCCGTGACATGATCGATCTCCACACAGTTAGAAGTTACGGTCTTACCAGACCTGGCAGAGCAGTTCCCCGCCAACCTTTTCGGCACGGGCACTCTTGTCCGCCATGATTCCCCTGGAGGTGGACAGGATGGAGATCCCGAGCCCACTCATCACCTTCGGTATCTGGTCGTGGGCTACATACACCCGTCGCCCCGGCTTGCTCACCCTCTTCAGTCCGACGATGACGCCCTGGTGGTGCTCGTCGTACTTGAGGTTGATCCTGAGGGTGGGACGGCCATCCTCTTCGGCGGTCTGGTAGCCGCTGATGTAGCCTTCCTGCTTGAGGATCTCCGCGACCCCCTTCTTGAGGTTGGAGGCGGGAACATCGATGCTCTCGAAACGGACCTGCAGCCCGTTGCGAATACGGGTCAGCATATCGGCCAGAGGATCAGTCATGGACATACGGGTCTGTCTCCTTATCGTTCACGATATCGACTGCTGGCGGGTCTCACCAGCTCGACTTGGTAACGCCGGTAATCTCGCCCCTGTTGGCCAGGGTCCTGAAACAGATACGGCACAAGCTGAATTTCCTGAGAAAGGCGCGCGACCTGCCGCACAGCGGGCAGCGGTTGTAGGCACGTACCTTGAACTTGGGTTCCCGCTGCGCCTTCGCGATCAAAGATTTTTTAGCCACCCCTAACCTCCTGGGCGTCAGTATCGTTTACTTGGTGAACGGCATGCCCAGCTGCTGGAGCATGAACCGGCACTCGGCATCGTTGGTTGCGGTGGTGGTGATCACCACGTTCAGCCCCTTGACCTTGTCGATCTTGTCGTACTCGATCTCCGGGAAGATGATATGCTCCTTGATGCCCATGGCGTAGTTGCCGCGGCCATCGAAGGCGTTCTTCGACACCCCCCGGAAGTCACGCACCCGGGGAAGCGCGATATGGATCAGCTTGGCGAGGAAATCGTACATCTTTTCGTGCCGCAGGGTCACGCAGCAGCCGATGGGCATGCCCTGGCGCAGCTTGAAGCCGGCGATGGACTTCTTGGCGCGGGTGACCACCGCCTTCTGGCCGGCGATCAGGGTCAGTTCGTTGACGGCGGAATCGACGATCTTCGGATTCTGCACCGCCTCGCCCAGCCCCATGTTGAGCACGATTTTGTCGATCTTCGGTACCTCCATGATGTTGGAATAGGAAAATTCCTTCATCATCGCGGGCACGCATTCCTTCATGTATTGTTCCTTGAGCCCTGCCATTGGGTCAGCCCTCCTTGTGCGGCTTAGGCCTTCCCGTCGACGGACTCACCGCAGCCCTTGCAGGTGCGGATCTTGGTGCCGTCTTCGAGTATTTTTTTACCAACCTTCACGGTCTTGCTGCACTTGGGGCAGATCAGCTTGACGTTGGAAATGTGGAGGGCAGCCTCCTTTTCCACGATGCCGCCCTGCTGGTTGGCCATGTTCGGTTTGGTGTGCCGTTTGATCATATTGACTTTTTCGACGATGATCCGGTCCTCGGCGGCGATGCGCAGGATCTTGCCCACCCGCCCCTTGTCCTTGCCGGTGATCACTTCGACCCGGTCGTCCTTTTTCAGTTTTCTGGAGCCAGCCATTGCTCTTCCTCGTCGTTGATCCCTGCCTGCTATCCTGAATTACAGGACCTCGGGGGCAAGGGAGATGATCTTCATGTAACCACGGCCCCGCAGCTCCCTGGCCACCGGTCCGAAAATACGCGTTCCGATGGGATCGCCGGAGTTGGAAAGGAGCACGGCCGAGTTCTCGTCGAAGCGCACCAGGGTGTCGTCGGGCCGCTGCAGCTCCTTCTTGGTGCGCACCACCACGGCCTTCAGGACATCCCCCTTCTTGACCTTGGAGTTGGGGATCGCCTCCTTGACGCTGACCACGATGACGTCGCCAATGCGTGCGTATCTGCGCCGTGAGCCACCCAGCACCTTGATGCAGAGGACCTTTTTGGCCCCCGAATTGTCTGCGACATTAAGTACGGTTTCTGTCTGTATCATCGTTACACCACATTACTGTTCAGTACGCCGGCAGCGGAGCGCCGGCGCTCGGGGAAAAGGCGGGGCGCCGGGGCGCCGACTCAGACTGCCTTTTCGATGATTGCCCGGACTCTCCACCGTTTCGTTTTGCTGAGCGGCCGGCATTCTTCGATGAGCACCCGATCGCCGATCTTGCAGGTATTCTGCGGATCATCGGCGACATACTTAACGTTGCGGCGAAGAATCTTGCCGTAAAGTTTGTGCTTTTTCAGCTGGGTGGCCTGGACGACGATGGTGTTCTCCATCTTGTCGCTCACCACGGTCCCGACTCTTTTCTTCCTTGAGGTTGCCTTGTCAGCCATATGTGTTTCCTGTCAACTGGTGGTCCGGGACTCCGGTTCAGCCGGCTATGTTCCTTTCGGTGATTACTGTCTTCATCCGGGCGATGTCCTTCTTGATCTTGCGCAGTTGCGCCGGATTGTCCAGCGGACGGACGCCATGCTGAAATCGCAGCCGGAAGTATTCCTCGGAGAGATCCTTCATCTTGGTGGCAAGATCCCCGGAACTCATCGCTCGTATCTCGTCAAGCTTCATAGACTCCTCTCCTTGACGACCACCCGGGTGGCGATCGGCAGCTTGTTTCCAGCGAGGGTCAGGGCCTTCATCGCCAGTTTCTCATCGACCCCGGACAGCTCGTAGAGAACCTTGCCCGGCTTGATGATCGCCTCCCAGGATTCCGGGCTGCCCTTGCCGCTGCCCATCCGCGTCTCGGCCGCCTTCTTGGTTACCGGCTTGTCGGGGAAGATGCGGATCCACATCTTGCCGCCACGCTTGACGGTCCTGTTGATGGCGATACGGGCCGCCTCGATCTGCTGCGAGCTCAACCGGCCGCATTCCACGGCCTTCAGTCCGTACTCGCCGAAGCTGATCGAGGAGCCGCGCTGGGCACTGCCCGTGGTCCGCCCCTGCATCCTCTTCCGAAACTTAACCTTTTTGGGACTTAACATAGTCTGACCTGTCCGTGGTTGAAAGGCGGCTTACTGCTCTTCTTCCGAAGAGAGAACCTCGCCCTTGAATATCCAAACCTTGACCCCGATGATGCCGTAGGTCGTCTTCGCTTCGGCAAATCCGTATTCGACGTCGGCCCGCAGGGTATGCAGCGGCACCCGCCCTTCCCGGTACCATTCGGTACGGGACATTTCAGCACCCCCCAGACGGCCGGAACAGCAGATCTTAATACCTTTGGCGCCAAACTTCAAGGCAATATTCACCGTCTTCTTCATCGCCCGCCGGAAGGCGACCCGCCGCTCCAGCTGCATGGCCACCGACTCGGCTACCAGCTGCGCGTCCGCCTCCGGACGCCGGACTTCCTGGATGTCGAGGACGCAGGGCCGTTTCACCAGCTTCTCGATATCCTGCTTCAGGGTTTCGATCTCCGCGCCCTTCTTGCCGATGACGATCCCGGGACGGGCGGTGTGCAGCTTGATGCGCACCTTCTCACCGGTGCGGGCGATGTTGATCTTGGAGACGCCGGCGTGATAGAGCCTTTTTTTCAGGAAATTCCGCAGCTTCTTGTCTTCCAGCAGGTACTTGGAATAGTCGCGGTCAGCATACCAGACCGAATCCCAGGTACGGATGACATTCAGACGCAAGCCGATTGGATTGACTTTCTGGCCCAAGGTGATCCTCCATTAAAACGACGTTGTTCGGTCTGTCTCAGTGCTCGTCAAGGACGACCGTGATGTGACTGGTGCGCTTGAGCAGGCGCGTTGCTCTGCCCATCGGCCGCGGCAGCATCCGCTTCAGCATGGAGCCGCCGTCGACGTAAATGGTCTTGACGTACAGGCTGTCCACGTCGATGGATTCGTTCTGGTTGGCGTTGGCCAGCGCAGACTCCACCACCTTGCGGATGATGCGCGCCGCCTTCTTGGGCATGAAACGCAGGGTGTTGATCGCCGCGTCCACATCCTTGCCACGGACGAGGTCGGCGACCAGCCGCGCCTTCTGCGCCGATATCCGTATATTTCTCGCTACTGCTCTCGTTTCCATCTGCGAGTTGCTCCAGATTGATTATTTGCCCTTCTTGGCGCCGGCATGACCGTAGAACGTACGGGTCGGTGCATACTCGCCAAGCTTCTGGCCAACCATGTTCTCCGTCACGTACACGGGGATGAACTTCTTGCCGTTGTGCACGGCGAAGGTCAGGCCCACCATGTCGGGAGTGATGTCCGACCGCCGCGACCAGGTCTTGATGACCTTGCGCGAACCGGATTCCTTGGCCTCATTGACCTTCTTTTCCAGATGGTCATCCACAAACGGACCTTTCTTAATCGAACGAGCCACGTCAATGCCCCCTTCTTACGATCTTCTCTTCACAATTTCACGATCGGAGGGTTTCCTGCCTCTCGTCTTGTACCCCTTGGTCGGCTTGCCCCACGGCGTGCATGGATGGCGACCGCCAGAGCTGCGACCTTCACCACCGCCCATCGGATGATCGATGGGGTTCATCGCCACGCCCCGCACCTTCGGCCGCTTGCCCAGCCAGCGGCTGCGTCCGGCCTTGCCGAGTTTGGTGCTTTCGTGTTCGATATTGCCGATTTGGCCGATACTGGCGCAGCAGAGCCGGTGGAAGCGGCGCACTTCGCCGGAGGGCAGCTTGACCAGTACGTAGGCACCCTCCTTGGCCATCAGCTGGGCGGCGACACCGGCGCTGCGCACCAGCTGCCCGCCCTTGCCGATCTTCATCTCGATGTTGTGGATGATGGACCCGAGCGGCATGTTGCCCATGGGCATGCAGTTGCCGGGCTTGATATCCACCGATTCGCCGGCGACGACCGTATCTCCCACCTTGATGCCCACCGGCGACAGGATGTAGCGCTTTTCGCCATCGGCGTAGGTCAGCAGCGCGATGTTGGACGAGCGGTTGGGATCGTATTCGATGGCCGCGACCTTGGCGGGGATGTTCACCTTGTCCCGTTTGAAGTCGATGATCCGGTATTTGCGCTTGTGGCCGCCGCCCTGGTGCCGGGCGGTAACCCTGCCCAGATTGTTGCGACCGCCCGACTTGACGAGGGTGCGCACCAGGCTTTTTTCCGGTGCATTCTCCTTGGCGATATCCTGATTCACAATGGTGATCAGGTTTCTTCTGCCAGGTGAGGTAGGTTTATAGGTCTTTGTAGCCATGTGTAACCCCGATATTTTTCAAAGCATACTGCAGCTGATAGGCAAACCTGACAGTCTTCCTACAGATCGCCGAGAAAATCCAGTTTTTCCCCTTTGGCGAGGGTGACGTAGGCTTTCTTCCACTCAGCGGTTTTGCCGACGTTGCGCCCCATCCGCTTCTGCTTGCCGCGCATGCTCACGGTGCGAATGCTGTCGACCTTGACCTTGAAGAAGGCCTCCATCGCTTCCTTGATTTCGATCTTGTTGGCTCGCGGATCGACCTTAACGACAACCTTGCCTTCCTGAAGTGTTGCCTTCTCGGTCAGGCACGGTTTCTTGATGATGTCATGCTTGTTTTTCATGCGAGCAGCCTCTTTTCAATCTTCTCGATACTTGGTTGCAGCAGAATGACATGCTTATGCAGGAGGATATCGTATACATTCAGCCCTTCCGCCGGCATGACCTTGTAGCCTGGCACGTTGCGGCAGGATTTCAGCAAAATTTCATTCTGCTCCGGCACGACGATCAAAGCGTCCTTAATTTCGAGGCCGTTCATCACCCGCAGGAAATCCTTGGTTTTTATCCGTTCGAGCTTCATATCGTCGAGAACGGTGAGGTTGTTCTCGGAAAGACGGGCGCTGAGCGCCATGCACAGGCCGAGACGGCGGACCTTCCGGGGCAGGAGATAGGAATAGCTCCGGGGTTTCGGCCCGAACACCGTGCCGCCGCCCCGCCACAGGGGCGAGCGCTTGTAGCCGGCCCGGGCGCGGCCGGTCCCTTTCTGCCGCCAGGGTTTGGCACCTGAACCCTGCACCTCGGTGCGGGTCTTGGTGCTGGCGTTCCCTGCGCGCCGGTTGGCCAGCTGCATCCGGACGATGTCGTGGAGGATGCCCTGTTTGACCTCTACCGAGAAGACGGCGTCGTTGAGTTCGATCTCGCCGACCTTCTGTTTGTCTATGTTGACAACTGCTGCTACTGCCATTTCCTGGCTCTCCTACGTTGAATCAGACTCTTGCTATTTCGTGAAGATCTGCAGGATCCCGTTGTTGGGTCCCGGCAGGGATCCCTTCACGATGAGAAGATTGTCATCGGTGCGGACATCGATGATGATGACGTTCCGTTTGGTTACCATCTCGTCACCCATGTGGCCGGGCATCTTCTTGCCCTTGATCACCCGGCTCGGCCATGCGCAGGCGCCGATGGAGCCCGGCGCGCGGTGGAACATCGATCCGTGGGTCATCTTGCCGCCCTTGAATCCGTGCCGTTTGACCACGCCCTGGAACCCCCGGCCCTTGGTCTTGCCGCTGATGTCGACAATGCCGCCCACGTTGAACAGATCGCCCACCATCAGTTCCTGGCCGACTTCGTACTTGTCGGGTTCGCTGGTGCGGAATTCCTTGATGTGGTAGAAACCACCCTTGCCCGCGGCCTTGACATGCCCGGCCATGGGCTTGCTCAGCCGCGCTTCCTTCTTGGGAGAAAAGCCCACCTGGACGGCGTTGTAGCCGTCGGTGGCGGTGGTCTTCTTCTGCAGAATGGTGCAAGGTCCGGCCTGCAGGACGGTGACCGCGATGGCGTTGCCGTGCTGGTCGTACATCCTGGTCATTCCGATCTTCTTCCCGAGTATTCCAATTCTCTTTGGCATTGCGCTTTACCTGGTGCGTTGTTGCTCGCTGCGATGCGGTCCGCGCGGCGGCCTACAGCTTGATTTCCACGTCGACGCCGGCCGAGAGCTCGAGCTTCATCAGCGCGTCGATGGTCTGCTGGGTGGGTTCGAGGATGTCGAGAAGGCGCTTGTGGGTACGCATTTCGAACTGCTCCCGCGACTTCTTGTCCACATGCGGGGACCGCAGCACGCAGAACTTGTTGATGTTGGTGGGCAGCGGGATCGGCCCCGCCACCATGGCGCCGGTACGCTTCGCGGTGTCGACGATCTCCTGGGTTGACTGGTCCAGGAGCTTGTTGTCGTACCCTTTGAGCCTGATGCGGATCTTCTGTGTCTGGATCATCTTGTTCGCCTGTTACTCGATAATTTCGTTGATGACGCCGGCGCCCACCGTGCGGCCGCCCTCGCGGATCGCAAATCGCAGTTCCTTCTCCATCGCGATCGGCGTGATCAGTTCGCCGGTGATCGTCACGT
>JBFLZZ010000079.1:0-12657 GCA_040755255.1 Thermodesulfobacteriota bacterium
TCTCCTGGTGCTTGCGGAGCCAGTACTCCTTCGTTTCGCGGCCCAAGTCCTCGAATGGCGTGTACTTCTCAACGGCCCCGCCCACCAGCGCCCCCATGCCCTCGGCGGTCTGCTTGACATCGTAGAGCCCGCCCTTGACCGATTTCAGGAAGCCGGGCGACTCCCGTTCTTTCTCTGCTGCCGCAGGAGACTGGTACCCGCCGTTTTCAGCCTGGACCAGGG
Source organism: Thermodesulfobacteriota bacterium (assembly GCA_040755255.1). Taxonomy (GTDB): domain Bacteria; phylum Desulfobacterota; class Desulfobulbia; order Desulfobulbales; family S012-135; genus JBFLZZ01. The sequence goes on from JBFLZZ010000079.1 coordinate 223, forward strand.
CGGACGCAATGTCAGCATCGGTCACCCCCGCCTTCCTCGCCCCGTCAAGGTCGAAGTCATGCCGCGGCAGAAGCGCGTCGATGATCTGCCGATCCGTTACCCCCGCCTGCCGTGCGCCGTCGATGTCGAAAGCCATGGCATCACCTCCCCCCGGCAACAGCCGGCCATTCCATCGGCTCGCCACGGCGGCCAAGGCCATAAGGCGGCGTGCCGCTGTGGTGCCGCAGGGCCATGTCCAACGCGTCAATCTCGCGACGCTTCCCCAAGGGGCCACCGAGGGCAGTCAACTCGCGAACCTCGCCACCGTTCATTTCGGTGCCGCGTTGCGCGAGGCTGGCAACCTGATCCTCGTACCTCTGCAACGACTCGTAGCTGTCGATGCCCGCCTGCGCCTGGCCGCATCGCCGTCCAGCCTCAGCAATCCGCCGTTCCAGGATGGCGCGGGCCGCCGGCAGCTCCGCGAGGGTTGCCCCCAGGGCCGCCCCCTCCAGCCGCAGGGCGACAATTCCGGCCTTGTCGCCGGCGTCAAGCAGGGCCGAAACCCATGCGGCGGTGACCTCGCCCGGAATTTCACGCAACCGCGCCCGGGTCGCCATTTCCCGGCCCTCCAGATCGGCCAGCGCCGCCCGCAGCCGGTGTATTCCCGCCGTCGCCTCTTCGAGGTCGTGCCGGGCCGCCCGAATCTCTGCCGGTTCCGTTTCCATGGTGGCCGCACCATGGCCGCCAGCTTCGACGGTCACCGGGCCCTGCCGCTTGTCGGCAACGCTCGCCTGGTCTACCGCGGCGCCGTGCTCGTCGCCCATCGCGCCTTGCTCATTGCCAGCAGGGGCCGCAGCCCCGCCGGTGGCCGGCCGCTTCCACCCCTCTTTGGCGGCCTTTTTCAGGATCGCAGGGTGCCCGACGCCATGCGCCTTGGCAATCTGCCGAACGCTCACACCGGATTCGCCCTCGTATTCCGCCCGAATGGCGGCCCAATCGACGCTCATTTTGCACCTCCCCGGCCCACCACCGATTTACATTTTTGTAGGAACCGCCCCCACCGGGAGGGCGGAACTTTCCCGGAGAACAGCCGAGCCAAGGCTGCCTCAACCTGCACCGTGTCGCGCTCCCTGGTCGTGAGCGGAAGCACATCTGCGAGATTGCCATCGTCGCCGAACTTCAAAACCACCGAAACCATGATTACCCCTCCTTCGAAAATTGGACGTAACGCCGAGGGCTCGCCCCTCGATACTCCAAAAACTGGTGACTCTCCTTGTCGAACCAAAGAGCAACCACCGGCTCCTCTTCACCATGTCGCTGCTTCTCGCACCGGACAACTGCATCTGGTTTGTCGAGCAACGAATCAGGCACATCGACACCAGCTTTACGAACCTCTTCTTCCTTCGGCCTATTCCGCCACCAGATCAGCACGTTGTCAGCGAGGTCGGCGATTGCACCACTGCCCTTGATGTCCATCTTGCCGCCAGCCCGAGAATCGTCCTGACCTTTTCGCGTGTGGGCGACAAGGATCACATGACAGTTATGCTCCTTGGCAAAATCTCCGAGTGAATCGACGAACCGCCGCTGACCGTTGTAATCGTCAAGGTCGATGTCCAGCTTCGACAGGTTGTCGATCACGAAAAGATCAATTCCGTAACGCTTGCGGGCATAGGCGAAGGTCTCAAGGATCTTCGCTGCTTTGGCGGTTCCGGCCGCGTCGAAGCCCCAGAGGCGGCCGCCGAACCACCGCATGATGTTGGCCAAGTACGCCGGGGAAGGATCAGCCATCCCCGCCGCCTGTCGGGCCAGTTTCGACAACCACTTGGCCGGCGAATACTCCAAGGAGGCGACACACGCAGCGCCCCCCTGCCCAAGGACGCCAAGGACGAGATGCCCAACGCCCTCCGACTTCCCATGCCCGTTGGTTCCAGCGACGACGGTCACTTCTGCCGGCCTGAGTGCGAAACGGCGCCCGACCTTTGACCAGGGGGTGAGAAAGCCTGTCGGCCTACCAGCAGGGGGCCGGAACTGCTCTTCAACCGCCTGCGAAAAATCCAGCGCGTTCCGTAACTCTGTTGGGTCCAGGGTCCGGGCTCCGGCCACCAATTCGGCCATGTCCTCGCGGGAGATGCCCCTTCGCAGACAATCGTTCGCGTCTTTCAACGGAAGTTCGACCACCCGGCACCGATGGCGGCCAAGGCGTTCAGCGATTTCCTCGGCTGCCTGGCGGCCGGACTCGTCCATGTCGAGCGACAGAAAAACCTCGTCGAACCGCTGCAGGTTTTCGAATTCGGTTTCAATCCACTGCTGTTTGGCGCCGCCACCACCGCCGAAGGGGACGCTCAACGCCGGGAAGCCGTACTGGTACCAGCTCATGGCGTCAGTCTCGCCCTCGGTGATGATCACCGATCGCGCACCCGGCGGGACCGCCTGCCAGCCGAAAAGGGCCGGCTCCTGGTCTGCCGATGTCGGCCTGATGTCCTTCTTGCCGTCCGGGCCGCGGTCGAGTTTCAGGCGTTTCGCCATGGCGAGGGGTCCATTGGGGCGGGGGAATGGAAAGAGGATCGCCCGCCCCTCTTCCTGCACACCGTATGCGGTAACGGTTGAGGCGGAAAGCTTGCGCTCACCGATCAGGTACCGGCCAACCGGCGACTCGGGGTCAACCGGCTTCGCTTTCGGCGGAACCACCGGCGGCTTGTAAACCTTCTTCGGCGCCGCCGGCCGACTGAACGCCGGTTCTCTGAGCCCCAGGTGTTCACGCGCCTCCTTGAGGGCGGCGGGCAGGCTGATCCCCCGGCATGCAACCCACAGGTCAAGCAGGTCGCCCTTCTCGCCGGTCGCGAAATCGGCCCATAGTCCCCGCCTGTCGCCTTCGAGGCGAACGGCAAGGGATTGCCCCTCCTCCCCCGAGACGGAGCCACAGCGCCATTCCTGGGCCGCTCTGCGGCCACCCGGCAGCAGGAGCCGACAAACGCCCTCCGCGTCGGCGGCCAGCAGTTCCGCGATTTCGCGTGGCGTATTCATATCGTCGTGCTCCCCTCCCACCAGTCGCCACCAGCCGCCGAACTCCCAGCGGCGGCCTCTCGCCTGCCGCAGCCGCGGATAATCCCCAACAGGTACTTTTCGTCCTTCCCCTCGGCCGCGTAGCCCCGCTCGATATAGGTCCTCATGCCTTCCTCGACCTGAGCGACTGGAAACCGCTCCCACGACTTGAATTGCGCCGACACAATCGACGGGGAGACCTTGCCGCCCTTGCGCGTACTGGCGATGGCGGCAATCACCCTGTCCAACAGGGTCTGGTCCGAATACCGGTGCCGGAGATCGTCAACCGATGGTTCGAGGCCGGCAGATTTGCCGGGGGAAGCTTCTCCTTCCTTCTCACTTTTCTTGTTTGTGTCGGCTGGCTGTCGGTTACCTGTCGGCTTGTTGTCGGTTTGCCTGTCGGATTCTGAATTTTCACCCTGGTAACTGTTCCAATTCACGACAGAAATTACCGAATAGTGGCTGTTGGTTTGAATGTCGATATTTTGGAGCTTTTCCAATTTTCGCATTCGATCCCAAACGGTGCTCGGTTTCATCCTCAATTCACGGGCGGCCGAATCCCTCCCGAACAAGAATGACCCCAGGGCAAGCCGAACCTCAGTGAGGCCTTTGCCCGTCCGCACCTGAACCCACCGTTCTTTGTGCGCTGCCCGCATGAGACACCAACACCAGACCCGCCACAGACCCTCGTTCGCCCATACCTGGGAGTCGAGGGAGCAACGGAATAGTTTTACAAAACCGCCCCGTTTCATCGCCGGTCAGCTTGAAAGGAATCTCGCAGAAAGACGGCCGCGTCCAACAACTGTGAGGCTGTCGGATCGAAGCCTCCGTCAAGGTGCCGTTCCAAGTAGGAGACGGTCTTAATATTCCGGCGGCGCTGTTGCCATTGGCCAACACGCCTAAAAAAATGCCTGACCATCTCGAAACCCTCCAGCATGGTTACCGTCCTGCCTTGCGACCCCGAAGCCAACCTTGCACTTCCGACATCAACCAACCGCACGACCCGCCACCAAGGCGGAGTCGTTTCGGAAAATCACCTGACAACTCCAGCCTACGGATCGTCGGATCAGATAAACCGACAATTTTTTGAAGTTCAGGCTTCCGAACAATTCGGTCTTCCGTAGCCACAATCAATGCTTCCATGTGCCGCCTCCAGAAAAGTTGTTAATCATCATGCCTTTTAGTATAGCGTCATGGAATAAACTGAAAAGGGATGGAACTTCAGAAGTATCGTCACTAAAAATAAGTGCGAATTTTCAGCGAGATAGACAGGGGTGCCGCATTGAGAATGCGACAAAGGGCAAGGGGAGCCGACGGTCCGCCGGCATCGGGTGGTGGCCGCTGCCGTTCGTGGCCCCGGTCGGGGGCGGCGCGGAACAAGCCAGAGTTGCGAAGATGGGTAGGTGGGGTGATCTTGCCACCGCGCCGGTGATCGCTGCACGGTCGTTGGCCGGCTGGGTGGTCGCCGGGGAAGATGGGCGAGGAAAAGGGGGATGATGGGCTGGCCGGCAAGATCAAAGCGGGGTGATTTTTTGTACCCCGATTTGTACCCCGGCAATTTAGGCATGAAAAAAGGGCTTAGAGGATAACCCCTAAGCCCTTGATATTACTGGTCGGAACGAGAGGATTCGAACCTCCGACCCCCTGAACCCCATTCAGGTGCGCTACCAGACTGCGCTACGTTCCGAAGCGTGTGTCTTTTTACCCTTGCGGCTTCGGGCTGTCAAGCCCGATGGCCGGCGGTGCGAGGAAAAGCCGGTCTCGGCCGCCGCTCACCCCCGTTCGAGAAAGGAGCGCAAGCGGCAGAGTTCGTCCTTGATCTGATGGAACAGCCGCCGGCTTGCCTCTTCCCGTGCAGGGGGCGCGGCGGCAGGTTCCGCTTCCCTGCCGCGGGCGGCGAAATACTTGCGTGCGCCGGCGATGGTGTAGCCTTCGATCTGGAGCAGCCGCCGGATCGTCAGGATGTTCTCCACGTCGACCCGCCGGTAGAGCCGTTGCCGGGAGGAGGCCCGCTGCGGCCGCAGGATCGGAAATTCAGCTTCCCAGTAGCGCAGCACATGCTGCTTGATGCCGGTGAGGCGGCACACCTCACCGATCTTGAAATACAGTTTGTCGGGGATGACAACCGTTTGTTCGCTGGGAGGGTCGCCGCGCACGCCTTACTCGTTGACTTTTGCCCGCAAGACCTTGCTGGCCCGGAAGGAGATCATGCTGCGGGGCGCGATCTCCATGGCCGTCCCGGTGCGCGGGTTGCGCCCCATGCGCACGCCTTTTTTCATCACCTGAAAGGAACCGAACTGGACCAGTTTCACCGGCTCCTCGCTGAGCAGCGCCTCCTTGACGCAGGAGAACACCTCATCGACCAGCTGGGCCGATCCCCGCTGGGAAAACCCCATCTTTTCGTTGATGGCCCTGGCGAGATCTTTCCGGGTTATGTTGGAGCGTTTCATTATTCCTCCCGCAGCCGCCCTGAAAATCGGGAGAGGACGGTCTGGATGATTTTATCGTGTACCTTGTCCACCGTGGCTTCATCAAGGGTTTTTTCAGGGGAGCGATAACGGATGGCGATGCCGAGACTCTTGTACCCATCGGCAACGGGCTTGCCCCGGTAGACATCGAAAATCTGCACGTCTTCCACCAGCTTCTGCCGCATCTCGGTCACCGCGCGGATCACCTCGTCGCCGCGCACCTCGTCGGCGATCACCAGCGCCACATCCCTGCTCACCGAGGGAAAGCGTGGCAACTCCCGGAAAATCGGCGTGGCGGCGCGGCCCGCCTGCAGCGCGTCGAGATTGATTTCGATGAACCAGAGATCCTGCTTGATTCCGTAGGCTTGGGCGACGGCAGGCAGCAGCCGCCCGAAACAGCCGACCTCCACGTTGTCGAGGAGCACGCGGCAGAACTGGTCCGGATCGGCATGGGCCGCCGGCCGGTCGCAGCCATAGGTCACCTCCTGCAGCCGCAGTTCGGCGACGAGCGCATCGACCACGCCCTTGCAGTCGAAAAAATCCACCTTTTCGCCCTGATCGTACAACAGCGGCGTATCGGGGTTGCGGCGTCCGGAAAGCACCGCCGCCAGCATCCGCGTCTCCTCGGGCAGTTCCTCTCCCCGGTTGACGAAGACCTTGCCCGTTTCGTACAGGCGGACATCGTACTGCTGGTAGTTGATGTTGCGGGCGGTATTTTCCAGCAGACCGGGCAGCAGCAGCGAACGCATCACCGCCTGATTCTCGGCGATGGGATTCAGGAGCGGCAGGGTGGCGCGGGCAGCGTCCTCGGCGGCGAGTTTCAGGATGTCGCAGTGGGCCGGGGAGACGAAGCTGTAGTTAACCGCCTCCCAGAAGCCGTTGGCGGTCATGATCCCGCTCACCGCAGCGGCGAGGGAGCGGCCGGCGTCGACCGGGGCGAAGGACATCGGCACCCGCGGCAGGGTCACCGGAATGGCGTCGTAGCCGACCAGCCGGGCGATTTCCTCGATGCAGTCCACCTCCCGTTCGATATCGATCCGGAAACTGGGCGGCTGCACGGTCATATTCTCGGCGTCGTCGACGGTGGTGGTGATCTCGATGGAGTTCAGCAGTTCGGCGATGCGTTCGGCGGACAGCTGCACGCCAAGCAGGTCGCAGACCCGCCGGCGGCGCAGGATGATAGGCGGCGGCGGCGCGATGGTGTCGCCGCCGAGGTCGTAACCGCCGGAGCAGACGACCCCGCCGCAAAGCTCGTGGATGAGCCGCACCGCCATCTCCATGGCCACCGGCGGCAGGGCAGGATCGACGCCGCGTTCGAAACGGTAGGAAGAGTCGGTGGAAAGGCGCAGGGCGCGGCTCGTTTTGCGGATGCTCACCGGGTTGAAATGGGCGCTCTCCAGCAGGACGTTGACGGTGGCGTCGCTCACCTCGCTGGCTCCGCCTCCCATGACGCCGGCCACGGCCATCGGTTGCACCTGGTCGCAGATGAGCAGCATTTCCGGGGTCAGCTCGCGCGCTACGCCGTCCAGGGTGGTGATCCGCTCACCGGGGTGGGCGCGGCGGACGACGATGCCGCCGGCGAGACGGTCGAAATCGAAGGCGTGCAGGGGTTGGCCGAGGGTGAGCAGTACATAGTTGGTGATGTCGACCACATTGCTGATCGGCCGCAGCCCCACCGCCTGCAACCGGTTGCGGAGCCAGGCCGGCGACGGGCCGACCCGGACGTCGCGGATGAGCCTCGCCATGTAGCGGGGGCAGGCGTCACCGTCTTCCACCACCACCGTGAACGGCAATCCATGGGCGGCGAGCGCCGGGGGCGCGGGCAGCCGCTCGCGCAGCAGCCGGCCGCCGGTGGCGCCGGCGATTTCCCGGGCGATGCCGACGACACTGGCGCAGTCCGGCCGGTTAGGGGTGAGGTCGATCTCGATCATCGTGTCGGCGAGACCGAGGGCAACGCGGATATCGACGCCCGGCGTCATGCCGGCGGGCAGTTCGACGATGCCGTCATTATCGGCACCGATGCCGAGATCCTTGCCGGAACAGAACATGCCGGCGGAAACCTGACCGCGGATCTTCGATCTGCGAATCTCGCCACCGGGCAGCTTCGCTCCGGGCAGGGCAAGGGCGGAGAGCAGCCCGGCGCGGGCGTTGGGGGCGCCGCAGACCACCGGCACCACCTCGGTGCCGATATTGGCCTGGCAGAGTACCAGGCGGTCGGCGTCCGGGTGAGGGGTCACCTCTTCGATGCGGGCCACCACCACCCGGTCCAGGCCGGCATGGAGTGGCTCCACCGCATCGACCTCCAGGCCGAGCATGGTCAGCCGGTCGGCGATGGCCTTGGGTTCCAGGGCGCAGTCGACATATTCCCTGAGCCAGTTGACGGTGAGTTTCATGCGGACGGACGGGGTATTGAGGTTGACCGGAACCCGCGCCGGTTAGAACTGTTTGAGAAAACGCAGATCGTTTTCATAGAACAGCCGGATATCGTTGATCCCGTACTTGAGCATGGTGATCCGTTCGACGCCGAGACCGAAAGCGAAGCCGCTGCAGCGCTCGGCATCGTACCCGACGCTCTTGAACACTTCGGGATCGATCATGCCCGCGCCGAGAATCTCCAGCCAACCGCTCCCCTTGCAGACCCGGCAGCCCTTGCCGCCGCAGATGACGCAGGCGATGTCCACTTCGGCGCTGGGTTCGGTGAAGGGGAAGAAGCTCGGCCGGAAGCGGATGGCGACATCTTCCTCGAAGATGCGCGATACAAAGACCCGCAGCACCCCCTTGAGCTCGCTGAACGAGACCCGCTCATCCACCAGGAAGCCTTCCACCTGATGGAACATGGGGGTGTGGGTGATGTCGGAATCGCAGCGGTAGACCTTGCCCGGCGCGATCATCCTGAGCGGTGGTTTCGAGGCCTGCATCGCCCGAATCTGCATGGGCGAGGTATGGGTCCGCAGCAGCACCCCGGGCTTGACGTAGAAGGTGTCGTGCATGTCCCGGGCGGGATGATGGGCGGGGATGTTGAGCGCCTCGAAATTGTAGAAGTCGAGCTCGACATCCGGCCCTTCGGCGACGGTGAAGCCCAGCCCCTCGAAGACGGCGCAGATTTCGCCCATCACCCGGGTGACCGGGTGGACGTGCCCCAGTGGCCGGGTTCTGCCGGGAAGGCTGCTGTCGACGGTTACCCGCCGCCCTTGCCCCTGGGCGCCGGCCTCCTGCAGCTTCTCGGCCAGCAGTCCTTCCAGTTCCGTCCGGATCCGGTTGGCCTCGGCGCCGGCCAGGGGCCGCTCCGCCTCCGGCAGGCTGCCGATACCGCGCATCAGCGAGATGAACCCGCTTTTGCGGCCGAGATAGCGGATGCGGAATTCCTCGAGCGCCTCGCGCCCCCGGGCGGTGCCGAGGGCGGCGAGGGCTTCCTCCCGCAGCTTCTGCAGTTGTTCCAGCATGCTCCGACGGATCAGCAGGAGGCGGACTTCAGCACTGCGGCAAAGGCGTTGGGATCCACGATGGCCAGGTTGGAAAGGGCCTTGCGGTCGAGTTCGATGTTGGCCTTCTTCAGGGCGCCGATGACCTTGCTGTAGGAAAGACCTTTCTCCTTGACGGCGGCGCTGATGCGGGCGATCCACAGACTGCGGAAATCGCGCTTGCGGGCGCGGCGGTCGCGGTAGGCGTAGCACAGGGCGCGGTCGACGGCCTCGGTGGCGGTGCGGAACAGCCGATGACGGCCGCCCCGGTAGCCCTTGGCCATGTCGAGGATTCTCTTCCTTCTGCGGCGGGCCTTGAACCCGCGGGTAACGCGTGGCATGTCAGTTCTCCTTGTACAAGATAGGGAAAGGCGGGATGCGGCCTTACATGTAGGGCAGCAGTCGCTTCACTCCCCGGAGGTTGGTGTCGTCCACCAGCCCGGATTTTCTCAGGTTACGCTTTCTTTTGGTGGTCTTCGACGTCAGAATGTGGCTGGCAAAGGCCTTGTTTCTGATGATCTTGCCGGTACCGCTGGCCCGGAACCGCTTGGCGGCGCCACGATTGGTCTTCATCTTCGGCATGGTTGCACTCCTTGACGGTAGAATACTCATTGAACGGACAGATCCTCCGCCGGCGGAGGATCTGTCGCACGGGATATTTTCCTTAAGGCCGCGAAGGTCCTATTTTTTCGGTGCGACGAACATCACCATCTGCCGCCCCTCCATGGTGGGCGGCTGCACCACGGTGGCGATATCCTCCAGCGTCTGGGCGATGGAATCGAGTGTCGTCCTGCCCTGGGTATCGGCGTAGACGATTTCCCGCCCACGGAACCGCACGGTCACCTTTACCTTGTTCTTGGCTTCCAGGAACCGCCGGATGTTCTTGATCTTGAAATCGAGATCATGCTTTTCGGTCTTCGGCCGCAGCTTGATCTCCTTGATTTCGACGACCGACTGCTTCTTCCTCGCCTCGGCCTGTTTCTTGCTCTGTTCGTACCGGAACTTGCCGTAATCCATTATCCGGCAGACCGGCGGCTCGGCGGTCGCCGAAACCTCCACCAGATCAAGCCCTTCGGCCTCGGCCCTTTCCAGTGCCTCGCCGATGGAAATGATGCCGAGCTGTTCGCCGTCGTGACCAATCACCCGGACCTGATCGGCGCGGATCGCCCGGTTGATTCTCGTCCTGTCTTCCTGCTTTCCCTTCACGCCCTGCCTGTTGCCTTTGATAAGCTACCTCCTGCGCTGCGCAGTCTTGATTGCCGGCATCGTGAAGACGATGCCAACGCCGTGTCGCGTGGTGAGCCGCGGCCTTTTTCCCGGCGGCCGTTCCGCCCCGGAGCTGGTTGCGAACCCACCCTGCCTCATCACCGCTGCCGATCGAAGCGGCCTGCCGTCATTGGCCGGCCTGCCTACATTCGGAGCGGATCCGCTCGGCGAACTCCGCCGGCGTCATCGCCGCCAGGTTGTCGCCGTTGCGCAGCCGCACGGTGATCTTTCCTTCTTCCTTTTCCTTGTCGCCGATGATGATCATGTAGGGGACCTTGGCGACCTGGGCCTCCCTGATCTTGTAGGTAAGCTTTTCGTTGCGCAGATCCTTCTCCACCCGTACCCCGGCCGCCCGCAGCTGCCGGTAAACCTCGCCGGCCCAGTCCGCCTGGGCGTCGGTGATGTTGAGGATCCGCGCCTGCACCGGGCTGAGCCACACCGGAAAAGCGCCGGCATAGTGCTCGATGAGCACGCCGAAAAACCGTTCCAGCGAACCCATCAGCGCCCGGTGGATCATGATCGGCTGGTGCTCGCGGCCATCATCGCCGGTATAGACGATGCCGAACCGTTCCGGCAGGTTGAAATCCACCTGAATGGTGGAGCACTGCCAGGCACGGCCGAGGACGTCCTTGATCTTGATGTCGATCTTCGGGCCGTAGAAGACCCCCTCGCCCGGATCGACGGCGTAGGCCAGTCCCTTCTTCTCCAGGGCGTTCTGCAGCGCCAGGGTGGCCTGCGCCCAGTGGGCGTCGCTGCCGACGTACTTCTCCGGCCGGGTCGACAGGTAGATGTCGTATTCCGTAAAGCCGAACCGCTCCAGAATGTGCATGTTCAGCGCGAGGATATTGAAGATCTCCTCCTCGATCTGGTCGGCGCGGCAGAAGATGTGGGCGTCGTCCTGGGTGAACCCCCGCACCCGCAGGAGACCGTGCAGGACACCGGTACGCTCGTAGCGGTAGACCGTGCCCAGCTCGCACCAGCGGATCGGGAATTCCCGGTAGCTGCGCTTGCGCGAGTTGTAGATATTGATGTGGAACGGACAGTTCATCGGCTTGAGCTGGTACCGCACATCGTCGATCGTCATCGGAGAAAACATGTTTTCCCCGTAAAAGTCAAGATGCCCGCTGGTCTTCCACAGGTCGATCCTGGCGATGTGCGGGGTGTAGAGCAGCTCGTAGTCGTGCCGGTAATGCTCGTCCCGCCAGTAATCCTCGATGAGCTTGCGGAGCAGTGCTCCCTTGGGCTGCCAGAGGATGAGCCCGGGTCCGACCTGGTCCTGGATGGTGAACAGCTCCAATTCCTTGCCGAGGCGACGATGGTCGCGCTTCTTCGCCTCTTCAAGGTTGTGCAGGTACTGCTTCAGCTCCTTGGCCTCGAAGAAGGCGGTGCCGTAGATCCGCTGCAGCATGGCGTTGCGCTCGTCGCCGCGCCAGTAGGCCCCGGCAAGGCTCAACAGCTTGAACGCCTTGATCCAGCCGGTGTGGGGCAGATGCGGGCCGCGGCACAGATCCTCGAAGGAACCCTGCCGGTAGACCGAGACCCGATCTCCCTCCATCTCGCGCAGCAGTTCGAGCTTGTAGGTCTGCCCCTTGGCCTCGAAGAGGCGCATCGCCTCGGCGACGCCCATCTCCTCGCGACGGAAGGGCTGGCCGGCGGCGGCGATTTCCGCCATCCGCGCCTCGATCCGTTCCAGATCCTCGGGGGTGAACGGCGTCGATCGATCGAAATCGTAGTAGAAGCCGTCGGCGATGGCGGGCCCGATGGCGACCTTCACCTCCGGCCCGAACAGGTCGAGTACCGCCTCGGCCATGAGATGGGCGGTGGAGTGGCGCAGGATGTCCAGGGCCCCGGCGGATTCGGCGGTGAGCGGTTCGAGCTCGCAGTCCGCGGCCAGCGGCCGGGAAAGGTCGAGCAGTTCCCCGCCGCAGCGGACGGCGATCACCCGCTTGCGCTGCTTACCGGAGAGGAGTTCGCCAAGGGCCGCCTCCACCGTGGTGCCGGCGGCGAAACGCTTCGCCTCCCCTTCCGCAATCGCTATCCGTATCTCACTCATCTGGCACCATCCGCGACCGGCAACGTACCGGCATCGGCATCAACGTTCGAAGAAACAATAAAGCTTCGCTGGAGTCCCCACGCGAAGCTTTACTGGTTTCCAATCTGGTAGGCACGGGCGGGATTGAACCGCCGACTTCTACCGTGTCAAGGTAGCGCTCTCCCAC
>JBFLZZ010000080.1:0-11575 GCA_040755255.1 Thermodesulfobacteriota bacterium
GCGGGATGCCGGGCAGGTTCTTCTTCAGCCACTGCCGGCACTGGGCGAGCGGCTGGGAGTGGGAGGCGACCACCTTGATGTCGGCGATGTCGCCCGACTGGTTGACCAGGTTGTGGTTGATGTCGAGCAGCACCTCGCTGCAGATCTTGATCCGGTACCGCATGAAGCAGTCCAGCGACGAGGTGACCGCCCCCTCGATGGAGTTCTCCACCGGCACGATGCCGTAGCGGACCCGGCCTTTTTCCACCTCGATGAAGATGTCCTCGATGGTTTCCATCGGCTTGAAAAGCGCCGAGTGGCCGAAGCTTTTCACCCCTGCCATGTGGGAGAAGGTCGCTTCCGGTCCCAGGTAGGCGACGTCCACTTCCTTCTGGGACAGGCGGCAGGTGGTGATGATCTCCCGGAAGATGGAGATCAGCGGCTGTTCCGGGAAGACGCCGCCGTTGTCCTTGAGCAGCCGGTCGAAGATCTGCCGCTCGCGCAGCGGATCCCATTTGGCCTTGTTTTCCCTGTCCTTGATCCTGCCGATCCGGCGGGCGAGTTCGAGCCGCTGCTGCAGCAGCGACAGGAGCTGATCGTCTATGGCATCGATCTGATCGCGGATCGAGGTCAGTGATTTGCTGTCGGGCATGCTGTTTTCTCGTCTGCTGGGGGAAGCGGCCGGCGCCGGCAAGGGTGATCGGCGGATGAACCTGGAATACTATAGGAAAAATAGCCTGTTGCAAAGGGAAAAAGTATGGCGGGGGCCGGCCGGTCCGGGTGGGCGCTGTCCGGGGGGGGCATGGTCGGTCTGTGTCCTATTTCCTTGTTTTCTCGTGGATCGGGGGGCGGTGGCCGCGGTTGCCGGATTTCCGCTCATGTTCCCGCTTGCAAAAGGAGGAATTTTATTCTAGGTTTCGCAACGCATAACCTGTTTATTCCCCTGCATGTTTTCCCAACGGCGGTTTTGCTCCTCCCGGGGATGCCGTCAGGGTTGCGCCCCGCGGGTGGCGGCACCGCCGCCTTTGTTGCACCTTTAACCGACGCAGTGTCGTCCCCATCGGTCATGAAAATCAAAAACTGGATTAAACGCGAGCCTGTCGTCATTCATCGAACCGCCCTCCTGCAGGAGGCGCTCGATCTCATGAAAAAACATTCCATCCGCCACCTGCCGGTGGTGGACGATGCCGACCAGCTGGTCGGCTTCATCACCGAAAGCGACCTGCGGCAGTTCTTCTTCCCGTCCATGGTGGAGGATATCCCGGTGCACCAGGTGATGGTGTTGAATCCGATCACCATCAATGCCAACTCCAGTATCGAGATGGCGGCGCGCCTCATCCACGACTACAAGATCGGCGGCCTGCCGGTTCTGGACAAGAAGAAGCTGGTGGGGGTGATCACCGCCTCCGACCTGCTGTCCGCCTTCATCGAGGTCATGGGCCTGCTGAAGAGTTCCGCCCGCATCGACGTCCTGGTCGACAAGTCCGAGGGGGTCGACGAAGTGACCCGGATCATCAAGGATCACGACTGCGAGATCATCAGCGTCGCCACGGAAAGCCACTCCTCCAAGCAGAAGGTCTACTACTTCCGGCTGGAGAACACCGACGGCACCGACCTCGATACCGTGGTGCAGGCCCTGGAGGACGCCGGCTACAAGGTCCTCTCGGTGATGGACTGAGGGCGGGACCATGGTCAGGGACAAGGTGAAGAAAACCTACGAGGAGATCAACGCCAGGATCCGTTCCGGCGAGGCGGTGGTGGTCACCGCCGAGGAGATGGTGGACATCGTCCGCCGGGAAGGGCCGGAAGGCGCGGCGGCCAGGGTCGACGTGGTCACCACCGGCACCTTTTCGCCCATGTGCTCCTCCGGGGCCTTCATCAACTTCGGCCACGCCAATCCCACCCTGAAGGCCTACCGGGTCTGGCTCAACAACGTGCCCGCCTATGCCGGTCTCGCGGCGGTGGACATCTATATCGGCGCCACCGAACCCTGCGACGACGATCCGCTCAACAAGGTCTTCCCGGGTGAATTCCGTTACGGCGGCGGCCATGTCATCGAGGATCTGGTAGCCGGCCGCCGGGTGGTGCTGCGCGCCATCGGCTACGGCACCGACTGCTATCCCAACCGGGAGCTGGAAAAAGACATTTCCCTCGCCGAGCTGCCCTACGCGCTCTTGTGCAATCCGCGCAACTGCTACCAGAACTACAACTGCGCCATCAATCTTTCGGAAAAGACCATCTACACCTACATGGGGACGCTGAAGCCCGGCGGCCGCAACGCCACCTACTGCAGCGCCGGTGAATTGAGTCCGCTGCTCAACGACCCCCTCTACCGTACCATCGGCCTCGGCACCCGGATCTTTCTCGGCGGCGGCATCGGCTATGTCACCTGGCACGGCACCCAGCACAACCCGCGGGCGCCGCGGCTGGACAACGGTACCCCGCGGCGGCCGGCGGGCACCCTCATGCTCCAGGGCGATCTCAAGGAGATGTCGCCGCGCTGGCTGAAGGGGATCAGCATGCAGGGCTACGGTTCCACCCTGGCGGTGGGGGTGGGCGTGCCGATCCCGATCCTCGATGCCGAGATGGCGGCGATGACCGGTGTTTCCGATGCGGAACTCTTCACCCAGGTGGTCGATTACGCCCACGATTACGCCCACGGCGTCGCCCGCAACTACGGCGAGGTGAGCTATGCCCAGCTCAAGAGCGGCGAGATCGAGGTGAACGGCCGCAAGGTGCAGACCGCGCCGCTGTCCAGCGTGGTGCGGGCGCGAGAGATCGCCGAAACCCTGAAGCAGTGGATCACCGAAGGCCGCTTCCAGCTCAGCCAGCCGGTGACCACCCTGCCCGCGCCGTGAGCCGGGGGGGGCTCGGGCGGAAAAGGGAGGGGCTGGAAGGCCGGCTCCGCGCTTGCGGCCGTATCGCCGTCGCCTGGTCCGGCGGCGCCGATTCCACCCTGCTGCTGGCCGTTGCCGGCCGGCTCCTGCCCGGCCGGGTCACCGCTCTGCATGCCCATACCTCGGTGCATACCGCCGCCGAACGGCAGCACGTCGAGACCATGGCGGCAGAGCTGGGTATTGCCCTGCGGATCGTCGAGGAAGACCCGCTCTCCTGGCCGGAGTTTGTCGCCAATCCCGCCAACCGCTGCTATCTCTGCAAGAAGCGGCTCTACCGCCGTTTTGTCGAGCTGGCCGGCCGGGAAGGCCTCGGCCGCCTGCTGGACGGAACCAACGCCGACGACCTCGGCGAGGAGCGTCCGGGACTCCAGGCCCTGGCCGAGCTCGGTATCGGCACGCCGCTGGCCGACTCCGGGCTGACCAAGGCGGAGGTCAGGGAACTGAGCGCCCAGCTCGGGCTGGCCACCTGGAATCGGCCGTCCAACTCCTGTCTCGCCACCCGTATCCCGCACGGCACCGCCATCGACGGCAAGACCATCGCCACCGTCGCCGCCGCGGAATCGGTGCTGCACCAGGCCGGTTTTCCCAACTGCCGGGTGCGGATCGTCGGCGGCGGCTGGGCGCTTGTCGAACTGCGGGGCGGCGGTGCGGACAGGACCCTTTGGCAGGGGCGGGGGGCGGAGGTGGTCAGGGAGCTGCGGAGGCTTGGCTGTGGCAAGGTTTTCCTGGAAATCGACGCAGGATGATTTGTTTGCAGATGCCGGCCGGCCTATTTTCCCCAACCAGCTTTTTTTGTTTGACAATCAGGGTCGGTTTGATTAAATCGGCCTTTACGAGTGGCGAGGGATTTTTGAGGCAACTATCAAACCCTGAAGGAGGAAAGTATGAATAAGAGTGATCTGGTAGATGCGATGGCGACCGCGGGCGGTATCAGCAAGGCTGCAGCCGAGAAGGCCTTGACCGGTGCCCTTGACGCCATCACCGATGCCCTTGCCAAAGAAGACAAGGTGACCCTTGTCGGTTTCGGAACTTTTTCCGTCAGCAAGCGTGCCGCCCGTCAGGGCAGAAATCCCCAGACCGGGAAATCGATCACCATCAAGGCCCGCAGCGTCGCCCGCTTCAAGCCGGGCAGCAAGCTCGCCGAAGCTGTGAAGTGAGGCCTTCCGGCCTCGCCGGCCACACTTTTCCGCCTTTCACCTCATTTGGACGATAGCTGGGCCATCCAGCCTCTTGTCGCGAAGACAGGAAATCCGTCGCCCGTCGGGGTTCGTCTCTGGCTGAAAGCCGTGTCCGCCGAAGCAAAGCGGACGGGGCCGCGGACGAAAGATACCCAAGCAGGGCTGCTCGGGAACCGCGGCGTGCGGCACGGAAGTCAGTAAGCAATGTCGGGACGTGGCTCAGTCTGGTAGAGCACAGCGTTCGGGACGCTGGGGTCGGAGGTTCGAATCCTCTCGTCCCGACCATTCAGATACATAAGAGGCGAAAGCCCGTAAGGGGTTTTCGCCTTTTTTCGTTCATGCGCCGCGAATTCGTGCGCACCAATCGATACGGGAATCATGCTAAAGGGAATATTCGGGTTTTTACGCAAGAAGCCGGGGCTGGTATCCAAGGCGATGCCATCGGACAAGGACGACCGGCAGGAAGAGGCCGAGACCGGCCCATCCGCCGGCGGGGCAGTCGAGTCGGGGGCGACCGGCGATGGCGTCACCGGCACCGCCGCTAAACCGGCCCGCCGGCGCCGGCGCCGGAAGAAACGGCCGGAGCAGGGCGAGGCCCCTGCGGCCGGTGGCGCTGCCGGTTCGCAGCCCTGGAACCCGGAAGATTTTCAGGTGGAGCCCCAGGAAGGCAAGACCAGATTTCAAGACCTGGAGCTTGCCGACGGACTGCTGCACGCCATTGCCGACCTCGGTTTTTCCTACTGCACGCCGATCCAGGCGGAGATCCTGCCCCATACCCTTGCCGGGTCCGATGCCATCGGCCAGGCGCAGACCGGCACCGGCAAGACTGCGGCGTTTCTGATCACCATCATCACCCGCCTCGCCGCCGGTGACGCTGAGCCCGTCGCAGACCAGGAAATCGCGGCGCCCAGGGCACTGATCCTCG
Organism: Thermodesulfobacteriota bacterium; assembly: GCA_040755255.1. GTDB lineage: Bacteria > Desulfobacterota > Desulfobulbia > Desulfobulbales > S012-135 > JBFLZZ01. The sequence goes on from JBFLZZ010000080.1 coordinate 4,980, forward strand.
CCCCCACCCGGGAACTCGCCATGCAGATCGGCAAGGAGGCCGAGGATCTCGCCGCCCACAGCGGCGTCAGCGTCGTCACCCTGTTCGGCGGCATGGACTACCAGAAACAGCGCAAACAGTTCGGCGGCAGGAAGGTGGATATCCTGGTGGCGACCCCGGGCCGGCTCATCGACTTCGAACGCCAGGGGGTGCTGACCCTCGGGCGGATCGAAATACTGGTCATCGACGAGGCCGACCGCATGCTGGACATGGGCTTCATCCCCGATGTCCGCCGCATCGTCCACCGCTGTCCGCCCAAGGAGGGGCGCCAGACCCTGTTCTTCAGCGCCACCATGACCCCGGAGGTCGAGCATCTCGCCTCCCAGTGGACGAAGGGCGCTGTCCGCATCAGCATCGAACCGGAACAGGTAGCGGTGAGCACGGTCAACCAGATCGTCTACCTGGCCACCGCCGACGAAAAGTACACCCTGCTCTACAACCTGATCGTCAAGCAGAACCTGGAGCGGGTCATGGTGTTCGCCAACCGCCGCGACGAGACGCGGCGGCTCGCCGACCGGCTGCGCCGCAACGGCATCAGCTGCGCCATGCTCTCCGGCGAGGTCGCGCAGAATACCAGGATCCAGACCCTGGATCGTTTCCGCAACGGCGAGATCCGGGTGCTGGTGGCAACCGACGTCGCCGGCCGCGGTATCCATGTCGACAACGTCAGTCACGTTGTCAACTACACCGTTCCCTACGACGCCGAGGACTATGTCCATCGCATCGGCCGCACCGGTCGTGCCGGAGCTTTGGGCACCTCGATCACCTTCGCCTGCGAAGAGGGGTCCTTCTACCTGCCGGAAATAGAAAAACTGCTGGGGACCAAACTGGAATGCGTTTTTCCCGAGGAGGAACTGCTGGAGCCGCCGCCGCGGCCGGCGCCACCCTCCAGGGAGGAGAGCGAAGGTGAGCAGCGCAGAGGGCGACCGGTGCGCGGTGACGGCCGCCGGCGCCGATCGGGTGGACCTTCCCGCCGCTGAGCCGAATCCGTGTCCCGGTCAGCGGCCGGCGTCCCCCGGCCCGCTCACCCCTCTCTCCCTCCCTTGCTTCAGCCCCGTTTTCTTCCCGTCCACCGTCACCTCCAGACCGCCTTTCGCCAGCAGCAGCTGCAGCCGGTCGCCGGTCTTTGCCTGGTCGGCATGCCGCAGGATGGCGCCGCCGGGGATCGTCCGGACGATGGCGTAGCCGCGCTGCAGCACCCGATTCGGTGAAATGGCGTGCAGCAGGGATTCCGCGTGGCCGAGCCGAACGGTCAGCCGGTCGAGCCGCTGCCCCATTGCCTGGAAAAGACCGGCGCGGGCGCCGGCGAGCCGCAGCTGCAGCAGGGCGACCACCTGGCGGGGGTGGTGGCTTTCCAGGATGTGCGCGGCCGTGGCCAGGCGGTGCCGCTGGTGCTCGAGCTGGCGCTGCATGGCCAGCAGCACGGCGTTTACCCGGTGGTCGAGGTGCAGGGTAAGATGGTCGAGGGTGGCGTGCGGGGTGCGCAGCAGGCGACGGAACTGCTGGAGATGCCGCTGTTCCTGGTCGATCCTGCGGTCGATGGCGCGGAGCAGGGAGTCGCCGCAGACCTCCAGGCGGCGGCGCAGTCCGGCGCCGTCGGGGGTGATCGCCTGCGCCGCCGCGGTGGGCGTGAGGGCGCGCAGGTCGGCGACGAAATCGGCGATGGTGAAATCGGTTTCATGGCCGATCCCGGTGACCACCGGGATCCGGGAGGCGGCCATCGCCATGGCGACCCGTTCCTCGTTGAAGGCCCACAGATCCTCGATGGAACCGCCGCCGCGACAGAGGACGATGACCTCCGCCCGGTCGTCCCGGTTGGCCAGCTCGATGGCACGGACGATCTCCGCCGCCGCGCCTTCGCCCTGCACCCTGACCGGGAAGAGGTCGACGGCGAGAGCCGGGAAACGCCGGCCGGCGGTCTCGAGGAAATCGTGCAGCGCCGCGCCGGTCGGGGAGGTGATCAGGGCGGCCCGGGCGGGCATGGTCGGGATCGGCCGTTTGCGTTCGGCGGCGAACAAGCCGGCCGCGGCCAGTTTCGCCTTTAGCCTTTCGAAGGCGAGCTGCAGGGCCCCGGCGCCGGCGGCATCGGCGCTGTCGACGATGAGCTGGTATTCGCCCCGCGCCTCGTAGACGGAGATCCGCCCCCGGCAGACCACCTGGAGGCCGTCACGCATCGGGGTGGCGCAGTACAGCTGCTGCTGACGGAACATGACGGCGCGCAGTTGCGCGTTGTCGTCCTTGAGGACGAAGTAGAGATGACCCGAAGCCGGCCGGCGCAGATTGGAGATCTCGCCGCTGACGCTCACAAAGGGGTAGGTCGCCTCCAGAACCCCGCGGATGGAACGGCAGAGGTCGGTGACGGTGAACAGTCGGGTGGAGGCGCTCGGTTCCTGGGGCATCGGGTATGGCCGTCGCTGTTGTGCCGCATGGCGGCGGCGGATTGGCGGACTCGCCCCGGGGCTGCCGGGGCGGCTGGCAGGACAGCGCCCAGTGTAGGGGGTTGCCGGGGAAAATGAAAGATGATTTTTTCCCCGTATCAGGTATAGTGCGCGGATTCGGTTTTCGCAGCCGCTGTCCGCCTTTCCGTCACTGCGTTCCCCTTCCGGGGAGCGGACGGCGAGGTCGCGGATCTTGTCGCACATCAAGGAGAGACGGGGAAGAACATGACCGGTGAAAATCTGTTCAGCAAAAGGAAACTCGAAACGATAAACATCGAAAAGCGGGACTGGATGGAGGAGTTGAATCTGCCGCCGCAGCTCGCCAAATTCCTGCGCAAAAACGGCAAGGAGGTGCAGATCGCCATCGCCGTTTTCGTCGTGGCGATTCTCGCCTGGAACGCGATGCAGTATTACCGCGACAGCCAGCGGGAGAAAACCACCGCCGCCCTGGCCCAGGCGATGCAGGTGACCGACGACGAGGGCAGAATCGCCGCCCTGCGCCAGGTTACGGAAAAATCGTCAGGCTCGGACGCCGCCCTCTGGGCCAGGGTGGAGCTCGGTCATCTGGCCTTCAAGAAGGAGGACTATGCCGGGGCTGTGGAGGCCTACAAGAGCGCCCTCGACGGGTTCGGCGCCACCAGCTCCGTCGCTCCCTTCATCGAATTCGCTCTGGCCGGCGCCTACGAGAAATCGCAACAGTACGACGGCGCCCTGGAACAGTACCGCAAACTGGCGGCGACCAAAGGGTTCGAGCGGCAGGGCAATCTCGGCCTGGCCCGGGTGTACGAACAGCAGGGCGACAAGGGCAAGGCGGCCGAGGCTTACCGCCAGGTACTCGCCGCCGCCGGCGACAACCCCGCCGCCGATGACGAATGGATCGAGGAAAAGGCCAATCGCCTGGCCCCGGTCGCAGTCCAGCCCGCCGCCGCGGCAGACGGGCAGGCGCCGGCCGACCAGACGCAGCAGAAGGAACAATAGGCATTTTGGCGGCCGGGCAGGCCGCCAATGCCGCAGAGACTCCCGCCATGAAGATCCTTTCCCTGCCGGCCGAGATGGCGGCCTGGTCGCAGGCCGCGGTCGCCGCCGGCCGGCGCATCGTCCTCGTGCCCACCATGGGCTATTTCCATGAAGGCCACCTCTCCCTGATGGATCGGGGCCGCGCCCAGGGGGACGCCCTGGTGGTCAGCCTTTTCGTCAACCCCATTCAGTTCGGTCCCGGCGAGGATCTCGGCCGCTACCCTCGCGATTTCCAGCGGGACAGCGAGCTGGCGGCGGGGCGCGGTGCCGAGGTGCTGTTCGCCCCCGGGGCCGGCGACATGTATCCGGCCGATTCTGCCAGCCGGGTGGTGGTCAGCGGTCTGGACCAGGGCTTGTGCGGCGCGAAACGGCCGGGCCATTTCGCCGGGGTGACCACGGTGGTCGCCAAGCTTTTTCATCTCGTCCGCCCTCATGTCGCGGTGTTCGGCGAGAAGGATTTCCAGCAGCTGGCCATCATCCGCCGGATGGTGGCGGATCTCGATTTCCAGGTGGAAGTGATCGGCCATCCCATCGTCCGGGAGGCCGACGGCCTCGCCATGAGTTCACGCAATGTCTATCTCTCCGCCGACGAGCGGCGGCGGGCCCTCTGCCTGCACCAGGCGCTGACCGCGGCGCGGCAGGCCTGCGCCGGCGGCCTGCGCGATGGTGCCGCCGTCGCCCGCCTTGCCGAAGAATGCATTCGGCCTCATGCCAGGATCGACTATATCGAAATCGCCGACCGGCGGCTGCTGCGTCCCCAGGAGCGCATCGACGCCGATTCGATGCTGTTTCTCGCCGCCTTTGTCGGCACCACCCGACTCATCGACAACTGCCGGCTGCTGGCAGGCGGCGACGCCTGAGCCGGCCTATTTCCCTGATCACAGGAAACGCCATGCTCCGTTACATGCTCAAGTCAAAAATCCACCGGGCAACGGTCACCGACGCCAACCTCAACTACGAGGGCAGCCTCACCGTCGACCGCGACCTGCTCGACGCCGTCGATCTGCTCCCCGGCGAAAAGGTCAAGATCTACAATATCAACAACGGCGAACGGTTCGACACCTACGTCATCGAGGGTGAAGCCGGTTCCGGGGTGATCGGCCTGAACGGCGCCGCCGCCCGCAAGGGGCTGGTCGGCGACCTGATCATCATCGTCAGCTACGCCCTCTACTCCCCGGAGGAACTGGCCGCCTACGACCCGGCCATCGTGGTGCTGGACGGGGCCAACCGGATCAAGAACCCCCGCGGTCGCTGAGCGGAAGGGGTGGTGCCGGTGCTGCTGGTCTGCGCCACCGAACTGGAACGGGCGCCGCTCGCGGATCTCCTCGGCCCGGAGATCCTCGTGCGGACGCTGGTCTGCGGCGTCGGCCTGGTCGATGCCGCCATCGGTCTCGCCGACCATCTCCGGAGCGGGCCGGATCCCGGGCTGGTGATCAATTTCGGCGTCGGCGGCGCCTACTGCGGCGCCGCCCGTCTGCTCGATCTCTGCGTCGCCACCAGCGAACATCTCGGCGACGCCGCCATCTGCTACGACGACCGCATGGAACCCTTCGCCGCCGATGCCTTTCCTTTTTTCAGCGACTGCCGACTGCCGCAGGCACCGGCCGTCCGGGTGCGGGATCTGCTGGCGGCCGCAGGGTTTGCCACCGTCGCCGGCCCCTTTGTCACCGTCAACTGCGTCAGCGGCAGCCGCAGGCGCGGCGACCTGCTCCGCGACCGTTTCGGCGCGGTCTGCGAGAACATGGAAGGGGCGGCGCTGGCCAGGGTCTGCCAGCGGCGGGACATCCCCTTTGTCGAGATCCGCTGCTGCAGCAACCTGGTGGAGGACCGCAACCGGAGCGGCTGGCTCCTGGAGGAGGCAACCCGCCGCTGCGCCGAGGCGGTGGCGGTGCTGCTTTCCGGAGAGAAGACCGCCTCCCCGCGGAGCTGACCCCGGGTCATCGCCATGATCGCCGCCGATACCCGCCTGAGCATCGCCTATTCGCCCTGTCCCAACGACACGTTCATCTTCCATGCCCTGGTGCACGGAGAGGTTGGCGGCCCGGCCATGGCGGCACCGGTGCTTGCCGACGTCGAAACCCTCAACGGCTGGGCCATGGCGGCACGGTTCGACATCAGCAAGCTCTCCTTCGCCGCCTACGGCCATGTCCGCGACCGTTACCGGCTGCTCTCCGCCGGCGCCGCCCTCGGCCGGGGCTGCGGGCCGCTGCTCGTCTGCCGCCGCGGGGAGCGGTTCGATCCGGCACGTGCCAGCATCGCCATTCCGGGCAGACTCACCACCGCGGCCATGCTGCTGCGCCTTTTCGCCCCCACCGTCCGTAACCTCACGGAGATGCGCTTCGACCGGATCATTCCGGCGATCCTCGCCGGCCGGGTGGACGCCGGGGTCATCATCCACGAAAGCCGTTTCACCTACCGGCAAGAGCCGCTCTCCCTGGTGCGGGATCTGGGCGCCTGGTGGGAGGAGGAAACCGGGCATCCCATCCCCCTGGGCGGCATCGTCGCGCGTCGTACCCTGGGGGAGGAGACGATCGCCGCCATCGACGGCGCCATCCGCGCAAGCGTTCTCCGGGCCCGCGCCCGGCCGGAGGAGTGCTTGCCCTACATCCGCCGCCATGCCCAGGAAATGGACGCGGAGGTCATCCGGCAGCACATCGCCCTGTACGTCAACGATTTTTCCGTCGACCTCGGCGCGGCAGGCCTTGCCGCGGTGGATCATTTCCTGCGGCTCGGGGACGCGGCCGGCCTCTTCGCGCACGGGTGACCGCCGCGCGGCGGACCTTGCCGTTCCGGGTCAGGGGAAGCGCTTCAGGATTCCCTCTCGATACCGGGTTAGTCCTGCGGAACAACACCGTTTTTCGCGATTTTCCCGGAGGGGAATCCTGCTTGACAACAACGCGGCGTGTCTTTATAGTCACAGGTTCCATCGCTACTTGACGGGAAAGGCGGATACACCAAGGCACGGCGCGCTGCGCCCTGCCGTTTCCGCCGGGCCGGGATCGGATCTCCCGCCCCCGCCTTAACCCGCGATGCCATTACCGATACATCGCGGCAACCACAGCAGAACAGGATCAGCAAACATGAAAGTGAGAGGAGCCAAGG
>JBFLZZ010000081.1:0-11360 GCA_040755255.1 Thermodesulfobacteriota bacterium
GGAGGAATTCGATCGCCTCGATGTTCTCCTTGCCGCCGTAGGGGTTGGGCAGCCACTCCCCTTCCTTGCGGGCGTAGTCCAGGTAGAGCATGGAGGCGACGGCGTCGGTGCGCAGGCCGTCGATGTGAAAGACTTCCAGCCAGTACATGGCGTTGGAGATGAGGAAGCTCTTTACCTCGTTGCGGCCGTAATTGAAGATGTAGGTGCCCCATTCCGGGTGGGAGCCCTGGCGGGGGTCCTCGTGCTCGTAGAGGGCGGTGCCGTCGAAACGGCCGAAGCAGTGGCCGTCGGTGGGAAAATGGGAGGGCACCCAGTCGAGGATGACGCCGAGCCCGTGCTGGTGGCAGGTGTCGACGAAGTACATGAAGTCCTGCGGGTTGCCGTAGCGGCTGCTCACCGAGTAGTAGCCGCTCACCTGATAGCCCCAGGACTCGTCCAGGGGATGTTCCATGATCGGCAGCAGTTCGATGTGGGTGAAGCCCATGTCGAGGGCGTAGGGGATCAGTTTTTCCGCCATTTCCCGGAAGGAGAGGAAGCGGTCCGGTTCCTTCGGGTCCCGTTGCCAGGAACCGAGATGGACCTCGTAGATGGAGATGGGGCGGTCGTGGGGGATGGAATGTTGCCGTTTTTCCAGCCAGGCGGCGTCGTTCCAGCTGTAATTGGCAAGATCCCAGACGATGGAGCCGCTTTTGGGCCGGTATTCGGCGAGCCGCTGGTAGGGGTCCGCCTTTTCGATGACCTGGCCGTGGGGGCCGCGGATCTCGAATTTGTAGACCTCGCCCGGGGCGAGGCCCGGAATGAACAGTTCCCAGATCCCCGAACCGCCCAGTACCCGCATCTGGTGCACCCGGCCGTCCCAGTAGTTGAAGTCGCCGATGACGCTCACCCTGCGCGCCGCCGGCGCCCAGGTCCGGAACATGACGCCGGGGATGGAGTCCACGGTCTGCGGGATGGCGCCCATCACCTTGTAGGCCTGGTACAGGGTCCCCTGGCTGAAGAGATGGATGTCGAGGTCGGAGAGCTGCGGCAGGAACCGGTAGGGATCGTCGATGGTGCGGGCGTTACCGTGGGAGAAGGCGAGTTCGAAGTGGTAGCGCGGCGGAGAGACGATGTCCACCTCGGCCTCGAACAGGCCGTCGGCGCGGATTTTCTGCATCGGCTGCGGCGGCCGGTCGGGGATCAGCAGCCGCACCGATTCGGCGTGGGGTTGGAGCGTGCGGATCACCGCTTTCGCGGGATCGCCGGGGAACGGGTGGTAGCCGAGAACGGTGAAGGGATCGTGATGTTCCGCGGCCAGCAGCCGGTCCAGTTCCCTGTCGATATCAATGGTCATAAAATCCTCTTGAGGAAGGCGTGGTGCAGTCCGTTCGCAGAGCACAGTCTATAAGGCAACCAGAGTGGAATACAAGCACTTTCTTGGTCCCGGCCGACAGCGGCATGCCGGTTCTTGACGATCTCTTGCCGCAGATGGTAGAGTGCGGGCCTCGGTAGCGAGGCCGACGTTATGCAGTCTCTCCAGGGATATTTTCTCATCGCCACGCCGCAGATGCCCGATCCCCGTTTCCAGGAACAGGTGGTGTATCTGTGCGCCCACAACGCGGAAGGGGCCATGGGGCTGGTCATCAACCGCCCTTTCCCGGACATCCGCTTCGGCGATGTCCTGGCGAGTCTCGACATGCAGCCGCCGGCCGGACCCTTGCCGCCGGTCTACATGGGCGGCCCGGTGGAGCTGAACAGCGGCCACATCCTTTATACCTCCGATTACCGGGCGGAAAATTTTTTGAAGGTGAGCGAAACGGTGCACCTCTCCCGCGATATCGCCATCCTGCAGGATATCGCCGCCGGCCGGGGCCCGCACCGCTATCTCTTCTGTCTCGGTTACGCCGGCTGGGCGCCGGGGCAGCTGGAGGAGGAGTTGCGGATGGACGGCTGGCTCACCCTGCCCGGCGAGAACGAGGTGCTGTTCCACCCGGAGGATGATCGGAAGTGGAAGCTGGCCGCCCGGAAATTCGGCATCGATATCGCCGTGTTCGGTGACGTGATCGGCAGCGCCTGAGTCCCCGTCCGCCCTCTGCGAACCCACCCTGGCCGGCGAGCCGCCATGACGCGGCCGTGAAGCTCGCGGCCCACCCTCGGAGAACAGTGCATGGGAAATTTCCTCGAATCGGGCGGCCGACTGGGATCGGCATCTCCCGGCGTCGCGGTGATCGGCGCGCCGTTGGCCAACACGGTGAGCTGGCAGCGGGGAACCGAGCTCGGCCCCGCCGCCATCCTCGCCGCCTCGGAAACCCTGGAGCTGTTCGATGACGAGTTGCTGGTCGAGACCTGGCGGATCGGCATCGAGACCCTGCCCATGCTGGATCTCACCGATTGTCCCTCGGACCGGGCCTGTCTGCGGATCGGCGAGGCGGTTGCCGGGGTGCTCGCCAAGGGACGGCTGCCGGTGCTGCTCGGCGGCGAGCATACCGTCAGCCTGCCGGCGATCCTCGCCTGCCGCGACAGGTATCCGGGCCTGCATGTGGTGCAGGTGGACGCCCATCTCGATCTTCGCGACCGGTACGAGGGTTCCCCGTACAGCCATGCCTGCGTCATGCGCCGGGTCGCCGAGGCGGGGATCCCCTTCACCCAGGTGGGCATCCGCTCCATCTCCCTGGAGGAGTGGCGGTTCGTGACCGACCGGGGTCTCAGGCCCTGGACCATGGAGCGGATTCGCGGCGAGGCGGACTGGCTGGCGGCGATCTGCGGCGGGATCGACGGCCCGGTCTATCTCACCATCGATGTCGACGGTATCGACCCTTCGGTGATTCCCGCCACCGGCACCCCGGAACCGGGAGGACTGACGTGGCGCGAAATCCTGTCCCTGTGCAGGGCCATCGCCGCCCGCCACCGGGTGGTCGGCCTCGACTGCGTCGAGCTGGCGCCGGCCCCCGGCCTGCACCATGCGGATTATGCCGCGGCCAAGCTGATCTACCGGTGTCTGGGCTATATTTTTCTGAAGGAACTGCAGCAGCATCCGGCCGCCGCCCGCGGTTGACCGGGTTCATCCCTCCAACTCACACCACAGCACATCACCATGACAGAGGAACAGGATATTTTTCAGTGCCGGCAGTGCGGCCACTGCTGCCAGGGGGAAACCACCGTGTCGCTCAACGAGCGCGACCTCGAACGGCTGGTCCGTCATCTGCGGCGGCCGCGCCAGGAAGTGATCGACCGTTACCTGCGGGTGACCGGCAATGTCGTGCAGATGAAGATCGTCGACGGCCACTGCATCTTCTACACCAGGGAGGGGTGCCTGGTTCACCCGGGCAAACCCTGGCGCTGCCGGCAGTGGCCGCTGCACGAATCCATCCTGAGCGACGAGGCGAATTTTTCGGCGATCAAGGACTCCTGCCCCGGCATCAGCCGCACGGTCACCTACGAGCAGTTCTGCGCCCAGTTGCGGCAGATCCACGCGGCCGCCGACTACGAGCGCGATGCGACTTGAGCTGTTCAGCCCCGGCAAGACGAAGCTCGATTTCATTGCCCGGGGCATCGATGAGTACAGGGGGCGCCTCGAACGGTTCTGCCCGATCGAACTGGTGGTCACCAGGGATCATGGCGCCAGAAAGGGAGGGGACGAGGAACGGGCGAGGGCAGAGGAAGGCAGGGAGCTGCTGGGCCGGTTGCCCAAGGAGGCCCTCGTCGTCGCCCTGGACCTTTCCGGGCGCATGCTCAGCTCGGAGGGTCTGGCCGCCCTGATCGACACCTGGGAAATGGAGGGCAGGCGGCGAATCGCCTTCGTCATCGGCGGCTTCGCCGGCCTCTCCGGCGAGGTGCTCGCCAGGGCCGATCTGCGCCTGTCCCTGTCGCCGATGACCTTCACCCACGAAATGGCCCGGCTGCTGCTGCTGGAACAGCTGTACCGGGCCTTCTCCATCAAGCACGCCACCGGCTATCACCGGTAGGCAGTTCCAATCCTGATATCAAGCGGCAACCCTGTCGGCTGCGCCGCGCTGCTCCCCGCCGCACTCCGTGAACGGTCTCGTCGCTGCCCGCCCGCCTTCGTGTCCTCATCTTGATCGCGAAATGGAACAGGCGTTCAGGCCGCCTTTACCTCCTTGACCTCGGGTACCTCGCTGCGGATGAACTTTTCGATGCCGTTTTTCAGGGTCATCTGCGACATGGGACAGCCCTTGCAGGCGCCGGTGAGCTGAACGGTCACCACCCCGTCGTCCGAGACATCGATCAGCACGACGTCGCCGCCGTCTTTCTGCAGGGTCGGCCTGATCCTGTCCAGGGCACTCTGGATTCTTTCTCTCATCTGCGTCCTCTTGTTGTCGTGGCCGGTGGCCGGTCTTTGCCGCTCGGGAAAAAAGGTCCGCCCACCATAGCACAGGCATCCGCGCCTGACAAGCGGTCCCCGCCGCCTGCCGGCGGAAGGGCAGCCGGCGGTGTCCTCCGCCATGTTGCCTCCCTCCTTTCGCGCGGCTCTTTTGCGAGCCGCCATTTTCCCATTGTGCCGCCGCCGTATTTTTTTCTATAATTTACAGAGATTAGGTGATTCTGTCCCCCCTCATCACACCCCAGGAGCCCCTACCATGGCGCAAGCGCAGAGCAGCCGGGAGAAAATTCTGTTGGAGAGCGGCACCAACGAACTGGAGGTCATCGCCTTCACCCTTTCCTATTCGAGTCCCGACAGCGGCGAGCCCACCCAGAACTTTTACGGCATCAACGCCGGCAAGGTGAAGGAGCTGGTGGCCATGCCGGCCGAGGTCACCGCCATTGCCGGCAGCGGCCACAGCTGCATCCAGGGCGTCTTCCTGCTGCGCAACCGCACCATCACCCTGATCGATCTCGCCCGCTGGTTCGGTTACGAACCGTTGCCGGACCCGGAGATCAGGCGGAAATGGACGGTCATCGTCACCGAGATCAACGGCAAACTCTTCGGGTTCGTCAGTCACGGCGTCGACAAGGTGTACCGGGTCTCCTGGGCGGAAATGAAACCGCCGCCGCCGCTGATCGCCCAATGCCATTCGATCACCGGCATCTGTCTCATCGAGAACCGGCTGATCCAGATGGTGGATTTCGAACAGATCATTTCCGAGGTCGACCCCTCCATGCGGATGCAGGCGTCGGCCTCCACCCTTGCCGGCCACGAGGGGCAGACGGGGCAGCGGATCCTCATCGCCGACGACTCCGGCCTCATCCGCGGACAGATCGCCCGCGTTCTTGAAAAGAGCGGGTTCGATGTGCTCGCCTTCGACAACGGTCAGGCGGCGTGGCAGTATCTGGAGGAGTACCGGGACGGCAAAACCGACGACGGCCGGCTTTCGGCGGTGATCTCCGACATCGAGATGCCGCGGATGGACGGCCATCATCTCTGCATGAAGATCAAGAGTGACGCGAGTCTCAAACAGTTGCCGGTGATCCTCTTCTCCTCGATGATCAACGAGGCATTGAAGCGCAAGGGTCACGAGGTCGGCGCCGACGACCAGATCACCAAACCGGAGATCGATACCCTGGTGAGCCGGCTGCGGGCCTGCATCGCGGCGACCAGCTGAAGGTCACCGCCCTTTTCCCGCCAACATCATCCATTCCATGCCGGCGTCCGTCCCGGTTCAGCCCGGGACGACGCCCAGTTCGACCAGCAGCCGCCGGGCGGCGGCGAACAGCGCCGCCTGATCCGCCTCGCTGCGCGCCTCGACGTAGAACCGCACCTTGGGCTCGGTCCCCGAGGGGCGGATCATCAGCCAGGAATCATCCTCGAACAGGATTTTATAGCCGTCGATGGTGATCAGCTCCTTGACCGTCTTCTCGCCGTCGCCGACGGCAAGCCTGCGGCCGGGGCCGAAATCTTCCAGCCTGGTGAGCATCCCTTCCAGTTCCTTCCCCCGCGCCGATACCGCGATGCCGTCCCGGGCCGGGTGGAAGCTGCCGCATTGCGCCTCAACCTTTTTCTGATAGTCGATGAGGTTGAGGCCGGAAGTCATTATCATGTCGAGCGCCAGCAGCATGCCGATGTAGGCGTCCTTTTCCGGAGTGTGGCCGATGATGCTGATGCCGTCCGATTCCTCGAAACAGACCAGGGCCTTGCCGATCACCGGTTTGAACTCCTTGAACCCGACCGCGGGTTCGAAGACCTCCTCCCCCAGCATGGCCGCCACCGCGTTGGCGAAATTGCTGGTCGCCACCGTTTTGGCCACCAGGCCTTTCCTGCCTTTGGCGGTGTGCAGGAAATGGTAGGCCAGCGCCCCGAAATGGTTCATGCTCAGTTCGTTGACCCCGTCGGTAAAGCGGATGCGGTCGGCGTCCGGATCGATGATCATCCCGAGCTTCAGTGGTTCGCTGCGGCTGGCGAGCACCTCTCTGACCCCGGCCAGGTTGGCGGAGGAGGGCTCCGGCGCGACGCCGCCGAAGGTGGGGTCGTCGCCGGTGCGCAGGAAGATGAGTCGGTCGGAAGGCTGGTCGAGAAAAAAACGGGTGAGGTGGATCCTGCTGGCGCCGTGGACCGCATCCACCGCCACCACCAGATCGTGCCGGGCGAAGAAGGCGGCGATGATCGCGTCGTAGTCGAGGCCGTGCACGGAGCGATTGGCGCGGACCAACTCCTGCCAGAGGGCAAAGGCGTCCACTTCCCGAATCAGGCCGGCATCACCGGTGGCGGGCGGCAGGGTGGCGGATTCGACCAGTTGCCTCGCCCGTCGGCCGATTTCGGCGGTGATCACCGAAGCGGCCGGACCGCCGTCGGCGGCGTTGTACTTGAAGCCGCCGTACTGCAGGGGGTTGTGGCTGGGGGTGAGATTGATGGAGAAGGCGGCGTTCAGTCGGAGCAGGGCGGCGGAGAGGGCGCCGGTGGTCGATTCGCCGGCGTAATGGACGACGAAACCCAGAGAGGTGAGCACCGCCATGACGCTTTCCGCCAGGAGCGCTCCGCCGAAACGGTTGTCGAAGCCGAGCAGGCAGCCGCGCCGTCTGGCCTCCTCCGTCGAGGTCACGCCCAGCGCCTGTCTGAGGTCGGCGGGGGCCTGCTCCAGTTCGAGATAGATGGAGGCGATGGCGGCGGTGACCTGGGCGACGGAAAGGCAGAACAGATCCTTGCCGAGGATACCGCGCCAGCCTGAAGTGCCAAAGGAGATGTGCTGGCGGGGGCTGCCGGTGTTGCTCTGCAGTTCATTCTCGATCAGGGGATAGATCCGGTCGATGCCTTTCTGCCAGAAGGCCCGTTCTTCGAGGTCGGTGGCGGCATCGCGCCGGGAGAGGAATTCCTTGATGCAGCCGAAGTAGTCGCTGGAGGCGTGTTCGCTTGTGATGTGTTCCTTGAAGATCCGCTGGAATTCCTGTCGCATCGCTGAAGGTTCCTGTATGGGGGAGGTTGGTGCCGCCGGTGGTGGCGAAAGGTTGGAGTATGCTGCCGGGAAGGGCGGCTGGCGCCCGGCGCTATCTATACCATGAAGCAAGACGGCGCTGCAACCGCCGGAGAAAAGGCGCGGGCGGCCCGAGGGGCCGGGATAAGACTTCCGGTGCGGGACGGGATGGGGTAAGATGGGTCTCCGGCGTGTGCCGCCCTGGGGGCCGCCCGCCCGCTGGGCCGACAAAGCGAGGGAATACCCGGATGACCACCGAAGAACAGGAAGAGTATGCCGCCGCCGTCGAGGCGGATATGCGTGAGCGCCGGCGGGATACCCGTTACCGGGTGACGCCGCAGGGGGTGGTGGTGCTGACCCCTGATCCGGTCATCTCCTTCGACGTGTTCGATGTCAGCCGCGGCGGCCTTTCCTTCACCTATGCCGGTTGGCGGCAGTGGGCCGAGGATTCGCTGAGGATGGATTTTCTTGGCCGGCGGATCGTCCTCGAAAAGGTGCCGGTGGAGGTGGTGAGCGACGTCGCCTTCTCCCCCGCCGATCCCGCCGGCGATGGATTTCCCCTGCGGCGCTGCAGCGTCCGTTTCGGCCAGCTCGACACCAAGCAGGAGCAGCGGCTCGTCACCTACCTTTCCCAGCTTTCCACGAAAGACTGATGCGCTTTCCTCGTCCGGGGTGCGTTTTTCAGTCCCGACCGAAGGCGAAAGGCGCCAGCAGCCCTTGCAGGGCGTCGTGGATGCGTCCGTTGCTGGCGACGATCTCCGGCAGAAAGGCGTTGTAGGGCGCGCCCCGGAAATCGGAGAGCCGTCCGCCTGCCTCGCTGACCAGAAGCATCCCCGCCGCCGTGTCCCAGGGTTTCAGCCTGATCTCCCAGAATCCGTCCATTCTGCCGCTCGCCACCTGAACCAGATCGAGGGCCGCCGCCCCCATGCGCCGGATGCCCTGCACCCGGGGGAGAACGTTTCCCAGGGCCGCGAGCACCGGCTGCGGCTGCTGGGGCACATCGTAGGGAAAGCCGGTGGCGATCAGGCTTTGTTCCAGACTGTCGGCGGTGCTCACCTGCAGGCGCCGATCGCCGCACCAGGCGCCGTAGCCCTTGGCGGCCAGGTACAACTCGTCGGCCATGACGTTGCAGACCACCCCCGCCAGCGGGGTGAGGTCTTCCATGTAGGCGATGGAAACCGCGAACCAGGGCAGATCGTGGGCGAAGTTGGTGGTCCCGTCCAGGGGGTCGATCACCCAGAGGGGGCCGGCGGGGATTCGGGCGAGGTCGGCGGCGCTTTCCTCGGCCAGCACCGCGCAGCCGGGCATCCCCTTGTGCAGTTCCGTCAGGATGATCTCCTCGGCGGCGACGTCCGCCTCGGTAACCAGGTCGATCCTTCCCTTTTTGCGGATCTGATGCGGTTGGCGGTAGAGGGATCGGAGGTGGGCCGCCGCCCGTTTCGCCGCCCGGCCGCAGAGTTCCAGGATGTCGGAGGTGCGCCGTTCGGCGATGGCCGGGATCATGGCCGGCTGCCGCAGAGGATGTAGCCGTCGTTGGGTCCCTGATAGGAAAGGCGATGGACCCCGTGCAGACCGCTTTCTTCCATGAGGGATACCAGTTCGCCGGCCGAGTAGCTGCGCCCCTGACCGTTGTTGATCAGCATATTGAGGGAGAACAGCGCCGGAAACAGCGGCCCGGCCTTGGTGTCGTTGAGGATGAAGTCGTGGACGTAGAGCTGGCCGCCCCCGGCGAGGGTCGCGACGGCCTTTCTCAGCAATTCGGCGCAGGTTTCCGGTGCCAGGCTGTGCAGGATGTGGGAAACCCAGACGACATCGTTGCCCTCGGGAAGGGGATCGTGCAGGAAGTCGCCGCCGACAAAAGCGATCCTGCCGGCGACATCCGGATGGGTACGGACCCTCTCGGTGTAGGGTTCGCTGGTGGGCCGGTCGAAGATCACGGCATGCAGGCCGGGATTGGTCAGGCAGAAAGCAAGGGAGTAGGTGCCGGGACCGCCGCCCAGATCGAGCAGTTTCCTTCTGCCGCTCAGATTGACATGTTTGACGATTCTCGCGGCGTTGAGGCTTGCCAGGTTGTGCATGCCCAGCAGAAAACGCCGCCGCTCCTCCTCGTCGCCGAAGGATTTCATCTCGACGGCATTGCCGCTGCGGACCGCATCGGCGAGCTGGTTCCAGCCGTCGACCAGATGATGGTGATGGAGGATGATGTCGGTGAGCGATCCCTCCCCACCCTGGCAGAGGAACAGGGAACTGGCCTCCGTGTTGGCGAAGAGATCGCCTTCCTTGACCAGGAGTCCCATGGCGGTGAGGGCATTGAGGAGAAGTTCGAGGGATGGTGCATGCAGGGATGCCGCCAGGGCGATGTCGCCGGCGGTCTTGCGCTGGGAGCCCAGACGGTCGAAAAGATCCAGCCGGACGGCGGCATGGAGGGCCGAGGATCTCCAGTAGGCGTTGGCGATGTCGAGAATCTGGCCGGGGCTGGTAACCGTTTCGCGGTGCATGCGCTGTTTCTCCGGTGTCCTGGTGATGGGTGGCGTGCAGGTGGTACCGGAGGATAGTAAATGCGCAACACCCTTGTCAAGTCACGACGCCATGGAAGACGAATCATTCTGAAAGGTTGGCGCGGGCCAGGGAGGATGGGCGGATTTTTTTCTGGCGAGGCGATTTTTCCTTGCCCTTGCGACCACCCGTCGTGCTATAATGAAATTAACAAAACAGGTGAGCCTAACACCTCAAGAATACAGGCGAAATACGCCGAATACATTCATACCAGAGGCTCTCTCCTTGTTTTTGGCACCGTCGCGATGACGGTGCTTTTTTTTTGGAATTTTTCCGGGAGTTGCGCCTGCCGGCGGCGCGTGAGGAGCGGAATGAACGGAACCAGCGGCGGTTCGATTTGGCGAAAGGTATTCTGGGGCTGCACCCTGGTCTATGCTGTCTGGGTAATCTGGCTGGGAATGAACGATTTCCGCCGCGTGCACCGCGAATATCAGCGCGCCGAAAAACGGACGGCCGCATCGTGGGTGCGGGAGACGGCCCTGCAGGAGTTGCGCGAGGAATGCCGGAGGCGGCTGGAGCATGCCGGGGGGAGGGCGGCGGGCGACGGAGCGCGGGAAGAGGCCCGCCCGGGAAAGGGGGATGGTGAAGAAGAATGTCGGACCTGGCCGGCTCAGGTGGTCGTCGAACGGGAACGGGCGGTCGCAAGCCGGCAGGAGGAACTGAAGGAGCGTGCCGGCAACAAACTTCTCCTTTTCTCCCTCTCGTTCGTTCTCGTCTTTCTTGTCCTGCCGCCGGCCTTCGTCTACCTGACCGCGTCCTTCGTGGTCAGGATGTGGAGGAGCCTTGGCGAGGAGGAAGGCGATCGCCGCTGACCTCTCCCAGGGCCGGGTGCCGGCCGCTGGTGGTGGGCGGACTTACGGCATCGCGTCGAGTATTCTGGCGATGTGACTGCGTAAGCGCATTTCCTGTTTTTTATCGATGCTGGTGAATTTGAGGCCGCAACGGCGAAGGGGCGGTTGCCCGTTGCCCGTCGTCCCTTGCCTGACCTCCGATTGCCAGACCACCCGCACTCCCACCTTTTCCAGGTGGAGATCACCATCCCTGAAATCCAGGACGAGTTCCGTTTCCGGCCAGGCCTTTTCCCCCTGATAGGAAAAAGCGATGCCGCCGAGGCAGAGATCCGCCACCGACACGGCGATGGCGTCGTCGGCATGCAGGATCAGCCCTTCCCGGTCGGCCAGCTGGATGCGGTGATGCACGCGTCGTTCGTGCTGTTGCCGGCGGCTGCAGTCGGTGGTTGCGGTTCTGGCTTTGTTCATGGCGCTCCTTGGTAATGCATGTGGCAGGGGACGGTCAGCGGTCAGCAGGGAGAAGTGAGGCGCCCGACGAGTTCGTTGTCGAGGGTCATGGTAATTGAGCACCCTTACCCGGGTCAGGGTCAGCGGAATTGAGCACCCGGGGTCAGGGGAATTGAGCAGTTTTGCCGGCGGCGGGGTCAGGCTAATTGAGCACCCAGCCGAG
>JBFLZZ010000082.1:0-11109 GCA_040755255.1 Thermodesulfobacteriota bacterium
TTTCGAATACATCGAAGTGGACTACAATCGCAACCGCAGGCACAGCGCCAACGGCTATATCAGCCCTGAGGCGTTTGAACTTCAACAGGTCGCTTAATCGTGTGTCCGAGATTGGCGGGTAAGATCACCTTGTCGCGGCCGGGCGCTGCGGAACTCGGCCCTGCGGGCCTCAGACAGTCCTCGCGCTTTTTCCGGCCACTCCTGCGTCTCTCCGGCTGCGTGAAAATGGCATCCAACAATGCATACAGAGGGACTCCTGGCTCCCGGAAAAGCTTCTTTTCAATTGGCTGAATTTCGACGGTAATCAGGTTTCAATTTGACTACCATGGCACCAGGCCTGTCTCTCTTGCCTGGCTAGGAACCATTTTCCCTTTTCCTCAATCCCCCCTCCCCGGCAGCAACTCCCGGACGCAATCAAGCATCTGCCTCGCCGAGAAGGGTTTGGCCAGGGTACGGTGGGCGCCCAGGGCGGCGGCGAGGTGGAGGTAGCTGCTGCCACGGCCCGATCGGTCGGACATGGCGATGATCTTCACCTCCGGGTGGTGTTTCTGGAAATCCCGGATGGTTTCGATCCCTTCTTTGTTGGGCATGACGATGTCGGTGATCATCAGCGCGGCGCCGTGCCGGCGCTGCGCGGCCAGGGCACCGTCGCCGTCGGCGGCATCGATGACCCGGAAGCCCTGGTTTTCCAGGAGGGAACGGAGCTGGGTCCGCACTTCCGCGTCGTCGTCGACCACCAGTATCGGTTTCGCGGTGCTCATTCTTCCCGGAGATCGGGCCGGCGGGCGAAGAATTCGGGGTAGAGACCGCGGGCGCAGCTCAGGCAGAGACCATGACTGAATGTCCTGTCGGGGCGGGGGGTGATGCTGTCGGCGTGCTGACCCTTGCGCGGCCCTCCGAGGATTTTCCCGCACATCGAGCAGACGCAGGTGAAGGGGTCGCTTTCCTCCCTGGGAGAGGAAAGGGGAAGGCCGGAATCGGGCGGCGGCAGGTCGGCGTCGGTCATGTTTCCTCCATGGGCAGGCGCGGCCGCCGCCGCTGGGTGCGGCTTGGCGCGTCTGCAGAGGAATTCTACCTTGATTTGCCCGGTTGCAGTATAGGCGCAGCGTTTAGAAAAATGAGATTTTCGTTTAGATGGATCTAAGCGCTCTCTAAGCGCTTTCCTCGGGAAGGTCGAAGGGGAGCATCTCCTGCAGGCAGTGGCGGAGGTCGTCGCGGCTGGCGCAGCCCAGCTTGCGCAGCATATTGGTGATGTGCACCCGCACCGTTTTCGGACTGATGCTCAGATCCCGGCCGATTTCGGTGGTGGTGCGCCGCTGGATCAGCTGCCTGCCGATTTCCTGTTCCCGCTGGGTGAGTTCGGAAAAGAGGGAGTCGTCCAGCTGGCGTTTCTGGCTGATCAGCTTGTTGATGAAGACCGAGGAGGTGGCCGGGCTCAGGTAGGTGTTGCGCTTGGCAACGGTGAGGATGGCCGCCTCCAGTTCCTCGGCCGAGTCGGACTTGAGGACGAAACCGCGGCAGCCGGCCTTGAAGGCGCGGTAGACGTGGTTGGAATCGCCGTGCATGCTGAGGATGAGCACCTGGGTGAGAGGCGAGATTTTGCGGATGCGGGGGGCCAGTTCGATACCGCCGAGGCCGGGCATGGAGATGTCGAGGATGGCCACCTTGGGCCGCGTGCTCTGGACGAGGCGCAGGCATTCCTGCCAGTCACCGGTTTCGCCGGCGATCTCGATCTGCTCCCATTTGGAGATCATGATCTTGAGGCTCTGGCGGAAGAGCTTGTGATCATCGACGATGATGACGGGGATTTTCCGCATAAATCGTCAGCTCCCGGATGGTGGAGGAAGGGCGGGGCGGATGCCCTCTGCCCATGGCACTGTGAACATCGTAGCAGATTGGCCGGGCAAGACCAGCAATTTTGTCGCCGGGCCGGCAGTCGCGCCCGTGACGCGCTGATTCCCCCACCAGGGAGGAGAGCCGCCGGCGGGATACATTCGCCCCCACCGCTCCTGGATCGCCACGGCCCTGCGGGCCACGCGGAGGACGGTCAGGAAAACCGGCGACTGCCATGGTTTCCGCGCCGTTTCGTCTCTGCGCGGCCAGCGGCAGGGGTGAATTCATCCTGGCTGTCGGATGCCCCTTCCCTCTTCGCCGTCAGCCCCCGCAGGTCTCGATGGCGGCGGCCAGGCGGGCGAGGATGGCCGCCGGATCGGCGCCGGCGACGAGAAAGGTCTTGGAGCGGCTCTGGCCGCCGCTTCTGAGGGTGACCGAGGATTTCGGCACCCCCAGGAGGCGCGCGAGAAATTCGGCGGCCGCCTTGTTGGCCCGGTTGTCCACCGGCGGCGCGGTGAGCGCCAGTTTCAGCGCCCCGTCGTGGAGGCCGGCCAAGCGGTTGGCCGAGGCCTTGGGCTGCACCCGCACCGCGACCAGCACCCCATCTCCGGCAACGGTACAGGGCAGGCCGGCGGCAGCAGCCGCCGATGGGCGCCGGTCACTTGCCGTCGGCATGATCCTTGATCTTGATGTCAGGGGTCAGATCGTCCAGCGGGTCGTCGAGATCGAAGAGCATCTCCCCGCCGATGTCGGGGAGGCCGGTGGCCGGCTCTCCCGGATCGGCCATGGAAAAGAGGGAGTCGCCCGCCGCCTCCTCCGCCGAGAAGGTATACTCCTCCTCCGGGATGTCGATCTTCTGGTAGAGGTCGTCCAGATCGACTTCCTCGCTCTTTTTGGTTTCGGCCCTGGCCGGCCGGGCCGCGGCGGCCACCGGTTCCGGGTCGGCGTCCTCGTCCAGGCGCTGCATGTAGGTCTGCAGCAGGGTGCGCAGCTCGTTTTTGATCTGCTGTTTCTGCCGTTTGAACTCGTCGAGCAGCCGTTCCTGGGCGGCGACTTCCCGCTGGGCCTCGTCGGTGAGCTGGCCCGCCTGCTCCCGCGCCTTGGCGACGATCTGCTCCGCCTCCTGCCGGCTCTGTTCCTTCATGGTGTCGACGATCTGCTGGGCGCTGACGATGGCCTTCTGGAAGGAGCGTTCCTGTTCGCGGTAGTTCTTCAGGTTGCCGGTGAGTTCCTCCAGCCGCTCCTTGAGCTGCTTGTTTTCCTGGATGAGGGTGAGAAAGTCGTCGGCGACCTTTTCGAGGAAGTTGTCGACCTCGTCGACGTCGAAACCGCGGAAGCGGACGGTAAACTGCTGCGACTGGATGTCCTGCGGGGTAAGGCTGCTCATAAAATTCCTCCGGATGACGGGTTGCCGAAGACGGCGGGGGCTGGTGTCGCCGGTCGGGGTTGCATGGGGGCTGGTGCCGATCTCTCCCGGTGCGGGGCGTTGCCGCGCATAGCGGTCAGAGAAGCCCGGCGAGGTGGTGCAGGGTCGGGACCAGGAAGCTGCGGAGAAAGATGATGGCCAGGATGAGGATCACCGGCGAAAAATCCATGCCGCCGCCGTAAAAGGGGACATAGCGCCGGATCCGGGAGAGGAGCGGTTCGGTGACCTCGTGCAGGAAGCGGACGATGGGGTTGTAGGGGTCGGGGTTGACCCAGGAGACGATGGCCCGGCCGATGACGATCCAGGTGTAGGCGCTCAGGATGAAGTCGATGAGACTGGCGATGGAGTTGAGGAAGTTGCTGATGACGAACATGGCGGTCTCTCACATGCTTTGCAGAAGGTTTTGCCTGAGGTTGTCGGCGATCTGGCTGATGGCCCGGCTGGCCCGGTTGCCCGGGTCGATGGCGACCACCGGCCGCCGGCTGCGGATCGAGGCCACCACCTTGCTGTCGCGCGGGATGATGCCCAGGAGGCTGGGCGAGAGCTGCAGGAAGGTCTGCAGCACCGTGCCCATGTGGCGGAAGATGTCTTCCCCCTCCTTTTTGCTCTTCACCTCGTTGACCACCAGGTGGAATTGCTTCTTGTCGAAGCGGCGGTTGAGCACCTTGATGAGGGCATAGGCGTCGGTCATCGAGGTGGGGTCCGGGGTGAGGATGACGCAGCAGTGGGTGGCCCAGTCGTTGAGCATCAGCACCGACTCGCCGATGCCGGCGGCGGTGTCGACGATCACCAGGTCGTAGCCGGAAAGCAGCCGGTTGAGGGTGCGCTGCAGACCCTTTTGCTCGCTGTGGGAGAGGTTGGCCATCTCGGGCACCCCGGAACTCGCGGGCAGCACCGAGAAGCCGAGGGGGGTGTCGATGACCAGTTCGGCCGGGTCGACGCCGCCCTGCACCGATTCCTGCAGGGTGCGGCGGGCGTTGATGCCGAGGACGACATCGATGTTGGCGAGGCCGAGATCGCCGTCGATCACCAGGGTTTTCCCGGAAAAGGCGGCGGCGAGATTGACGGCGAAGGTGGTCTTGCCGACGCCGCCCTTGCCGCTCGTGATGGAAAGGACTATGGGGTGCTTCTTTCGGGTCATACCGTTTCGTTGAAAAGGGCGAAAAGTTGTTGGCGCTCGGCCACGGTCACCTGGAGATCCTCGGAAAATCGTCTGCGGCCGGCTGGTTTGGCGTCGGCTTCCTCGACCGTGTCGCCGGCCACGGCCGCCGGCAGGTTGCGGCAGATGGCCTCCGGGGAAACACCGGGGCGCGCCAGCAGGAGCCCGGCGGCCAGGCCCGCCTCGCCGGGGAGCACCACCACCTGCAGGCCGAATCCCTCCGCCTGCCGCCGGCAGCATTCCATGGGATCGTCGGTGCGGACGGTCATGAAACCCTGCTGCCCGCGGCGATGTCGGCGCCGACCGTGACCAGCACCAGTTGCCCGCCATCCTTGGCCGCCAGCACCATGCCCTGGGAGGCGATGCCCATCAGCTTGGCGGGTTTGAGGTTGGCGACGATCACCACCTTCCTGCCCACCAGTTCCTCCGGCGGGAAATGTTCGGCGATGCCGGAGACGATGGTCCGTTCCTCGGGGGCGCGAACGGTAAGTTTGAGGAGGCGGTCGGATTTCTTCACCTTCTCGGCGGCGACGATCTCCGCCACCCGCAGATCCAGCTGCTGGAACTGGTCGAAGGCGATGAGATTGTCGGCTTCGGCGGCCGGTGCCGGCGCGGCGGTGGCGGGCGCGGCAGCCGCTTCTCGGTCGATGCGGGGGAAAAGCGGCGGACTGTCGACGGCGAGGGCGGTGCCCGGGTTCAGCAGCCCCCAGCGACCGGCGGCGGTGAAGTCCGGCGCCGCGCCGATCCCCAGCGCCGCATGCATCCTGGCCGCCGCCGCCGGCATTACCGGGGTCACGGTCAGGGCGATGAGCCGCAGGCTTTCCAGCAGGTAGAAGAGCATGGTGTCGAGCCGCGGCCGTTTGGCCGGATCCTTGGCCAGCACCCAGGGTTCGTTGGCGACGATGTAGCGGTTGGCGCGGCCGATCACCTCCCACACCGCCATCAGTGCCCGGTTGAAGGCGAACTCCTCCATGCGGGCCCGGTATTCGCCGAGCATCGCCTCGGTCGCCGCGCGCAGCTCCCGGTCGATCTCCTCCTCGCCGGCCGGTGCCGGTACCCTGCCGCCGACGAACTTCTTCACCATGGCCAGCGAACGGCTGAACAGGTTGCCGAGGTCGTTGGCCAGATCGGCGTTCTGGCGGCCGAGCAGGGCCTCCTCGGAAAAGGAGGAATCGACGCCGAAGGACATCTCGCGCAGGAGGAAATAGCGCACCGCGTCGCTGCCGTAGCGCTCGACCAGCTCACCCGGCCGGACGACGTTGCCGAGGCTTTTCGACATCTTGGTGTCGTTGACGTTCCAGTAGCCGTGGACGTGCAGCCGCCGGTAGGGGGCGATGCCCATCGCCTTCAGCATGGTGGGCCAGTAGATGGCGTGCGGCTTCAGGATGTCCTTGGCGATGACGTGCTCGGCCGCGGGCCAGTAGGCGGCGAAGTCGGCGCCGTCCGGGTAGCCGAGGCCGGTAATGTAGTTGATCAGCGCGTCGAACCAGACGTAGGTGACGAACTTGTCGTCGAAGGGCAGCGGGATGCCCCAGGTGAGGCGGCTGGTGGGCCGGGAGATGCACAGGTCCTCCAGGGGCTCCTTCAGGAAGGAGAGCACCTCGTTGCGGTAGCGCTCCGGGGTGATGAACTCCGGATGCGCGGTGATGTGCTCGACGAGCCAGTCCCGGTAGCGGCTCATCCGGAAGAAGTAGTTCTGCTCGCTCACCGGCTGCGGCGCGGTGCGGTGGTCCGGGCACAGGCCGTCCACCACCTCCTTTTCGGTGAGGAACCGTTCGCAGCCCTTGCAGTAGAGACCGCTGTACTCGGCGAAATAGATGTCGCCCCGGTCGTACACCTGCTGCAGCAGGTTCTGCACCGTCCGCACATGGGCGGCGTCGGTGGTGCGGATGAAGTTGTCCGGCCGGACGTCCAAGGGCGGCCAGGCGTCGCGGAACAGGCCGCTGATCCGGTCGGCGTAGCTTTTCGGCGTCTCGCCCGCGTCGGCGGCCGCCTGGGCGATCTTGTCGCCGTGTTCGTCGGTGCCGGTCTGGAAGCGGACATCCTTGCCCAGCAGCTTCTGGAAGCGGCCGGCGGTGTCGGTGACGATGGCGGTGTAGGCGTGACCCAGGTGCGGCTGGGCATTGACGTAGAAGATCGGCGTCGTGATATAGAATCTCATTGTTCCCGGGGCTTCTTCTTTTTCTGCGGTTTCGGGGGCTGTTCGCAGGTCGCCCGGCTCCAGTCCTCCCTGGCGAGGACGCGGAAGTCGTCCGGGTTGTCCGGGGCGACGACGGTGACCGTGTCGGCGAGGACGTTGACCTGGAGAACCCGGTAGATCCTGTTGTCCAGGGTCACCATCTTTCCCGGCCGGGGCATCTCCTTCTTGGCCTGGTGGTAGATTTCGTATTCGTAGGTGAGGCAGCAGAGCAGGCGGTTGCAGATGCCGGAAATCTTGGCGGGGTTGAGCGGCAGGTCCTGCTTCTTGGCCATCTTGATGGAAACCGGAGCGAAATTGGCCAGGTACGACGAGCAGCAGAGCTCGCGGCCGCAACAGCCGAGGCCGCCGATCATCTTGGTTTCATGGCGGACGCCGATCTGGCGCATCTCGACGCGGGTGCGGAACTCCTGCACCAGCTCCTTGACCAGCTCGCGGAAATCCACCCGGTTCTCGGCGGTGAAGTAAAAGATGATCTTGCTGCCGTTGAAGTAGCGTTCGACGCTGATCAGCTTCATCTGCAGCTGGTGCTTTTCGATAAGATCGCTGCAGAAGGCGAAGGCGTCCTTCTCTCCGTCCGCCAGCCGCCGGTATTTCTCGGTCTCCTCGCGGTTGGCGCGCCGGACGACGGCATGGAGGAATTTTTTCGCTTCCTCGGCATCGGCCGGCGGCAGGGTGCCCGGCCCGGCGACGATCCCGGGTTCGAGGCCGTGGTCGCTCTGCACCATGACCACCTCGCCGGCACGCAGATTGCCGATCCTGGCGGATGCGGAGAAAGGGGGCTGGCCTGCCCGGAAACGGATGCAGTAGATCCGGAATTCCTGCGGCACCCCCTCGGCGGGATGTTCCTGGGGTTCGAGTTCGGTGAGCTGGTCGGACATGTAGGTGCCTGCTGCGGTGTTCCCGTAACGGTCGCGGCAGAGGGTTGCGGCCGAGGGGCAGAAGAGGAAAAACCGGCGGCTAGCGGCCGGAACGATTGTGTAGCATACCACTAAAGGAGACTGAAGAAAAGGGACTCGCAGACCGTGGCCCGGTTGCAGTTGAAGCGCAGCCGGATTTTCGCCTGGCGGATCCGTTCCTGGCGAAGGTCTATTTCCGCCGGTGGCCAGCGCTTGCCGCGGGAGCCGAGGACGGCGAGCAGTTCGCCGCTCCGGAGCAGTTCGCCGTGGCCGGTGTCCAGTACCAGCCGGTCGCGCAGCCACAACTGCAGGAGATCGAGGAAATCGGGGAGCAGTTCCTTGAGTTCGGCGGCGCGGGCGGCGAGGGCGAAGATGGTCTCCACCGCCTGCGGCATCTCCGGCGTCAGGGTTTCCAGGCAGGTGATCACGCTGCGCCGCAACTCCGCCATGCCGCTTTCCCGAAGGCGCATCGCCCGGCCGATGCTGCCTTCCGCCAGATCGGCCAGGGCAGCCGCCTCGGTCGGGGCAAGCTCCAGTTCCCGGATGAGGAAATCGGCGACCAGTTCCGACTCGATGGGCAGGCAGGGGATGGTCTGGCAGCGGGAGCTGATGGTGGCCAGGGGCTGGCTGGCGGAATCGACGGTGAGCAGCAGGACGTTGTCGGCCGGAGGTTCCTCCAGGGTTTTCAGCAGGCTGTTGGCGGCCTCGACGCCCATCAGCTGGATGTCGGCGATGAGGGTGAGCCGCCGCCGGCTTTCGAAGGGCGGGTAGGCCAGCTGTTTCTGCAGTTCGCGGATCTGGTTGATCTTGATGGAGGCGCCGTCGGCGCTGACCGGCAGGAAATCCGGATGGTTGCCGGAGACGAGCTTCCGGCACGAGCCGCAGGTGCCGCAGGGATCGGCGCCCGCCGGCCGCTGGCAGAGCAGGCCGGCGGCAAAGGAGGTGGCCAGCCGTTTCTTGCCGACCCCGAACGGGCCGCGCAGCAGAAAGGCGTGGCCGAGACGGCCGCCGGCCACCGCCCGTTGCAGCAGGGTTTTCGCCCTTGGCTGACCGAGAAGCTTGTCGAAGGTGAACGGGAAGGCGGGCATTGTCGGGAGCGGCCGGTCAGTCGAACAGCGACGGCTGCCGCTTTTCCGGGGCGGGTTTTTCCGCGGCCCGGCGCGGCGGTTGGGCGGGTCTTGCCGGCGGTGGCGGCTCGGCGCCGACGGTGTAGATCTCGTCCCCGGACCTGCGGACGAAGAGGAACCGTTCCAGCACCTTCTGGTAGTCGGTCCAGCGATGGGCATCGGGGTCCGCCTGTTCCGCCAGGCGGTGGAGGTAGTTGGCCTTGGCGTCCAGGTCGTCGATGCCGTTGAGAAAAAAGGCCTCCAGGGTCATCGGCACCACCGGCGAGCCGAATTCCAGCCGGCCGTGGTGGCTCAGGATCAGGTGGATGAGCAGCGACAGCCGCAAGGGGGTGATGTCGCAGCCGGCGGCATATCGGCGGACGATGGCGACGCCGATGGAAAGATGTCCCTCCAGCCGGCCGCTGTCCGAATAGTCGAAGGGCACGGCGTCGAAGGAGAACTCCTCGATCTTGCCGAGATCGTGGAGCATGGCGCCGGCGATGAGCAAATCGCGGTCGACGGCGGGATAGAGCCGGCTGAGCAGGTCGGCGAGTCGCGAGACGGCGACGGTGTGTTCGAGAAGACCGCCGATGTAGGCGTGGTGCATGTTCTTGGCCGCGGGCGCCTGCCGGAACCTGGCGACGGTTTCGGGGTCGGCGAAGATGGCGGCCAGCAGGCAGCGGTAGTCGGCGGCCTCGATGGAGGCGAGCAGTTCGCCGAACTGCTGCCAGAGAAGTTCGGGGTCGCTCTTGGCGGCGGGCAGGAACAGGGCCGGATCGACCTCCTGCGCCTCGACCCGCAGAAGACTGGTGATCCGCAGTTGCAGGCTGTCGCGGAAGGATTCGGCCTGGCCGCCGATGGCGACAAAGG
Organism: Thermodesulfobacteriota bacterium; assembly: GCA_040755255.1. Taxonomy (GTDB): domain Bacteria; phylum Desulfobacterota; class Desulfobulbia; order Desulfobulbales; family S012-135; genus JBFLZZ01. The sequence goes on from JBFLZZ010000082.1 coordinate 9,491, forward strand.
CGCCGGCGGGGCACTGTTCCTTGAGAACATCGGCGTTGTCCCACACCCGGGCTGGGATCTCGCCACTCTTGTCCATCAGCTGCAGGGAGAGATAGGGCTTGCCGTTCTTGGTCTCCAGCCGGCTCATGCTCTTGACGAGAAAGACGCCGGTCACCGTCATTCCGTCGCCGATCTCGCCGATGTTCACTCCTTTTTCCATGCCCTTTGCCCTCTGGTGCTCAGAAACTCAGGGTGTTCTGCCAGGCCTGGCGCAGCCGGTCGATCGGGACGTTCAGCACATCGCCGCCGGCAAGGCCGGTGAGCTGCAGGTTGGGCACGGTGGTGACGAAGCCGACTTTGGTGCAGGGGGTTCCGGCCATGGCCTTTTCGAAGGCCGCCGACTTATCCAGGGACACCGTGGCGACGAAGCGGCTCTGGGATTCGGAAAAGAGCAGGATGTCGTCGCGTTCGACATGGACCCGCGCCACCTTGCGCAGATCGACTGCCATGCCGAGGCCGCCGGCGAAGCAGGTTTCGGCCAGCGCCACCCCGAGACCGCCGTCGGAACAGTCGTGGCAGGAGCGGACCAGGCCTTGGGCAATGGCGGCGGCAAGCGCCCGGTAGAGGGGCAGGGCGTCGTCGATCCGTACCTGCGGCACCGTGTTGCCCACCGCGCCCAGGAGCGCGGCGTACTCGGAGCCGCCGGTTTCCGGGTAGGTGGTGCCGAGGACGTAGACGAAATCGCCGGCCTCCTTGGCGTCCATGGTGACGGCGCGGCGGACGTCGTCGATCTTGGCCATCACCGAAAAGAGCAGGGTCGGCGGAATGGAGATTTTGGTGTCGCCGATCATGTAGTCGTTTTTCATGCTGTCCTTGCCGGAGATGCACGGCACGCCGTAGGCGCGGGCGGAGTGGGCCAGGGCCTGGTTGGCGCGGACCAGCTGCGCGAGCTTGTAGGGGCCGTCCGGCGTTTTTTCCGACAGGATCGGGTCGCACCAGCAGAAGTTGTCGAGGCCGGCCATCACCGTAAGGGAGGCGCCGACGCAGAGCGCGTTGCGTACCGCCTCGTCGAAGGCGCAGGCGACCATGTGGTAGGCGTCGATGTCCGAGTATTTCGGGCAGATGCCGTGGGCGACCACCAGCCCCTCGAAGGAGTTCAGATCCGGACGGAGAACCGCGGCGTCGCTGGGCCCGTCGTTATGGACCCCGGTGAGCGGCTTGACCACAGAGGCGCCCTGCACCTCGTGGTCGTACTGGCGGACGATGTACTCCTTGCTGCAGACGTTGAGCCGGCCGAGCAGCGCGGCAAGGGTGCCCCCCAGGTCCGGAGTCGGGGGCAGTTGCGGTTCGGGATGGGTCGGCGGCTGCCAGCGGGCGGTCATCCGCATCTTCGGCAGGCCTTCGTGGACGAAGTCCATGTCCATGTAGACCACGGTGCGGCCCTCGTAGAGGACGTGGAACTTGCCGGAGTCGGTGAAGGTGCCGAGCACGGTGGCCTCGACGTCCATCTTGGCGCAGAGCGCCAGAAAGGCGTCGATCCTGTCCGGCGGCACCGCGAGGGTCATCCGCTCCTGCGCCTCGGAGATGAGGATCTCCCAGGGCTGCAGGCCGGCGTACTTTAAGGGCGCCCGGTCGAGGTG
>JBFLZZ010000083.1:0-10733 GCA_040755255.1 Thermodesulfobacteriota bacterium
TGGTCGGCTGGCGCTTCATGCCCACCGTCGACGTGCAGCTGACCCGCCTCGGCGTCTTCGACGCCGACCGGGACCGGCTGCACGGCGAGCAGCACCTGGTCGGCATCTGGGAGGAAGGCGGCGCCACCGACCCGCTCCGTTCGGTAACCCTCGACGAGGCGGTCAGCAACATTCCCGAGACTTCGCCGCAGGGAGCGCTGTTCCATTTCGGGGATGTCGATCCCCTCCTGCTCAAAAAGGACCGCGTTTACCGGGTGGGGGCCACCCTCTACGCCGGCCTGGTGACCGCCGGCAGCGGCGCCGGCGCCGTGGATTTCGACCTTTTCGCCGCCATGGACGACGCAGCCGGCAACCCGCCGGTCTACATCGACCCGTCCATCATCTACCTGGGCGCCGCCTACGCGATCACCGGGCCGACCAACCAGCTCGCCTTCCCGTCCCTGACGGATGCGCCCTTCGACTACACCCTCGGCGCCAACATCGATCTTTCGCCGGTGCCGGTGCCGGCCGCCGGGTTGCTGCTCGCCTCCGGCCTGGCCGGACTTGCCGGCATCCGCCGGCGGCGGTAACTGCCGGCGCAGAAACAACGAAGTGGAAATCGAATCAACCGAGATAACATTGCATCACCCCTTGGCATCCAGACATGAGAGGAAACCCATCATGAAGAGGCTCAACTGCAAACTACTCTCACTCGCGCTCGTTGCGATCACGACCTGCCTTTTCTGCGGACAGCGCGCCTTCGCCTACAGCCTTCCCTACTTGGATTTCTCGGGGAATTACGGGTATTCGGATGAAGATAACTCCCTTACCTTTACGGGCACCTCTGTCGCAACCGCTTCGTATCTCGATGGCAGTTTTGATTATGGCGCTGGTGCCACTTTCGATGCCGAAAATTTTGGGGATTTGGATCCGATCATCGCCGCACAGGTGAACATCGACGTGATGTACAACACTCCTGCCGCCCCCCTCTCCTTCTCCGACACGACCATGGAAGTCGTCGGCTATTTCACCGCCGATCTCACCGGTCTGGCTGGAGACGGCGCATCGTCGATCTGGGGTAACGTGAGCAACATCGTCCGCCTGGACAGCGGCGCTTCGCGGTACCTGGACGAACTTATCGGCAGAATCAACGGCGGAAGCGGGGATATCTATCTGAACTTCACCCCGTACAAGACGATAGATGCATCAGGCATCGAACATTTCAACCTGACGACCTTGGATGGGATCGGCAGCGGCAGCTTTGCCGGCAGTGTCGGTGCCCCGGTGCCCCCCAGTGTCGTGTTGCTGGCATCGGGCCTCGCGACCTTGGCATGCAGGAATTCCCGGAGAAACCGGATTGCAAAATAACCAGAGGAAAGGAGGATCGGTCATGAAACACAAACACTTCCGGGCAGGGGCGGCGGCAGCCGTTTTCACCCTGTCTCTCCTCATTCTCACCCAGGTCTGCCAGGCGGCGAACCTGCTGCCGTGGGTGAAGTACAAGGGCTCCTACACGGTTACCGCCGGCGTCGGCACCGGCGCCCTGATCCTGAATGCCACGGTCAGCGAGATGGACTATGAAAACGGCGAGATCTGGGTCGCCAACGTGGCGGGCGTCGAGAGCATTTTCGGTGCCAAAGTCCTGCTTGCCGGCGCCACCCGAACCGGCAACTACAGCTTCAACGGCGACCCAGCTGTCCCGGACGATGTCCGACTGTCCATCGTCGGGTCGGACGGTTTCGTCTATTTCGACGCGAATCTGGCCGACAGCGAGTTCGTGCCCCAGGGGACCCTCTTCGTCTGGCTGAATCAGTTTCTCGACGCCAACAACCCGGACACCCTCAATCTGTACAACATCGTCCTCAACACCGACCCTGCCCACCCGTCGCGGTACATCGACGAACTGGCGAGATACCTGGGGGCCAACAACGTGAGCGGACTGAAGATGCAGCTGCGTGCGCCTCTGGGCACCGGTTCCTTCACCACCAGCGGGACGGGTCCGATCCTGCTCGGCCTGATCGACGGCCTGCAGTCGCAGGGCACCCGGAACACGCCGCCGACGGCGGATGCCGGCAGCGACCTCACCGTCCCGACCAGCCAGGTCGGCGCCACGACGATCCAGGGCGTGGTGACCGATGGCGACGCCGCCGCTACCCTCTCCTGCAGCTGGACGGACGGAAACGGCACCGTTCTTGTGCAAGGCCCGGTTGCCGCCGATGGTGCGTGTCCCCTCGACCTGGGCACGACCACCCTCGGTCTCGGGGTCCATACCCTGACCCTCTGGGCCTCCGACGGCATCGACACCACCTCCGACGCCATGGCGCTGACCATCATCAATTCGTTGCCGAATGCCGACGCCGGCCCGGACGTTGCGATCAGCAGCGAGGAAGTTGCCGCAACCGTTCTTCATGGCAAGGCGACGGATTTCGACGGCACGGCGCTCACCTGCACCTGGAGCGAGGGAACGACCGAGCTCCTCGCGGCCCCGGCCGACGCGGACGCCTGCCCTCTGCCTTTGGCCGGTCTCGGCCTTGCCCGGGGCATCCACACGCTCACCCTTACCGTGACGGACGGGCTGGACTCCTCCTCTGACGAAATGGAGCTGAACATCATCAACACCGCGCCCATCGCCAATGCCGGTGAAAACGTCACCGTGACCAGCGACCAGATCGGCGCCACCGCGATAACCGGCACCGCCACCGACTTCGACGGCGACGCGGTGACCTGCCGGTGGACCGAAGACGAAACCGTCCTGCTCGATTGGATCGCCGCCGGTCCTGGCGGCGAATGCGTCCTCGATCTGAACGCCCTCTCCTTCGGCCTGGGCGAACATGCCCTGACCTTCACGGCCAACGACGGCATGGCGGTATCCGCCAACATTATGAAACTGACGGTCAACAACTCCGCCCCCCGTGCCGGCGCCGGCGGCGAGGGCGTCTACCAGATCGGCACCCCGGTCGTCTTCTTTGGCGACGTGGCCGATTTCGACGGCGATCCGCTCCACTACGCCTGGCTGGAGGGAAGCACGGAGCTGTGCGCCGGCGATGTGCAGGCGATTGCCGGCGGCACCGCGGTTCTCCTGCCCGACTGCGTCGTAACCAACCTGGACCTCGGCATGCACACCGTCGCTCTCCAGGTCGAGGACGGCATCAACGCCCCCGTTTCCAGGACCGTCTCGGTGCAGATCGTCGATACCACCGCCCCGGAACTGAAGCCGGTGGCGAACAAGTATCTCCTCTGGCCGCCCAACCACAAGATGGTCGATATCGTCATCGCCGCCAATGCCACCGACAACGGCGGCTGCCCCCTGACCCTCGCCGCAACCGTCTCCAGCAACGAACCGGTGTCGGGCCTGAACAGCGGCGACCAGGGCCCGGACTGGACCGTCCCGGTGATCGACCAGAACACCGGCATGATCTCCCTGCAGCTGCGCGCCGAGCGGTCCGGCCGCGGCAACGGCAGAAAATACATCCTCACCATCACCGCCACCGACTGCGCCGGCAACGCCAGTGTCGCCAAGGTCAAAATCCGCGTTCCCAAGGACCAGGACCATGACGACCGCAAGCGCGAGGACAAGGAAGAACGTGAGCGGGACGACAGAAAGGACAGGAAGGACTGCCACGACAAAGACGACGATTGATCGTCCTGTCCGACACTCTCCTTATGCCTTGGAGTGCCAAGTCAATATCCTCAAAACATACTTCATTACAGTTCAAAATTGGGATCAACGACTTCGCACTGAAAGGCTGACCGTGCCGGAACGCCCTGTTCCGGCACGGTTTTTTCTCCTCCCCCAACATCTTCCCGCAACTGAAAACCAACATCGCAGGCACCCGTCAGCCATGCCCAAAACCGGTTGTTTCCTGGCCTGGTTCCTTCTGCTTCTCTGCCTTCCGGGAATAGCGGCGGCCGCCCACCCGAAAGACCCGGCGGACCTCAGCGGCCGGCTTTCCCGGGAAGGGGGCGTCGAGTTCCTGGTCCTCTTGGACAGCGCCGACATCGACGCCGCGGCCGACGCCCTTCGCCGGCGGCATGGCCGGCCTCATGACGACCGCCCGGCCCTCCATCTGCGTATGGCCGGCTACCGGGAACGGAAATCCGGTGTGCTGGGGGGGCGGCCCGCCGGCGAGGTCGAGGTGCTGCGCGACTACCCGGCCCTGCCCATGCTGTTCCTACGAACGCGGTCGCCAAGGGCACTGGCCGGCATGCTCGGCGATCGCAAGGTCGCGGCCATCTACGAAAACACTTCGCTGCATCTTCACCTCGGCGAGAGTCTGCCCCTCATCCATCAACCGCAGTTCCTGGGGCACGGATACGGGGGTGCCGGCCAGACGGTGGCGGTGCTCGACACCGGCGTCGACTACTCCCTCCCGGAATTCGGTTCCTGCCCGGCCGCCGGTTCCCCCGGCTGCCGGGTGGTCTTTGCCAGGGACTTCGCCACCGAAGATCATCAGTTGGACGACATCGGCCACGGCACCCATGTCGCCGCCACCGTCGCCGGCACGGCGCCGGAAGCGGGGATCGCCAGCCTCGACGTCGCCAACGGCGATCTCCCCTCGGTGGCGGCGGTCATCGCCGCCGTCGACTGGGCGATCGCCAACCGCGACGCCTACAACATCGTCGCCCTCAACATGAGCTTCGGCGACGGTCGCTTGTACACCCAGAACTTCAAGTGCACATCGAGCACGTTCAACCCGTATCTCCCGGCGATCCAGGCGGCGGCCAACGCCGGCATCGTCACCGTTGCCTCGTCGGGCAACGACGGCTACACCAGCGGCATCAACCAGCCGGCCTGTACCCCCGGCGTGGTTTCGGTAGGTGCGGTCTACGACGCATCGTTCTACGGCATCCAGTGGGCCTCAGGGTGCACCGATTACAACACCGTCCCGGATATGGTCGCCTGCAACTCCAACAGCGCCTCCTTTCTCACCCTGTTGGCGCCCGGCGCGATGATCAGTGCCGCCGGGGTCACCAAGGGCGGCACCTCGATGGCCGCCCCCCATGTGGCCGGCGCGGTGGCGCTTTTGCGGCAGGCCTATCCGCCGGAGCAGACCGCCAACAACGAGATCGTCGCCATGCTCACCGGCAGCGGCGCACCGGTCACCGATCCGCGCAACAACGTCACCACCCCCCGGCTGGATCTCGCCGCCGTCGCCCTTCCTGATATCGAGCCGGTCCCCGCCCTCAGGCTATTGCCCCTTGCCGCAGCGGGTCTGCTGCTGGCCCTTGCCGGCTGCCGCCATCTCCTCCGAGGCCACTGTGGAAGGACTGTCGACGGATAAGCGGAGGCAGGCGCTTACCTTCGGGCTCGCTTTTCTCGTCCTCAGCGGCGCCATCTTCTTCCTGCTCGGCACGCGGGCTAACGGCTTCTTCGAATCGACCAACTTCCTGACCGCCGACATCCTGGCCAGGACCCTGCGGGCCGCCGGTCGCCGCGCCGTCGCCCGCGGCGAACTGGTCTCGGCCGAGGGCTTCAGCGTCCGGGTGATCGCCGAATGCTCGGCGGTCTACCTGCTCGCCCTGTACTTCTGCTTCGTTCTCGCCTATCCCGCCCCGGGCCGCGCCAAGGGGTTCGGCCTGCTCTTCGGTCTGCCGTTGATCTGGGCCGCCAACCAGCTGCGCCTGTTTCTCATCTTCCTGGTCGGCCTCGCCGACCGGGAAATCTTCGAAACCGCCCACATCTACTTCGGCCAGATCTTCATGATCGGGGTAACTTTCCTGCTCTGCATGGGGTGGCTGCAGACCATGGTGGCCGGTCGCCGGCCGCGGCCGGCGCTGCTCTTTCTCCTGCGCTTTCTCGCCGTTGCCAGCCCCCTGTTTCTCCTCTGGCTGTACCTCGACGACTGGTACCTGGCCGCTCTCGACCACGGCGCCCGGCTGCTGGGGGCCATGCTCCTTGGCCTGCCATACGATACCGGCGCACCGGCGAATCTCCAGCAGTACCAAACCTTCAACATCGTTGCCTACGCCGCCCTGGTCCTGGCCATGCCTTCCCGGGGCCGTGCCACCGGAATCCGCGCCCTGCCGATCGGCCTCGCCCTGCTGACCGCCACCCATCTGATCATGCGTTTCTGTTATTTCGCCGTCACTTACGGCAACCTGCCGTCCGTCTTCTTCCTGTGGGTTGGCGTCAACATGTTCAACCAGTATCTGTACCCGGTCGTGCTCTGGCTGATCATTTCCGGCAATTCCGGGGAAAATGCAGGAATTACTCCGGAACAACGCTCATAATATTCCAGAAATCATACCCGGCTCGCTTTGCATCCTAACCATAACTTAACTTGTCATCATGTATCGTTGCTGGTAACAATGTCGGCATCATCAACCTTTCCTAACGAGACGAAAACATGAAGAGAAGCTGCAGCTTGGACCACTTTTTTCTCGTCCTTGCCGCGATGCTGTCACTCGCGGCGAAAGCGGATGCTTACTCCTATACCGGCGGCGACTGGGGCGGACGAGATCTGACTGCCGCTGACGGCGATTATTTTTCCGGAACCTTTACCGATATCGGTTCACTGACGATTCCAACGGGTGCCACCGTTTTTTCCGGAACCGCCGACCTCGCCTTTCACGCCCGGAGCATCGATATCTTCGGCGCCATCGATCTTGACCAGTGGGAACATCCTTCCCTGGCACTTTACGCCCAGGAGTCCTTTTCACTCCATGAGGGAGCAACGGTCCAAGCGCCGGGGGGAGACGTTACCTTATCGGTGGCGACCATCCGCATGGACGCCTCGGTCGATGTGACGGGAGGATCCATCAGCTTGATGAGCAGCGTCGCAGCCCCCGCCGTACCCGTTCCTGACTCCCTGTGGCTGCTGGGTTCGAGTATGGCGGGACTGCTTGGTTTCCGTCGCAAGGGAAGGGCGTGATCCTCCCCATGGCAAAAACCACGATTATCCACTTGCCATTATTGAAACAGCGTCAACCATGCACCTTTCTTTCCGAACCGCTATCTGCGCGCTCGGCTGTCTCTTTTATTCCCTGTTGACAGCCGTCCCCCTGCTTGCCCTGGATACCGCGAGCATCCTTCTCGTGAACGGAAAAATGATTTCCGATATCTATGCGGATTCCATTGCCGTTGACTCCAGCGGATATCCCCACATCCTCTACAGCGGCGACCAGACCTATTACACCTTCAAAGATCCGAACGGATGGCATTCTGAACGGCTCGGAACCTGCCCGGTCTTCCCCGCCCCCGGGGCTCATGTGCAGAACAGACATGCCATCCATCTCGACAAGATGGATACCGCCCACCTTCTTTACCTCGACGGCAATCGCAATTTGATCTATACCCGCCAGCCGAAGGGGAAAGGTCAAGAAAAAGGCGACACCCTTGCTTGGTCGGTATCGGACTTTGCTTCCGCATTGGATAACCACGGCAGCCTGCACATAGTGTTTTTTGCCGATGGCGGGGTTCGTTACGCCACGAATCAATCTGGCGCCTTTGTCACGACAACCCTGTCCGATTGTTGTTCAGATCGTCTTATCCTTATCCCCGGAACTCAGATCGAATTACCTCCGAGTTGCGACCTCCTTCTTTCTTCCGGAGTCCCTTCCCTCGTGCCGGAAGTCTGCCCGGATACCCTCACCATCCCCACCACTGCCTGCGCCGACAAGATTGCTTTCGAGGATCCTTCCATCGCAGTTGATGGTAACGGCAATGCCCACATCGCCTATATCTGCCATCCATCCGGCGAGATAGGCAATTTGCAGTTACATTACGCCAGCAACAACACAGGAGTCTGGCAGACCACAACGGTGGACTATTTTGGCGACGATGGCGTTCAACACCCCAAAATCGTCCTGGACCAGGCGGGCAATCCTCATATCACTTACATTCGGACGGCCGATACCTATCTCTCGGGCATGTGCTGGGGCGATTGCTTTTTCAGGGACTTCCTGCATACAACCAACGCCTCCGGCAACTGGGTGACGGAGACAGTTGGAACCAACAATCACCGGCCTCCCTCCGGGGGCCAAAACACCCTTCCAGGAGGGGAGCCGATCTCCCTGTTTCCCGCGTTCGGCCCTGTGGGAACGATCGTCTATCACTACTACTATTCCTCCGACCAGAGGCTGTTCCATGCAACCATTGACAATGGGACCGTTGCCAGCAAGATGATCGATAACGATGTCTTCACATACAATGGATTTGGCCATAAACCGTTGGCGTCAGCGGTGGGACCGGACGCCTCCTTGCATGTCGCCTACCTGGATTCAACCTGCAAACAGTTGAATTATGCGATTTTATCAGGTGATGCCTGGCAGCATGAGGAAGCGGATCAGAGTTTTTATGCCGGACTCGCTCTTGCGTCGGCGGTCGACAAGAAAGGCGGCATCCATCTCGCTTTCACCGACAATCAGAGCCGCCACCTGCAATACGGCACCAACGTCTCCGGGCAATGGCGGGTCGAACCAGTCGATGACGATTCCCGGGTCAGCAGCACCTCCGTTGCCGTCGATGCAGACGGAAACGTGCATATCACCTACTTTGACGAGGACGCAGGCATAGTCCGCTATGCCCGTCGATCATCGAACGGCTGGCAGTTGCGGGCCTTGAATCAGTTGCGGAATCCGGCCCCAAGGACGGTGGTCGGGCAGGTGGCCGGCACTGCATTTCTTCTGTATTTGGACCAGACGACAAGGCAGTATGTCTATTCGCCGGTGCTGCCGGGAACCGGGCAGGAATTTCCAGTATCGGCGGCCATCCCGCCGGAGTATGCCGGTTCTTTCGACATGCGCATCGACAGCAAGGGACATTTCCATCTGTGCTATTATGACGGACAAAATCTCGACTATGCGACCGACAGCCGCGGGACTATCGAAACAGAGGTCATCGACTCCATCCGCCGGATGGAAGGTATTACCTGCAATATTGACGTGGATTCAAAAAACCTACCGCATGTCGTATACTTGAGTTCGACTTCTTTCCAGCCGGATATTGTGCGGTATGCAACGCGAACGGATAGACAATGGCATTCGGAGACCATTTTGGATGGCTATTACACGGTCGGCTATGCGTCTATCGCCGTGGACCGATTCGACCATCTGCACGTCAGCGCGACCGCCATCGGCTACCTCCACTATCTCACCAACCATGGCAGTGGCTGGACGGAAGACAGTCGGTCTTCTGGTATTCCCGTTCCCGTTGCCGGAAACACCTCTCGCCCGATCATGGTCCTGCCGGATCTCAACGTATATATTCCCCTCATAACTTGGACAAACGATTTCTCCCTGCTTCGGATTGCCCCCTATCGCCTTGTTGGTGATGTCGACAACAGCGGAACCGTGGACCTTGCCGACCTTATTTTGCTTTTCGAATACCTGACCGGCAAGCCGATCGACATCACCCCCTCAGAAGACTTCCACGACATCAACGGCAACGGTCACCTCGACGGCTCGGAAGGCGTCTGGCTGCTGCAGACCCTTTCGCAACTTCGACAGCCATAAGAGTCTTTCGCTTCCCCGACACATGCCCTTGTGCCCTTGGGGTCATTGTGCCCTTGGGGTCAGGTCTTGAATTATCACCTTTGCACGATTCAAGACCTGACCGTCTCCAACGGCGCCAGGACCACCTACAAGTACGATGACGACAACCAGCTGACAGAGTTGCGTGAAGAAGGGGTCAGCCCTTGACATTGGACATTTCGCCTTCGATCCCACCGATCCTGCTCTGGAGTTCACTGTTTCCCCCCACAAAGAAGACCCGTTGCATCAGATTACCGACACCGATTACGGCGTCTACGACCAGCCCACCACCACCGTGGACAAGCGCGGCAACCCAGTCACCCGCAACTATTACGCGACGACCGATGCCGCCACCTTCGCCGTGGCCGGCAAAGTGTCCGAGTTGCGCGCCACGGTCAATGGCACCCCCAACGTGCTGCTGCGGAGTTACACCTACTACGCCAACGGCACCCTTAAACAGATGGTGGAACAGATCGACCCGACAAACCCTTCCCGCAAACGGATCACTGATTACACCTGGCAGAACAACGGGCTCAACCTGCAGAGCGTGGTCGTGTCCGGCTCCGGGCAATCGAGCCGGACCACCTACGGTTACGACAGCCTGGGGCGCAAGACAACGGAGAAGCTTACCCGCCGGATCTCGGCGACCGACACCACGCCAATGGCGCTGACCACCTCCTACCTGTACGATGCCCTGGATCGCGTGTGGCGGGTATTTGACCCGGCCGGCGACATCCATGAGACCGTGTATGACGGCAACGGCAAGATCTACCAAGAGAAGGTGCATCACAAGCAGCCAGGCGGCAATTACATTATCCGCACCTACGCCACCCACACCTACGATGCGGCGGACCGGCGGATCAGCACCACCGACATCCTGGGCAACACCACCACCTTCGCCTACGACGAGGCCGGCAGCCTGATCGCGCAGACCGACGCCAACGGCCATGTCACCCGATACGAATACGACGCCATGAACCGCAAGACCGCAATCGTCGACGCCAACGGCCATCGCACCGAAATGCTATACGACCTGGACGGCCGGCTGGTCGCGACGAAAGACCCTGACGGCCACACCACCCGCTACGAATACGACGCCCTGGGCAGGCGAACCAGGGTGATCACGCCCATGGGTTTTGAGACGCAGACCGAATATTGATCTTACCCGCCAATCTCGGACACACGATTAAGCGACCTGTTGAAGTTCAAACGCCTCAGGGCTGATATAGCCGTTGGCGCTGTGCCTGCGGTTGCGATTGTAGTCCACTTCGATGTATTCGAAA
>JBFLZZ010000084.1:0-10581 GCA_040755255.1 Thermodesulfobacteriota bacterium
TGCTCGGCAAGACCATCGGCGAGGACATCGAGATCGTCCCGCGGACCGGTGCGGTCAGCGACGTGATTCTCGCCGATCGTGGCCAGCTCGAACAGGTGCTGATGAATCTCGCGGTCAACGCCCGCGATGCCATGCCCGACGGCGGCCGGCTGTTCATCGAAACCGCCGATCTCGCCGTCGAAGCCGGCGGAGGCGAGGCCGAGGACGGCATCGCGCCCGGCGTCTACGTGGTGCTGGAGGTGCGGGACACCGGCGTCGGCATGAGCCGGGAAACCCTGTCCCGGATCTTCGATCCCTTTTTCACCACCAAGGGGGCCGGCCACGGCACCGGACTGGGGCTCGCCACGGTAAGCGGCATCGTCGGCCAGCACAAGGGGTATATCCGTGCTGTTAGCGAACCGGGCAGGGGCGCCTGCTTCCGGGTCTTCTGGCCGGCGGCGGCCGCCGAGGCGGAAGCGGCGGAAGGGGCGGGGGCGGCGGCGGGGCCGGAGCGGTGCGGCGGTGGCAAGGTCCTGGTGGTCGACGATGACGAGCATGTCCGGCAACTGGTCTGCGATGTCCTCGAAAATCACGGCTGCCGGTGCATGGCCGCCGCGAGCGGCGAGGAGGCCCTGGCCATCCCCCCGGAGAAACTGCGGGAGGTGGATCTGGTGATGACCGACGTGATCATGTCCGGGATGAACGGCCGGGAGATGGCACAACGCATCCGCCAGCGCCACCCTGCCGCGGCCATCGTCTTCATGTCCGGCTATACCGACGAGGTCATCACCCGGCACGGAGTCCTGGAAGAGGGGGTCCATTTTTTGCCGAAACCCCTTAGCGTGTCGGCGATCCTCGCCAAGGTCAACGAAGTGCTGGCCGGGTCCTGATCCTTGCGCGGCGAGGGGAAGGGCCTCAGAGCAGGCCCATTTTCTTCAGGTGGATCTGCAGCACCGCGATCGCCGAGGGGGTCACCCCGCTGATCCGCGCCGCCTGCCCCAGGGAGCGGGGCCGCACCCGCATCAGTTTCTCCACCACCTCGTTGGACAGACCGGCCATGGCCCGGTAATCGATTTTCTCGGGCAGGGCCTGGTCTTCCTGGCGGCGGAACCGCTCCACCTGTTGCCGCTGCCGGTCGATGTAACCCTGGTACTTGATCTCCAGTTCCACCTCCTGCACCACCTCGGCGGAGAGGTCCGGTTGCCGGCCGCCGACCCCGGCGACCGCGGCGAGATCCATGTCCGGCCGCCGGAGCAGATCGGCAAGGGTGCAGGGCTGCCGCAGCGGCGCGGCGCCGAGATCGGCAAGCCGGGCGTTGGTGGCGGGATCGGGCTTGATGGTGACCCCGCGCAGCCAGGCGAGGGTGTCGGTGATGGATCTGCGCTTTGCGCTGAACCGCCCCCAGGTGTCGTCGTCCACCAGACCGATCCTCCGGCCGATGTCCCGAAGGCGCAGGTCGGCGTTGTCCTCGCGGAGCAGCAGCCGGTATTCGGCGCGGGAGGTGAAGAGGCGGTACGGCTCCCTGGTGCCCAGGGTGATCAGGTCGTCGACGAGCACGCCGGTGTAGGCGAGCGACCGGTCGAGGACCACCGCTTCCTCACCCCGCACCGCGAGTGCCGCGTTGATGCCGGCGACGAGCCCCTGCGCCGCCGCCTCCTCGTAACCGGAGGTGCCGTTGATCTGGCCGGCGAGGTACAGCCCCCGGAGCCGCTTGGTTTCCAGGGTCGGGCGCAGTTCGGTGGGGTCGACGTAGTCGTACTCGATGGCGTAGCCCGGCCGGATGATCTCCACCTTTTCCAGCCCCCTGATGGTGCGCAGCATGGCGAGCTGGACCTCCAGCGGCAGGCTGGTGGAGATGCCGTTGGGGTAGATCTCCACCGTGTCGAGTCCTTCGGGTTCGAGGAAGATCTGGTGGCGGTCGCGGTCGGCGAACCGCATCACCTTGTCCTCGATGGAGGGGCAGTAGCGGGCGCCGACCCCTTCGATGACGCCGGTGTACATGGGCGAACGGTGGGTGTTGGCGCGGATGATGGCGTGCGTTTCCGGGTTGGTGTAGGTCACGTGGCAGGGGAGCTGCGGCAGCTGGGCCTCCGGGCGGCTGGAAAACGAGAACGGGGCCGGCGGCAGGTCGCCGTGCTGGGCTTCCAGCGCGCCGAGGTCGATGGTGCCGGCGTGCAGACGGGGCGGGGTACCGGTCTTCATCCGGCCCATGCGGAACCCCAGTTCGGCGAGATGAAGCGGCAGTTTGAGGGACGGCGCGTCGCCCATCCTGCCGGCGGGAAACTGTTTGAGGCCGATGTGGATCAGGCCGTTTAAAAAGGTGCCGGTGCAGATCACCACCGCCTGCGCCGGGATTTCCTCGTCGAGGGAGGTGACGGCGCCGGTGATCCGGCCGCCGTGCACCAGCAGCCGGTCGATCACCGCCTGGCGGATGTCCAGGTTCGGCTGGTTTTCCAGCACCGATTTCATCCGCAGCCGGTAGCGGAGCCGGTCCGCCTGGGCGCGCGACGACCAGACCGCCGGCCCCTTGCTGGTGTTGAGCCGGCGGAACTGGATGGCGGTGGCATCGATGTTCTTCGCCATCTCGCCGCCAAGGGCGTCGATCTCCTTGACCAGATGGCCCTTGGCGAGTCCGCCCACCGCCGGATTGCAGCTCATCGCGCCGATGGTGTCGACGTTCTGGACGCAGATCACCGTCTTCAGGCTCATGCGCGCCGCGGCCAGCGCCGCCTCGCAGCCGGCGTGGCCGGCACCCACCACCAGGACATCGTAGATTGATTTCATCGTTTTCGGGAAATTACCTTGGTTGCATGTGCCAATGGGGTTGCTCTGGCTCGCGTCGTCATGCCGTTTCTCCCGATGACGCGGAAAAGTGCCCCAGCGTTATCACGAGGGTCGCAGGCCCGTGGCGGTCCAGTCCCCGTCTTCCGGTCTCATTGCCAGGTCATCAAAGCTTGCAGCTCGGCGGCTGCGGTCTGGTCCAGCGGTAGCGCGGCCGTTTCGCCATCGCCCAGTAGGCGGGAGTGAAGAGCACCGCCACGGTGTAGAGTTCGAGGCGGCCGGCCAGCATGCAGATGGACAGCACCAGCTTGGCGAAGGCGGGCAGATGGCCGAAATGCTGGCTGGGGCCCACCAGGCCGAGACCGGGGCCGATGTTGTTCAGGGTGGCGATCACCGCCGTGCTGCCGGTGACGATGTCGACGCCGGTGGCGGCCACCAGCAGGCAGGAGACGGAAAACACCGCCATGTAGAGGGCGAGAAAACCGATGATCGCCACCTTGACCTCGCGCGGCACCCGAACGCCGTTCACCTTGATGGTGCCGACGCTGTGGGGATGGACGAGGGAATGGACCTGCAGGCGGGCGTACTTGAAGAAGAGCAGGATGCGCACCACCTTGATGCCGCCGCCGGTGGAGCCGGCGCAGCCGCCGACGAACATCAGCCCCACCAGCAGCATCTTGCAGATCGGCGCCCAGCCGTCGAAATCGGCGGTGCCGAAGCCGGTGGTGGTGAGGATCGACACCACCTGGAACAGGCTGTCCCGGCCGTTTCTGCCCGCATCCAGGTAGTCGCCGCTCAGCCGGTTGGCGACAACGAGGATCAGGGTCGCCCCCACGACGAAGAGGGTGTAGAGGCGGAACTCCTCGTCCTTCCAGTAGGAGGAGAGCCGGCCGCGGATGAGGCCGTGGTAGTGGAGGGTGAAATTGGTGCCGGCGAGAAACATGAAGAGGACGATCACCAGATCGATGTAGGCGGAATCGAACCAGGCGACGCTGGGGGTGTGGGTGGAGAAGCCGCCGGTGGCCAGGGTGGCGAAGGCGTGGCAGACCGCGTCGAAGAAGCTCATGCCGCCCAGCATCAGGAGTGCGGTTTCGACCGCGGTGAGCAGCAGGTAGACTGACCAGAGGATGCGGGCGGTGTCCTGGATGCGCGGCGCCAGCCGGTCCTTGGTGGGGCCGGGCATCTCCGCCTGGAAGAAATGGGTGCCGGTGTAGCCCAACAGCGGCAGGATGGCCAGCGACAGGACGATGATCCCCATGCCGCCCAGCCAGTGGGTGGCGGCCCGCCAGAAGAGGGCGGATTTCGGCAGGATCTCGACGCTGGGCAGGATGGTGGAACCGGTGGTGGTGAAGCCGCTCATCGACTCGAACCAGCAGTCGATCAGGGTGAGACCGTTGCCGGAAAAATAGTAGGGCATGGCGCCCAGAAAGGCGAGGCCCAGCCAGCTCAGGAGCACCACCGCGAACCCGTCGCGGAAACCCATCTCCTCGTCCGGGAGAAAGACGTAGACCAGGCCGGAGCCGGCCAGTGCCCCCAGCCCGGCGCAGAGGAGAAACACCTTCTCCATGTGGTCGTTGTAGTAGAGACTGAACGGGATGGGCAGCAGCAAAAACAGCGACAGCAGGATGAGCAGTTTGCCGAAGATGTTGCAGACGCCGCCGATGCGCATGGCTTCCCCCGAAGGCGCGGCTCAGCCGTGCAGGAATTGCTCGACGGCGCTGATCGCGCCCCTGGCGAAGAAGATCACCAGGTTGTCGTCGGCGTGCAGGCGGGTGTCGCCGGTGGGGATGATGATCTTTTTGTGGCCGTCCTGGCGGACGATGGCGCCGACGATGGAGCCGGAGGGAAAGGAGAGATCGCGCAGCGCCACCTTGTTGAAGCGGTCGCCGGCCGGCACCTTCAGTTCCACCACCTCGGCGTCGCTCCCCAGCAGGGTCGCCACCGAGACGATGGACTCGCCGCCGCGGACGAAGCGCAGGATCATGTTGGCGGCCACCATCCGCCGACTCAGCGCGATGTCGATGCCCAGCTTCCCCAGCATCGGCACGAAGTCGGGCCGGGTGATGTGGGTGATGCACTTGCGGGCGCCGTGGTGCTTGGCGAGCAGGCTGCTCAGGATGTTCACCGTGTCGCTGCTGGTCACCGAGATCACCAGATCGGCCTGGTCGATGCCTTCCTCCAGCAGATCGTGGGATTCGAGGCCGTCGCAGTTGAGGATCAGGGTTTTCTCCAGTTCGCTGGACAGCTGTTCGCTGATCGCCGCGTCCTTTTCCACCAGCCGCACCTTGATTCCCTGCTGCTCCATCCGCCGCGCCACCAGCCGGCCGACGATGGAGCCGCCGATGATGAAGACGTTGCGCGGTTTGCGGCTGGAAAAACCGAACATCTCCTCGACCGTGAGCACGTCCTTCTTGCGGGTGACCAGGTAGATGCGGTCGCCGGCTTCCACCTGGTCGCCGCCGCGGGGGATGATCGTCGTCCCCTCGCGGACGATGGCCACCAGGACGCCGGGCAGCTTCCGCAGCCGCTGCAGGGGGATGCCGGCGCAGGGGTTGTCCGGGTTTACGTAGTAGCCGAGGAGCATGACGTCGCCGCCGGCGAATTCCGCCACCTCGAAGGCGTCGGAGCGGGTGGACAGGGTGAGGATCTCCTCGGCCATGGCGAGATCCGGACTGATCAACAGGTCGATGCCCAGGGATTTCTCGCCGACCGGGGTGCCCTCGGCGTAGAAGTCCTCGTTGCGGACCCGGGCGATCCTCGTCCTGACGTTGTACTGCTTGGAGATGATGCAGGCGATCAGGTTGACCTCGTCGCTGTCGGTGACCGCGATGAACAGGTCGGTGCGGTCGATGCCCGCCTCCTCCAGGGTCCGCGCCGAGGCGCCGCTGCCGTGCACCGGCAGGATATTGAGCTCCTTTTCGAGACGGCGCAGCCGAATCTTGTCCCGGTCGATGAGCACCACTTCGTGCCCTTCCCGTGACAGACGCTCGCTGAGATAATGGCCGACCTTGCCGGCGCCGACGATGATGATGCGCATGATGCAGTTTTCCCCCGGTAGGCGGCAACTATACCGGATCGCCGGCAGCGGCGCAATCGGGGAGGTCGGCATCGCACCGCCTGCCGCGGCGGCTGGGGGGAAAAGGTGCTTGACTTGTGACACCGATGCCGGGGTATGATGGGATGGGAAAGACGGAGGGGCTGTCATGCGACATCGAAGGGCGGGAAACAGGCTGCTGGTTACGGTGATGATCGTGGCCCTGGCGGCGGTGGCGGTGCTGCCGCTGCTCACCGGGTTTTACATCATCCCCGCCTACCGGCAGCTCATCATCGATCACGTTGAAAGAGAGCAGGTGGACAGGGTCGGCCGGCTGCTCGCCGCCGTCGACATCCCCGCCAGACTGGCCGCCGGCGTTCCCCTGGAACCGGAAAGGGTGGAAAGGATCCACCAGTTCCAACAGATCGCCGGTCTGGACAAAATCAAGTTCTTCACGCCGGAGGGGATCGTCGTCCACTCCACCGAGGCCGACGACATCGGCCAGCCCACCAACAAGACCTTCTTCCCGGCCATGCTCGCCGACGGCCGGCCGCGCAGCGTCTTCGGCGACGAGGAAGGGGATTTCCTCTCCATCGAGACCTATGTGCCCCTGTTCCGCCAGGGGCAGGCGCTGGGGGTCTGCGAGATCTATCACGACGTCGCCAACCTGCACGCCGCGCTGCGGCAGGTCACCCTGCGCGGCGTCGCCGCCGTTTCCCTGCTCGTCCTCGTCCTTTTCGCCGGGATTCTCCTCAGCCTGTGGGCGGCGCTCGGCTATCTCCGCGAGAAGGAGGGAACCCAGGCGGTCAACCAGACCCTGCAGCGGCAGCTGCACCGGCAGCAGTGGATGGAGTCGCTCAGCATGCTGGTCGGCGGGGTCACCCACGATTTCAACAACCTGCTCACCGCCCTGATGGGCAACGTCGAAATGGCGCGCCGGCTCGCCGGCGAGCCGCAGAAGAGCCGGGTTTTTCTCGAGATGGCCGGGCCGCCCCTTGCGGAGATGAAGCGGCTGCTCGATCGATTGCTGATCTTCTCCAAATCGGCCCGCCAGGAGGGGGAGCCATTGACCGCCAGGGAACTGGTCGCCGGGGTGGAAGAAACCCTGGCCGCCCGGGGGGATATCGTCCTCGAGATGGCGGTGGCGGCGGAATTGCCGCCGGTGCTGGGCCGCAAGGAGCAGCTGCGACGGCTGGTCGACTGCCTGCTCACCAACGCCATGGAGGCCATGGCCGAGGGCGGCGGCACCCTGCGGATCAGCGCCGCCGAAGCGGAGTTCGATGCCGACAACCCCCACGCCCTCGATGCGGGCCGGTATCTGCACCTGGCGATGCGGGACAGCGGCCGCGGCATCGCCGGCGAGGATCTGGAAAAGATCTTCGTTCCCTACTTCACCACCAAGGAGCGGGGCAGCGCCAAGGGGATCGGCCTCGGCCTCACCATCTGCTACGTGATCGCCCGCCAGCACGGCGGCGAGATCATCGCCGAGTCGGAAAAAGGCCGGGGCACCACCATGCACGTCTACCTGCCCCTTGCCGTTCCGCCGCGGTAACCGCGCCCCGCTCCTTCTCCCCGGTGGTCGCCGAACCTCCCTAGAGAAACCCCCGGGCCCGCTGCGGGTCGGTGGACAATTCTGGATCGCTTCGTCACCTTGTTCCTCGCGAAGACGGAGCATGTGCCGCATCATCGCGAGCGCAGCGTGGCGATCCAGGCTTCACTGCGTCCCCTTTCCCCATCCGGGTGCGTCCCGTCCATGGGCAACTCTTTGCTCCCTTGCCTTGTGCGGACAATATGGTACAGTTTGTCGCACCGGACAGAGAGGGGCAGCAAATCGGGAACCGGTCCGGGGGCGGCGGTTTCCTCATTCCGCGAGAGAGGCCTTGGAGCGATGACTTCCAGGACACGGGTTCTTCTCGTCGAGGATCATGCCATCCTGCGCGACGGTCTGGCCAGTATCTTCGACGAGCATCCGGAATTCCAGGTGGTGGCCGAGGCCGAGGACGGCGAGGCGGCCCTGCGCCAGTGTCAGAGGCTTGCGCCGGATCTGGTGCTGCTCGATCTGTCCCTGCCCAAAAAGGACGGCATGGCGGTGCTGGCAGCCATCAAGCGCTCCTGGCCGGCAACCCGGGTGATGGTGCTGACCATGCACCGCGAGCCGCAGCTGGTGGCCGCGATCCTCGACCTGGGCGCGGACGGCTACTGTCTGAAGGATGCCGGCACCGGCGCCCTGCTCGCCGGCATGCGCCGGGTCTGCCGGGGGGAACGCTACGTCAGCCCGGAACTGGATGGAGGGGGCGAGGAACCGGTGCCGCCGAAAAGCCGCGAGGCAGGCGCCGTGCCCCTCACCGCCAGGGAAAGGGAGATCCTGCGGCTGGTGGCGGAAGGCCGCACCAATCCCCAGATCGCCGAGGCGCTCTATATCAGCCTGCGCACCGTCGACAATCACTGCACCAACATCCGCAGCAAGCTCGGCCTCCATTCCAAGCAGGAGATCACCGCCTACGCCTTCCGCGCCGGCCTGGTGGGCTGACTCCTTTCCCCCTTTTTTCTTCCTGACGGAGAGCATGAATTATGGCTACCATTTCATGAAACTCCACCGTGAATGGTTCCTGGGAAGGAGGAGCGAACATGGCCAACCTGCAGGTAAAGGGGATGGATGATGCCTTGTACAATCAGCTCAAGATGCTTGCTGCCGCCGAGAATCGGTCGGTGAGCCAGGAAATCTCCATCTGACTGATCAAGGCCAGCCTGGCCGCACGCAAGGGGTTGCTGGCAACGCCTACCCCGGCGGAGATCCTTCTCCAACTTGCAGGTTCATGGGAAGATGAACGGCCGGCGGAGGTGATCTGCGAAGAGATCAGGGCGTCGCGGCAGGATTCCCGGCGGTTGACGGAAGGGTTCTGCTGTTTCTCCTCGACACCGATTCGATCATCTATTCCCTGAAAGGGGAACCGCAGGTGGTCGGGAACCTCCGCCGGCATCGTTCGGATCCATTGTACATAAGCAGTATCACCCTGATGGAACTGTACTATGGGGCCTGCAAATCCCGGCAGCTCGACGCCAATATCGCCAAGATCAAGAGTATCGAAGCCACATTCGTCATTCTCGCCCCTGGACCGGAAACAGGGGAAATCTTCGGCCGGCTCAATGCCGGCCTGGAGTCCAACGGTTCCAGACTCGCCGATCTCGACCTGATCATCGCCGCCATCGCTCTCACCCGCAATCTCACCCTCGTCACCAACTATCAACGGCATTTCGCCAGAATACCGGCTTTGCGGCTGGCGAACTGGACGTAGGCGGGAACGGATCGCGTCGACTTCCCGTAACCGTTCAGCAACACCCCATCTTCGAACGATCGGCCCGGCTTACGTACGCAAAGTACGCGGCACCGGTCCGCTTGTCCGAAACTGTGGCACTTCTGAACGGCTACAACGTAGGTGGTTGTGCACCACCGTACCAGTGCGGTGAACGGTTACGACTTCCCGGCGCGGCTCGGGAATATTCTGCTCGCACGTCCATCTGCTGCTGCCCGCTGGCCTGATACCGATCGCCGGCAGCAAGCGGCGTCTTCTGCGTGGCTTCCCCCCTCCCCCCCGAACCGCACCACAGCTCTATTAAAAACCACCCGGGCCGGCTGCGGGTTGGCGGGTCGTTCCGGATCGCTTCGTCACGCTGTTCCTCGCGAAGACGGAGGAGCATGTGCCGCGTCATCACGAGCGCAGCGCGGCGATCCAGTCTGCAGCCGCGTTTCCTCCATCCGGATGTTCACCGGCCATGGCGAACTCCGTCGATCAGACAGTTCGGGTGCCGGCGAGGGAGGAAAGCTGCCGGGTTCGGCGATTACGATTACGACAACGACAACGACAACGACAAAGACAAAGACAAAGACAAAGACAAAGACAAAGAAAGATGCCGCCCTGCCGATGGCCGCAACGGGTTCTTCCTCAAGGGCCGCCACCGGGTGCGCCAGGGAAGGGCATATCCTGCCGTGCCGCTGCAGGGAGCGGAAAAGTTTCGTTGTCAGTGCAGCGGCAGCGAAACGGTTGTCGTTGTCGTCTTCGTGGTCGAAAGGACGATGCCGATGGCGACCAAACGCGACAGCTGCCGGCGCTCTAGCTAAAATCCACCCGGTCTGGTCGCGGATTCGCGGGCTGATCTGGATCGCTTCGTCACGCTGTTCCTCGCGAAGACGGAGGAGCATGTGCCGCGTCATCACGAGCGCAGCGCGGCGATCCAGTCTGCAGCCGCGTTTCCTCCATCCGGATGTTCACCGGCCATGGCGAACTCCGTCGATCAGACAGTTCGGGTGCCGGCGAGGGAGGAAAGCTGCCGGGTTCGGCGATTACGATTACGACAACGACAACGACAACGACAAAGACAAAGACAAAGACAAAGACAAAGACAAAGAAAGATGCCGCCCTGCCGATGGCCGCAACGGGTTCTTCCTCAAGGGCCGCCACCGGGTGCGCCAGGGAAGGGCATATCCTGCCGTGCCGCTGCAGGGAGCGGAAAAGTTTCGTTGTCAGTGCAGCGGCAGCGAAACGGTTGTCGTTGTCGTCTTCGTGGTCGAAAGGACGATGCCGATGGCGACCAAACGCGACAGCTGCCGGCGCTCTAGCTAAAATCCACCCGGTCTGGTCGCGGATTCGCGGGCTGATCTGGATCGCTTCGTCACGCTGTTCCTCGCGAAGACGGAGGAGCATGTGCCGCGTCATCACGAGCGCAGCGCGGCGATCCAGTCTGCAGCCGCGTTTCCTCCATCCGGATGTTCACCGGCCATGGCGAAC
>JBFLZZ010000085.1:0-10410 GCA_040755255.1 Thermodesulfobacteriota bacterium
CGAGGATGCCAGGAAAGCCGCGGAAGCGAAGGCAGCCGAGGAGGCGAAGAAGGCGGCCGAGGCCAAGGCCGTTGATGCGGCCAAAAAGGCCGAAGCTGACAAGGCGGCCCAGGCGGCGCCCGCCGCCGCCGTCGATGCCGGCGCGCTGGCCACCGAATCCAGGCCCCTTGCCGAGCGTGGCGGCAGCGTCGCCGCCGACAATTACCAGGTGGCCTACAGCGGCAAGATCCGGGCCACCGTGCTCGGTAACGGCGAGAACACCATCAAGGTCGGCGGCTCCGCCACCATGCCCTTCCAGCTGTTCAGCGGCGACATGCCCAACCGGCCGCGCATCGCCATGGAGATTCTCGACACCACCCCCGGCGAGTGGCCCGACGCCCTCGGCAACTGCTTCAAGGACGTCTGGGACAACCCGGTGGCCTGGGCGGAGAAATGCGTCAAGCAGTACAAGGCCGAGGCCCTGTGCGTCTCCCTGGTCTCCACCGATCCCAACGGCATGAACCGGCCGGCGGCCGAGGCCGCCAGGACGGCAGCCTCCATCGTCAGCGCGGTGGACGTGCCGATCATCATCTGGGGCTGCGGCAACGCCGAAAAAGACACCGAGTCGCTGCGGGAGATCACCTCGCTCATCGGCGACAAGAAGGTCTGTCTGGCACCGCTGGGCGACACCAACTACCGTTCGCTGGGCGCAACTGCCATGGCCTTCGGGCACCCGGTGGTCGCCGCCTCACCCATCGACGTCAACCTCGCCAAACAGCTCAATATCCTCCTGGAGAACCTGGGCGTTTCCCTGGACAACGTCCTCATCGATCCCTCCATCGGCGCGTTGGGCTACGGCATCGAGTACACCTATTCCGTCATGGAGCGTATCCGCCTGGCGGCGATGACCCAACAGGACGAGAAGCTGCAGGTACCGTTCATCTGCAACCTCGGCCGCGAGGTCTGGAAATGCAAGGAGACCCGGCTGCCGTCCGACCCGCTGCTCGGCGATCAGGAGCGGCGCGGCATCCTCATGGAAGCGATCACCGCCAGCTGCATGCTGATGGCCGGCGGCGAACTGCTCATCATGCGGCATCCCAAGGCGATTGCCCTGACCCGGAGCCTGATCAACGGTCTGATCGGCTGATAACCGCGTTAACCCAACGAATTCGGAGGAAATTCCATGTCACATATCATCTGTTCCGCCGCCATCCGGGGTGCCCACAAGATCGTGGATATGGCCGAGCAAAACTATCAGGACGCCCTGAAGAAATACGGCGCCGACCAGGAGGTGTCCTTTCCCAACACCGCCTATTTTCTGCCGATCATCTACAGCATGCTGGGTGCCAAGGTCAGCAGGCTCGGGGATATGAAGGACATCTTCGAGGAATGCCGCAAGCTGCTGCCGCCGCCGGTCTCCTCCCACCTCTGGCTGCCGTACCTGGCCCCCGCCCTGGACGCCGGCATGGCGACCTTCTTCGCCGAGGAGATGTACGAGGCGATCCGTTACCTGAACGAACCCGGTCTCTATACCAAGACCGAGGATCCGACTCCGGACAACATCTGGCTGGGCGCCGCCGACGACGTCATCTTCCGGAAACGCGGCGTCGAATTCGTCGACGGCACCGCCCCCGGTTTTGCCGCCATCATGGGGGCGCCGCCCACCAAGGAGATCGCCAGCAAGATCGCTCTCGAACTGCAGGAGAAAAACCTCTACATCTTCATGCACGATCACACCGGCGGGGTGCGCATGGCGGACCAGCTGCGGGAGAACGGGGTGCAGATCGGCTGGAACACCCGCCTGGTCCCCTTTGGCCAGAGCTATACCACCGCCGTGTTCGCCATCGGTTTCGCCTGCCGTGTCGCCCTCGCCTTTGGCGGTATCAAGCCCGGCGACTACAAGGGCAACCTCATCTACAACAAGGACCGTACCTTCGCCTTCGTCATGGCCTTCGGCGAGGTCTCCGACGAATGGTACGCCAACGCCGCCGGTGCCATCAACTGGGGATTCCCGACCATCTCCGACTGGAATATCCCCGAGGTGCTGCCCACCGGTATCTGCACCTACGAACATGTGGTCAGCAAGGTTCCCCACGACGAGATCGTCCAGAAGGCCATCGAGGTACGCGGCCTCAAGGTCAACGTCGCCAAGATCGACATCCCGCTCTCCTACGGTCCCGCCTTCGAGGGCGAACGGATCCGCAAGGACGACCTGTACATGGAGTGCGGCGGCGGCCGCACCAGCGCCGTTGAGGTGCTGGTTTCCAAGGACATGCACGACATCGAGGACGGCAAGGTCATCCTCGAAGGACCGGACATCAAGGACATCAAAAAGGGTGACCGGTTGCCCCTGGCCATCCTCGTCGAGGTAGCCGGCCGCGAGATGCAGTCCGACTTCGAACCGATCCTGGAGAGACAGTTCCACCACCTGATCAACTACATCCAGGGGATCATGCACATCGGCCAGCGCAACATCATGTGGCTGCGGGTCGGTTCTGGCGCGGTGGAAAAGGGATTCTCCTTCATCCACGTCGGCAAGGTGCTGCACGGCAAGCTCCATCAGGAGTTCGGCGCCATCCTCGACAAGGTGCAGGTGAAGATCTACACCGTCCTCGACAAGGTGGAGGAGGTGCAGGAACTGGCGCGCAAGGTGTACGCCGACCGTGACCTGCGCCTTGGCAACATGACCGACGAGACCGAGGACATTTTCTACTCCTGCACCCTCTGCCAGTCCTTCGCGCCCTCGCACGTCTGCGTCATCACCCCGGAACGGGTGGGCATGTGCGGCGCCTACAACTGGCTGGACGGCAAGGCCTCCTACCAGATCAATCCCACCGGTCCCAACCAGCCCATCGAAAAGGGCGAATGCACCGACGACAGCCTGGGCGTGTTCAAGGGGATCAACGATTTCGTCAACAAGGCGTCGCGGGGCGCGGTCACCGACCTGTCCTGCTACTCGCTGATGGTCAACCCGATGACCGCCTGCGGCTGCTTCGAGGCGATCGCCGCCATGTTGCCGCAGTGCAACGGCATCATGGTCGTCAACCGCGACTACATGGGCATGACCCCCTCGGGCATGAAGTTCACCACCCTGGCGGGGATGACCGGCGGCGGCGCCCAGACCCCGGGCTTCATGGGGGTGAGCAAGCACTTCATGACCAGCCGCAAGCTGTTCAAGGCCGAGGGCGGCCTGAAGCGGGTGGTATGGCTGCCGAAGATGCTCAAGGAGGAACTGAAGGAAAAGCTGATGGCACGCTGTGAGGAAGAGGGCATGCCGGAGCTGTACGATATGATCGCCACCGAGGAAAACGGCACCACCGAGGAAGAGGTGCTGAAGTTCCTGCAGGAAAAGGGTCACCCGGCACTGCAGATGGAATCGGTTGTCTGACAGGTATCGGATTGAACACTTAGAACTATTCCTGGAGGAAGAAGCAATGGCTTTGACTGGTATTCAGATTCTCAAGATGTTGCCCAAAACCAACTGTGGCGACTGCGGCATTCCCACCTGTCTCGCCTTCGGCATGAAGGTGGCGGCCGGTCAGATCGCCATCGACGCCTGTCCCCACGTCAGCGAGGAGGCCAAGGCGACCATCGGCGAGGCCTCGGCGCCGCCGATCCGCACCGTCAAACTGGGCGGTGCGTCGGAACAGTTCGCCATGGGGGGCGAAACCTGCCTGTTTCGTCACGAGAAACGTTTCGAGAATCCCACCGGCATCGGTGTGCTGGTCACCACCGCCATGGGAGAGGCCGATGTCGCCGGAAGGATCGAGCGCTTCAATACCCTTCGCTACGAGCGGGTTGGGGTGCTGCTGAAGGCGGACATCATCGCCGTCAAGGACGCCGGCGGTGACGGGGCCGCCTTTGTCGCTCTGACCAAAAAGGTGCTCGCCGGGGCCAAGGACGCCAAGCTGGTGCTGATGAGCGATTCCGCCGATACCCTGGCCGCCGCCGCCAAGGAATGCGGTGAGCGCAAGCCGCTGCTCTACGGCGCCGCCGCCGGCAACCTCGATGCGATGGTCGCCGCCGCCAAGGGTGTCGACTGTCCGCTGGCGGTGAAGGGCAGCGACCTCAACGACGCGGTCGCCCTTTCCGAAAAAATCGCCGCCGCCGGCCTCAAGGATCTGGTGCTCGACACCGGTGCCCGCACCGTCCGCGCCGCTTTCGAAGACAACATCGTCGCCCGTCGGGCCGCCATCACCAAGAAATTCAAACCGCTGGGCTTTCCCACCATCGCCTTCCCCTGCGAGATCACCGACGATCCGCTCCTGGAGGCGATGGTCACCTCGGTGCTCATCGCCAAATACGCCGGCATGGTCATTCTTTCCGACCTGCAGGGAGACATCCTTTTCCCGCTGCTGCTGGAACGGCTGAACATCTTCACCGATCCGCAGCGGCCGATGGTCGTGGCCGAGGACATCTACCCGATCAGTGGACCGGACGAAAACTCACCGGTTCTGATCACCTGCAACTTCTCGCTGACCTACTTCATCGTCTCCGGCGAGATCGAGGGTTCCAAGGTGCCTTCCTGGCTGTTGATCAAGGACACCGAAGGCCTTTCGGTACTGACCGCCTGGGCGGCCGGCAAGTTCGGTGCCGACCTCATCGCCGGATTCATCAAGAAATCCGGGATAATGGACAAGGTCAAACACCGCGAACTGATCATTCCTGGCTATCTCGCCACCATCAAGGGTGAACTGGAAGAGGAGCTGCCTGACTGGACCATCACCATCGGTCCGCGCGAGGCCGGGCATCTGCCTTCCTTCCTTAAGGAATGGAAACCCGCGGCCTGAACCGCAGTCAGAACACAACCGAACAGACAACCGAAGATGTGATGGATCCGATCTCCCTTGTCATAGACGGCAGACCATGCCAGGTTTCCGGGGGCAGCACCCTCCTCGAGGCCGCGCGCGCCCATGGTATCCATATACCAACCCTCTGCTACGTCGGCCGGGGCCAGGAGAACTCCTGCATGCTCTGCATGGTGGAGGTGGAAGGTCGCGAAGGCTTGGTGCAGGCTTGCGAAACCCCTGCCAGCGACGGCATGGTGGTGGTGACCGACAGCAAGGCGGTCAAGGAACATCGCAAGAAACAGCTGGCCAGGCTGACCAGGGTTCACTTCGGCGATTGCAAGGCGCCCTGCAATCTCACCTGCCCCGGGCAGATCAACGTGCAGGGATATATTGCCCACGTTGCCAAGGGGCAGTACGAGGAAGCGGTACGGCTGGTTATGGAACGCAACCCGCTGCCCTTTTCCGTCGGCCGCGTCTGCCCCCGTTTCTGCGAAACCAGGTGCCGCCGCATTCTCGTCGACGAACCGGTTTCCATCAATCATCTCAAACGGTTTGTCGCCGACTGGTGTTTGAGCAACAAGGTCGATCTGCATCTGCCCAAATCGGTGCCCACCGGCAAAAAGGTGGCGGTGGTCGGCGGCGGACCGGCCGGTCTTTCCGCCGCCTACTATCTCGCCCAGAAGGGGCACGACGTCACGATCTACGAGGCCGCCGCCAAACTCGGCGGGGCACTGCGCTACGGTTTCCAGGAGTACAAGATTCCCAAGAAAGTGCTCGACTACGAGATCAGCACCATCCTGAAAATGGGGATCAGCGTCCGGCTCAACCAGAGGTGGGGAGAGGACTTCACCCTGGAATCGCTGCGCGAACAGGGCTGCGACGCCATTTTCCTCGGGGTCGGTGCATGTGTCGACCAGCCCATGGAGATCCCCGGCGCGCAGCTGCCGAAGGTCACCACCGCCTATCGTTTCCTGCGGGAGGTCGCCGAAGGCAACGGTCCCGGAGCCGGCAGGCGGGCTGCGGTGGTCGGCGGCAACAACATCGCCATGGAGGTGGCGCGCACCCTGCTCCGCCTCGGCGTCGACCAGGTTACCGTCATCTACCCGCGCTCCAAGCTGGAGATGCCCGCCAACCAGCGCAACATCCGCGAGGCGGAGAAGGAAGGGGTGCAGTTCCTTGCCATGGCCTCGCCGGTAGCCATCCGCGAGACCGGCCAGGGGCTCGATCTGGAACTCACCCGGATGAAGCTGTCCGAACCGGACGACAAGGGTATCCGCTATCCCGAGGCGATCCCCGGTTCGTCCAATATCCTCCACGTCGACATCGTCGTTTCCTCCCTCGGGCAGCAGGCCTGCGAGGAGAGCTTCGTCGGCGGTGAACTGGAACGGCAGCTGGAGGTGTCCAACAAGTACACCCTGAACGCCAATCCCCGCACCTCGCAGACCAATATCGACGGCGTGTTCGCCGCCGGCGACGCGGTCTCCGGACACCGATCGGTCATCCAGGCAGTTGTCGCCGGCCGCCGGGCCGCCGACAACATTCACGCCTATGTCACCGGCAGCGCCAAGGAGCCGGCGGAAAGCCGCTTCAACTTCACCAGGGGCAAATCCTTCGACAACGTCGATCTGCGCATCTTTGAGGGTTTTTCGGTCAAGCTGCGCGAAAAGATGCCCGAGCGCTCGCCCGAGATCTGTATCCAGGACTTCGACGAGGTCAAGCTCGGTTTCACCGAAACCATGGCGCAGAGAGAGGCGGAGCGCTGTCTGTCCTGCGGCTGCAAGGCCTTCGAGCGGTGCGATTTCAAACGGCTGGCCATCGATCACGGCGTCGATCCGGTGAAGACGGGCATGCCGCCATCGCCCCTCTATACCGGGGATTCCAGCCATCCGGCCATCGAAATCGACCTCAATAAATGCATCTACTGTCAGCGCTGCCTCAAGAGTTGCAAATACGGCGCCATCGAGCTTTCCTGCGGCTCCTTTGACGATCAGGGCGCGCCGCAGAAGATCAGTTTCCGGTTCAACCACCGCTGTGTCTCCTGTGGCAAATGCGTCGACGCCTGCTCCACCGGGGCCCTCAACAAAAAGGACCGGCTGGTGCCGATCACCGGCGAAGAGGTGCGGGAGATCGCCTCTACCTGTCCCTACTGCGGTACCGGCTGCCAGGTGGTTCTCAAGGTGAAGGGCAACACCCTGATGGAGGTGGTCGGCGCCGACGTCGTTCCCAATTTCGGCGACCTTTGCGTCAAGGGCAGATTCGGCAGCGGCTTCGTCCATCATCCGGACCGGCTGACCACGCCGCTCATCCGGCGACGCAAGGATGGGCCGCTGGAACCGGCCACCTGGGAGGAGGCCCTCGATCTGGTAGTGGGCGCCTTCCGCTGCATCCAGGCCGACAACGGGCCCGATGCCCTTGCCGGCCTGTCCTCGGCACGCTGCACCACCGAGGAAAACTACGCCTTCCAGAAATTCTTCCGCACGGTGATCGGCACCAACAACGTCGATCACTGTGCCCGCTACTGACACAGCCCCACCGTGGCCGGTCTGGCCACCGTACTTGGCTCCGGGGCGATGAGCAACGATATCGCCGGGATCGTCGACAACGAGGTGCTGCTGGTGATCGGCTCCAACACCACCGAAACCCACCCGATCATCGGCCTGCAGATGCGACGGGCGGTCCGGGGCGGCGCCAAACTCATCGTCGCCGACCCGCGCCGGATCGAGCTGGTGGACGACGCCTCCGTCTGGCTGCGGCAGAACCCGGGCAGCGATGTGGCGCTGATCAACGCGCTGTGCCACGTCATCATCCGTGAGGGGCTGGCCGACAAGACCTTCATCGAAGAGCGGACCGATCGTTATCAGGAATTCGCCGAAGCGGTAGCCGGCTGCACCCCGGAATGGGCGGCGGCCATCACCGGCGTGCCGGCGGCGACCATCGAAGAGGCGGCTGTGCTTTTCGGCCGGGCCGCGCGCGGCGCCATCTACTACACCATGGGGATCACCCAGCACGCCAACGGCACCGACAACGTCTACTCCCTTGCCAATCTGGCGCTGTTGACCGGCAACCTCGGTAAACAGGGGGCCGGTCTCAACCCTCTGCGCGGGCAGAACAATGTCCAGGGCTCCAGCGACATGGGCTGCGTTCCGGTCCTGCTGCCCGGCTACCAGCGGGTGGACAATTCCGACGCCCGCCGTCGCTTCGAGGAGATCTGGGGGCAGCGGCTGCCGCAGCTGCCCGGCATGACCGCAACCGAGATGACCGAGGCGATGATCGAGGGCAAGATCCGCGCCCTGTGGATCATGGGGGAGAATCCGGTGCTCAGCGATCCCAACATGGAACACGCCAGGAAGGCCCTGTCCTCCCTCGAATTTCTGGTGGTGCAGGACATCTTTCTCACCGAAACCGCCGAACTCGCCGACGTGGTCCTGCCCGCCGCCTGTTATGCGGAAAAGGAAGGAACCTTCACCAATACCGAGCGGCGGGTGCAGCGGGTGCGGCAGGCGGTGTTGCCCCCGGGCGAGGCGAGGGACGATCTCACCATCATCAATCTCATCTCTTCCCGCATGCAGTACGGCTTCTCGCCGCAGACCATGCGCGGTTTCTCCAGCTTCCGGCGGGGAGGCGCGGCCAAGGCGGCGCAGTTGCGGGTGATGGCCGAGGAAACCTTCGAGGAGATCACCCAGATCTGGCCGGCCCTCGGTGGCATGAGCTACGAGCGGCTGGAGCAGGGCGGTCTGCAGTGGCCCTGTCCGTCCTCCGACCATCCGGGGACCCCATTCCTGTTCAAGGATGGTTTTCCCCGCGGCAGGGCCCTGTTCACCGCGCTGCAATGGAAGGGTCCCAGGGAGCTTCCCGATCAGGAATATCCCCTGGTGCTCACCACCGGCCGCGTCCTGTATCAGTACCACACCGGCACCATGACCAGGCGATCGAAAACGGTGGAAGACGCCGACCACGGCGCCTTCGTCGAAATCAACCCCGCCGACGCCCGGCGCCTCGGGATCAGCAATGAGGAAAGGGTGCGGGCCACCTCCCGGCGGGGCAGTATCACCCTGCCCGCCAGGGTGACGGACAGGGTTGCGGCGGGCGTCGTTTTCATCCCCTTCCATTATAAAGAGGCGGCCGCCAACCTGCTCACCAACGACGCCCTTGATCCGGTGTGCAAGATCCCGGAGGCCAAGGTCTGTGCCGTCCGGATCGAAAAGAGCGTCTGAACTCATCCATTCAGTAACCTGCAGCGGCAAGCCGTTGCAGCATACGTCAACGTAGAGGGATTCAATATGGTACAACAGGCACAACAGCGGGATGGAACCGTAATGGTCGTCGGCGGCGGTGTCGCCGGCGTCCAGACGGCACTTGATCTGACCGAGCTGGGATACTACGTCTACCTGGTTGAAAAATCGGCGGCCATCGGCGGCGCGATGGCGCAACTGGACAAGACCTTTCCGACCAACGACTGCTCGCTCTGAATTCTCGCGCCCAAGCTGGTGGAGGCCGGTCGGTCTCCCAATATCGAGATTCTTACCAACGCCGATATCCTTACCCTCGACGGCAAGGCCGGGAACTTTTCCGTTGAGCTCAATCTGCGCCCCCGGTACATCATCGCCGAGAACTGCACCGCCTGCGGCCTGTGCACCCAGTACTGCCCGCGGCACCAGGTCGACGAGTACAACGAGGGGTTGAAGCTGACCCGGCCCATTCACATCGATTACCCCCAGGCGGTGCCCGCCACCTATTTCATCGATCCCAGGTCCTGCCTGCACCTGCAGCATGCCACCTGTCAGATCTGTGTGCCGGTGTGCCGGAGCAAGGCGATCGATTTCAGTCAGAAACCGGAGAAGCGGACCCTCAACGTCGGGGCGGTCATCATGACCCCCGGCTTCGGCCGTATCTCCGAGGATACCCTTGCCAAGTACGGTTACGGCAAGCACGCCGACGTGGTCACCTCGGTCGAGTTCGAGCGCTTGCTGAATCCCTCCGGGCCCTTCCAGGGCGAGGTGCTCTGTCTCTCCGACAAGCGCCATCCGAAAAAAATCGCCTTCATCCAGTGCGTCGGCTCGCGGGATCTCAACTGCGACAACGGCTACTGTTCCTCGGTCTGCTGCATGTACGCCATCAAGGAGGCGATGGTCGCAAAGGAACACGATCCCGGTCTGGAAATCACCATCTACTACATGGACATGCGGACCCAGGGCAAGGATTTCGACGCCGCCCGCCAACGGGCCGAAGAACATTTCGGTATCCGTTTTGTCCGCTCCAAAGTAGCCGATGTC
Organism: Thermodesulfobacteriota bacterium; assembly: GCA_040755255.1. GTDB lineage: Bacteria > Desulfobacterota > Desulfobulbia > Desulfobulbales > S012-135 > JBFLZZ01. The sequence goes on from JBFLZZ010000085.1 coordinate 10,043, forward strand.
ATGCCCTGGGGGAAACAGCTGAAACTGACCTATTCCACCATGGAAGGCCGGCACGGTTTCGATGCCTATGACATGGTGGTGCTCTCCGTTGGGCTTGAGTCGCCGAAAGATGCGAAAAAACTGGCAGATATAGGCAAATTCTCGCTTAATTCCTACGATTTTTGCAGCACCTCCGGCTTCGATCCGCTGGTCTCCAGCAGGGAAGGGGTGTTCGTCGCCGGCGCCTTCCAGGGGCCGAAGGACATTCCGGAATCGGTCACCCAGTCCAGCGCCGCCGCGGGCATGGCCTCGGCGCTGATTCAGAAGGACCGTAACAAGGGGGTAATCGTCAAAACCTACCCCGAGGAAAAACCGGTGGCGGCGGACGA
>JBFLZZ010000086.1:0-9736 GCA_040755255.1 Thermodesulfobacteriota bacterium
CCGGACACACGGCGCCGAGCGGCTGCGTCGACTGCCACGGCAGCGACTTCCTGATGATCCATCCGCCGACGGTGGACCATGGCGCGGCGGTGCAGATTGCGCCGAACTGCGGCAACTGCCACGCGGCCAGCCCGGTGGTGGACAGCGCTGATCCGAAGACGCACTTCTCCTGCGCCCAGTGCCATGACGTCAACGGCACGCTGATCGGCTCGGCGGCGGGCAGGGGCGCGAGTAACACCTGTGCGGACTGTCACGGGACGGCGTTTTTGACGATCCACCCGGCGACGGTGGACCACAGCGGGCTGGTGACGGTGGCGGCGGCGTGTTCGGGCTGCCACAGCGCGACGCCGTTGTATGACGCGAACGACGGGTACACGCACAGCGGCTGCGGCCAGTGCCATGACGGGGACGGCGGTCTGATCGGCTCGGCGTCGGGTCACGCTGGCGGCGGCGACTGCACGGTGTGCCACGGGGCGGCGGGGCACGACTCGGCAGTGGTGCACAACTACCGCTCGATCGATTACGGGACGGGAGCGCAGTGCGACGTGTGCCATACGAGCGACGCGGCGGTGCTGGGCGCGCCGGGGACGGGAACACTGGCGAGCCAGAGCGATATCGACGCGTTGCACAGCCGGGTGACGGGCAACGCCTGTGACCTGTGCCACCGGTACAACGCGGCGACGCAGGCGAACCCTGAGAACCTGCCGCTCGAGGCGACGGTTGAAAACGCCATCGCCGGGGGCAAGGCGGGTCTGGCGGACGCGAGCTGCGCGGTATGCCACGACTACAACGTGAGCGGCCACGGAACCATCGACCACCTGGCCCAGGGCCGGGTGACCGGCACGGCCAGCTGTCTCGGCTGCCATGACCGCAACAGTGTCGCCACTGAAGGCTACTACCTGGGCACCATCCATAACAGCAGCGGTAACGGCTGCGGCACCTGCCATCTCAATCCGGCCGGCGGCGGGGCGCTGAAGGAGCCGTGGGAGACGGTGAGCCCGGCCGGCGGCAGCTGCGCGGTGTGCCACGCCGCCATCGCAGCCGACTACGCCAGCCACAATACGGCGCAGGCCCACACCGGCATCACCGCCACCTCCGGCGCCTCCATCACCACCAACTGTGTCGGCTGCCACGGCGGCGCCATCATCGCGGTGGTCCACAACGCCACCGCCTCCCCCGACAGCCCCTGCGACAAGTGCCATGAAAACATCAGCGGCACCCTTCGCAGCGGGGCCAACGGCGACGCCTCCCAAGGGGCGGGCGACTGCCTGTTCTGTCATGCCGCCTATTTCGACGGACACAGCCATGGCGCCAGCCATGCCATCGCCGTCGCTCCGGCCACCGATCTCGGCCAGGCCAACGGCCAGCCCTGTTCCAACTGCCACGCGGTTGGCGACTGGACCGCGATCAGGACACTGCACGACCGGCTCGCCAGCGGGCACGGCACCACCAACGCCTGCGCCACCTGCCACGATGCCAGCCGCGATATCAATCCGGAGTTCCCGCAGGGCGTCACCGTGCAGAATGTGATCGCCAATGCCTCCGGCACGGTGCACTGCCTCGACTGCCATCTCGACAAGGAGGCGCCGGCCCAGCATTTCGTCCATTCCAATTACGGATACGTTTCCACCACGCCGACCTGTGTCACCGGCAACTGCCATGCCGGCGCCAGTGTCGAGACCGTGGCCCAGACCCATCTTGGCCTCTGCATCCATTGCCACACGGACCCGGCCACCGGGGTGTACACCCTGAAGGCCGGTTCCCTGGCGGAAGGACACGGGCATACCGAACCAGGCTTCGGCGCGCCCAACACCTGTATCACCTGTCACAGCAGCGATTTCCCGGCCATCCATACCCCGCTGACCCCAGCCCACAACGTTGGTGCGGTCTCCGGCTGCGCCGACTGCCACGGGCCCCTTGGCGGCTGGGCCGACATCGAAGCGCTGCACGACGTGGCCACCAACGGCGCCGGACCCTGCGCCACCTGCCACGCCAGTCCGCGCGGTGAAGTGGCGGCCGCCATCAACGACGGCAATGCCGACAACTGCGGTGAATGTCATCTGCCGCATGCGCCGACCCACAACGTCAGCGCCGATGCCGGCTGCGACCTCTGCCACGGTCCGCTGACGGGCTGGGCCGAGATCGAGGCGGTCCACCAACCGGCAACCGGCGGCAGCGCCTGCGTCCTCTGCCACACCAGCGGCCGTGCCGAGGTGATCGCGGCCATCGGCGACCAGAATGCGGACACCTGCGCCGAATGTCATCCCGTCGGCCATGACCTCCTGGGCAACCACGCCGCCATCGGGGTCACCGCCGACTGCACCATCTGTCACGGCGCCATGGCCGACATGAACGACATCGACGCGCTGCACGACGTGGCCACCAACGGCGCCGGCTCCTGCGCCACCTGCCATAAGGCGACGCGGGAAACCGGGATCGGCACCGGCATCACCATCGCCGACGTCATCCGGACGCCCGGCGCCAAGGAGTGCGTCACCTGTCATGTGGAGAAGGCGAGCGGCCATCCCGGCGGCGGCGGCCACAACACGATCAAGCATTCTCCCCAGTGTTTGGTCTGCCACAGCGGCGCCAACATCATCACCGACATCCACAAGGATACCTGCACCCACTGCCACGACCCGGGGCCGCCGACCCTGAAGGCCGGCATCACCGCCGGCGACTGCATGCATTGCCACGGCACCCATCACGGCCCGGATCACAACAACCTGACCGGCACCGCATCCTGTAACGTCTGCCATGCGGACAGCGTCTACGACGAGATCGTCGCCATCCACGCCACCGACTGCGCCATGTGCCACAAGAGCAGCGACCCGGCTGTGATCGCCGCCATCGATGCCGGCAACGGCGTCGATTATCCGGACACCGGCGGCACCGCGGTGGACTGCCAGTCCTGCCACAGCTACGACCATCACAGCAACGCCCACACCCAGAAGGGCGACTGCGGCTACTGCCATGCCGATCCCCGGCCGGGCTGGGAGGACGTTTTCAACACGCCGCTGCCCAGTCCGCTGCCCTATCAGATGGCCTGTCGCGAATGCCACGTCGAGGCAAGCGGCACCGGGCTGGTGGTGTATAAAAATTCCTACTACACCAACGCCTACAACCCCAACAACGCGACCCTCACCTTCCCGGGCGGCACGGCCTCGATGACGGTGGCCGGGGCCGCCACCGTCGCGAAGACGCCGGTGCACACCATTGCCAGCACCAGCGGCGAGAAGATCAACGTCTACAACTTCGGCGCCTGCCTGGCCTGCCATCAGGTGCGCCAGCTCCACCACGCCAGGCCCAAGGCGGGCGAATACCCGACGCCGGACCCGTTCAACGTCGCAAGCTTCCCTTACGACACCCTGCGCAACGCCCCCGGCCGGTCCATCTTCAACGAGTTCCGCAACGAGAGCCGGATGCCCTACGAATGGCTGCGCCGGCAGACCAAGTCCACGGAGAACCGCGACCGCGGCCGCAACTTCCTGCGCAACGTCAGCCGCGGTTCGCAGCCGTGGAACTGGGGTGAGGTGAATCATCTGACGGTGAGCATCCCATGCATCGATCCGGTCAACGATCCGGAAGGGCTGTGCGCTCCCGGCGGCAGCCTGGCGGTGCCCTACTTCAGCAACATCGCCACCCCGGGACCGTTCCCCGAGAAGCTGCATTTCCAGCGGGCGGTGTGGAACGAGGCGGGCAACAACGAGCTGACCCTGCACGTGACCAACGACTACCTGCAGAACGCCACCCTCACCGTCTCCTACGGCACGGCGGTCACCGATGCGCCGATGACCTGGAACGCCGCCGTTCACCGCTGGGAACTCACCGTGGACTCCCTGATCTATGTCGATACGGTGACCGTGACCTCCACCATCGCCGGCGGCGGGGTGACGGTCAGATCCCACTTCGTTTCCGACATGAGCCGCGACATCGTGATCAGTTCGGTTTCCCACCCCCATGTCAAACTCAACGGGGTGGAGTGCGCCGCCTGCCACAGCGAGAACAACGTCACCGAGCACGTCACCAACCGCGGTTTCAGCTGCTCCACCTGCCATTCCAGTTCGGACCCCAACGTCCTGGCCAAGATCGCCTACGGCCAGGCGGGCAACGACGTCTTCTGCACCGACTGCCACGGCCCGCAGAGCGAGGAGATCCACCGTAACCACCACGACGGCGTGGTCAGCTTCGACGATCTCGGCGCCCAGTGTGACCGCTGTCACGAACAGAACCCGGCCCGCGACCACGTCGACGACCGCGGCTGGACCTGCGACACCTGCCATGCCGACCCGCGCTTCGCCGCGGTGATCGCCAGCGGCAAGGCCGGCAATCCGGTGCACTGCTCCGACTGCCACAACGCCGCCAACGCTTCGACGGACGTGCCGCCGAAGCCGGCCACCATGGCCATCGTTACCGACCACTGGCTGCCGCCCGACCATTCCGCGCTTGGCCATGTGCTGATCGAGCATCCCTGCGACGAGTGCCACGATCCCACCGGCACCGCCGACGTGGTCACCGATATCCACGGCAACAAGTGCGGCCTCTGCCATCTGGCGCCGCCGGTGCTCAATACCGGCATCCCGGCCACGGGCGGAACCTGCCGCACCTGCCACACCGACATCTCCCACCACCACAAGGGCCAGCAGGCCCAGGCGGGCGACTGCGGCTACTGCCATGTGCCGCGCGGCATCGACATGCAGCAGGCGCCGCCGCAGATGGCCTGCAAGAGCTGCCATATCAACTCCAACAGCTACCAGCTGGAGGTGAAGCGCTTCGATCTGACCCGGGCGACGGGCCAGCGGCCCACCGAACTCGGGGTCGGCCTGACCCACATCATCCCCAATGTCCGCAGCGACGGCCAGCCGATCCAGATCTACGACTACCGTGCCTGTTTCGCCTGCCATTCGGGGCTGGACACCAACTTCCCGACCGCGCCGGTGGTCAGGCCCTTCCACGGTTTTCTCGGCAACGCCGCCAAGGGCTCCGGCACCCCGGCCTTCGATGGTGCCTACATCAACGATGCGGCCAGCAATCCCAACGTCGGCAACATGCTGCCGCGGGTGGCCCTTTACTACCATCCCGGCCTGGGGACCTTTAACCGCTTCGGCGCCTATTTCGGGGCGAGGACCGGCAGCAACAACAACCAGAGATACAGGACAGGAACCTACTACAACAATGCCGCGGCCCAGAACGTCGACACCCTGATGACCGCCTACAGTATGGGACGGGCGAACAGTGGCATCACCTTCCCCGGCGGCGAACTGGTGAACTGGCGCGGCCAGAACGGCTCCACCTTCGCCACCGCCGCCAGCGGTTACGGGCTGCGTTTGCCGTCGGCGGCCTACAATGTCTTCGGCGCCGCCGACGGGCCTTACAGCAACGTGCCCTATTTCACCCAGACCCTGCCGGCACCCGGCCCCTACGGCGAGCGGATCTCGGTGACCAAGGCCGACTGGGATCCCATCGTCAAGCGGCTGACCATCTGGGCGATCAACGACGGACTCGGGGCGGTGCAGGTATACGCCGACGCGATACCGATGGCCTGGTCGGAAAGCAAGGGCCGCTGGGAGTACGTGGTGAGCCAGCCGACCTACCTGCCGCAGGTGACCCTCACCTCCGACGACGGCGGCTATCGGATCGCCCATGTCGCCAACACCAAGGACAATGTCGTGGTGGTCAGCGCCGACTGGGACAAAAACAGCACCGGCGCCGAACTGCACGTCATCGCCGAGAACGAGAGCGGCACGGTGATGTGGGTGGATTTCGGCGCCAGCACCAACCTGCCGATGACCAACGACGGCGGCCATTCCTGGTCGCTGACCACGGCGGCATCCGTCAAGCCCGCCCAGGTCCGGGTCCATTCCAACAACTACGGCGACGTCACCGTGCCGGTGACCGACGTCACCCTCTACTGGCCGCCGCAGGCGAGCGGCAACGCCACCGACGCCGGTTCCTACTGGGATCGGGGCAGGAATCCCGACCGGCTGCGGGTGACGGTGAACATGGGTGCGGATCCGCGGACGCCGACCCTGCGCCTGAACGGTTCCGGAACCTGGGTCGACTATCCGTGCAGTCCGCGGACGACCCCGGGCCAGTTCCGCTGCGAGGTGAACAGCGACGGCATCTTCTCCGCCGGCTACGACCCCTGGGTGGTGATCTACACTGGTGCGACCCCGGGGGCGGGGACCGTGGTCCGCTACCGCGTCAATGACTGGGCGGTCAGCCAGAATCCGCTGACTCCGGTGGCCAATGCCGCCCCCAGCGCCTTCGACGATTCCTACACCGTGCCGTGGAACAGCAGCGGCAACAGTTTCGCGGTGCTGGCCAACGACAACGATCCGGACAACGACCCGCTGTCGGTCCTGTCGGTGGGGGTGCCCTCCAATGGCGGCATCGCCACCACCGACGGCACCACGGTCAGCTACAGTCCGGCCGCCGGCTTCACCGGCGTCGAGACCTTCGCCTACACGGTCAGCGACGGCCAGGCGGCGGCGATGGCGACGATCACCGTGGTGGTGGACAACGGCATCGACGATCCGCCGGCCTTCGGTTCCTCCAGCTACACCATGGCGGTTGCCAGCGCCGGGTCTGCCTACACCGGCCAGTCCATCGCCGGGTATGCCATCGATCCGGAACTCGATCCGGTTACCTATTCCAAGCTGGGCGGGCCTGCCTGGCTGACCGTCGCCGCCGACGGCACCCTCGGCGGCACGCCGGCCACCGGCGACATCGGCGCCAACGTCTTCACCGTCCAGGCCACCTCCTCGGGCGGCAGCGCCACCGCCACCCTGAACATCACGGTGCAGGCGGCGCCGACGGCGGTGACCGTGCTGAACGCCTGGCCGGCGGCGCCGCAGCTTACCGGCACCACCGGCAACATGAGCGGTACCTTCACCATCGGCGCCGGCAGCAACCGGTTGCTGCTGGTGGCGGTGTCGTGTTACGACAGCGCCGGCGGCAGTGGTCAGAGCTTTGCAGCCACCTACGGCGGCAAGCCGCTGACCCAGGCCTTCGTCGAGAACTCCAACCGGCGGTCCACCTGGATCGGTTATCTGAAGGAGGCCGACATCGGCAGCCGCAGCGGCGACAGCGTGACGGTGACGATCACCGGCGCCCACACCGGGGTGAGCGCTTTCATCGGCAGCTATGCCAGCGTCAACCAGACGACGCCTATCGCCGCCGCCGGCGGCCGCTACATCAACAATACCAACAACGTCGCGGTCAACGCCTCGGCTCTCAGTGTCGGCGCCGGGGGATACGCCGTTTACAACTGGTCGGGCACCAGCGGCGTCACCCGCACTAGCGACAACGAGGGCTACACCGAGCACGCCGACGCGACCAGCGGCGGGGTGAATGTCGGCGTCGCCAGCAAGAGCTTCACCACCGCCGGCAGCACCAATCCGACCGTTACCTGGTCGGCCAACATACGCTCTTCCGTGTCGCTCATTGTGCTGAACAAGCCCTGATGGATCGCTTTCGTTTTCCGGCAGGGCATCCGGCGACGGATGCCCTGCCGGTGAATGGTGCCGCATTCCGCAGGGGCTTTTGCCCACTTCAGGCGTTATGCCCCTCCACACCCGCCATCAAGGCGGGGGAGAGGAAGAGCAGCCTGACCAGCTAACCTGCCAGTTTAACGGTTGATTTGCGATATTTGGATTAAATGGTTCTTTTCTTGCTTACAGGGAGCGCATGCCGGAGAGATACCGGCAGACGATTGGCGAGGGTTCGAAACTTATTTTTTATTTGGTTGAGTCAAGCAATGGGTGGAGAGGAAAAATGAGAAAAACAGGGTTGATTTTCGGGGCGTTGATTCTCGGGGCGGTGGCTGCGGCGAACAGCATCCAGGCCTCCTTTCTCAATGCGCCGCACAACGAGGTCAACAACCTCGAGTGCAAGAGCTGCCACGAGTACCCATTCGACGCATGGCCGGGGTATTCCCAGGATCCCAATAACCCTGACGACAACATCCGCAACTACATCTGTCTCCGCTGTCATGCCGCAGCGACCAGGAACCCGGCCTTCCCCGACGCACCGGGAAAGGAACTCCATTCCTCCCTGGCGCTGCAGGGGCGGATCCCCGACTGGACGACCAAGTGCGTCGATTGCCACGATCCCCATTTTCAGGCCCAGCTCGACCATTACCTCTCCGATGCCTCCAAGCTTTTTCTTGCCACCGGCTCCTATAACAACGTAAGCGTCAACACTTCGGCCACCCCGGTTCCCCTCTCGACCATCACCTATTCCCTCACCAGCAACGACAGCAACTGGACCGCACCTGCGGAGTGGTCGAAAAAGTCCGGGACCAACGGGCGCGGCCTCATCCTCGTCGCCGACACCTCCCGCCCCGGCGACACCTTTGAAATCGTCGCCGCCGACAGTTCCACCATCACCGTGGCCGGCGACATCTCCCAGGTAGTGCAGGGCAGCCAGTTCGGCGTCATCTACGGTCAGTTGATCCGCTCCAAGGTGCAGCTGCCCGCCACCCTCGGCAGCGGCTCGAAGACGGTGAAATTCTTCAACCCCATCGGCGGCTTCACCAACACCGTCACCCCGGACGGCATCTGTCAGGTCTGCCACACCGCCACCCTGAACTGGAAGAGCGACGGCACGGTGAGCGCCGGCGGCGACCATTACACGGGACAACGCTGCACCGGCTGCCACAGCATCGCCAGCGGCTTCAAGGGGCCGAATGTCGATCAGACCCATGTCTTTTTGACCGTGACCGGCCTGTGCGGCAACTGCCACCAGGAAGCCAGCATCGTCAACGGTATTCACAAGGGCATCTGCGCCAAATGTCATGAGGGCAACCCGCCCACCCTCGCCCTGTCCGGTGCCCGCAACTATGTCGATGCCATGGGCCGCGGCGAGTGCACCGCCTGCCACGGCGGTTATTTCGCCGGCCACAGCCATCATGGCACTCCGGCGCAGAACCTGCAGGACAGCGCCGAATGCGTGACCTGTCATGCGGCCGGCCAGCCGATGACGGTGCATCTGAACAACTGCGGCAACTGCCATGACGCCAACAGCGGCGCCCGTATCGTCGGCGCCCGGGGCTGGGGCGACGCCACGGTCAACAACGGCGCCGGCGGCACCTGCAAGGAGTGCCATCTCTCCTATTTCGACAGCCACACCTATGGCGGCAATCACCTGAACACGGCGCAGCGGGGTACCGACCTTTCCGCCGGCGTCATCTGCAGCAACTGCCATCAGAACAACAGCGACGGAGCGGGCATCGCGCTGGACAGCTGGACGGATATCCGCGGGCTGCACGATGTGGCGACCAACGGCGCCGGCGCCTGCGCGACCTGCCACCAGTCTGCCCGCCAGGAGGTGAAGGATGCGATCACCCTGGGCGCGGGCGGCGGCCAGGTGGGCTGTCTGACCTGCCATAGCAGCAAGGCGGCAGGGCACGCCAATCATGTGGCGATGGGGGTGATCACCGGTCTTGCCTCGTGCAACGTCTGCCACGATCCGGGCAGCGTGGGCACGTCGAGCTTCTACACCGATACCCTGCACGGAGGCTGCGGCGTCTGCCATGTCGATCCCAACGCCGGCAATTATGCCCTCATCGCCGGCTCGTCGGCGGAAGGACGCGGTCGTCTGGATGCGGGCTTCGGCAATCCGAACACCTGCGGCACCTGCCACAGCGGGATCGCGGCGGACTGGTACGCGCACGACGTGGACCACGGGGCCAAGGGCTTCGTGAGCCTGAGCGCGGACTGCCAGGGTTGCCACG
>JBFLZZ010000087.1:0-1182 GCA_040755255.1 Thermodesulfobacteriota bacterium
CGTTGAGCTTGTCGTAATCGCGGCCGGTGGAATTGGTGTGGCAGGTCTCGCAGGCGTAGTCCACCGGCTGGCCGCCGGCCGCGGCGTGGCAGTCGGCGCAACCGATCGCGTTGCTGACGTCGTGGGGGGCCGGCGGGGCGCAGGAGAGTTCATCGCCCACGCAGACGTCGCAGGCGAAGGCCACGTCTTTGGTGACCGGGGAACCGCTTGCGCCGTTTATCCCCGAAATAACGATCGATGGCGGCCCGGCCGCGGCGGAAGGCGAGATCGTCAGGGTGTAATTGGCGTACCGCGGCAGTCCGGCAAGGGAATAGAGGCCGTCGCCGCCGGATTGGGTAATTCTGGAATACCCCCTCTCCGCATCCGAGTAGGAGACGGAGACCATGGCGTCGGCCAGCGGCGAACCGCTGCAGGCAAAGCTGACCCTGCCGGTGATGGTGAAATCCGGCGGCGGCCAGGAGAGCACCAGGTCCTCGTTGCCACCACCCGTCGAGGCAAAAACAGATTGCGGGAAAAGCTGGCTGCCGCTGCCCCCCTGGGCATCGGTGGTGTATGCCTTGAGGATGTAGGCCTGCCCCGGCGCAAGTCCCGCAATAAGGTAACGGCCGTCGCCGCCGGTAATGGCGGTCGCCAGGGTCTCCCCGGCGATGGTCGCGTGTATTTCGACCCCAGCGAGCGGCGCCCCGTAGGCATCCCGGACCGTCCCCTGGATGCTCACCTCAGCCGGTTGGGTGGTGATTCCGGTGATGTTGCCGATCTCGTCGTAGCCGTACTGCAGCGCATAGCCTCTGTACTGGAAGGTCGCTCGGGTCAGACGGTTGAGATCATCGTAGGTGTAGATGACGTCGTCGGGCATCGCCCGGGAGAGTGAGGGAAGGAGGGCACAGGCGAGGAGAAATACGATTGCGCTTGCGGATGGTTTCATCTCACTCCTTCCTTTTTTTTCTGCATGGTCATGGCCGTGGTGTTTTTGTGGATATAGGAGTTGTTGGGGCCTTGCACGGCGGTACGATACCCATGGCATGCACGGTGCAAGACCTGACCCTGTGTGCTGTGGGATTCCCCGGCGAGGGATGGACCGTGCGCATCCAGGGGTGATGGCTGGGGTCGTAGTCGGTATGGGTGACGTGGCCCAGGGGATCGGTTACGTCGGTCAGATGGAAGGCCCAATCGTAGGTGTTG
>JBFLZZ010000087.1:1282-9012 GCA_040755255.1 Thermodesulfobacteriota bacterium
CGAGGCGAGCAGATTCTCGGTGTAAGGTGGCGAAGTTGCCGTCTAGGTGCGGGCTTACGATGTTGATGGTGAGCTGATTCATGTAATCATGCCGATGTGGAAAAAATAAATCTGTCCCGGTTTCGGTTTGGCCGTGGTGTTTTTGTGGATATAGGAGTTGTTGGGGCCTTGCACGGCGGTACGATACCCATGGCATGCACGGTGCAAGACCTGACCCTGTGTGCTGTGCGATACCCATGGTATGCACGGTGCAAGACCTGCCCTTGTGTATGCTCGCGCCCAGGTTTTTTTGTTGTAAGTCATCTTCCTATTGTTTTAAACAAAAACATCGCTATCAGCACCGCCCCAATATAGATTAATATGCTCAGTATGATTGGGACAATATCGTCTTTATTTAATTTCATTTTCAGATCACTCGGATCCTTGCCTCGCGCAAAATACAGTGCTTTCTTCCATGTTTCTTTTGAAAGAAGTTGTTTATGCAAATTATTCATTAGTTATTCCATGGAATAAACGGTGCGTTAAATAATGTTACCTACCATTTATTGTTGCCGTCCACCATTCACCAACTGTCTGATTCGTGCCAATTACAGGTGTATTATATGCTGCCTTGACAACGCCAACTGTCGCCATCACAACAGCACCTGTGCCGCCAGTAGCTACCGCCAAGCCAAGTCCAGCGCCATTTAGTCCAAGATCAACCAACCCCTTTACATTGCTGTTAGGGGATATAGCAGACACAACACCTAATTTATTCACTAGTAGAGAGGCGCTGTTCAAGGCTGCGCCTGCTGGGGTAGAAATTTGCGTTAGCGTATAATAATCCTTTAGAGCGCCAACTGATGACACACCAAGATCAAAATAATCAATCCCATTATTCTGCTCGCACAACCCCAAAGGATCCACCCCCATCACGGGATTATTGCCGACATACGCATACAGATTCAAATCCCCGCCGTCGAAGCCCAGCGGGTCCTCGCTGATGAACCTGCCGACCTGGGGGTCGTAGTACCGCGCCCGCATGTAGTAATAGCCGTTCGGCTCGCTCATCACCCCGAACTTGCCGGCGTACTTGAAGGGTTGCGCCACGGACTCCGACTCGCCGGCGAGGGTTCCGAAGGGGGTGTAGGCGTAGGCGTTGACCGTCTGCCGGTTGCCGTCGGTGAGGGCGACGGTGTGGCCGGTGGCGTCGAAGTGGTAGCAGTACAAGGCGCCGCTCGGGGTCACCATCGCCAGCAGGCCGGCGCCGTGGATGTAGTAGCGGGTGATTATGCCAGTATCATTCATCTCGGCGATGAGGTTGCCGTTCAGGTCGTAGATGTAGCGGGTGACCACCCCGTTCCTTGTCGCCTCCAGCCGGTTGCCGGCGCCGTCGTAGCGGAACTGGGCGTTGATCACGCCGCTGATCCCGGTCAGGCGGTGCTCGAAGTCAAAGGTGTGGGTAGCGGCGCCGTTGCCGGTGAGCTGGCCCTCGTCGTCGTAGGTGAAACCGGTGCTGCCGGCGGTGAGCAGCCGGTTGCGCTGGTAGTTGTAGGTCATGGCCAGGCTGGCGGGGGCGATGACCGGCGCCCCCGGCACCTCCTGCGTCGCCCCGATGCGGTTGCCGTTGTTGTCCAGGGTGAAGTGATAGGCGGCGATGGCGGTGGAGGCCGGAGCGGTCAGGTTTTCCAGATCGGTGAGCCGGTCGGCGTTGTCGTAAGTGGCGGTGACCACCGAGCCGTTGAACTGGGTGAGACCAATGGCGCGGCCCGCCGCATCGTAGACATAGGTGGCGGTCTTGCCCAGCCAGTCGATGGAGACGGTGGCGAGCCGATTGAGGGCGTCATAGGTGTAACTCACCGTCCGTCCGTCCGGATAGGTGATCCGGGTGAGGTTGCCGGTCGCGTCGTACTGATAGAGGAGATGGTAGCCATGCGGGTCGGTCATCCCGGTGATCCGTCCCACCGCATCGTAGGCAAACGAGGTGGTGCCGAGACTGTCCTGCCGCTGGACGAGGAGGTCGCGCTGGTCGTAGACATAATTGGTGCTGCGGGCGTCCGGGTACTGGATCGTCTGCAGCTTGCCGCTGTTGGTGTAGCTGTAGGTGATAGTCCGGCTATTGCGGTCGGTCTTTGACTGCAGCCGGCCGTTGCTGTCGTAGGTGCTGGTCGCGGTCTTGCCCAGCGGGTCGGTGCGGCTGAGCAAGAGGTCGCGGCTGTCGTAAGTGAAGGTGGTCGGCATCCCGACCTGGTCGGTGAGCCGGGTCCGCAACCCCTGGGCGTTGTACTGATAAGAGACCGGCGGGCGGGCGCCGATCTGCCCGGTGGCCGGGTTGCCGTAGGGGTCATAGGAAAAGTAGGACGGGGTGCCGTTGCCGTCGACCGAAGAGAGGAGCAACCCGTTGCCGTAATACATGTAACGGGTGGAGACGGGATTCCCCGGCGAGGGATGGACGGTGCGCATCCAGGGGTGATGGCTGGGGTCGTAGTCGGTATGGGTGACGTGGCCCAGGGGATCGGTGACGTCGGTGAGGTGGAAGGCCCAATCGTAGGTGTTGGTCGTTTGATTGCCGAGCGGGTCGGTGACGCTGATGAGGTTGTCGGCGCCGTCGTAGCCGTAGCGGGTGAGGTTGCCGTTGGGATCGATGGTCTCCACCAGATGGTCCCTGCCGTCGTAGGCATTCTCGATCAGGTTGCCGAGGGCGTCTTCGACGCCGACCAGCCGTTTTTTGTTGTCGAAATGGTACACGGTCCGGTTGCCGATGCCGTCCTCCTCGACGTTGCGGTAACCGGAAAAATAGAGGTTGTAGATGGTGCTGCCGTATTGGCGGGGCACGGTCTGCGATTTGACCCGGCCGAGCTCGTCGTAGCTGTTGGTGACGGTGGTGATGCCCGACGGCGAGGTGAGGGAGAGGAGCCGGTGGGCGTCGTCGTAGCCGTAGCCCCAGGTCTGGCCCGCGGCGTCGGTGAAGGAGATGAGGTTGCCGCTCCCGTTGTAGCCGTAGGAGACGCTGCGCCCCGCCGAGTCGGTGACCGAGGAGAGCAGATCCCCGGTGTAGCCGAAGATCAGGGAGTGCTGGAAGGAGTCGAACGCGCCGTAGAGCTTGCCGTCGGTGTAGTAGGAGAAGGTGGCGAAGTTGCCGTCCAGGTCGCTGATCCAGGAAACCCGTCTGTCCTGGTCGAACTCGATGGTGCGGCCGAAACGTTCTGTGAGCCGGTAGAGGCCGCCGTAGTTCTCCAGCCGGGCGGTGACCCCGGGCGGGGAATTGAACGAGCCGTCCGGCAGTTTGGCGAAGGTGAGAACATCGTTGTCCAGGTGCAGGCTCACCGCGTTGTTGGTGAGCTGATCCATGCCCCATTTGGCGACGAGCGCCGAGGTCAGCCATTCTTTCAGGCTCGGCGTGTCGGAAGCCAGCAGGTCTTCGGTGACCACCGCGGCGGTGAGGAGCGCCGCGGCGTCCACCGGGGTGCGCATACCCAGGCCGATTTCGGAGTCGCTGTGCTCTTCCGCGTACAGGTTGTAGTTGTGGGACCAGCCGTGGCCAAAAGGGCCGTTCACGGTGTTGTTGGCGCTGGTGTAGCTGCGCTTGAGGGCCATGCCGCCGGCGCCGCCCCGCAGGGTCAGATCCGTGTTTTGCGTGAGAAAGGCGCCGGTCGCCATGTCCACCGGATCCTCGGAGGGGATGACCTGGGCGGTGGCGTCGGGAAGGGTGTCGGTCTGGAGGTAGGAGGAAAAAATCGCCACATCCAGCGGGTCCATGTTGGCGCTGTAGCCGCCGTGGTAATCGCCGCCGATGATCATCCCTATTCCGACGACGGTCGCATCCATACGGTAATCGATATAGCCCTTCCCTGCCCATTCCTGGAGAGGTATCTGGCCGTTTGCCGGCAGGATCAGGGTGCTGCCGGCGTTGACCGCGCTCTGGAATCCCTGCAGGTCCGTGTCGCTGTATCCGGTGAGTTGCGGGGCCACGGTTGCGAAGTTCGCCAGATCTAGATTTACCATGAAGGTCTTGCCGCCGGCTGCATTGTGCAGTTGCAGAAGTTTTACCGTGGAGACCGCCGGCCGGTTCACCTGCATCTGTTCCAGCACCCCGTGCTCCATGGCGCTGTACAGGGGAGTCATCGAGAGATACGCCTGACTTGCGGCAGCAGGATTCGCAGGATTGTGATGCCGGGGGGATAAACAATAGAACTGGGCACTGACATCGACGTAGTAGCCGGTCTCCTGGGCCACGATGCCGAAGCGGTGATGAAATACGCCCATGACCCCGGCCAACTGAGCGGTCAGGTCGCCGTAAAGGGAGGTGTCCCGCATCCAGGTAGTGCCGATGACGTTCAGGGTTTCGGTGAGCACTTCCCGCGAGTCATCGGGGAGGTTTTTATCGCGGTAGGTCTGCAGACGGCGCTGCCGTTTTTCGAGCAGCCGGCCGTCGCGGCTGGCGCCGAAATCGTAGCCAATGGCATAGGTTGCGCCCCGTCTGAGGTGATACTCGGCGCTCTGATCGGCAAAGGTGCCATTGTCGGAGAGGTATGGATGGTCAACGGAGATGGTCAGAGTGTCGAGATTGGCCCCGAACACCGGCGCGCTCTCCTCGGCGATGAGGTCGTCGTCGAGCCAGAGCTGCGCCAACGGCGTGGACAGGGTTTCGCCGTCGAGTGGAAGGTTGATGCTCTGGGAAGAAAGGCCGTCATAGGTAAATTCAATCTGCACGTCGGCGCTATGCTGGCCGATCGCATCGGCCAGGTAGCTGACCGAGATGTCCCGGTATTGGCCTGGGTTGACCGTGCCGGCGCCGTTGCCGCCGGTAACCAGGAAGTGGGAGGCATCCGTACCGGTGAGGCTGATCTTGTCGATGGTGAGGACCAGGGTGCCGCTATTTTGCAGCCGAACAGTGCCCTCCTTGGGATTGCTCTGATAGACTTGCCCGACGTCGAGCCCAACCGACCCGGTGAGGTCGGGCCGGTAGAAGGCCTGGCCTTGCAGGGGGAGGATATCTACCGGGTTGTATGGCAGCCCGTCGTAGGTGAAAGTCATGGCGATCATTGCCGTCTGCACGCCATGGACACTCGCCAGGTATCGCACCTGGATGTCCCGGTATCCGCCGGCAGGGATGGTTCCGGCCCCGTTGCCGGAGACGAACTGGAAGCTGGCGGCACCTGTGCCGGTAAGGGTGATGTTGCTGATATCGAGAGGCAGGGAGCCGTTGTTCTGCAATCGGGCGGTGTCCACATAGGGTTCGTTCATGAAGGCCCCCACATTCACGCCATAACCTCCCAGAACGATCGGCTGGGCCACTGTTCCGGCCAGGTTGATATAGTCATTCGCATAGGTGGTGCCGTTGGTATATTGCCACTGGAGCCGCAATTGCCCGGTCTTGGTCCCTGGCGTCTGCCCGGTGTTGGCAAACTTGACGGTGAAGTTCATGCTCTGGCCGGCGGGCAGACTGGTTGTGCCGCCGCCGGCAGTAATGGAAAAGGCGCCGGTGGGATTGCTCGCCAGGGAGACAACGACTTGAACGGTAAAGGAATTGGGATTGGTCGCAGGACCCAACGTAAGCGTGTTGGAACGGGTACCAGCCTCCGGCGGGTGAATTTTGCCAAAATCCGCGCTGTAGGTGCCCATCGTGCTTACCATGCCCCCGGTGCTCGAATCTCCGGCAGGAGATGGCGCGGTGAGCGACTTGTCGGGCAGAATAGTCTCGGCTGCGGCTTCTGGCGCACGCACTACCGGCTGGTCGCCGAGGGGGATGGGAGCGGCAGCGAGATTGGCAACTGGAGCCCCAGCGTCGCTGGCGATGACAGGCTCTCCGGATGCCGCGGTCACACCGCCGCTACTGTAGGTGAGAGAGAGCCGTTTCCCGGAAAGCTCGGCGATACTGAAGGCCTTGTTGATTTGGCCGTGTTGGATGGTGACTTTGTGGACGAAGGCGACGTTGTCCGGGATGTCGGTCCAGAACTCTTCGGCAGTGAAGGGAAAAGGCAATGTCGTCGGCAACTGGGCCGGATATTCGGGAACGATCTCCCGACCGCCGATGATTTCCTCCATGCCGGCATTGGGAGAGTTGGCGCGGAGATGAGTGACCAGGTTCATGGCGTAGCCGTTCAGCGCCGCACCCAGTCCGGTCTCGTTGAGATTCTGCACGTAATCCGTTCCCTCGGTGCCACCCGCGGCGGTGAGCAGGGACTGGTGGTCATAGGCCATGGCGGTCTTGAACTCGGCCATACTCATCCCCTGGATCTCCCGATGGACCTTGAACGCCGGATCGAGGAGGTGGGGCGTGCCGGAGATGGTCGCCTGCACCCAGACGTGATAGATCGTCCAGAATGGTCCCCAGAGCGTTGCCGGAATACCGCCATTGGCCAGTACATAGCCGATCACCGTGTTGTCCGGATCGACGGACAGCCAGTGCTGCATGTCCTTCTGGTCGCTGGCGCCATGGGCCGGAATGTCCATGCGGCCATAAACGTATTGGGCGGTGTAGCCGCTTGCCCGCAGGAGTTCGACGAGCAGTGAGGCCTGGTCGAAATCGTTGCCGGCGCCGTCGAGATAGGTGAGGGTCGCCCCCTTGAGCGACCCGAAATAGGGGACGTACTCGATATGGTTGTGGACGTACTCGTAGATGAGCTTCGGATCGTTCTGGAGGGCGCGGGCGAGTTCGGTGATTTCCGGGGAAGGCTGGGCCGGAGAGGTGATCGACTGCGTGGTCGCTTGGCCGGAAGCCGTCGCGGCGGCGAGGGACGCGTAATGGACGGCGGCTTGTTCAGTGCTGACCGGCTCCCCCTGGACCGAGTACCAACCGGGTCCGGCCGGGGCGGCGGCAGCGAGTGGGGCGGAGAAGATGATCAGGAAGAGAAGCAGAGGTGGAAGTGTTCCGCGGGGGAGTCGGCCGGCGACTGATCCCCCCCCCCCCCCCGCAATGGCAGGGAAAGAACCAGGGCAAGGACAATGAAGCATTTGACGACGGTGGGGAGCAGCGGTCCCAAGAAAGCGGCGGCATCCGGGATTGCCGGGACGCTTCCCATAACGAGAAAAAGGCTCAGGAGCAGCAGGAGGGGCCGTCTTCCGATAGTCAGGTTCATGTCGTTCCCCGTGGAGAGTTGCAGCCGGTGGCGTTCATTTTTCTTCAGTCTGAAAACGCCCTCTACCAGGGGGGGAAGGTCCTGTCAATAAACGCTGCGCTTAGAAAAATCTAAGCGCTTAGATGGAAATTCCGGCAGCCATTATTTGTGGTGACAATTTTTCGTTGTGGTTACTGTCGGTTATCCTTATGTTGGGAATGATGATCGGGGTTGGCTGTTCCATGGATTCGCACAAAAAAATGTGCTGGTCGGCAAATTTTTCTACAGACCGGGATGCCGGACCGGAAATGAGGTGAGGACAACTTGGAAATTCCAAACCCGCGCGAACGGTAAGTTCCGCGCTAATGCTGTCACAAAAAGCGGCAGCAGCTTCTCCGCCGAGGACGACTGAATTACCATGCGCGGGCGCAGCCGGATGAATGCAACGAGATGCAAGCTGGATCGCCACGCTTCGCTCGCGAAGACGGGTTACTGCCCCGTCTTCGCGAGGAACAACGTGACGAAGCGATCCAGGATTGCCCGCAATCAAGTATCCGGGCACTCTCGCAAATGGTCAGGGGAGATCCCACAGGCGCAGGCCCTGAATCCTGGTGAAGTGGTTGTCGTAGGTGACCACCACCGAACCGGTTTCCAAAGCGTGGGCGGCTATCCAGACATCGTTGATGGGCA
>JBFLZZ010000088.1:0-8540 GCA_040755255.1 Thermodesulfobacteriota bacterium
TTTTCCGGCCACTCCTGCGTCTCTCCGGCTGCGTGAAAATGGCATCCAACAATGCATACAGAGGGACTCCTGGCTCCCGGAAAAGCTTCTTTTCAATTGGCTGAATTTCGACGGTAATCAGGTTTTTTTTGGTCTTTCCATTAAGAACTTTTCTTTACTAGTAGAGTTATGCATTTCGATTCCGGACCGGCACCCGGAGAACTTTCGGTGGCAATTCCCCCTGCCTTGTGCATAGGATGACAAAATGAGGATTTTCACGTCTTCGCGGAGAACAGCGTGACGAAGCGATCCGGAGCGGCCCGCCAAACCGCTGCCGGCCCGGGTGTTTTCATGAAAAAACTGGGCACAAAACGCGCTCCACTGAAAGCGAGTCAGGAATACGGCGCTGCAAACAAACCAAAAAGACACGAGGAGGCAAATCATGACCGACACCAGCAAGTGCCCGGTAACGGGCAGACAAGTAGCCGGCGGCGGCACGTCCAACCGCGACTGGTGGCCGAACCGGCTGAACCTTCACATCCTGCACCAGCATTCCTCCAAGTCCAATCCGATGGGTGGGGATTTCAACTACGCCGCGGCATTCAAAACCCTCGACCTCGCCGCCGTAAAGAAAGACCTCCATGCGCTGATGACCGATTCGCAGGACTGGTGGCCGGCCGATTTCGGTCACTACGGCGGCCTCTTCATCCGGATGGCCTGGCACAGTGCCGGCACCTACCGGATGGGCGACGGCCGCGGCGGCGCCGGTTCCGGCTCGCAGCGGCTGGCGCCGCTCAACAGCTGGCCGGACAACGTCAACCTCGACAAGGCGCGCCGGCTGCTCTGGCCGATCAAGCGGAAGTACGGCAGAAAGATATCCTGGGCCGACCTGATGATCCTCGCCGGCAACTGCGCGCTGGAGTCGATGGGATTCAGGACCTTCGGTTTCGGCGGCGGCCGCGAGGACGTCTGGGAGCCGGAGGAGGATATCTATTGGGGCTCCGAGGACAAATGGCTTGGCGACCAGCGCTACTCCGGCGACCGGGATCTCGAGAATCCCCTTGCCGCGGTGCAGATGGGCCTGATCTACGTCAACCCGGAAGGGCCGAACGGCAACCCCGACCCGGTTGCCTCCGGTCGCGACGTTCGCGAGACCTTCGCGCGTATGGCGATGAACGACGAGGAGACCGTCGCCCTCGTCGCCGGCGGTCATACCTTCGGCAAATGCCACGGCGCCGGTCCCGCATCACATGTGGGTCCCGAACCCGAAGGCGCGCCCATCGAGGAGCAGGGGCTGGGCTGGAAGAGCAGTTTCGGCAGCGGCAAAGGCGGCGACACCATCAGCAGCGGCATCGAGGGCGCCTGGAAACCGAACCCGACCAAATGGGACATGGGCTATCTGAAGGTCATGTTCAAATACGAGTGGGAACTGGTCAAGAGTCCGGCCGGCGCCCATCAGTGGCTGGCCAGGGACGTGGCGGAAGAGGACATGATCGTCGACGCCCACGATCCGTCCAAAAAACACCGGCCGATGATGACCACGGCGGATCTTTCCCTGCGCTTCGACCCGGTCTACGAGCCGATTGCCCGGCGCTACCTGCAAAATCCCGAGAAATTCGCCGATGCCTTTGCCCGGGCGTGGTTCAAGCTGACCCACCGCGACATGGGTCCCCGTTCCCGCTATCTCGGCCCGGAGGTTCCGGCGGAGGAACTGCTCTGGCAGGATCCGGTGCCCGCGGTCGACCATGAGCTGGTCGACGCCCAGGACATCGCCGGCCTCAAGAGCGACATTCTCGCCTCCGGTCTGTCGATCTCGCAACTGGTGTCCACCGCCTGGGCCTCGGCGTCCACCTTCCGCGGCTCCGACATGCGCGGCGGCGCCAACGGCGCGCGCATCCGTCTCGCGCCGCAAAAGGATTGGCAGATCAACCAGCCCGAACAGCTCGCGTCCGTGCTGCGAACCCTCGAAGGCATCCGGAAGAAATTCAACGGCACCCGGTCGGACGGCAAGAAGATCTCCCTCGCCGACCTGATCGTCCTGGCCGGCTGCGCCGCGGTCGAGCAGGCGGCGAAGAACGCCGGCCATGCGGTCACCGTTCCCTTCACGCCGGGGCGCACCGATGCCTCCCAGGAGCAGACCGACGTCACGTCCTTCGCCGTACTCAAGCCGGTGGCGGACGGCTTCCGTAACTACCAGAAGACCAGATACGCGGTGTCGGCGGAGGAACTGCTGGTCGACCGGGCGCAGCTGCTGACCCTGACCGCGCCGGAGATGACGGTGCTGGTCGGCGGCATGCGGGTCCTGAACGCCAACTTCGGTCAATCCCCCCACGGCGTCTTCACCAAGCGACCCGAGACCCTTTCCAACGACTTCTTCGTAAACCTGCTGGACATGCGTACGGTGTGGAAACCCACCGCGGAAGACCAGGACGTGTTCGAGGGTCGTGATCGGACTACCGGCGAACTCAGGTGGACCGGCACCCGGGTCGATCTCGTCTTCGGCTCGAACTCCCAACTCCGGGCCCTGGCGGAAGTCTACGCCTGCGCCGACTCCCGGGGAAAATTCGTGGCCGACTTCGTCGCGGCGTGGAACAAGGTGATGAACCTCGACCGCTTCGACCTCGCCCTTTCGTAACCGAAGGGGCGATGCCGCCCGCCTTTCAGAAACAGTACAGCCACGGAAGGCAGGGCCCGAACGGTCCTGCCTTCCGCTTTTTATGGATGTTCCGCCGACCCGAAAGGCCAGGCCGTCAACTCAACCGGCAGCGTGATTGCCTGCGGCCCCACCAGGACATGAGAGTACCCATGGGGCGACGCGCGCCAGGATGGAAAAGCGGCCAGGGCAAAGGAGCGCAAGACTGGATCGCCACGCTTCGCTCGCGATGACACCCAGGACGGTCCCTCCCCGTCACTACGAGAAGCGCAGCAACGAAGCAATCCAGTCGGAGCCGTCCGTCCGCCACCGGCATCACCGGCAGCCTCCATACCCTTCTGTCGCCGCCATGCTTCTGGATCGCCACGGCCCCGCGGGCCTCGCGATGAACGGCGCGGGCAACCCTCCGTCTTCGCGAGGAACAAAGTGACGAAGCGATCCAGAACGCTCTCCCGCAAGATCACCCCGGGGCACCGCCCCGGAACGCCTGGAGATACAATTCCCTGAGGTCGCTGATCAGCGGATAGCGCGGATTGGCGCCGGTGCACTGGTCGTCGAAGGCCTGATCGGCCATGGCATCCACCTTGACCAGGAACGCCTCCTCATCGATACGCAGCGCCTCGCCGATGGAACCGGGGATGTTGATCCGCGCCTTCAGTTCTTCGAGATGGGCGACGAGACGCTCTACCCGCTCGTCGTCGCAATCGCCGCCCAGGCGGAGATGCTCGGCTATCTGGGCATAGCGCCACTTGGCGTTGGGGTACTTGTACTGGGGAAAGATCGTCTGCTTGAAGGGCACGTCGGTGGCGTTGTAGCGGATCACCTGACTGATCAGCAGCGCGTTGGCCAGGCCGTGCGGCAGATGGAAGGCCGCTCCCAGCTGGTGGGCCATGGAGTGGCAGATGCCGAGAAAGGCGTTGGCAAAGGCCATGCCGGCCATGGTGGCGGCGTAGTGCACCTTTTCCCGCGCCTTGGGATTGGCACGGCCCTCGGTGTAGGCCGCCGGCAGGTACTTGCAGAGCAGGCGGATCGCTTCCAGGGCGAGCCCGTTGGTGTACTCCGAGGCCAGCACCGAGACGTAGGCCTCGACCGCATGCACCAGGGCGTCGAAGCCGCCGTGGGCGGTGAGCGACTTCGGCAGGTCGAGGACCAGTTCCGGATCGACCACCGCCATCTGCGGGGTCAGGGCGTAGTCGGCCAGGGGATGCTTGATGCCGCTCGCCTCGTCGGTGACCACCGCAAAGGGCGTTACCTCGCTGCCGGTGCCGCTGGTGGTGGGCACCGCCACCAGCATCGCCCTGCCGCCCGGTTCCGGCAGCTGGTAGACCCGCTTGCGGATGTCCATGAAGCGGGTGGCCAGGCCGGCGAACTCGATCTGCGGCTGTTCGTACAGCAGCCACATCACCTTGGCCGCGTCCATGGGCGAGCCGCCGCCGAAGGCGATGATCACATCCGGGCCGAAGGCGTTCATGATCTCCACCCCGCGCCGGATGGTGGCGAGCGACGGATCGGGTTCGACGTCGTAAAAGACGTCGAACTTGACGCCCATCTCCTCCAGCACCTCCTCGACCCGCCTGGTCATGCCGAGATCGTACAGCGGCTTGTCGGTGACGATGAAGGCCCGCCGCTTCCCTGCCAGTTCCCCCAGCGCCACCGGCAGGGCGCCGTAGCGGAAGTAGATTTTGGGCGGCACCCGGAACCAGAGCATGTTCTCCCGCCGCTCGGTGACCGTCTTGATGTTGAGGAGATGCTGGGGGCCGACGTTCTCGCTCACCGAGCTGCCGCCCCAGGTGCCGCAGCCGAGTGTCAGGGACGGGTCGAGCCGGAAGTTGTAGAGATCGCCGATGGCGCCCTGGGAGGAAGGGGTGTTGATCAGCACCCGTGAGGTTTCGACCTTGGCCTCGAAGGTACGGATGTGCTCGCTGTTGTCCGGCGCGGTGTAGAGCACCGAGGTATGGCCGTGGCCGCCGAAGCGGACGAGACGGTCGGCCATGGCCACCGCTTCCGCGAAATCCGCCGCCCGGTACATGGCGAGGATGGGCGAGAGCTTCTCGTGGGCGAAGGGTTCCTCGGGTCCGATGGCCGCAGCCTCGCCGATGAGCACCCTGGTGCCCTCCGGCGGCGCGATGCCGCAGATCGCGGCGAGCCGTTCCACCGGCTGGCCGACGATCTCCGGGTTCAACCCGCCGCCGACGATGATCTTCGCCGCCACCTTCTCCTTTTCCTCCGGGGTGAGGAAGTGGGCGCCCCGTTCCTGAAACTCCCGCTTCACCTCGTCATAGCGGGAGGCGACCACGATGACCGACTGCTCGGAGGCGCAGATCATGCCGTTGTCGAAGGTCTTGCTGAGGATGATGGAACTGACCGCCATCTTGACGTGGGCGGTGTCGTCGATCACCGCCGGGGTGTTGCCGGCGCCGACGCCCAGGGATGGGTGGCCGGAAGAATAGGCGGCGCGTACCATGGCCGGGCCGCCGGTGGCGAGGATGAGTTTGATGTCCGGGTGCTGCATCAGCTGCTGCGAAAGCGCGACGGTGGGCTCGTCGATCCAGCCGATGATCGGCTCCGGCGCGCCGGCCTTCACCGCCGCCTCCAGCACCACCATCGCCGCCTGGCGGGTGCAGTTTCTGGCGCGCGGGTGCGGCGAGAAGATGATGGCGTTGCGCGTCTTGATGGCGAGCAGCGCCTTGAAGATGGCGGTGGAGGTCGGGTTGGTGGTGGGGATGATGCCGGCGAGGATGCCCACCGGCTCGGCGATGCGGTGCAGGCCGAAGAGCTTGTCCTCCTCGATGACGCCGCAGGTCTTTTCGTCCTTGTACTTGTTGTAGATGATCTCCGAGGCGAAGTGGTTCTTGATCACCTTGTCCTCGACCACCCCCATGCCGGTTTCGGCCACCGCCGCCTTGGCGAGCGGGATGCGGGCACCGTTGGCGGCCAAGGCCGCCTGCATGAAGATGTGGTCCACCTCTTTCTGGGTAAAGCGGGCGAATCGCGCCTGCGCCTGTTTCACCCGGGCGATGAGGGCGTTCAGTTCGTCCTGGTTGCTGACGGGCATGGTGGCCGACCTCCATTGTCGGACCCCGCGAGCCGGAACGGGCGGGCCGACATGGCCGCTCCCGGGGCAGGGATATCAGCCATTATAGGATGGGGCGCGATGGCCGGTCAAAGGGTACCGCGTCATCCGCGGCGATTCCTCCAGGGGCCACCCCTTGCCGCCTGCGGCAGCGATCTTCAGCCCACCAGCCTGGCGATGAGGGCGATGTCGGCGACGCCGGTGGCGGGGAGCCGGTGTTTGGTCTGGTATTCCCTGACCAGCCTGGCACTGGTCTGGCCGAAAACGCCGTCGGCCTTGATGTCCATGCCGGCCTCGGAAAGCCCCAGCTGCACGAGGCGGACGTCGAGGCCGCGCATGAGCGGCGACTGGACGAACAACTGCCGCGTTCCCGGCTGCGGCCCGGCATAGCAGCCCGGCGGCGTGGCGGCAAGGGCGGCGGTGGAGATCTCCCGGCCGCGCACCACCAGCGGCAGATCGAGCCCCCAGTATCCCTGGTCGAGCAGCCGCTGGAAGGCGTCCATCCGGTAGACGGTGGCACGGAGATCGGCGCGGGAACTCGAAGCCAGCCAGCTGCGGCGGCTGGCGACATAGGCCGCCACCCAGCGCTTCTCGCCGATCCCGCCGATCTCGCCGGCAGCGGCGCTGGCACGGTCGCGCACCGTGGTCCAGCTCCCGTGCACATGGCTGTCGTAGACCACCGCCACCCCCAGCGGGCTGGTGATCCCGAATCTGGTCGCGGCACGTTCCGCCTTCTGCCAGTACGCCTCGTCGAAAAACCGGTCCTGGGTATCGCGCATCACCGGATCGTCGGCGCTGGCGCGCAGGACATTGTGGAGTTTGGCGTCGTTGTCCAGGGAGAGGTCGCGGCTAGCGAACCGGGGCAGAAAGGGTGCCAGCCGGTCGCCGAAGCGGGCGCCGGGATTGGCGCAGTAGCGGGCGAGAAGGTCATGGAGGTTGCCCGAACCCAGGGTGGTCTGCGACCGGCCGAAGGTGAGGTGACCGGTATCACCCTCGATCAGGGTGACCTGGCCATACTTCCCCAGCACCTCGCCGGTTTCGAAGATATTGACGATGGCCTCTGCGGTCCTCTTCTGGGTAGTGGTGAGCATGCGTTTGGTCTCCGTGTGGTGTATTCGATGAAGTCGATCGGTTGTCCAATACGTTATCCGGGCAAGCCACCCGATTTCCAGCGTCTTTTGGTGCCGGCCGAATTCGGCGGCACATCCGGGGCCGCCGCCTGGCCGTTATGCACCGGGCCGCTCAACGCTCTCCAGCCCTCGACAGAAGGCAGCATACGGGGAGAGGCTGGATAGCTTCGTCACTGCGTTCCTCACTGAACAAGGGAGTACCCACCTCCGTCGGCATCGCTGGGGCCGCAGGGCCCGTAGCGATCCTGTCTTCATCTCCACAATCGCCATCGGGTTTCATCATCCGGGTGCAAGCCGCCCATGAGCAACTCAGCCCCCTTCCCGGACGATCTTCCATCCCCCCTCTTCCTTCTTCAGCTCCAGATGCTTCACCATCCGATCCTGGTAGGTGTCGGAACGATAGGACTGGACGAAACGGACCCTGCCCGTGGTGGAATCCACCATTTCGATCTCGATGTCGGTGAGGGTCACCCGGATGCGCTTGGGTGAACTCACCCGCGACCGCCGCAGATTTTTCCAGGCAACGCGGCTAGTGGCGTCGGCGGGCTGGAAATCGGCTGCATAGCAGGAAAGATACTCCTCCACCTTCTGTTCGGACCAGGCGCGCGCCCAGTCTTCGACAAGGGTTCGTACCCCATGGGCGGCTTCCCGGGTTTCCCCGGAAAGCCTGGCGGATGGGGAACCCTGCAGCGCGGCAGACCGGGCTTCGGGCAAGTCCCGGTCTTGCGGTGCCCTGCTCGTGGCCGCGGCCTGCATTTCCTGACCAGCTGACCGGTCCGCCCCGGTTCCCCCGCTGTCTACAGCAGCTTCCACCACATCATCATCGCGGCTGCCCCCGCCATGGGATTCACCCGAAGGTTTGACCACCAGGGCAGCCAATCGCTTTTCCCGTTCGATCTGGCCGGCAATGGCTTCCTGCTCTGCCGTCGCCAACTTCTCCTTTTCCGCCGTGAGCGTGGCCAGCTGCTGTCGCAATCCTTTCTCGGCGGCCCTGGCCTCGCCGCGTGCCTGGGTGAGCTCTGCCCGCAACACCGTGATTTGTCCGGTCAGGCGGTCACGTTCCGCTATCATCGAGTCGAGTCGCCCGGCAAGGGCGGTTCGCTCGTCGGACTGAGCGCCCAGGGAGGTTTCACACTCCATGCGCTTCTTTTCGGCGGCAGCGATGGCTGCCTCCTTCCCCAACAAAGCATCCTGCAGACCCTTTTCCCGCGCCTTGGCCTTCTCCAGGCGGACATTCCACTCCTCCTCAGCCGTGTTCGCTTCCGCCTGAACGGCCTCGAGACGCGCCTGCAACTGCCGCAGTTGTATTTCCGATTCGCGGCAAATCGTCCGCAGCGCCTCCGGTTCGGCCCTGTCTCCCCCGGTGCCGGTGGTCTCGGCTGCCGCCGCCAGAAAATCCTCCTTCTGCCCGCTGGCAACCCCTGATTCCACCTGCGCCGGGGATGGGGGAGATCCTTTGGCGGCGGCCTGGCTGACTCCCGCGAGTTCGGCATCGTCGACTGCTTTCAGGTCGCCGACGGGATCGGACGAATCCGCGGAAGGCGAGCACACCACGGAGACGATCAACAATACAGAAAGCAATAACACCAGGTTCTTCATTGTCCTTCCCATGTTTCATGCCTCATCCGAAAGGGACCTGTAGAATTGTCTTATCCCAAAGAGAAAGCGATGCGTGAAAAAATATCGTGGATGCGACCCTTTTCGT
>JBFLZZ010000089.1:0-8475 GCA_040755255.1 Thermodesulfobacteriota bacterium
CCGGCAACCCCCTCCAGGACCTGCACGACCGCCAGGAGCAGTTGCGCGGGCAGAGCCAGTCCCTCGCCGACCGGCAGCAGGCCGGGCAGGACATCGCGGAACAGGCCGGGGAAGAGGCAGGCAGGCAGGAAGATCTCCGCAGACAGACCGAAGAGGCGGCGCAGCAGGCCGCCGGCCCGCGCAAGGAAGATCTGCGCGCTGCGGCGGACCAGCAGAAAAAGGCGGAAGAGGCCCTGGAAAACGGGCAACCGCGGGAAGCGGCCGAACACCAGCAACAGGCCGCCGACCGTCTCGCCCGGGCGATGGCCGATGCGCGGGAGGAAAACGCCCAGCCGCCCCCGGAGGACGCCGCCCGCCAACAGCAACAGGACGGCGACGGCGACCCGCAACAGAACGCGGCGTCCCCCGGCGACAGCGCCCAGGACATTCTCAACGCCGAAAGGACCCGACAGCTCCATCTGCAGCGCATGTTGCGCCAGGGTGGCACCCGGGTGGACAAGGACTGGTAGCATGCGGCTCCTTCTCTCCCTTCTCCTGCTGCTGCTTTTCGCTCCGCCGGTCCCGGCCGCCGACGTCAGCGTCCGCGCCGCCGCCAACAGCAGCGACGTTTACGTCGGCGACCCCTTCCTCTACCAGATCCAGGTGGACGGCAGCGATACCCCGACCGAGCCGGATCTCTCTCCCCTGGTCGACTTCCAGGTGGAATCCCGGGGCGGCCAGCAGAACAACAGCTCGTCCGTCACCATTGTCAACGGTCAGGTCAACCGCGTATCCCGTACCGGGTACGTCTTCAACTATCAACTCACCGCAAAGCGGGCGGGAAACCTGGTCATTCCCGCCGTGGCGCTTACCATCGACGGCAGGGTCCACCGCACCAACGCCATCGCCATCGTCGCCCGCCCGCCCGAGGAGAGTGACGACTTCAAGCTGCGCGTCGTACCGGACACGGCCAGGGCCTGGATCGGCCAGACGGTCGTGCTGCGGGTCACCTGGTACATCGGCATGACCGTCCAGGACTTCTCCCTGTCCCTGCCCTACTTCGACGATCCGCGCTTTTCCTGCGCGATCCCCGCCGTGACCGTGACCCCCGGCGACGAGGACCGTTACCTGCAGATCCCCACCGCGGCCGGCCAGATCATTGCCCGAAAGGATCGCACCAGTCTCGACGGCCGCCATTTTCTCACCGTTTCCTTCCCGCTCACCCTCATCCCCAACCAGGCCGGCAGCTTCACCCTGCCGCAGGCGACGGTGAGCGCCTCGGTGCTCACCCCGCGGACGCGGGAGCGCCGCCGCGACCCCATGGCCCCCCTTTTCCAGGACGACATTTTCGGCGACTTCTTCGGTCGGGGCTCCTCATTGACCAGAATCGTCGTCCCTGCCGACCAGCCGACGATCGAGGTCAGCCCCTTGCCGGAAGCGGGCCGCCCGGCCCGCTTCACCGGCCTGATCGGCGACTACTCGCTGGCGGCCGAGGCCTCTCCCGTCGAGGCCAAGGTCGGTGATCCCATCACCCTTACGGTGATGATCACCGGCCCGGAGTACCTGGACAACGTTACCTTGCCGAAGCTCGCCGATCTGCCCGGCTTTGCCGGCCGGTTCAAAATCCCCGAGGAAATGGCCGCAGGCAGCCGCCAGGGGCGCAGCATGGTCTTCACCCAGACCGTTCGCGCCCTGGACGAGACGGTGACGGCGATCCCCCCGGTTTCGCTCGATTTCTTCAATCCGGCGACCGGGCGCTACGAGTCGGCCTCCTCGGAACCGATCCCCATCGTCGTCCATCCCACCCGCATCGTCACCGCCCAGGACGCGGTGGGGGTCGGGCCGCTGGTGGTGGACCGGGAAACGCCCACCGAAACGGACGGCGGCATCTTCCCCAACCACGAGGGAGCGGACGCGCTGCTGCCGGCCCTTCCCCAGGGGGCGGCCGGACCGCTGCCCCTCTCCGTCGTCCTGCTCCTGAGCGCCATGCCCCTGCTGTACGCCATGGCCCTGCTCGCCCGCCATCTCCACCGACGCCGGGAGGCGGTCAACGACGGCCGCAAGGCACTGGCCGTCTTCCGCGAACGGTTGCCGGCGATCGCCACCCCGGACGAGCTGGGCAGGGCGGTCACCGCCTATCTCAGCACCCGCCTGCGCCTGCCGGCCGGCGCGGTCACCCATGCCGACGTCGCGCCGCTCCTGCGGCAGCGGTTCGCCGCCAGCGCCGCGCCGAAGGATCTCGCGCCGCGGCTGGAGCGGCTGCTCGCCGACTGCGATGCCCTGCGCTTCGGCGGCGGCGCGGCCGCCACCGACCTCGACCGGCTGAAACAGACCACGGCCACCGCCCTGGAGGAAGTCGACCCATGGCTGTGAGAATCCTCCTCCTGTTCGCCCTGCTCTGCTGCCTGCTGCCGGCGCAGGCCGCCCGCGCTGCGACAGACATCGAGAACACGGTCCTGTTCAACGAGGCCAACGATTTCTTCCGGCAGGGGAGCGCCAGGCCTCCGGACCAGGGGCGCGAACTGTACGAGAAGGCGCTGCACCGTTACCAGAAGCTGGTGGACGCGGGCATCGACAACGGCCGGCTCTACACCAACATCGCCAACACCTGGTACCGCCTTGGCGATCTCGGCCGGGCGACCGTCAACTATCGCCGGGCGCTGGCCTATCTCCCCGATGACCCGGGACTGCGCCACAACGCGGAATTCGTCTTCTCCCTCCGCCGGGATCGGATCGAGCCGCGCCAGCAGGACAAGGTGCTGCAGACCCTGTTCTTCTGGCATTACGATCTGCCCTACCGGGTGCGGCTGCTGCTCTTTTCCTCCTGTTATGTCCTGACATGGGGACTCGCGATGCTCCGGCTGCGCCCGGCCGCCGGCATCGGCAAGCGCATGCTGGCAGGCGCCCTTGTTCTCACCCTGCTGCTGGCCGGGTCCCTCGGCATCGACATGGTCCGGGCACGCACCGAGCGCGCCGGCGTCGTCGTCGCCGCGGAAATCATCGCCCGCAAGGGTGACGGTCTCGCCTACCAGCCGGCATTCACCGAGCCGCTGCACGCCGGCACCGAATTCCGGCTGGTGGAGCGGCGCGGCAACTGGCTGCAGGTGGAACTCGCCAGCGGCAGCCGCTGCTGGCTGCCCGCCGCGGCGGTGGAAATGGTCTTCTGACCAGCCTCCCGGCCGCCATTTTTTCCTTTGCCTTTAACCCGGTGATGAGGTTCACTGGTCTCATCGGCGATGCGATGCACCGCAGTCTTCCACCCCGGCAGCCCATGACGCCCCACGCCCCCCGCCAGCAACCCAGCACGAACCCGACAACCGCAATCGCCGGCATGGAGCGGCGCCTCGCCGAACTGGAAGAGCGGAAGGAAGAGTACCAGCGGATCATCGACGCCGCCCGCGAAGCGGTGGTCATCCTGCAGAACGGCGGGGTAGTGTTCGCCAACCCCGGCATAGAGAGGATCACCGGCTTTCGCTTCGAGGAAGTGGCTGGCCGCCCCTTTCTCGACTTCATCCATCCCGACGACCGGGAGGAGGCCGGCCACCGCTACCGGGAGCGGCTGCAGGGGAAGGCGGTGGCAACCTCCTTCCGGCTGCGGGGCATGCACAAGGACGGCCGGATCGTCTGGGCGGACGTCCATGCCTCGCTGATCGAGTGGCATGGCGCCCCCGCCTCCCTGGTCTTCTTCACCGACGTCACCGAACGGGTCCTTGCCGAGGAGGCCTTGCGCCAGATCGCCGACACGACGCCGGACATGATCCACCTCGTCAAACCCGACGCCGCCACCTTTTTCTTCGTCAACCCGGCCACGGAACGACTGCTGGGATACGGCGCCGAAGAACTGCTCGGCCGGCCGGTGGTGGACATCGTCCATCCGGACGATCGGGAAACGGTCCGCCGCGACATAGCCAGAGACGCCGCCCTGCTCGCCTCGCCGGCGACGGTGCAGCCGGAGCGCCCCGCCCTTTTGCCCCTGGAGATCCGGTTGCGGAAAAAGGACGGCTCCTTCCTCGACGTCGAGGTGCGCGGCTTCGCCTGCCGCGGCGACCGCCGGACGAATTCCTTCATCGGCGCGGTGGTTCGCGACATCTCGGCGCGCAAGGCCCAGGAACGGCAGCTGGCCGCCTACCGGGACGACCTGGAACGTCTGGTGGCGAGCCGCACCCTCCACCTGGAACGCCTGCTCGATTTTTCCCGGCGGCTGGTGGCAAGCCAGGACCCCGACGTTCTCTACCGGACCACCGTCCGCACCGCCATGGAACTGCTCGGCTTCCACTCGGCGATGCTGCTGCTGCGCGAGGAGGAGGGCGCTGCGGATCTGTTCCGCATCGTCGACCATGCCGGCGATCTCTGCGCCCTGCCCGCCGGGACCACGATGGTGGCCACCGGCGGTATCGGCCGCGACATTTTTCAAGGCCGCCGGCCGGCGGCCTGCTGCGACCGTGGCGGCGACCCCTTCTGCCCCTGCAACGACCGGTCCAGCTGCTCCGTGCTCGGCGTGCCGCTATTGATCGCTGACGATGTTTTCGGAATGCTGATCGGCTGCGGCGACGATGGCCGCCAGTACGAAGACGAGACGGTCGCCCTGCTGCAGAGCCTGGCCAACCAGGCGGCGGTGGCGATCCAGAACGCCCGGCGCCATGCGGCCCTGCAACAGGCGGCGGCCAAGATCCAGAAAATCTTCGATCAGGCCAGCGACGCCATCATCGTCACCGGCCTCGACGATCTGCGGATCAACCAGTGCAACCGGATGGCGTCCACTCTCACCGGCATCGATACGGCGGCCCTGCACGGCCGCGATATCACCGAACTGTTCACCGTTGCCGACCGCGACAAAATCGTCGGCGTCTGGCGGAAATTCTATACGGATACCTCCTCTCCCCGCACGATCCACAATGTCGATATCCTGCAAGCCGGCGGCGCCAGCGTCCCGGTGGAAATCAACGCCGCCACCGTCGACATCGGCGGCCGGTCGATGATCCTGAACATCATCCGGGATCTCAGCGACCGGCGACGGATGGAGGAGGAGATCCTGCGCGGCCAGAAACTGGAATCCATCGGCGTCCTGGCCGGCGGCATCGCCCACGACTTCAACAACCTGCTCACCATCTTCACCGGCAATCTCTCCCTGCTCCGGATGCGCAGCAAGGTCTCCGACAGCATCGACAAACACCTCTCCTTCATGGAAAACGCCTGCAGCCGCGCCAGGGATCTCACCAACCAGCTGCTCACCTTCTCCAAGGGCGGCGCGCCCCTCAAAGAGGCGGCCGACCTCGGGTCGCTGATCCGTGATTCCGCCTCATTCAGCCTGAGCGGCGCCAATGTGTCCTGCAGCTTTGACCTCCCCGCCGACCTCTGGCCGGCCGAGGTCGACCTCGGCCAGTTCAGCCGGGTGATCCACAACCTGACCATCAACGCCGTCCACGCCATGCCCCGGGGCGGCACCCTGCGGATCGCCGCCGGCAACCGCCGCCTCGGCGACGACGAGATCGCCGACCTCGCGGCCGGCGACTACGTGGAGATCAGGGTGCGGGACGAGGGGATCGGCATCCCCGGGAAGTATCTCGACCGCATCTTCGACCCCTATTTTTCCACCAAGACCAGCGGCAGCGGCCTCGGCCTCGCCGCCAGCCATTCGATCATGCGGCGACACGACGGCCACATCCGGGTGGAATCGACGCCGGGGGCGGGAACGACCTTCTTCCTCTACCTGCCCGCGGCGACCGCTTCGCGCCCCAGGCGGTCCGATCGTCACCGGCAGCCGGTGCTCACCGGCAGTGGTGCGGTGCTGGTGATGGACGATGAGGAATGCATCCGCGACCTGCTGGACAACCTGCTGCGGCAACTCGGCTACTCGCCGACACTCACCCGCGACGGCGCCGAGGCGGTGGCGGCCTATGGCGAACGGCTGCGGGCCGGAACCCCCTTCAGCGCGGTCATCCTCGATCTCACCATCCCCGGCGGCATGGGCGGCAAGGACACCGCCGCCGCCATCCTGGCCATGGATCCCCGGGCACGGCTCATCGCCTCCAGCGGTTATTCCCAGGACGACGTCATGGCCAATCACCCTGCCTACGGCTTCGCCGGCGCCATCGCCAAACCCTACGAAATCGCCACCCTGGCCAGGGCGCTGGCGGAATCATCCCAAACCGCCCGCGCCTGAACCTCCAGCCCTATCCCCTTCTTCCGGAACCCTCATGCCGCAAGCCATCTCCCCCGATCCCGCCGACCTTTTCCGGCGCTACCGGCCGCTCGTCGGCGACTGGTCCGCCTTTCTCGATGCGCTCGCCCGGCCGCTGCCCGCCTGCCTCTGGACCAACACCCTGAAAAGCACGCCGGGGGAGATGGCGATGCTGCTCCACGAAGCCGGCATCGCCGCCAGCCCCCTTCCCTGGCATCCGGCCGCCTTCCGCCTGGCGCCGGGCGGACCGCCGCTGGGACAGCAGTGGTGGTACCTCGCCGGTCTCGGCCACGGACAGGAGGAGGTGTCGATGCTGCCCGCCCGCCTGCTCGATCCGCAACCCGGGGAAAGGGTACTGGACATGTGCGCCTCCCCCGGCGGCAAGAGCGCCCAGATGGCGGTGGCGATGGCGGGACGCGGCACCCTGGTCGCCAACGACCTGACCGCCGCCCGGATGCGGCCGCTCCGCAACACCATCGACCGGCTGGGGCTGATCAACACCTGCACGACGATGGCCGACGGCGGCAACATCCCCATCGCCGCCGGCGGCTTCGACCGCATCCTCGTCGACGCCCCCTGTGGCGCCGAAGGAGTCTGGCGCAAGAATCACGGCAGCGCCGCCACCAGCGGCCCCGAGCAGTCGCGGAATCGGGGGCGGCTGCAGCTGGCCCTGCTGAGAAAGGCGGTGCGCCTCTGCCGGCTGGGCGGCCGCATCGTCTATTCCACCTGCACCTTCGCCCCGGAGGAGAACGAGATGGTGGTGGATGCCATCCTCCGGGAGTTCGGCCGGGAGGTGTTGCGGCTCGTGCCCGCCGCGGTCCCGGGCTTCCGCTGTGCCGAGGGGGTCACCTCCTGGGACGGCGCCGGCCTCTTGCCCGAACTCGCCGGCACGCTCCGGATCTGGCCGCACCTGAACGATACCGGCGGCTTTTATATCGCCCTATTGGAAAAATGCGGCGGTGACGAGCCGCGCCGCAACGAGAGGCTGCGACTCACCGCCGCCGATGACGGGGAATGGCGGCTGCCTCTCGCCGAACGCTACGGCCTGACGGAACCGGTGACGGCGGAGATCGCCGCCCACCGCCAGAAGAGCGAAGGTCTCCATTTCATCGCCCGCGACCTCGACCCGGCCGCCCTGCTGGCGCCGGTGGCCAGCGGCCTGTTCGGCTACCGCACCAACATGCGCAATCCGAAACTGACCACCGCCGGCGCCATGTTCCTCGGCCGCCACGCCGGCCGCAATGTCGTCGACCTGGACGAAGGGCAGCTGGCCCCCTACCTGCTCCGGCAGACCCTGGCCCTGAACGCCGGCCAGCTGCAATACCTCGACGGCGGCATGACCATCGTCCGCTTCCGCGGTCACGGCCTCGGCACCGGCGGCGTGGTCCGCGAGACCGGCCTGCTGTACAGTCTCTACCCGAAAAACCATGGCGGCGGCCCGCCGGCCTGAAGCCGTCCGCGGCACGGCCGGGAAGAGGGAATCGTTCGAAACTGAAGAAATCCGGAGAAAAGAACCCGCGACGGAGGGGTAACATGGACAGACGCAATTTTCTGAAGACTTCGGCAACCGGCCTTGCCGCCATGGCGGCCATGGGCCCGCCGCGGCGGGCCGGCGCCGGCGATCGTTTCCGCTGGCGGATGGTCACCGCCTGGCCGCCGGGATTCCCCGTCCTGCAGACCGGCGCCGAACGTTTCGCGAAAAGGGTGGGCGAACTGAGTTCCGGCCGGCTCACCATCCAGGTGTTCGCCGGCGGCGAGCTGGTGCCGCCCCTGGGGGTGTTCGACGCGGTGTCCGGCGGCGCCGCCCAGTGCGGCCACTCCGCCGCCTACTACTGGGCGGGGAAAAGCGTGGCCAGCCAGTGGTTCACCTCGGTACCCTTCGGGCTCAACGCCCAGGGGATGAACAGCTGGCTCCTCTCCGGCGGCGGTCTCCAGCTGTGGGAGGAGATCTACGCCCCCTTCCAGCTGGTGCCGCGGCCCTGCGGCAACACCGGCGTGCAGATGGGCGGCTGGTTCAACCGGGAGATCAGGACCCTGGATGATTTCAAGGGGCTGAAAATGCGCATCCCCGGCCTGGGCGGCAAGGTGCTCGCCAGGGCGGGCGGCTCGGTGGTGCTCTTGCCCGCCGCGGAGATCTACACTTCGCTGGAGCGCGGCGTCATCGACGCCAGCGAGTGGGTGGGCCCGGCCCACGACCTGCGGATGGGCTTCCACAAGGTGGCGAAATACTACTACGGCCCGGGCTGGCACGAACCGGGCAGCGTCCTCGAGGTGATCTTCAACAAAAAGGCGTGGGAGGAGCTGCCGCCCGAGCT
>JBFLZZ010000090.1:0-8183 GCA_040755255.1 Thermodesulfobacteriota bacterium
GGGTCAGTCTTCCAAGTTGGCAAGATGGTGATCCCCCACCAACCAACGCCCGGTTCATTTCCCGCTGCTGGCGCGGCGCACGAGGCTGTCCGGCAGCCAATCGGCGGCGGGCGGCTGCAGGTGGACCCCGACCACGAAAGCGGGGTCAGTCTTCCAAGTTGGCAAGATGGGCGATCCCCCCACCGGTCAACGCCCGGTTCATTTCCCGCCGCTGGCGCGGCGCACGAGGCTGTCCGACAGCCAGTCGGCGGCGGGCGGCTGCAGGCGGACCCCGACCACGGCGTTGTGAATGGGGGTCAGTCTTCCAAGTTGGCAAGATGGTGATCCCCCACCAACCAACGCCCGGTTCATTTCCCGCTGCTGGCGCGGCGCACGAGGCTGTCCGGCAGCCAATCGGCGGCGGGCGGCTGCAGGTGGACCTCGACCACGGCGTTGGGATTGGCCCTGGCCACCGGCGCCCCGCTCCGATCCCTGATGCCGAGGACCAGATGGCGCGATGCGGCAAGACCGCTGCCGAGGTATTCGATCTCTTCACCGACGGCAAGCGGGTTGCGCACCTCCAGCAGCGGTTCCCCGCCGCCGGCGCGGACGATGGCCACCGGCTCGTGGGAGGGGTCGAGGCGCGGCGCGGCGTGCAGCATGTCGCGGGTCGCCGGCGGCTGGTCGAGAAAGTTCTCGGTGTAACCGCGCGAACCGATCTTGCCGATCTCCTCGGCAAACACCGGGGGCATCGCCGTCTCTCCTCCCTTCGCCGCCGTTTCCCCCATCCAGTCGAGGGCGGCCCGGTAGGCGCGCACCGTGGCGCCGACGTAGTAGGGGCTCTTCATTCTTCCTTCGATCTTGACGCTGTCCACCCCGGCGGCCGCCAGCTCCGGCAGCCGGCCGATCAGGCAGAGATCGCGGCTGTTGAAGATGTAGGCGCCGCGCTCGTCCTCCTCCACCGGAAACCAGTGGCCGGGCCGCAGCTCCTCCCCCACCGCGTAGCGGTAGCGGCAGGGATGAGCGCAGTCGCCCCGGTTGGCGCTGCGGCCGGTGAGGTAGTGGCTGAGCAGGCAGCGGCCGGAATAGGAGATGCAAAGCGCCCCGTGGACGAAGACCTCCAGCCCGCAATCCACCTTTGCCCGGATCGCGGCGATTTCGGCGAGGGACAGCTCGCGGGCGAGGTTGATCCGGCGCACCCCCTGGGATACCCAGAAGGCGGCGCTTTCCCGATTGGTGACATTGGCCTGGGTGGAGAGGTGGACGGGCAGCGCCGGCACCGTCCGGCGGGCGACGGCGAGCACGCCGGGATCGGCGACGATGATGGCGTCGGCGCCGTGCTCGGCCAGCCGCAGCAGGTAGGCGGGGAGGTCGTCGAGATCGCGGTTGTGGGCGAAGATGTTGACCGTGACATAGGCCCTGACCCCGCCGGCATGGGCGGCGGCGATGGCCTCGCCCAGGTCGTCCGGGGCCAGGGCGGCATGCGCCCGCAGGCTGTAGCCTCGGCCGCCCAGGTAGACGGCGTCGGCGCCGTAACGGACGGCGATCCGCAGTTTCTGCAGGTTGCCGGCCGGGGCCAGCAGTTCGGGAATCTTCATGACCGGCGATTATGCCCAGAAACCCTGCCGACCGCAACCACCGTTTTCTCCCTTGCTTTTCCCGTGTCCGCTGGTGCCAGAATAGGGTAAGCGATCCCCGCACCCAGTGACACCGCATCCAAGTTTGGCTGCTCATCTGTTGCGCAGGAGCCGTCCCCTGGAATCAGTAAAGAGTTCGCCATGGGGGGCCCGCACCCGGATGCAAGAAACACGGAGGCAGACCGGATCGCCACCCTGCGCTCGGAGGACGCAGCGGGTACTCCCCGTCCTCGCGAGGAACAAAGTGACGAGGCGATCCAGGACGGCTGGCTATAGAGTGCCCGCGGCCTGTGCGCCGGTCTTTTTCGTTGGGCATTGCCCGGGATCCGGGATAGAATGCCGCACCGGGTCCCCGCCGGCGGGGAGGGAAACGACCACGCAAACCCACGTCCCCGTCGCAGGGCCGGCCCAACTCCCGCAACGAGGATCGGACCCATGCAGCACCTCCGCTCGAAAGGATACCTTCTGGCCGGCCTGCTTCTCACCGGCGCCCTCCTGCTGGCCGGCCGCTATCTGCCGACCCTGTTCCAGGATGACGCCCGCGATGACCGGGCAGGCGGGAGCAGGCCGGCGCCGGTGGAGGTCGCGGCCATCGGCCACGGTCCGATCACCCTGCGGGGGATCTTCAACGGCACCCTGGAGGCGCGGGCCCAGTTCATGGTGGCCCCCAAGGTGGGCGGCCGCATCGAAAGACTCGCGGTCCAGCTCGCCGATCCGGTCCTTCGCGGCCAGGTGGTGGCCGAGCTGGACAACGACGAATTCGTCCAGGCGGTCGCCCAGGCCAAGGCCGATCTCGCGGTGGCCAGGGCCAACCTCGCCGAGGCGAAAAACGGTCTGGAAATAGCCAACCGGGAATTCGCCCGGATCAGGACCCTGGAAAAACGCGGCGTTGCCTCCGCCTCCCAGTACGACGAGGCCGCGGCGGCGCAGTCGGCCAAAAAGGCCCGCCTCGAGGTGGCGGAAGCGCAGGTGCTGCGCGCCGAAGCCCTGCTGGAAACCGCCCATATCCGCCTCGGCTACACGAAGGTGACCGCCGACTGGAGCGGCGGCGCCGACGAGCGTCTCGTCGCCGAGCGGTTGGTGGACGAGGGCCACACCGTTGCCGCCAACGCGCCGCTTCTGCGCATCGTCGAACTCGACCCCATCACCGGCATCATCCACGTCAGCGAAAAGGACTACGCCCGCCTGCGGCCGGGACAGACCGCCGCCCTCACCACCGACGCCTGGCCGGGGGAGGAGTTCAGCGGCCGCATCGACCGCATCGCCCCGGTCTTCCGGGAAGCGACCCGGCAGGCCAGGGTGGAACTGACCATCGCCAACCACCGGTTCCGGCTCAAGCCCGGCATGTTCATCCGGGCGACGGTGGAGCTGGACCACGTCGCCGAGGCCACCGTCGTCCCGCTCCAGGCGGTGACCCAGCGCGGCGATCAGACCGGGGTCTTCGTCGTCGATGAGGAAGGGATGACCGTCTCCTGGCGGCCGGTTGCGCTCGGCATCCAGGAAGGCGACCGGGTGCAGATCGACGGCGAGGGGTTGCACGGCCGGGTGGTCACCCTGGGCCATCAGCTCATCGACGACGGTGCCGCCATCCTCATCCCCGGGGAGGACAAAACCGCCGCGACCGGCACCAGCGCCGCCGAGGCGCCGGGACGATGAACCTGCCCCGCTTCAGCGCCAGCCGGCCGGTCTTCACCACCATGGTGACCCTGATCGTCCTCATCGTCGGCACCGTTTCCCTGAGCCGGCTGCGCATCGATCTCCTGCCCAACATCGAACTGCCCACCGTCACCGTCCGCACCGAGTACCAGGGGGCGAGCCCGGAGGTCATGGAGCGGCTGGTCACCGGGATCCTCGAGGAGATCATCGCCACCGTGCCGGGGGTCGAGGAAATGACCTCGCAGTCCTCCGAGGGGTCGAGCTCCATCACGGTCAGCTTTGCCTGGGGCACCGACATCGACACCGCCGCCCTCGACGTGCTCACCAAGATCGAGGAGGAGATCAACGAACTGCCCGAGGACGTGGTCCGGCCGCGGGTCCGCAAATTCGACGTCGGCAGCTACCCGGTGGTCATTCTCGGCATCTCCAGCGAACTCGACCCGGTGGCCTTGACCGAACTCGTGGAAAACCAGATCCGCTACCGCTTTTCCCGGGTGGAAGGGGTCGCGCAGGTGGATGTCTGGGGCGGCTTCAACCGCGAGGTCCGCATCGAACTCGACCCGGACCGGATCAACGCCCTGGGCCTGCCCCTCGACCGGGTGCTGGACGCGATCCGCGACGCCAACCTCGATCTGCCGGCGGGCAAGCTCGAGATCGGCCGCTTCGAGGTCACCCTGCGGGCACCGGCCGAGTTCGTCGATCTGGCGGAGATCGAACGCACGGTGATCATGGAGCGGAGCGGCGCCACGGTCACCCTCGGCCAGATCGCCCGGATCAGCGACACCTACGAAAAACTGGTCCGCCTCATCCGGGTCAACGGCGGCCGCGGCATCCGCGTCGCCATCCGCAAACAGGCGGGGGCCAACACCGTCGAGGTGGCGCGCAAGGTGCTCGCCGAAATCGCCGCTGCCAACGCCGCCTTTCCCCAGATCCGCATCGTGCCGGTGGTCAACCAGGGCAACTTCATCGAGCGCTCCATCGACAACGTCAAGACCTCGATCCTCTACGGCGGCGGCCTCGCGGTCCTGGTGCTGCTCTTTTTCCTGCGCAGCGTCCGCTCCACCCTGGTGATCGCCGTCGCCATCCCCATCTCGGTGATCGCCACCTTCGCCCTCGTCTATTTCGGCGGCTTCACCCTCAATCTCATGACCCTGGGAGGCCTCGCCCTCGGGGTCGGGATGATGGTCGACAACTCCATCGTCGTCCTCGAAAACATCTTCCGCCGCCGCACCGAGGCGAAGGAGCCGGTGGGCGAGGCGGCGGTGCAGGGGGCGGTGGAGGTGGGGCCGGCCATCGTCGCCTCCACCATCACCACCCTGGTGATCTTCCTGCCGATGATCTTTGTCCGCGGCGTCGCCGGCATCCTCTTCAAGGAGCTGGCCTATGTCATCATCTTCTCGCTGCTCTGCTCGCTGGTGGTGGCCCTGAGCCTGGTGCCGATGCTCGCCGCGAGGCTGATGCACAAGGAGGAACGGCCGCCGCCGTCCCGCCGGCCCGCGCCGAGAGCGGCCTCCCTGCTGGCAGGCCTCAACGACGGCTATCTTGCCCTGCTGCAGCGGGCCCTCGCCCACCGCCCGCTCACCCTGTGTATCGCCTTCGCCCTGCTGGCGGCGAGCTTCCTGCTGCTGCCCTTCGTCGGCTCCGAGTTTCTCCCGCCCAGCGACGAGGGCGAGGTGCGGATCAGCGGCGAGATGGAGATCGGCACCCGCCTCGATCTGGTGGACCGGCAGAGCCGGATCATGGAAGCGGTGGTCGCCGCCAGCGTGCCGGAGGCGGTCAGTTCGGTGGTCACCCTCGGCTCCACCGGCTGGCGGGCCAACGCCATCTCCCGCTCCGACATGAGCCTGTCGCTGGTACCGGCGGCGGAGCGGAATCGATCCAACCTGGAGATCGCCGAGGACCTCCGCCGCAAACTCTCCGGCAGGATCGCCGGCATGAAGATCCGCACCCGCGCCCCCCAGGGCCAGTTTCTGCTGGAGCGGCTGCTGGGCGGCGACGAGGGTTTGACCGTCGAGATACGCGGCTTCGATCTCGCCACCCTCGAAACCCTGGTCCGACAGGCGGCGACCGCCATGGAAGGGGTTGCCGGCATCACCGACGTGGAAACCAGCAACCTGGCCGGCCTGCCGCAGCAGGAGCTCACCATCGACCGCGACAAGGT
Organism: Thermodesulfobacteriota bacterium; assembly: GCA_040755255.1. Taxonomy (GTDB): domain Bacteria; phylum Desulfobacterota; class Desulfobulbia; order Desulfobulbales; family S012-135; genus JBFLZZ01. Next base: position 5,434 of record JBFLZZ010000090.1, read on the forward strand.
GGCCGATCTCGGCCTCAGCGTCCGCGACGTCACCGAGGTCATCGAAACCGCGGTGGCCGGCGCCAAGGCGGGAGAATTCCGCGCCGCGGGCAACTCCTACCGCATCTTCGTCCAGCTCCGGGACGCCGAGAAACGCTCCCTCGACGAGATCCTCAACCTCACCCTGACCACCGGGACCGGCGAACAGGTGAGCCTGCGCAATCTCGTCACCGCCAATCCCGGCCGCGGGCCGATCTTCATCGACCGCAAGGATCAGGAGCGGCTGGCCACCGTGACCGCCAACGTCGTCGGCCGCGATCTCGGGTCGGTGGCCGGCGATGTCCAGGCGCGGCTCGACCGCATTGCGCGGCCGCTGGGCTACGACCTCACCGTTTCCGGCAAGTTCGAGGAGCAGCAGAAGGCCTTCGATGAACTGTCCATCTCCCTGGTCCTCGCCCTGGTTCTCGTCTTCATGGTGCTCGCCTGCCAGTACGAATCGCTGCTCGACCCGCTGGTGGTGATGTTCTCGGTGCCCTTCGCCGCCATCGGCGTCCTTCTCGTCCTTTTCCTCACCGGGACCACCATGAACCTGCAGTCCGCCATCGGCTGCATCATGCTGGGGGGCATCGTGGTCAACAACGCCATCCTGCTGGTCGATCAGGCCGGCCAGCTGGTCCGGACCGGCCAGCCGGTGCGGGACGCGGTGATCGAGGCGGGCAGACGCCGGCTGCGGCCGATCCTGATGACCACCCTGACCACCATCCTCGCCCTGATCCCGCTGGCGCTCGGCATCGGCGAGGGCGCCGACGCCCAGGCGCCGCTGGCCCGTTCAGTCATCGGCGGCCTCACCGCCTCGACCCTGATCACCCTGGTGCTGATCCCGGTGATCTTCTCCCTCGTCCATCGGGACAAAACCACCCCGCGCCCATGAAGAATCACCCCGAGAAAATCACCGTACTCCTCCTGCCGGTCCTGGCCGCCCTGCTTCTTTCCGCCTGCGCCCGGCCGGAGAGACTTCCCCGCTTCGAGACGGCCTGGCGCGCCCTGCCCATGGAACCGCCACCGGCGGCGCTTGCCGAGGAACCGCAACCGCAGGCCCCCGACCGGCCGGCGCTGCCGGACAGCGGCAATCTGGCGCTCTCGGTGCCGCAGGCCGTCCTCCTCGCCCTGGAGAACAACCAGGATCTGCGGGTCCGCCGGCATACGCCGGAGATCGCCGCCGGTTTCGAGGCTATCGAGCGCGGCGCCTGGGATGCGGAACTGTTCGCCGAACTGGCCGGAGGCGGGCGGAAGGCCATCGATCCTGACCCGGACGGCAGCGCGGCCGAATTCAGCGAGTCCGATCACCGGATAGCGGTCGGGGTACGCCAGCAACTGCCCAGCGGCACCCTGATCGAGGGCACGGTAGAACAGGAACGCAGCGATCCGAGCCGCGAGCCTACCCAGCATGCCGCCCGCGCCGGCATCAGCGTCACCCAGGCGCTGCTGCGCGGCGCCGGTCCGGTGGTCAACCTCGTTTCCGTCCGCCAGGCGCAACTCCATGCCGCCGCCACCGTCCACGAACTGCGCGGCGTCACCGAGGCACTGGTGGCCGCCACCGAAAATGCCTACTGGGAGTACGTGCTGGCCGGCCAGGAGATCGACATCTTCGCAAGGTCGCTGACCTTTGCCCGGCAGCAGCTCGACGACATCGAGCAGCGTATCGAGGTCGGCGTCCTGCCCCGCATCGAGGCGGCGGCGGCGCGGGCGGAAGTCGCCCGCCGCGACCAGGATCTGATCGACGCTCGCGCCACCCTCGAAACGAGGCGGCTGCGCCTGGTGCGCCTGCTCAATCCGGCGGGCGACGGCCGTCTCGACGTCGGGATCGTGGCGACCAGTACCGCCGCCATCGCCCCGCAACCGATCACCGATCTCGACGACCGGCGCCGACTGGCCCTGCAGTCGCGCCCCGATCTCGCCGAGGCCGGCCTCCGTCTTCAACAGAACCGGTTGGAGACCATCGCCACCGAAAACGGCCTGCTGCCGCGCCTCGATCTGTTCATCGCCCTCGGCAAGACCGGCTATGCCGATGCCTTCGCCGAGTCCTTCCGCAACCTCGACGACGACACCCGCGACATCAGCGCCGGCATCCGCCTGAGCCGCTACCTGGACAACCGCGGCGCCAGGGCCCGGGACCTCGCCGCCCGCGCCGGCCGGCAACAGGCGAAGGAAGCGGTGGAGAATCTCCGCCAGCTGATCGATCTCGACGTCCGCCTGGCGGTCAACGAGGCGGAACGGGCCCGCCGCCAGATCAGCGCCACCAGGATCACCCGCGAACTGCAGGAGGAAACCCTGCAGGCGGAAAAGGAACGGTTCGACGTCGGCGCCAGCACCGCCCTCCTGGTGGCCCAGGCGCAGCGGGATCTGCTCGCCTCCGCCATCGTCGAGGCGGAAGCGGTGGTCAACTACCGCAAGGCGCTGGTCAGCCTGTACCTCGCCGAGGGCAGTCTGCTCGAACGGCGCGGCGTCAGCCTTGGCGAGGGGCGCTGAGCGCCCTGGGCATCGAATTCTCTGTCGGGAACGGAAGAAAGGCGGGCACCGCCGGCGCCTGTTTCCCGGCCGTCATCACCAGGCCCTCATGCCGTAGCGAGCCATACTGGCAAGCCTCAGCGGCTCACCCTGACGACCCGCACCGGCGACACCACCCACTGGCCAACGTTATCCGCCACGGAATGGCGGAGATAGTAGTAGCCGGACCGGTCGTAGGTGAAACAGTACGCCTGGTTGCCCGG
>JBFLZZ010000091.1:0-7953 GCA_040755255.1 Thermodesulfobacteriota bacterium
TCGACGACGATCACCGTGTTGCCGAGGTCGCGCAGGCTGATGAGCGTCCGGATCAGCCGTTCGTTGTCCCGCTGGTGCAGGCCGATGGAGGGTTCGTCGAGGATGTAGAGCACCCCCACCAGCCGCGAGCCGATCTGGGAGGCGAGACGGATGCGCTGCGCCTCGCCGCCGGAGAGGGTGGCGGCGGTGCGGGCCAGGTTGAGGTAACCGAGGCCGACGTCGTGCAGGAAGGTGAGCCTTTCCCGGGTTTCCTTGAGGATGCGTTCGGCGATGAGGGTTTCCTGGTCGGTGAACGGGATGAGCGGCAGTTCCCGCAGGAGGGTCGAGATGGGCTGCCGGCACATCTCGTGGATGTTCCAGCGGCCGACCTTCACCGCCAGCGCCTCCGGCCGCAGCCGGGCACCGCCGCAGGTGGGGCAGGGCTGCTCGTCCATGAAGGCTTCCAGTTCCTCGCGCACCGCCTGCGAGGCGGTTTCCCGGTAGCGGCGGTTGAGCTGGGGCAGCACCCCCTCGAAGGGTTCCTGGTAGGTGAGCCTGCGGCTGCCGCGCTGGTAGTGAAAGGAAATCGGCTCGCTGCTGCCGAAGAGCAGCACCTTGCGGGCCTCTTCGGGCAACCGGCGGAACGGCGTGTTCATCGCGAAGCCGAAATGCTTGGCCAGGCCGGCGAGGATCTGGAAGGTGTAGGTGGAACTGTCGCGGGTGGCCCAGGGCAGGATCGCCCCCTGGGCGATGCTCTTGTCCGGATCGGGAACCACCAGGTTGGGGTCGAAGAACTGCCTGATGCCGAGCCCGGTGCATTCAGGGCAGGCGCCCTTGGGATTGTTGAAGGAAAACAGCTGCGGCGTCAGCTCCGGCAGACTCTTGCCGCACTGGATGCAGGCGGCCTTTTCGCTGAACAGCTCCTCGCTGCCGCTGTCCGGAAAGACGGCGAGCAGAAAACCGCCCGCGAGCCTGACCGCGGTTTCCACCGAGTCGGCGAGGCGGCGCCCGGCCGAATCCTTGAGGACGATGCGGTCCACCACCGCCTCGACGTCGTGGGCGCGGTTCTTGTCGAGTTCGATGTTCTCGTCGAGAGAGCGGAGCTCGCCGTCCACCCGCACCCGGGCATAGCCGTCGCGCTTGAGCTGGGCGAACAGTCCCGCGTGGGTTCCCTTGCGGCGGGTCACCAGGGGAGCGAGCAGCAGCACCTTGCTGCCCTCCGGCCGGCGCAGCAGACTCGCCGTCATGTCCTGCACCGACTGGGACTGGATCAGCTGACCGCAGTCCGGGCAGAAGGGGCGGCCGATGCGGGCGTAGAGCAGGCGGAGGTGGTCGTAGATCTCGGTGATGGTGCCCACCGTCGAGCGCGGGTTCCGGCTGGTGGTCCGCTGCTCGATGGACACCGCCGGCGACAGCCCCTCCAGGGAGTCGACGTCGGGCTTTTCCATCTGGCCGAGGAACTGGCGGGCGTAGGTGGACAGCGACTCGACGTAGCGGCGCTGGCCTTCGGCGTAGAGGGTGTCGAAGGCGAGGGTGGATTTGCCCGAGCCGGACAGGCCGGTGAAGACGATCAGCCGGTTGCGGGGCAGATCGACGTCGATGTTCTTGAGGTTATGCATCCGGGCGCCCCGGACGCGGATATATGCGGATTCCACCGTGGATGTGCCGTGGGTTGGTTTGGCAAACTGGCTCTGTGGCCTGGGAGCTCTCGGCTTCGACTACGACAACGAGGGCGACATTCGTGTTCTCCGCGTCTGCGTCGCAAAAAGGAAATCGGTCAACCATACCTCACTTTGTCGACCCTGCAAAGCAGGAACGAAAAACGCCCGCCCCGGCGGACCGGGGCGGGCGTGACAGCCAGATAGGCCAGAGGAAGGCTTTCAGCAGCCCTCGGTCTTCTTCTTGACCTTCACCTTGTCGCCGACCTTGAGTTCGGCGGCGTCCTTGGCGTCGCACTTGAGGACCGCCTGGTCGCCCGAAGCCGATTCGACCTTGCAGGTCATGCTGGCAAAGGCGATCGCCCCGACGGACAGGCAGCAGAGTACGGTTCCAATCACGAGCAGTTTGCGTTTCATTGCCATCCCCCTGTGCTTATTTTGAGACCTTGACCTTTTTGCCGACCGTCAGTTTGGCGATTTCGGCCGGTTCGCACTTGACGGTGACCTGATCGCCGCTGACCGCGGTGACCTCACAGTCGGCGGCAAAGGACCCCCCGGCCAAGACGCCGTTGACCAGAACGGCCAGGGCCGCCGTGCAGGCAAGCAGTTTCCACTTCATTGTCGTCCTCCTTGGGCTGATGATGGTGAGCCCGCCGCCGGCGGCGACGGGGCGGATGAGCGTGCTGGGTGTCGAAAAGCGCCGGCTCGTCACGGGCGGACGGCAAGGGCGGTGCCGTGTGTCTTCCCCCCGCCGCCGTCGACGATAAGTCGCAGTTCGGCGATGACCTGGTAGAGATTGTCGGCCAGCCCCTTGACCGTTTCCGAGGCGGCGGCCAGCTCTTCCGAGTTGGCGGCCAGGGTCTGCACCGAGGAGTCGAGTTCGCTGGTGGCGGCGCTGATCTGGCCGATGCCCTGGGATTGCTGCCGTGAGGCGGAGGCGATCTGCTCGATGATCGCCGCCACCTTCTTGGTCTGCTCCAGGGTCTCGCCCACGTGGCCGGCGATGACGGTGAACTTGTTCATCCCCTCGTCGGCGCTGGATACCGCCGCATCGATGAGGCTCTTCGAGTTTCTGGCGGCGTCGGCCGCCCGTTGCGCCAGGTTGCGCACCTCGCCCGCCACTACCGCGAAGCCGGCGCCGTATTCGCCGGCGCGGGCCGCCTCCACCGCGGCGTTCAGTGCCAGCAGGTTGGTCTGAAAGGCGATGGCGTCGATCTCGTCGATGATCGTCGAGATCCTGCGGCTTTCGTCCTGGTTTTTCCGGAGGAATTCCTGCATGCCCGTCATGTCGGAGCTGACGCTGTTGCTGAGGACGATGTTTTCCTTCATCGCCACGTCCGCCTGGCGGGAATTCTCGTCGTTCTGCTGGATCATCGCCGAGATTTCCTCGATGGCGGCCGCGGTCTCCTCCAGGGAGGCGGCCATCTCCGAGGCCATGTTGGCGTTGGCCTGGGAGGAGTTGGAGGTGACCGCCATCTCGTCGACGATGTGGCCGGCACTGCCATCCAGGGTGGCGACGATGCGGGTGATCTTGCGGGCTGCGAGTTGGCCCGCCACCGTGCCGGCGGCGAGGAAGAGAACGATGAAGATCACGCAGCCGACGGCGAAGAGGGTGATGAAGGATTTCGCCTCGGTCACCTTGGCGTCCTTCATGGTGGTCACCGACTCGCGCAGCATGTCGATGATGGTCTTGGTGCCGTCGAGGATCTCACCGTACTCGTCCTGGTAGGCGCCCCCCATCTTGTCGGCGATGTCTTCCGGGTCCGCCTCTTCCCGGAGCATGGGGATGATTTCGGCGTCGATCACCGCCGTCAGCCTTTTCCATCCCGCCTGCATCCGCTCCTCCTGCTGGACGATGGCCGCGGCCCGTTCCAGGCTGTGGCAGGATGTGCAGGACAGTTCTCCATCCGGGAGGCGGGCGTGGACCGTGTCGCCGAGGAGGGTGACCAGTTCGCCGATCCGTTCCGTGCCTTCCTTCAGGTCTTCCTCGTCGAATTCGTCCAGGCTCTGGGCCATGATGATGGAGTTGAGCCGGTTGAGGTTGACCCGGATGCGGGCCATCTGGTCGATGGTATCGAATTTGGCCTCGATGCCGTTGTAGGCGCGCCCGCCGATCTGTACCCGGGAGATGGCCCGGAAAACGAAGACGGCGCTGACCGCCAGCAGGGCGGAGATGAGAAGAACGGTGCAGATGAGCTTGCTGCGCAGGCTGAGGGAGGAGGTGAAACGCATGGGGGGTCTTCCTTGGAACGGGGATCCGGATGTCCCACTGTAATCATAAGGATAGGTAAAAATGCCATAACCGGAGGCGGCTGCTGCCCGCATCGATGTGAGATTGTATCACAGCCGGAGTGCCTGAAGGCAAGGGAAAACAGCCTGCGACAAAACGCCGCAGGAGGGGTTTGTTTGATAAGTTATTGGAATTGCGTTGATGTTTTGGTGCCAGTGGTGACGGTGACCAGGGGACGGAATGTCGCGGCTGAGCCGTACCGCGAAAAAACCGTCGCATTCCCCCAGGTCGGGACGGGTGCGCAGGCAGCCGGCCGCGTCCACCAGGGAGCGGGCCGATTCCGGCAGGTGCGGGCGGGCATCGTCGATGCGGAACTCGGGGTGGCGGGCGAGAAAGAGGCGGACGACCTCCTCGTTCTCCTCCGGTTCGGTGGAACAGGTGGCATAGACGAGAACCCCGCGCGCCGCCAGCAGCGGCACCGCGGCGAGCAGCAGTTGGAGCTGGGCGGCCTGCTGGGCGGCAAGATCCGCCTCCTGCCGCAGCCAGCGGATTTCCGGATGGCGGCGGACGACGCCGAGACCGGAGCAGGGGACGTCGAGGAGGATCGCCTGGAAGGGTGGTCCCTGGTGGCCGGCGGCGAACTCCTGCAGGCGGCCGTGGACCGGGGTGATCCGGCCGGCGGTGCGGGTACGGGCCAGGTTGTCCCCCAGCAGGGCAAAACGCCCCCGGTGGGGTTCCAGGGCGGTGACCGGACGATCCGGCAGCAGCCGGGCAAGACCGATGCTCTTGCCGCCCAGGCCGGCGCAGCCGTCCAGGACCGGGCCTGCCGGGCTCCCCGTGGCCAGGTGGGGGATGAGTTGCGCCCCCTGGTCCTGGATGTGGAACCAGCCCTCGGCGAAGCCGGGCAGCAGGGTGGGGCTGCCGGAAAATTCGTGCAGGATGAGGCTGTCGGCGCAATAGGAGCCCGCAGCCGCCGCGATGTGGTCGGCCAGGAGCCGGTCGCGTAACCCGTCGCGGTGGCGGGGATCGACGGCAAGGTGGAGTTCGGGCGGGGTGTTGTTGCTCTCGCAGAGCCGGCCGGCGGTCTCCTGCCCGTACCGTGCCAGGTAGCGGTCGTACAGCCATCGGGGGTGGCTGTGGAACTGGTGCGCCGCCATGGCCGGGGGGAAGGCGCCGGTGTCCCGGGCGCGGCAGACGGCGCGCAGCACGCCGTTGACAAAGCCGGTGACCCGGCGCGGCTGGCGGCTCCGCTGGAGGAGGAGGATACTCTCGTTGATGGCGGCATGGTCCGGCACCCGGTCGAGGAACAGGATCTGGAAAAGGGCGAGGCGCAGGGCGAGCAATACCTGCCGCTGCATCCGCGAAGCGGGGACGGTGGAAAATCCGTCGAGCACCGCGTCCAGGAAGCCGCGCCGGCGCAGCACCCCCTGCACCAGGGAGAAGGCGAGGCCGGTTTCCCTGCCGTCGGCGCTGTGGCATGCCAGCACCTCCTGCAGCAGTTCGTCCGCCGGCCGCCGACTTTTTTCGAATCTTTCCAGGGTGAGGAAGGCGATTTCCCGGCCGGAAACCCGATGGCCGACGTCTCGCTGCCTACTGCTCACTGCCAACCGCCTGCGTCCGTATGCCGATCACCGAGGCAAAGCGGCCGGTGACCCGGTCGCGCCGGTAGGAGAAATAGTCGGGACTGCAGCGGGTGCAGACCCCGGCGATTTCGATATGCTCCGGCCTGAGGCCGGCTCCGACGAGCTGGTCGCGGCTGATCGTCCAGAAATCGAAATGGGCGGCGCCACGCCGGTACTTCCGGAAGTGGTCCGGCAGTTCCAGGCGGTGGTTGACGAATTCGGCACAGCAGGGCCCGAGGGAAGGGCTTATCGCCGCCCGGAGGGTGGCCGGAGTCGAGCCGAATTCCCTGGTCATGGCCGCGACCGTGCCGCCGATGATGTCCGCAACCGATCCGCGCCAGCCGCTGTGGCAGATTCCCACCGCCGGCCGTTGCGGATCGTGGAGGAGCACCGCCTGGCAGTCGGCCTGCTGGATCATCAGGCCGAGGCCGGGGTGGTCGGTGACCAGGCCGTCGCAGTCGGGGATTTCGATGTCGGCCGCCGGGGTCTGTCGCACCGCCACCACCCGGTCGCCGTGTACCTGGCGGGCCGAGACCAGCAGGTCGAGACCGAGGCGTTCCTTGACCCGCCGCCGGTTTTCGACAACGTTTGCGGTGGCGTCGCCGCAGGCGAGGCCGACGTTGAGCGAATCCCAGGGGGCGGAACTGACGCCGCCGTGGCGGCGGAAGGTGGCGTGGATCACGGACTCGGCCGGAAAGATGGGATAGAGCAGCATGGTCGGGAGATTGCGTCGGCGGTTGTCAGTCGATCCCCTCCGCCGTGGCGGAGAGGTAGAATCCGGTAACGTTGAGCAGTTGACGAAAATTCAAGCAGCTGGCGTGAAGTTTCTTGGAAGAAAACCACTCGTTGTCAGTGAAGCGCCAGCGAAACGGTTGTCGTTGTCGTAATCGTGGTCGCCGGCCATGTGCGGTGGCGACTGCGATTACGATTACGACAACGACAACGACAACGACAACGACAACGAAGAAAAAGGCCCCCGCCTTCCACCTGCTGCGAAGGGTCGACTGACAGCGGTAACCCTGGAATTTCTCCCGCCCGGGGAGAGTCGGGCTCATCAGCCGCAGTCGGCGGCGTCGTTGGGATCGTAGGCGTTGTAGGCGTGGACGAAGAGGTAGTCGTTGAGCGACAGCAGTTCTTCCTGGGAGAGCTTGTCCCAGGCGCCGCTTCTGGCGCATTTGGGGTAGCGTTCGAAAAAGACCCGGTTCCAGGCCTTCATCGTCTTGGAGCCGGGGTGGAGAAAGGGGGCGCCCTGATCGTTGTCGCGGGCGTGGCACCCCTTGCAGGTCTCTTTCCAGACATGGGCGCCTGGGGAGTTCCAGCCGGAGTTGGCGAAGGTCAGGAGCCGGCAGGTGTTGGTCGCCGGATCCAGCCGTTTGCCCGGCCTGGCATGGGCGGCGGAGGAGAGGAGGACAGGAACGAGGGCAAGGCCGAGAAGGATGGCGATAGCGCGCATGTCAATCTCCTGGGTGCGGGGGGCGGAATGGGCAAAAGCGTACCACGCTGTAAGACCCGATATTTCGCAAAAAGATCCGTCAACGGAAAACGGGGAGGGGGTACGCCCCCTCCCCGTCCAGGTTCACGATGTCTTGCCGGCCGATCCGCGGATCGGTTCAGAAGTAGGCATCGAAGCTCAGGTAGACCTGGTCCATGTCGTTGATGGGCGAGTAGAACTGGGCACGGAGCGGATCGTTGGCCAACTCGTCGACGTCGAGCGGCTCGCCCAGCCAGAAGCCGCTGCCGGTGTAGTTGTAGTTGTAGTGCATGTAGCCGAGCCGCATGAAGAAGTCGGCGTACCTGGACAGCTTGTCGCCGGCGGGCAGGGTGTAGACCATGTAGGCCTCGTAGACGTGGCCGCGGGTGGAGAGCTTGCCCTGGTAGAGGTCGTCGTGGCCCGGGGTGAAGCCGATCCAGTACTGGGAGCCGTAGTTGTACTCCAGACCCAGCTTCAGCCGGTAGTCGGGGATGGCGTAGCGGACGCCGGCGTAAACCGAGTAGCCGTCCTGGGTTTCCGGCTGCTGGAAGAAGGAGCCGAGCAGACTGGTGCCGAGCTGGTCCATGCCGTCCGGGTCGGTGTGGCTCCAGCCGAAGGCGAGGAAGTAGTCGAGCTTCTCCTCCCACTTGTCCGAGAAGACCGCGGTGGTGTGGTAGATGTCGCCCAGGTTGGCGCGGTTGAGGATGAGATCCCGGTCCGGGTCGGTGGGATCGTAGAAGCCGGGGTCGATCTGGTAGAGGCCGAACTCGATCGGGTTGGGGAAGGTGACGCCGTCCGGCACGTTGAACATGTCCTTGGCGATGAAGGACTGAAAGCCGAAGAAGCGGCTGCCCTTGTCGTAGACGTCCCAGCTGATGCCGCCGAAGTCGACGTCGCGCAGCTGGTTGCTGTTGTCGCGCGGGCCGGACTCGAAGCCGCGGCCGTAGCAGAAGCGGATGCGGCCGGGCACGTCCTCCATGCCCAGCAGGCTCT
>JBFLZZ010000092.1:0-7341 GCA_040755255.1 Thermodesulfobacteriota bacterium
TGCTGGTTCAAGGCGTCGATCGCCGCCTGCAGCCCCTGGCGCAGGGCGGCTTCGGCGGCGACGCTGTCAAAGCCGCGGATCTTGCTCATGCTGACGCCGTCGGCATGGGTGCGGAAGGTGCGCGGCCTGAAGATCCAGTTCGCCTTGGCGGCGGAGACGGTGACGGTATCGCCGTCCAGGACGTCTTTGACCATGTAGCGGCCGGTGGCCGGATCGGTGGCGGTAAGGCCGGGGGTGCAGGCGTCGTCGTAGCAGACGGTGTAGCTGCCCCCCTGCTGGCCGGTGGCGGTGACCACCGCGCCGCCGACAAAGGCGTCGGCGAGATCGACGACGCGGCTGCGGATGACGCCGGTGCCCGGGGTGATGCCCCAGTCGGTCAGCTTGGCCGGCAGATACATGGTGAAGGCGCCGCTTCCCAGGATATCGACGTTGGAATTCATCAGGGCCGAATAGCTGGACGCGAAGCCGCCGCCGCTCATCCGCAGGTGGAACGGCGTTGCTATCGGCAGGTTGCCGAGGGTGAAAGCGCCGTTCTGGCCGCTGGTCGTCGAATTGGCCGGGGCGGCGCCCACCTGTTCGACGAGGATCCCCTGCAGGGGCTGGTTGTTGATGTCTGTCACCGCGCCGGAGAAGGAGATGCCCGGTGCCTGTTCGGAGATGGTCGCCTGCACCGGATTCGGCCCGGCGAGCAGGCAGTTGACCGGGTTGGCGAGGGTGAGGGTGTAGGTTTCGTCCGCCTCCGGGCTGGCGTCGGCGAGAATCGGTACCGGGAAGGTCTTGGTCTGCGGGTCGTTGGGCTGCCACACCAGGGTGCCGCTGGCGGTGGTGTAGTCGGTGCCGTTCACCGCCGTGTTGTCGCCGGTGGTGTAGTCCACGGCCACGGTGCGGGTGGGCGGCGCGCTGAGGGAAACGGTCACCTGCTGGCTGCCGCCGTCCTCCATCTGCACGTAGGGGAGGTTGGCAAAGCTGACCGCCGGCATCGGGCTGGCCGCCGGCCGCACCTCCAGGGTGAACTCGAAGACGCCGAACTGGCCCTGCACAACCGGCGAGAGGGAGGTGAAGACGAATTCCACCTGGCCGGCGGGGCCGCCGATCTCGTCGCGCAGGGACGATGCCGCGGGGGTGTTGGGGTCGAGGGCGGCAACGCCGGCACCGGCGCTGGTGTTGGTCGAATAGACGAGATCCATGGAAATGTTGAGGTTGTCCGAGGTGAACAGCACATTGTTCTGACCGTCTTTGACCGTTGCCGTGGCGTTGCTGTAGACCCGGTGGTCGCCGTCGCCCCCGTTGGTCAGCTCGAAGAAGGAGAGGGAGAGGTTGGCGAGGTCGAGTCTCACCCCGGTGCAGTCGTTGAGGGTGGCGGTGTTTTCCGCGGTGCAGTCGCCGCCGGTGGTGTAGATGTCATAGGACGGCGCGCTGCTGAGATAGGCCAGGGCGCCGGTCCAGCCCATCACCGGGCCGCCCGGGTCGGTCATCACCAGATGGCCGTGGAAGGTGAGGGCGGTGGGGCTGACGATGAAGTCGTTGGCCAGGGAATCGGCGCCCAGCAGGTTGACCGAAACACTGCCCTGGCCGACGGCGGGCCGCACCGTGTAATTGCCCTCCGGGATGGAGGGGAAGAGGTAGTCGCCGTTGGCGGCGGTGGTGGTGGCCACCACGGAGGCGTAACTGTCGAGCAGTTCGACATCGCCGTTGTAGGGGGAGGCGTCGGCGTTGCTGATGTGGCCGCCGATGGCGAAATGGGGGATGGGCGGCGCCATGAAGAAGAAGTTGAGATTGCCCACGACACCGCCGGCTGCGAAATCGACCGGCTGGGCCCCGGCCTGATCGGGCGAGTTGGGGTACCACTGCACCATCTGCCGCTGCTGGCCGTTGATAAAGGCGTCGACCACGCAGCGGACGCTGTAGGTTCCCGGCGTCAGACCGTCGACATGATAGCCGCCGTCGGCGGAATGGGCGTTGAAGACCTCGCGGCTGAACTGCAGGCCGCCGGCGGTGTGGAATTCCAGGGTGAAGTGTTCGAGGACGTAGGGATCGAGGCCGGGGTCGATGCTGGTGACGAAACCGGCAGCGGCGGCAAGCGACGGATCGTTGGTGATGGTGAGGGTGGTGGCGGTCTGGACGCTGCCGCCGGCGCCGTCGTTCATCGTCCCGGTGAAGAGGGTGGTGCCGGTCTCCGCCGGCCCCTGGCTCAGATCGAGCTTGAACGTGCCGGAATAAGTGGTGTTTGCCGGAAAATTCCAGTCACGGGTGTCCTCGACGACGCTGAGGAAGCCGCTGCTGCCCACCGAGATCAGGTTGTTGTCGCCGGAGATGCTTTCCTGAATGGGGTCGGTGTGGAGATTGGTCACCGTCGGCGGCGAGACGAAGGCCGACAGCGCGGGGGATTGCGGAATGTTTACGGTCACCGGCAGGCTGGCGCTGCTGCCGTCGGTGAAATGCACCGTCACGTCCACCGGGTTGGCGGCCGGGTTGCCGATCGCCCACACCTCCGGTCCGCCCCAGGGGGTGTGCGGGTCGTAGATCATGAGCGACGCCGGATTGGATGAGGTCACCGTCAGATCGGCGGTGAACAGATCCAGGGGGTTGCCCTCGTTGTCGGTGACCAGCGGGTTGACGCCGTTGTTGATCCTGCCGTAGCGGTTCGCCATCAGCGAGGTCACCGGGTTGCAGGTGGTGGTGTAGGGCGGGTTCTGGTCCATCACGCACTGCTCGAAGCTGGTCGAGCCGACGGTGAGGATGTGGAGATGGCCGCTGCCGGATAGCTGGCTGGTGCCGTCGGAGAGGTGCACCCGCACCTGATGCTCGCCCGCCGGGATCTGCGTCGTGTCGACGGTGAGGATGGTGCCGCCCTCGCCGAAGAGGGTAGCGGGCGAGAAGGAAGCCGGCAGCGGTGCGCCGGCGCTGTCGGTGACCGACCAGGTGAGGCCGCCGGCCGGGGGCGTGTAGCCGTTGGCGAACACGGCGCCCAGGGGGATGTTGACCTCCGTGCCCTGGAGGACCTTGAATCGGTCCCTGGTGCCGGTGATGAGGAAATAGGGCGAGGTGATGTCCAGTTGCGACTCGTTGGCGCTCGTCACCCCATCGGCGACCACCTCAACCGGTCCGCTGCCCGCCGGCGAGTTCACCGTGATGCCGATGGCGGTATCGGTCCAGCTGTTAACCGTCACCCCGGCCGGGCTGCCGTCGATGCGTACGCTGGAGGCGCCGTTGCCGGCGCCGAAGTTCTGGCCGGTGATGGTGAGGGAGTCGCCGTGGGCGGCGGTGGCGGCGGAGAGGCCGGTGATCTGCGGCAGCGGTCCGACGGTGACCCCGTTCATCGCCAGGGAGACATTGTCGGCGCTGAAGGAGCCGTAGGCGTTCTTGAAGAAGAGAAAGCGGACGAGGCGCGCTGCGTCCGCCGGGAAGATGTGGCTGCCGGTCACCCGGCTGGGGGCGGCGGGGGCCACCGCGACCGACGAGTTGACCGAGGTGGAGAGGGTCGCCATCCGCTCGACGCCGGCCGCATCCAGGTAGACGATCCTGGTCTGGATGGCGGAACCTGCCGGCGGCTGGGAATCGGCGGAGAGGTCGAAGCCGAGGTCGACTTGCCGGCCGCCGATGCCGGTGACGTTGAGTTCCTGGCTCAGCACCGGTCCGGAATAGCCGCCCATGTACATGCCCATGGTGGACGGGTGCAGGCTGACGGTGCCGTTGCCGGAGGAGAGCGGGTCCCAGGTGGGGCTGATCCCGTCGCCTATCCGCCATTCGGCGATGCCGGCGCTGAAATCGCCGTTGCGGATCAGCTCGACGGCGGATGCGGCCCGCACCAGGCCGCCGAGCAGGAGCGCGAGAATCAGAATGGGCATGATGGTTCGTTGGCTTGCCGCCGGCATGGTCGCCTCCCTGGGTAAGAATGTGATGACAGACGCGGACCCTATAATTTTATCAGTTTTGCATTTCCCATGACAACCGGGAAAGAGGATGTTTCATTGATTGCCATCGGCGCAGGCCGGGATCGCAACGAAGAGGAGGTACCCAACATGTTGCCAGCACATCGAGTTCTGCTCGTTTTTCTGCTGGCAGCCGCCCTGCTGGGCGGCTGCTCCACCATCGACCGCCGCGCGGCCGATCTGCTCGCCGCCGACTACCACACCATGAACGACGCCGAGCTGCGCGGCTACTACCAGAAATTGAACGATCAGCTGGGGCGGGAAAGCAATGCCGCCCGCCGCACCACCGGCCTCATCCGGCAGCAGGGGAAGGAAGAGACGATCGCCGGTCTCAGGCAGCGCTGGAACGAGGTGCGCGAGGAACTGGGGCGGCGCGGGAAGCGGGACTGACTGAAAGAACAAAAGAAAAGCCGGGCCCTTTTCGGAGCCCGGCTTTTTGTAGTGCGATGAATGAGCGGTTACGGCCGCTGCACGCCGGCGGTGTTGGTGTCGCCGTCCAGGTAGGCCTTGGCCTCGGCGGCTTCGGCGGCGGTGAAGGTCCCGCCGTCATGGGTCACTTGATTGGCGGCGGCGACGGTATCGATGCCATTGCCGACGGAACCGTCGAACAGCCCGTTGTCGAGGAAATCCAGGGAATCGTAGATCAGCCGCTTGGTGTAGTAGCGGTTGTGGGCGTAGGAACCCGGGTCGTGCTCCAGCAGGTTGTAGTTGAAGGCGGCCCCCATGTTGAGCTTGCCGGTGGCGTCGATCCCGGAGATCCAGTTCTTGACACCGTTGGCCGAGTTGATCTCACCCGGATCGAGGAATCCGTTGGCGTTGGTGTCGATGTGGAAGTAGGGATGGGAATTGGCGAAGAAATAGCCGCGCTGCGCCAGTTGCGCTTCCAGGGCTTCCAGGGCGGCATGCAGTTCCGTCTTCTCGGCTTCCAGGAAGGCGGCCGCCGCGGCGACGGCGGCGGCATCGCCACCCTTGGCGACAAAGGCGGGGCCGTGGCCCCCGTCATGACAGTTGACGCAAACCGAGGCGGTGATCGCGCTGATCACCCCGCCGGTCATCTCCACCGGCAGGAAGAGGTGTTTCTCGGTGGAACTCATGTGGCAGCCGATACAGGGTCCCGGGGTGCCGTTGGTTGCTTCCCAGGCCGCGAGGTCGGCATCGGTTCCCATGCCGATCTGATCGTGGGCGAAGAAGGCGGGCGGATCGTAGTTGAGTCCGGCGAACTCGAAACCGGTGGTCTGGAACAGGGTGCCGCCGGCGGTGAGGTAGTGGGAGTTGATGAAACTGCGGTTGCTGAAATTGCCGGTGTCCGCCTTGATCTCGCCGCCGCTTTCACGGCCCTGGTGGCAGGCGAGGCAGACGTTGGAGCCGTTGACGTCCGGGAAGGTGGCCAGCATGGAGCCGTCGTCGGTGAGGTAGTCGGTGGTGATGGCACCGGGATCTCGCAGCCCGCCGGCGTTGTCGGTGTGGCAGCCCCAGCAGTAGAGCATCTCGTTCTGGCCCGAGGAGGTGATCACCCCGGCGTTGTTGGCCCAGCCGGTGAGATGGGAAAAGTTGTTGTTGGCGGCGCTGTAGGTCGTGGGATCGGTGAGGTAGTTCTTCAGGCCGGTGGCGGTATGACAGCGCTGGCAGCCCTGGCGGTTGCTGGCGTCCCAGTCGTAGTGCACCCAGGCCGGTGCCCAGGCCGGGTCGCCCACCGTTTCGGTGACGCCCGCCGCCTTGACGTTGATCACGTCCTGGATGGTTCGGTAGTTGGGATCGCCGTTCGGGGCGACCGCGGCCAGCTTGGCTTCCAGGATGTAGCCGCCGTGGGCCGATTTCGCCCACTGCTGATTGATGGTGATGTCGGCGGCGTGGACGTCGTGGCAATCGCGGCAGGCACGGGCGTTGGTCTTGCTCATCGTGTAGCCTTCGATTTTGGTAGTGGTCGCCGGGTCGTCCCAGTGGGTGGTGGTGATCACCCGGTTCCAGCGGGTGGCGTGATAAATGAGATCACCGTCGGCGCTGGCGCCGTCCGTCGAGGTCGAACCGGCCAGGGTGCGCTTGGTGGTGCCGACGTTGGCATCGTGGGCCTGGTGGCAGTTGGTGCAGGTCCGGTACTCGGTGGACTGCGAGGAGGTGGCCGCCTTGAGCAGGGAGGAAGGGTTATGGGGGTCGTGACAGGTGCGGCACTGCACCGGCGAGGCTACCGCTACCGGCAGGACGATGGTTTCCAGCTGCGCGACGGTGGTGACGTCCTTGTACAGGCGGCCACCCTCATCCGAATGGCATTTGACGCAGACAGCGCTGTTGCGGGGTGCCGAGGCGTGCGGCGAGGCCGCGTACTTGGAGCCGATGTTGTCCGCCTCGGGATGAAAGGTCAGGTGATTGGCCGGCAGGGTTTCGTGGCAGGCGGCGCAGGTGGTGTTGTCCGGGGTCGCGTTGGGGATCGGGCCGGTACCGTAGTGCTGGCCGCCGGCGCCGTGGCAGGCCTCGCAGCCCACCGCGGCCAGACCCTTGTCGGTGGCGTCGTTGGGGACGTTGGCGGCGTTGATCAGCGCCTCCAGGGTGGGACCGTCGCCGATGGGATCGTGGCAGTTCAGGCAGCCCGCCGGATCGTTCTTGTCCGACTGGGAGATGTGGGTGGAGTGGATGACGTGCGGACCGGCGAGATAGGCGGCCACTTCCGCGGCACTCCAGGAGAAGTCCTGATGGCAGTTGATGCACTGGTCGGCGCCGATGGGGGTGATCGCCTGGGCGGCGTTGGTCTGGGTAACCGTGGCCAGGGTGGCGCCGGCGCCGCCGATGGCCGCCACGGTACTGCTGCCGGCCAGAACGGCGGCGACGCCGCTGACCGCGCCCACCGCGGCGCCGCCGGCACCGGCGCCCGCCGTCTGGTTGCCGCCTGAGCCGCCGCTGCTGCCGCAGCCCGGCAGAGTCGCGGCCAGCAGCGATGCTGCAATGAACGATACGTATTTCCTGCGCATGGGGAACCTCCTCTCTCCTTTTGGATGTGGCTGGGAAAAGCCGTTCTCTGTTGTTCTGGTCATGAGTCCCGTTGCCTTGTCTTGCCCGGAAACTTTGTTGTTCATGGCGCCCTTCCTCAGCGCAGCGCCGGATCGTTGGGATCGTGGCAGGGCAGGCAGCTTCTGAGGTTGCTGGCGTTCTTCAGCCGGTCCTTGATCTTGCCCCAGTCCCGGGGATGGGGATTGGCGCCGCCCAAACCGCTCTTGGCGCTGTGGCACTTGATGCAGATGTCGCCCTCCGGATGGCAGGCCTGGCAGGTGGCCAGGTTCTTGCGCGCCTCGCGGGCGTGGGAATCGGTCCAGGCATGGGTCGGCAGCACCGAGTTGACGTGGCAGTTCTGGCAGGCGGTGTCCGGGATGTTGGCGTGGATCCCGGCCGGGGTCAGCGAGTTGCTCCAGGTGCGGCG
>JBFLZZ010000093.1:0-6303 GCA_040755255.1 Thermodesulfobacteriota bacterium
CTTGACCTCGACGATGTTGTTGACGGCGGCGTCGACGGCGTCGTAGTTCATCTTGACGACCTTGTCGCCCTTCTTGCCGTAGGTCTTCTTGATCGCCTCCTTGATCTTGGCGATGGACTCCTCCTTGCTGAGGATGCCGGAGATGAGGAAGAAGGCGGTCTGCATGATCATGTTGATGCGGGCGCCGAGACCCAGGGCCTCGGCCAGCTTGATCGCGTCGATGATGTAGAATTTGGCCTTCTTGTCGATGAGCTGCTGCTGCACGGAAGAGGGCAGCTGCTTCCAGATCTGCTTGGCGTCGAAGGTGGAGGTCAGGAGGAAGGTGCCGCCCTGCTCCAGGTTCGACAGCATGTCGTACTTGTCGAGGAAGGTGAAGTTGTGGCAGGCGATGAAGGTTGCCTTGCTGATCAGATACGGGGCGACCACCTTGTTCTTGCCGAAACGGAGATGGCTGGTGGTGATGGAGCCCGACTTCTTGGAGTCGTAGACGAAGTAGCCCTGGGCGGAGTTGTCGGTTTCGGTGCCGATGATCTTGATGGTGTTCTTGTTGGCGCCGACGGTGCCGTCCGAGCCCAGGCCGTAGAACATCGCCCGGTGCACGTCCTTGCCCTCGATGCTGTAGGTCTTGTCGTAATTGAGGCTGGTGAAGGCGACGTCGTCGTTGGGTCCGACACAGAAGTGATTTTTCGGCGCCCAGGCGGCCATGTTGTCGAACACCGCCTTGACCATCGCCGGGGTGAATTCGGCGGAGCCCAGGCCGTAGCGGCCGCCCAGGATGGTGGGCATGCAGGCGACCCGGTTGGATTCCACCGCCTCGCCGATGGCGGCGCGGACGTCGAGATAGAGCGGTTCGCCCACCGAGCCCGGCTCCTTGGTGCGGTCAAGCACGGTGATCCGTTTGACGGTGGAAGGCATGGCGTTGACCATCGCCTTGCCGTCGAAGGGGCGGTAGAGGCGGACGATAAGGACGCCGACCTTCCTGCCGCCGCTGATCAGGTGCTCGGCGGTGGCGGCGACGGTCTCGGCGCCGGAACCCATCATCACCACGATGTCCTCGGCGTCCGGGGCGCCGACGTAGTCGAACAGCCGGTACTGGCGGCCGGTCAGCCTGGCGAACCTGTCCATGGTCTCCTGGACGATGCCCGGGCAGGCGGCGTAAAACTTGTTCACCGTCTCGCGGCCGGTGAAGTAGACGTCCGGGTTCTGGGCGGTGCCGCGCATCATCGGCCGGTCCGGGGACAGGCCGCGGTTGCGGTGGTCGATGATCAGATCCTCGTCGATGATCGCCCGCATGTCGTCATGGGTGAGCTGCTCGATCTTCTGGATCTCGTGGGAGGTGCGGAAGCCGTCGAAGAAGTGCATGAAGGGGATGCGGGATTTGAGCGCCGCCTGGGTGGAGATCAGTGCCATGTCCTGGCATTCCTGGACGTTCTGGGAGCAGAGCATGGCCCAGCCGGTCTGGCGGGCGGCCATGACGTCGCCGTGGTCGCCGAAGATGGAAAGGCCCTGGCAGGCGACGGAGCGGGCGGTGATGTGGAAGACCGTCGGGGTCAGCTCACCGGCCAGTTTGTACATGTTGGGGATCATCAGGAAGAGGCCCTGGCTGGCGGTGAAGGTGGTGCACAGCGCGCCGGCGGTGAGCGAACCGTGCAGGGCGCCGGCAACGCCGCCCTCCGACTGCATCTGGGTGACGACCGGCACCGAACCCCAGATGTTCTTCTGGGCGGCGGTCGCCTTGGTGTCGGCCTCCGCGGCCATGGGCGACGAGGGGGTGATCGGGTAGATGGTGATGACCTCACTGGTGGCGTAGGCCACGTGGGTACACGCCTGGTTGCCGTCGATGGTGACCATTTTCCGGGACATAGACAGGTTCCTCCCTTTAGAGATTTGTAAAAAAAAACGGTTATCGGATAGCCGGATTGAACGAAGATGGCCGCTGGTGCCAGCGGAATCGCGCAATTTTATACGAAAACGAACAGTAAATCCACACTTTCCTGTCTCTTTCCGGAAAAATTGTCCACATCGCAGGGGCTGAGATTCCGGCAGCGCCGGCCGGGTACCCGGAGGAATCACGCCGCCGGACATTCCCTTGCGCGGGCCGCGGGAAGGGCGGTGCGGCTCAGATGCCGAGCAGGGTGCGGATGGTGCGTTCCTCGGGCTGGGACGGGATGAAATAATCCAGGTTGTTGTTCCAGCGGCTGACGTAATGGCTGGTCAGGAGGGTGGCGACCGCGTTTTTCAGCTGCGCCACGGTGTGGTAGTGGCGCAGGAAGAACTCGCCGTAACTGTTGCCGCTGATGATGACGCTTTCCAGGGTCTTGCTGCGATGCACCTGTTCCTTGAAGAAGTTGACCACCACTAACGCCCGCATGACCCGTTCCGGCTGCAGCAGGAATTCAGGTTTGATGTGGGAGAAGTCCACCGGTGGCAGGGAGACGGCGATGGCCCGCACCAGGTCGTTGATTTCGGCCAGGCTCACCGTCGTGTATCCCTTGCTCAGGTGGATCTCGGTCTGGCGTTGGATGATGCCGTTCTGAACCAGCCAGGTGATCAGAAAGAGCAGGTCCGCCTCCTTGCGGATGAGCATCTCCGGTCTGCCGGGGCCCGGTTCGCACCCGTCCGGGGTGCCCTGCAGGGCGTAGTACACCTCGCCGTCGCGCTGCCGGACGGCATGGATGGTGAGGGCGGCGACTCCCATGCTTTCGCGGGAGAGGGCTTTCAGATAGTCGATCTTGTCGGGTTTTTTTTCGTAGAAGGTGAAGAGCTTGCGGCCGAGCACGGTGAGGTCGCGCTGGGTGATCGCCAGCCGCGCCTCGCTTTCCGACGCCGGGTACTGTTCGGCGAGACGTTTATAGGTGGCGATGAGGAAATCGTGGATTTCCGTGCCCAGGCGCACCAGGTCGCGGTGGTGCCAGTGGGCCAGGTTGAGCAGCGCCCGGTGCTCCTCGGGCAGCAGCTCCCACTTCTCCATGTGGGCGAGGGACTGCTGTTCTGCGGCTGCGCCGCGCACCCCTTCGAGGGTTTTCAGAAACAGGCATTTGCGGATGATCGCCGCCTGGCCCGGATCCTGTCTCTGCCGGTAGAAAGCGCTGATGACGCCGGCCATGAGCAGGTAGGGGTCGATGTCGTCGAGGGGGAGTTCGCTCTGCCCGGTGGCGGCGAGACGTTCCGGAAAGGTGACCAGGCACTTGAGCTGATCGGAGAAAAACGGCAGGGCGCCGTCCGGCTGATTGAGCAGGTATTCCAGGTAGGCCAGTTTGATCACCGACTTGAAGGGGCTGTCCAGCGCCTTGTTGAGCTGCCAGAGACAGGCCCCGAAGATTTCCTGGCGGGGGAGGTCGGAGAGGTAGCCGAGATCGATGAAATGATGCTGGACGAAGGGGTTGCGGCTGATCATCTGCTCGGCGCAGCGCCGGTAATCGTCGGTGGAAAGCCCCGGTGGGATGAGCCACCACAGGGGGATTTTGCCGGCGACCAGGATGTGGCTGCGGAACAGTTCGTCCTTGAGCAGCAGTTTGAGGGAAGAGCCGGCCGACTCCTCGCCGACGTCGGACTGAAAGCTGTTGGTCCGCGTCTCGGTGATGTCCATGAGGAAGAAATGGACCTCGTGGTCGAAGGCGGCGGCGTACCGTTCGATCATGGCGCATTTGCCGGCGAGCAGCTTCATGCCGTCCGCGCCGAGCTCGGCGCGGTCGACGCTGATCCAGTAGTCGCAGTCGGATTTGGCGGATTGGGCGAGGGTGCCGATGGAGCCGATGGTTTTCACCGAATGGATCCGGGAATCGCTCCGGTCGGGGAGTTCGGACAGGGGCGGCGCCTGGGGGAGATAGCGGCGATAGAGCTCGTCGGCGATGATCGTCTTGGGATTGTAGCGGTAGACGCCGGCCGGACAGGTCTCGTCGGCGAAGCCGGGCAGGTCGGGGTGGTTGTAATGCAGGAGCAGCGGCACGATCTTGAAGAGGAAATCGGCCTTGTCCCGGTTAAACCGTTCCGCCCGGCGCAACCGTCCGATATTGTAGCGCAGATAGCGTTCGACTCGTTCCTTCATCCGGCACCCCGACGGCGGCGACCGTCAGGCCCGGCCGATCGCCTCCAGCATCCGCAGGGCGAGCACCGTCCGCCGCACGTCGTGCACCCTGAAGATGGCCGCCCCCTGCAGGGCGCTGTAAGCGGAGAGCAGTGCGGTGGCCTCGTCCCGCTCGTCGATATCGAGATCCAGGGTGCTGCCGATGAACGACTTACGGGAATGGCCGATGAGCAGCGGGCAGCCAAGTCCGGTGAACTGGCGCAGGTGTTTCAGCAGCAGCAGATTGTGACGGACGGTCTTGCCGAAACCGATGCCGGGGTCGACGGTGATTTCCGCCCTGACCCCGGCCCGGCGCAGAACCGCGACCCGCTCTTCCAGATAGGCGCGTACCTCGGCGACCACGTCGACGTAGGCGGGTGCCCGCTGCATGACATCCGGGGTTCCCTGCCGGTGCATGATGACCAGCGGACAGTTCTTCTCGACGGCCAGGGGCAGCATGGCCGGGTCGTGCTCCAAGGCGCTGATGTCGTTGATGGCCGTGGCGCCTGCGGCGAGGGCCGCGCGGGCGACCGCTGCCTTGGTGGTGTCGATGCTGACCGGAATGTCCGGGCCGAGATCGCGGGCAAGCCCGATGGCGGGCAGGACCCGCTCCAGTTCCTCTTCGGTGGATATGGGCGTGGCGTTCGGCCGGGTCGACTCGCCGCCGATGTCGAGGATGTCGGCGCCCGCCTCGATCAGTTCACCGATATGGGAGGCGAGGGTGTCGCGGTCGGCAAGGCGGCCGCCGTCGGAGAAGGAATCCGGGGTGACGTTGACGATCCCCATCACCTGCCATGTCTTGTCCGCGGTCAGCGACCTCAGCATCACGGGGCGAAGGTGGGGTCAGGCTGCGGCCGCGGCATCGGCGCCGGGCTCGGGGATCGGTCCGACCATGGTGTTGATGTCCTCGGCGGTGAGGGTCTCCCGCTCCAAGAGGGCCTTGGATATCTTGTGGAGGAGGTCCAGGTGGCCGGAGAGCAGCTCCCGGACCTTGCTCTCGGCGTCCACCACCAGTTTCTTGACCTCCTCGTCGATCTTCACCGCGGTGGACTCGCTGTAGTCGCGGTGCTGGGCGATTTCGCGGCCGAGGAAGATCTGTTCCTCCTTCTTGCCGAAGGTGAGCGGTCCCATGGACTCGGACATCCCCCATTCGCAAACCATCTTGCGGGCGATTTCGGTGGCCCGTTCGATATCGTTGCCGCTGCCGGTGGTGGTTTCGTGGAAGACCAGATCCTCGGCAACCCTGCCTCCCAGGAGGATGCACAGGTTGTTGACCAGGTAGGAACGGGCGTGGGTGTACTTTTCGTCGAGCGGCAGCTGCTGGGTGAGACCCAGCGCCCGGCCGCGGGGAATGATGGTGACCTTGTGGACCGGATCGGTACCGGGCAGCAGCTTGGCCACCAGGGCGTGCCCCGCCTCGTGGTAGGCGGTGATCTCTTTTTCCTTTTCGGTGATGATCATGCTTCGGCGTTCGGCGCCCATCATCACCTTGTCCTTGGCCTTGTCCAGATGCTCCATGGTGACTTCCTCGGCGTTGGAGCGGGCGGCCAGGAGCGCCCCCTCGTTCACCATGTTTTCCAGATCGGCTCCGGAAAAACCGGGGGTGCCGCGGGCGATGACCGCCCAGTCGACGTTGGCGGCGATCTTTGTCCGCTTGCCGTGCACCTCGAGGATCTTTTCCCTGCCCTTGACGTCGGGAACCGGCACCACCACCTGGCGGTCGAAGCGGCCGGGCCGCAAGAGCGCCGGGTCGAGGACGTCGGGCCGGTTGGTGGCGGCGACGATGATTACCCCCTCGTTGGCCTCGAAACCGTCCATCTCCACCAGCAGCTGATTGAGGGTCTGCTCGCGTTCGTCATGGCCACCGCCCAAACCCGCGCCGCGATGGCGGCCGACCGCGTCGATCTCGTCGATGAAGATGATGCAGGGGGCGCTCTTCTTCCCCTGGGTGAACAGGTCGCGGACCCGGGAAGCGCCGACGCCGACGAACATCTCGACGAAATCCGAACCGCTGATGGAGAAGAAGGGCACCTCCGCCTCGCCGGCGATGGCCTTGGCGAGCAGGGTCTTGCCGGTACCGGGAGGGCCCATCAGCAGGACGCCCTTGGGAATGCGGCCGCCCAGGCGGGTGAACTTCTTCGGATCCTTGAGGAAATCGATCACCTCGGACAGTTCGTCCTTGGCCTCCTCGATGCCGGCCACGTCCTTGAAGGTGATCTTGCTCTCCTCGTGGTTCA
>JBFLZZ010000094.1:0-5758 GCA_040755255.1 Thermodesulfobacteriota bacterium
GAAGTATTTGGTCGGGCAGCTCACTTCGGCGATGGTGTATCCCTGCCAGAGGATCTGGGCGAGCATCTGGTTGTCGAAGACGAAGTCGTCGGAGTTGGCGGAAAGGTCCAGGCTGCGCAGCAGCTCGGCGGAAAAGGCCCGGTAGCCGGTATGGTATTCGGAGAGCTTGGCGCCGAGCAGCAGGTTTTCCAGCAGGGTCAGGATCCGGTTGGCGACGTATTTCCACAGGGGCATGCCGCCCTTGAGCGCGTGGCCGCCGAGGATGCGGGAGCCGAGTACGCAGTGATAGAGGCCGTTGCCGATCATCGAGGCCATGGCCGGGATGAGCAGCGGCGTGTACTGGTAGTCCGGGTGGACCATGATGACGATGTCGCCGCCCTGCTCCAGGGCGAGCCGGTAGCAGGATTTCTGGTTGCCGCCGTAGCCGAGATTGGTCTCGTGGGGGTGAACGACCGTGTTCGGCAGTCTTTTCGCTATCTCGACCGTGTCGTCCCGGCTTTTGTCGTCAACGACGATGACGAGGTCGACCACGTCCTGGTCCATGACCTCCCGGTACGTCTTCTCGATGGTCTGGGCCGCGTTGTAGGCGGGCATGACCACAATGACCTTCTTACCTTTATACATGCTGTCAACCGAATCCGGGTTGCCCATTTGCGGGCGTGTCTGGCCGGGCGCTCCGTCTCGCGTACGGCCGGGGAGGGAAGAACAGAAGTAGTATATCGGTTGCGGCAGGGTTTGGAAACTCTCCGAAAGAAAAATCTTTACATCTCGGGCTGGAAGGGGGAAACTGTCGCGTCACTCCGGTGCCGGTTCTGATGGAAAGACTGGATTGCTTCGTCGCTGCGCTTCTCGCAATGACGAGGAGGGTATAGCCGCCCACGCCGTCATCGCGAGCGAAGCGCGGCGATCCGGAAGTGTGGCGGCGGCAGAACGGGATGCCGGCGGCCGGTGTCACCGGAGGCAGAGCGGCGGCTCTGACTGGATTGTTTCGTCGCTGCGCTGCTCGCAATGACGAGGAGGGAATAGCCGCCCACGCCGTCATCGCGAGCGAAGCGTGGCGATCCGGAAGTGTGGCGGCGGCAGAACGGGATGCCGGCGGTCGGTGTCACCGGAGGCAGAGCGGCGGCTCTGACTGGATTGCTTCGTCGCTGCGCTTCTCGCAATGACGAGGAGGGAATAGCCGCCCACGCCGCCGTCGCGAGCGAAGCGTGGCGATCCGGAAGTGTGGCGACGGCAGAACGGGATGCCGGCGGTCGGTGTCACCGGAGGCAGAGCGGCGGCTCTGACTGGATTGCTTCGTCGCTGCGCTGCTCGCAATGACGAGGAGGGAATAGCCGCCCACGCCGTCATCGCGAGCGAAGCGTGGCGATCCATTCTTGAAAAATTCCGGCTTCATCCATCCGGGTGCGGCCCGATGCATGGCAACTCCCACTGCGACGGAACCTGTTCGACATCCGGCTTGGAAGGGGACAAGATCCGAAATCTGTCCCCGAGTACGTTATGGCCCCCACTAAACGAAACGTTCTCATCGCCTGTCTGGTCCTGCTGGCGGCGATTGCCGCCATCTACCTGCAGACGGGTTCCTTCGACTTTCTCGTCTACGACGACGACGATTACGTGTACAACAACCCGGCGGTGCGCAACGGCCTTTCCCCGGCCGGGGTGGCCTGGGCCTTCACCCGTGCTCATGCCGCCAACTACCACCCGCTGACCTGGATCTCCCACATGGCCGACTGCTCCCTTTTCGGCCTCGCCCCCGGCCCTGCGCACCTGGTCAACGTTCTGCTGCACGGCGGCAACGCCTTGCTGTTGTTTCTGCTGCTGTTCCGCTGCACCGGTTCCTTCTGGCCGGCATTGCTGGCCGTCGTTCTTTTCGCCCTCCATCCGCTGCGCGTCGAGGTGGTCGCCTGGGTTGCGGAGCGTAAGGAACTGCTGGCCAACCTGTTCGGACTGCTCGCCATGCTCGGTTACGGGCAATGGGTGCGCCACGGCGGGGGCCGCTGGTATCTTGCCGCCGTGTTCTTTTTTGCCCTGGGCCTTCTCGCCAAGCCGGTGCTGGTGTCGTTGCCGCTGCTGCTCCTTCTCCTGGACCACTGGCCCCTGGCGCGGCCGGCGGGCGGGCGGGTCGCGGTGCAGCGTCTGGTCGAGAAATGGCCCTTTTTCCTGTTGAGCGCCGTTTCCTGCCTCATCACCCTCTTCGCCCAGAATGCCGGCGGTGCCGTTCAGTCCCTCGACCAGTATCCCGTGGCGGTTCGGCTCGGCAACGCGGTGGTGGTGGTGCTGGCCTATCTGGGAAAATTCTTCTGGCCGGCCGGGCTCGCGGTCATCTACCCCCATCCCGGGCAGGTGCCGCCGCTCTGGCTGCTGCTGCTGTCCGCCGCCGTCCTCGCCGCCATTACCGTTGCCGCGCTGGTCGCCCGCCGGCGGCTGCCTTTTGTCGCGGTCGGCTGGTTCTGGTACCTGCTCTCCCTGCTGCCGGTCATCGGCATCGTTCAGGTGGGTTATCAGGCCATGGCCGACCGCTACACCTACCTGCCGATGATCGGTATCGCGGTGGCCCTTGCCTGGGCGCTCGCCGAGATTCCGACATTCGGCCGCCGTGCCGTTGCCGCGGCCGTGGTCTGCCTCATCCCCCTGCTGGCGACCCTGTCCTGGCTGCAGACCGGGCACTGGCGGGACAGCTTCACCCTGTTCAACAGGGCGCTGGCGGTGACCGCCGACAATTTCGTCGCCCACAATCATCTGGGCATCGCCTGGATGGAGGAGGGGGAATACGACAAGGCGGAGGCCCAGTTCCGGGCTGGGCTGGCGATCAAGGACGATGATTTCGGGGCGTGGAACAACCTTGGTGTGCTCGCCCTGCGCCGGGGCGACGGCTCCGGCGCGGAAGAGCACTGCCGCCGGGCCCTGGCGATCAATCCGCGCTTCGCCGCCGCCCACAACAACCTCGGCCTCGCCCTTTACCTGCAGGGACGCTATCCGGAGGCGGCGGCGAGTTTTCAGACTTCCCTCCAACTGGAGCCGGAGGACGCCGCCACCCTGGACAACCTGGGCGGTGCCTATCTGGCCATGGGAAGAAACGCCGAGGCGGCGGCGAGTTTCGAGCAGGCGATCCGCATCGACCACAACTTCGCCGGCGCCTGGTACGATCTCGGCGAGGCCTTGCTGCAACAGGGCGATCGCGCGCGGGCGCGGGTGATGTTCGAAACCGCCCTGGAAAAGGATTCCTCCTTCACCCCGGCGCGGGCTGCCCTGAACAAGCATTTCCCCGAGGCGGCGAGGTAGATGGCCGCCTCCGCCCGCATCCGGGAAGTCCAGGCGCGCTGGGTATGGGACCATGTCCATCTCACCGTGTTTCTCCTTGCCCTTTCCAGCCTGCTGACCTTTGCCATCGGCGCGCTGCTCTACTGGTTCCTCTCCCTCAACATCCCGGACGTCAGTTCGGTGGAGTTCTACCAACCCCCGGCCGCCACCACCATCTACGATGCCCACGGCCGGGAAATCGACCGCGTCTTTCAGGAGAACCGGACCGTGGTGGAGCTGACCCGGATGCCGCGGCTGCTGGTCAAGGCCTTCATCGCCGCCGAGGACGCCCGTTTCTACGAGCACAGCGGGGTGGACGGCTGGTCGGTGCTGCGGGCGCTGGTTCAGAACATGAAGCGCGGCCGCCGCAGCCAGGGCGGTTCGACCATCACCCAGCAGGTGGTCCGTTCCCTGCTGCTCACCCCGGAAAAGACCTATATCCGTAAGTTCAAGGAGGCGGTGCTCGCCTATCGCATCGACCGGCTGCTCACCAAGGACGAAATCCTCCACATCTACCTGAACGACATCTATCTCGGTGAAGGGGCCTACGGGGTCGAGGCGGCCGCCAGGGTCTATTTCGGCAAGACCGCGGCCGAGCTGGAGCTGGGCGAGATGGCGCTGCTCGCCGGTCTGCCGCAGGCGCCGTCCAGGTATTCGCCCATGGTCAATGCCGACCTTGCCCGCAAGCGGCAGGTCTACGTGCTCAACCGGATGGCCGAGGACGGCTACATCACCGCCAGCATGGCGCGCAAGGCCTATGAGACGCCGCTGGCATTGGCCGGCAAGACGGAGCGGACGGCGGAGGAAAAATATTTCCTGCAGGAGGTCAACCGGTGGATCATCGAGCGTTATGGTCGCCAGACGCTGCTCACCGGCGGGCTTTCCGTCGCGACGACCATGGAACCGCTGATGCAGCGCGCCGCCCAGCAGGCGCTGGCCTTGGGCATCCGCAACTGGAAGCTCCGCCATCCCGGGGAAAAGAACCCGCCCCAGGGCGCGGTGTTCGTCATGGAGATCGCGAGCGGTGCGGTGCGGGCGATGATCGGCGGCACCGAGTACGACAGCAGCCAGTACAACCGGGCGGTGCAGGCGCGGCGGCAACCGGGCTCGGCGTTCAAGCCCTTCGTCTACGCGGTGGCCCTGCAGAAAGGCTGCACCCCGGAGACGATGATCTACGACGGGCCGCTGCGGCTGCCCGGCAGCAGTGCGGGCCAGTACTGGGAACCCCGCAATTTCTCGGGAAAGCATGAAGGGCTGATCTCACTGTCCACCGCGCTCATTCATTCCAACAACATCGCCACCATCAAGCTGCTCCAGGAAAACGGCGTCGATCCGGTGGTGCTGTTCGCGCGCAAGTGCGGCATCACCTCGCCCCTGGTGACCAACTACTCCCTGGCGCTCGGCGCGTCGGAGATATCGCTCGGCGAGATGGTCGGCGCCTACGCGGTGTTCGCCAGGGGCGGCGTCTATCTGCCCCCCGTGGTGGTGACCGAGGTCCGCGACCGTAACGGCAAGCTGCTGGAAAAGGTGCAGACGAAAGGCAGAAGGGCGCTGGATGAGCGGATCGCCTATCAGATGACCGCCATGCTGCAGCGGGTGGTGAACGAGGGAACCGGCCGGCCCGCCGCCGGCCTGCCGGTGGATGTCGCCGGCAAGACCGGCACCACCAATGATTTCCGTGATGCCTGGTTCGTCGGCTACACCCCGGAAATCGCCGCCGGAGTGTGGCTGGGGTATGACCGCAATCGCAGCCTCGGCCGCCGCGAGACGGGCGGGGTCGCCGCGGCGCCGGTGTGGAAGGAGTTCATGGAATCCATCGCCCCCAAACTCGCCAAACGGAGGTTCGTGCCGCCGGCGGGGATCGTCTATGGGGGCGGCGAGGTGTTTCTCGGCGATGCGTTGGACGGCGGCAAGAAACGGCTGAATATCGACGGCGGCGGCCGGGTGGAAACCGAGGGGGGCGAGACGCCGGAGCAATCACACCAACCTGGCTCCGGCGGCCAGCTGCCGGAAAGGGTTCCCATCAATCTGCTGCAGCCCGCCGACTGATCATGTTGGGAGCGTCCGGCAGCACCACATCTTCGGACGATCGGCCCGGCTTGCGTAGGCGGGGTACGCGGCGCCGACTGGATTGCTTCGTCGCTGCGCTTCTCGCAAAGACGAGGGGGGAAAATCACCCACGCGGTCATCGCGAGCGAAGCGCGGCGATCCAGAAGCAGGGCGGCGGCAGAACGGGATGCCGGCAGCCGATACCACCGGAGGCAGACCGGCAACTCTGACTGGATTGCTTCGTCGCTGCGCTTCTCGCAAAGACGAGGGGGAAAACCGCCCACGCGGTCATCGCGAGCGAAGCGCGGCGATCCAGAAGCAGGGCGGCGGCAGAACGGGATGCCGGCAGCCGATACCACCGGAGGCAGACCGGCAACTCTGACTGGATTGCTTCGTCGCTGCGCTT
>JBFLZZ010000095.1:0-5319 GCA_040755255.1 Thermodesulfobacteriota bacterium
CAGCAGGTGCTCGACCGGCTGCCCAAGGCGGGCGCCACCGACCTGCGCAAGAACCGGTCGATCCTCAACAACCTGATCCTCACCACCACCGGCGCCGCCAAGGCCCTGCCGCTGGTGCTGCCCGAGATGCAGCGCATCGGCTTCATCGCCGAATCGGTGCGCATCCCGACCTCCACCGGCTCGCTCATCGTTCTGGTGCTCAACCTGCAGGACGATCTCGCCAGCCCGGTGAAGCGCAAGCTGATCAACTCCATCTACCGGGATTTCGCCGCGAAAAGCCCGTACCTGAAGTACAGCGAGGAGCAGAACGTCTCCACCGACATCATCGCCGCCCCCTTTGCCGCCGCGGTGATCGAAGGCACGGAAACCCACACCCGCACCGCCGCCATCCGGGTCAATCTGGCCAATCTCGGCCTTTCCTGCACCGGCGGCCAGTCGCTCATCGAGGTGCCGGTGACCCAGGCGGTGGTCTACGCCTGGTACGACAACGAGCTGGGCAGCTACACCAACATGCTCGCCGACCGCACGGTGTCGATTGCCGAACAGCTCGTCTGAACCGTCGACCCTCCGGCCGATGACCGCGGCCGACCTGGACGCGGTCGCGGCCATCGAGGCCCGCACCCCGCATCCCTGGAGCCGGGAACAGCTGGCCGCGCAAATGCACAGCCCGGCCGGCTGGGGGCTGATTGTCCTTGCCGGGAGCGAAGCGGCTGTGGCAGGATATGTCTGTGGCGCCGCCGTTGCCGACGAGGCGGAGATCCACCGGCTGGCGGTGGCGGAGAATCTGCGCCGCCGCGGCCTTGGCCGGATGCTGGTCGCCGGGGCCCTGGAGCGGCTGCGGACCGACGGCATCCGCCGCTGCTGGCTGGAAGTGCGGGCGTCCAACGCAGCGGCGCTCGCCCTCTACGGCAGGATCGGCTTTTACCGGACCGGGATCAGAAAGAAATACTACCGCAGCCCGGAGGAAGACGCCCTGGTGCTGCGGTTCGACATGGATCCGCAATGAGGAAACAAGGATGAAGAATATACGGGATATCGACATCAAGGGGAAACGGGTGCTCGTCCGGGTCGACTTCAACGTGCCCCTGGACGAGCAGGGCAACATCACCGACGACATCCGCATCCGCGGCGTGCTGCCCACCCTCAACCACGCCCTGGACGAAAACGCCAGGGTTATCATCATGTCCCACCTCGGTCGCCCCAAGGGCCAGCGCCAGGACAAGTTCAGCCTGGCGCCGGTGGCCAAGCGCTTGTCCCGCCTGCTGTCCAAGGACGTGCAGCTCGCCCCGGACTGCATCGGCGACGAGGTCCGGCGGATGGCGGCGGCCCTGGCGCCCGGCGGCATCCTGCTGCTGGAAAACCTGCGTTTCCACGCCGAGGAGCAGGCCAACGACCGCGAATTCTCCCGGCAGCTGGCGGAACTGGGCGACGTCTACATCAACGACGCCTTTGCCGTCGCCCACCGCGCCCATGCCTCGGTGGTCGGGGTCACCGAATTCTTCACCGAATGCGCCGCCGGCTTTCTCCTGCAGAAGGAAATGGACTACTTCCACCGCTCGGTGAGCGATCCGCGCCGGCCGCTGGCGGCGATCATCGGCGGCGCCAAGGTCTCCAGCAAGCTGGGGGCGCTGCGCAACCTGATGGACCGCGTCGACAAGATGATCATCGGCGGCGCCATGGCCAACACCTTCCTGAAAAGCCAGGGCTACAACGTCGGCCAGTCCAAGGTCGAGGACGACCTCCTCGACACCGCCCGCGAACTGGTGCAGAAGGCCAAGGACCAGGGGGTCAAGCTCTACCTGCCGGTGGACTGCATCGTCGCCGACCGTTTCGACGCCAACGCGGAATCGATGCGCACCCCGATCCAGGAAGTGCCGTCGGAATGGATGATCCTTGATATCGGCCCCGCCTCCACCCTGCTCTTTTCCGAGGCCCTGGAAAACGCCAAGACCATCATCTGGAACGGGCCGATGGGCGCCTTCGAGATGGACGCCTTCTCGCGGGGCACCATGGCGATGGTGCAGCGGGTCGCCCACTCGCACGCGCTCACCATCGTCGGCGGCGGCGATACCGACGTCGCCGTCCACCGCGCCGGCGAATCCAACAACATCTCCTACATCTCCACCGGCGGCGGCGCCTTTCTCATGCTGATGGAGGGCAAGGAACTGCCGGGCGTCGCGGCGCTGAACGCCAAGGCCTGAGGAGGGCACGATGCGCACGCCCCTGATCGCCGGTAACTGGAAGATGCACACCACCCTCGCCGAGGCGGCCTCTCTCGCCTCCGCGGTGGCGCGCGCCTGCGAAGGCAGAACCGACCGGCAGGTGATGCTGGCGCCGCCCTTCACCCACCTGGCGACGGTGGCCGCCGCGGTTGCCGGCAGCCCGGTGCTGCTGGCCGGCCAGAATGTCGCCTGGGAGGAAAAAGGGGCGTTCACCGGCGAGATCTCGCCGGTGATGCTGCGCGAGCTTGGCTGTGCCATGGCCATCGTCGGCCACTCGGAACGGCGGCAGATCTTCGGCGAGTCCGACGGCATGATCAACCGGCGCCTGCTGGGCACCCTGCGCTTCGGTCTCGCGCCGGTGCTCTGCGTCGGCGAGACCCTGGAGGAGCGGGAAGCCGGAAGCACCTTCGCCGTCCTGGAACGCCAGCTGCGCGCCGGACTTGCCGGGGTCGACGGGGCGGGCATGGCAAAGGCGGTCATCGCCTACGAGCCGGTGTGGGCCATCGGCACCGGCAGGACGGCTACCGAATTCCAGGCCCAGGAAGTGCACGCCTTTCTCCGCGATTTGCTGACACAAATCCACCAGAAAACGGTTGCCTCCCATACCAGAATACTGTATGGTGGCTCGGTTAAACCTGAAAACATCGATTCGCTGATGCAACAGGATGATATCGACGGCGCCCTCGTCGGCGGTGCCGCCCTGCAGGCGGATTCCTTCATCCGGATTGTATCCTTCAAGCAATGATCACCATACTGACCATCATCCACATCGTCGTCTGCGTCTTTCTCATCGCCATCGTGCTGCTGCAGCACGGCAAGGGCGCGGACATGGGCGCGGCCTTCGGCGGCTCCAGCCAGACGGTCTTCGGCACCGAAGGCCCCCTGCCGCTGCTCAACAAGGTGACCACCGCCAGCGCCATCATCTTCATGCTGACCTCGCTGGTGCTCGCCTATGTGTCGGCCAACCCGGGCAAGGGCTCGGTGATGCGGGCGACGACCCCGGCGCCGCCGCCGGTCAGCACGAGCCTGGAAAAGGCGCCCGAGGCGCTGCCGGTACCGACTGCGCCGGCACAGGAAGAAACCGCGCCGGCCGCTTCGCCGTCGGCGACCTTCCCCGGCGAAAAAGAGGAGACACCGGCCGCCGCGCCGACAACCGCACCTGAACCGGCGCCGGCCGCGGAGCCGCAACCGGAACAAGGAGCCAAGTAAACTCCGACACAAAGCTTTGCCGAAGTGGTGGAATTGGTAGACACGCTATCTTGAGGGGGTAGTGGGGCGACCCGTACGAGTTCGAGTCTCGTCTTCGGCACCAGAATACGAAAGGGCGGAATCCTGAAAAAGGGTTCCGCCCTTTCTGCGTTTTCAGGCCCGGGAAAGGCCACGGACCGGGCAATACGGGCGATGTCGGCAACATCGCCGAGGCAAAATCCCGTTTTTCAGAACTGGTGAAACGTGCCCTGCTCGGGAAGAGGTGGTGATAGCCCGTGACAACAAGCCTCTTCTCAGGCTATCGCCGATCATCGAGTCCAAAAAAGAGCGACGGCCCGGGTCAGCCAAGGGGCAGCTACTGGCCATCGCCCCGGATTTTGACGAACTGCCGCCGGACTTCAAGGAATACACCTGATGTCCCGGCTGCTTCTCGACACCCATGTATTCCTGTGGTGGGTCGCCGACGATCCGAATCTTCCGGCCATGGCCCGCCAGGCAATTGCCGACGTCAACAATGAGTGCTGCCTGAGCCTGGCCAGTTGCCGGGAAATCGTGATCAGGACGAGCCTCGGCAAACTGCGGCTGACCATGCCTGTCGGCCGCTTCCTGACGGAACAACTGGCGGCCAACGGGTTTTCGCTGTTGCCCATCGAGCTGCGGCATGCGGCCAGGGTTGCAAAACTGCCGTTTCATCATCGCGCCCCCTTTGACCGGCTGCTGATTGCCCAGGCGATCACTGAAAAGCTGACCATGGTGACGGCGGACAGCCTCTTTTCGAACTATGGTGTAACCACTCTCTGGCAACCTCCCCCCGCCCGTTGATCTTCCCTCCTGTGCCCGGCAGGTCCGGTGCTGCATTCTCATCGGATTCCGCCGAATTACCGTATGCGATCACAGGAACAGATAAACTGATTGACACTTCCCTCTCTATTTCTTATGAGATCAAAAGTAACCGACTCCTGACCGCAACCGCAAGGCGGCACTCATCTTCAAGTCAACGACATTGGCATCCAGTGAAACCGATCCGCCGCTTCATCAGCAACGTCCAGGTGATGCTGCTTTCGGACCGGCTCGCGGTCTGGAATCCGGGCACCCAGCCGCACGGCCTCTTCCCCGGCAACCCGCTGATCGCCGCCCCCCTCTATCCGACCAGATACATCGAACGAGACCAAGTCGGAATCCTCCATAAATGCTTCAGAGGGCAGGCTATTCAGGAGCTCATGGAGATCGCGGGACTGACTGACCGCACCAGGTTCAGGACTCAGGTGCTCAGGCATTTGCTCAATGCCGGATTCATCGAAATGACCATCACGGCCAAACCGACAAGCAGCAAACGGAATTTCCGATTGCCAGAGGCTGGGAAACAGATCCTCAACCAGGATGCTTGGGTGCAGAGTCCAGCAACCGACGTTGAATGTAGGGACAGAGTATGTGGGTGATCGACATCAGACACTGGCTGAACGAGAAGCAAGACGGCCCGGCAGCGCCGCAATTGCGGCGAAAAGTGGAAAAGCTGGCGGAAATCATTACCTGGATAACCTCCCGCGACCGCGGCCTTCCCGTGGGGGAACCGCCGAAATGCTGGCGACGGCCGAAAAGAAAGCCCTGCACCGGGAGGCTGCAATTCCAGTATGATCTGGATGACCGCATTTACTGGCACTGCCCTGTGTGCGGGGATGAGGGTCTGCTTGATGACTGGCAGGGACTGATCTGGGATATGAGTGATGATGATTTTCGCTTCCTATCGGGGGAGGAGACGATTGTCGAGGGTCATGGTAATTGAGCACCCTTACCCGGGTCAGGGTCAGCGGAATTGAGCACCCGGGGTCAGGGGAATTGAGCAGTTTTGCCGGCGGCGGGGTCAGGCTAATTGAGCACCCAGCCGAGA
>JBFLZZ010000096.1:0-5176 GCA_040755255.1 Thermodesulfobacteriota bacterium
TTCCTTTCTTTGCCGGCCAAAGAAAGGAACCAAAGAAAGGCCGGCCTTCACTTGCCCCCGCTGCGCGGGGGTTCCCTCCGTTCCTTGTCGCGGCCGGGCGCTGCGGAACTCGGGCCTGCGGCCCTCAAACAGTCCTCGCGCTTTTCCCGGCCACTCCTGCGTCTCTTCGGCTGCGTGAAAATGGCATCCGAAATTGCATGCAGACACGATGTTATCTCATCCGTTCGCTCTGAGCCTGCAGGGGAGTGCTCCTTCGTATGCCTCAGATTGGCTGAACTTCACCGGTAATCAGATTCTGAGATGAATATCAAGCGTTGCGATGTTGCCAAAAATCGTGCCCAACGACTTTGACGGGACCCTGGCCCGCCGGCAATAGCCGTTGCCCGCCACCTGCCTTCGTGCTATAGTATTCGGCCTCTGTTTTCCCCGCCGCTCGCACGCCGGCCGGCAGACCCGGCGTCCCGGCACCTCCGACACCGCAAGAAGAAGGAACCACCCAGATGAGACCCTCCCGGCGCGAGCAGGACGCCTGCGCGATCATCGCCCTGGTTGACAAACGGGGCCATTCCACCCACGGCATCATCGTCAAGGCGATCAACGCCCTCAAGAAAATGGGGCACCGCTCCGGCGACATCAACGGCGAGGGCGACGGCTGCGGCATCAGCATCGACCTGCCCCGCCAGATCTGGGGCAAGCGGCTGGCCGCCGCCGAACAGAGCAGGCACCTCGCCGAGTCGGTCAACTTCTTCGTCGGCCATTTCCTGCTGCCGGCCGCCATCAAGTCCGAGGCGGCGGCGATCATGCCCCGCGTCCGGGAGATCATCGCCTCCCATGGCGGCGAGATCGCCATCGAACACACCGGCGGCAGTCGCGACAACGAACTCGGCCCCCGCGCCCGCAGGGGGGCGCCGCTCTTCTGGCAGGTGGCCGGCATCATGGAGGGCGACGGCCGCACCGCCATCGCCAGTCAGCTGTTCAGGCTGCAGATGGCCATCGAGACCGCGATCCCGGAGCTGCATACCGCGTCCCTGAGCCAGGATTCCGCGGTCTACAAGCTGCAGGGCTCACCGGAGCTGCTGCCGCTGGTCTACCCCGAGCTGCGCGACGAGGATCTGCGCTCGGTGATGGCACTGGGCCACAGCCGCTACTCCACCAACACCCTGCCCATGGTGGAACGCTGCCAGCCCTTTTCCCTGCTCGGCCACAACGGCGAGATCAACACCATCGAGCGGCTGCGCACCACCGGCCGCGCGCTGGGCATCGAACCGGTGCCGGGCGGCAGCGATTCCCAGGATCTCAACCGGATCATCGACGGCCTCATCCATCTCTACGGCCTCGACGTCATGGAGGCGATGGAGATGCTGTTCCCGGCCATCCACTCCGAGGTGGCCGGCTACCCCCAGGAGTTGCAGCGGCTCTACTCCTTCTACCGCTGGTTCTTCCCCTCCTCCGCCCAGGGGCCGGCGGCGGTGGTCGCCCGCTACGGCAACGTCTGCCTGGGCTCGGTGGACGCCCTCGGTCTTCGCCCCCTGTGGTTCGGCGAAAGCGACTACAACTTCTTCCTCTCCTCGGAAAAGGGCGTGGTCCCCCTGGAGCGGACGATGCGCGACCCCAAGCCGCTGGCGCCCGGCGAGAAGATCGCCATCCTGGGCGGCCGCGGCGTCCAGGCGGAGATCCTCGACTGCAACGCCTACCAGCAGCGCTTGCTGAAGCTCATGGCCGGCCGGCCGCGCACCCTCAACTACCTGGCCGACTTCCACCGCGACATCCCGGCGGCGGCGCAGGCGCCCCGGTTTCCGAAAATGATCGAGGGCTACGCCCCTCCCGCCGACAAGCTGCTCGCCGCTTACGGCTGGCGCCAGTACGACCTGAACATCCGCAAACGGGTCAGCGAGACCGGCCGCGAGGTGATCGGCTCCATGGGCCACACCGGTCCACTCGCCGCCTTCGTTCCCGAGGCCCTGCCCAACCTCCCCGACTACGGCAAGGAGAACGTCGCGGTGGTCACCAACCCGGCCATCGACCGGGAACGGGAGGCCGAGCATTTCGCCACCGTCGCCGTCGTCGGCTGCCGGCCGGACATCAACGGCCACCAGACCAACGCGCCGCTGGGCCTGCAGCTGGACAACCCGCTGCTCATCGACTGCGCTTCTCTGGCCGGCGTTGCCGACCAGGAACTCTGCCGGAGCCTGGCAAAGGAATTCGGCACGGTCACCTGGGAGGATCTCGCCAGCTTCTTCACCGCCGGCAACCGCGACGGCGCCAAGGCCTGTTTTCTCGACGCCACCTTCACCGTCGGCTCCCCCCTCGCCGCCCGCATCCGGGAACTCTGCGACCAGGCGGCCGAGGCGATAGCCGGCGGTGCCGCGATGGTGGTCCTCGACGACCGGTTGAGCTTCGGCGGCGACCGGGTGTATGTCGACCCCTGCCTGCTGGTCGCCCTGCTCAACGAACGGCTGATTGCCGACGGCCTGCGCCGCCGCGCCGGCATCGTCGTCCGCTCCGGCGCCATCCGCAACCTGCACGACATCATGTTCCTCCTCGGCCTGGGCGCCGACGCCCTCGTCCCCCACCTGCTCTGGCGGGCGGCCTGCGCCAACGCCGGCGACGCCCTCTCCGTCGAGACCGTCCTCCGCAACAATCTCACCGTGCTGCAGAAGGGCATCGAGAAGGTGATGTCCACCATGGGCATCCACGAACTCTGCGGTTACGGCCGCATCTTTTCCACCATCGGACTAACCCGCGAAATGGCCGACCTGATGCAGATCCCCAACTTCTGCGAAGACGGCGAGATCGGCCTCTCACTTGCCGCCATGGAACAGATGGCGGCGGCGCGGTACCGCACCGCCACCGGCGGGGACGAAGTCGCCCCCTACAAGGACCCGACCCGCAATCCCAAGGTCGGCAAGATCCTGCGCAGCGTCGCGGTGGGCAAGATGGGCTACGCCGAGATGGCGAAGGAACTCAGGGCCATCGACGAGAGCCTTCCCACCGGTGTCCGCCACTGCCTCGACCTGCGGGCGGTCGATGAAGCGCAACGCACCGCCATGGACAAGGTGGACATCACTATCGGCCGCCACGCCATGCCGGTGGTGATCGCGGCGATGAGCTTCGGCTCCCAGGGGGAGAACTCCTTCCGCGCCTACGCCGAGGCGGGCAGGAAGGCCAACATCATCTGCATGAACGGCGAGGGCGGCGAGATCCCCGACATGCTGGGACGCTACCGCCACAACCGCGGCCAGCAGATCGCCTCGGGGCGCTTCGGCGTCTACATGGGCTTTCTCAATTCGGCCGATTATCTGGAGATCAAGATCGGCCAGGGCGCCAAACCCGGCGAGGGCGGCCACCTGCCGGGCAACAAGGTTTCGGAGATGGTGGCGAAATCCCGGCACTGCAAACAGGGGATCACCCTGATCTCGCCCTCCAACCACCATGACATCTACTCCATCGAGGATCTCGCCCAGATCATCACCGAACTGAAGACCGCCAACCCGGAGGCGAAGATCTCGGTGAAGGTGCCGATCACCAGCGGCGTCGGCACCATCGCCGTCGGCGTCGCCAAGGCCGGCGCCGACATCATCAACCTCTCCGGCTTCGAGGGCGGTACCGGCGCCGCCCGCGAACACGCGAAAAGGTTCGTCGGCCTGCCGGCAGAGATCGGAGTGAACGAGGCGCACAAGGCGCTCTTGGAATCCTGCCTGCGGGAAAAGGTGGAACTCTGGGTGGACGGCGGCATGCGCAGCGGCGCCGACGTGGTGAAGATGATCCTGCTGGGCGCCAACCGGGTCGGCCTGGGTACGGTGGCGCTGATGGGCGTCGGCTGCATCTCCTGCGAGCGCTGCCATCTCGACCGCTGCCCGCGCGGCATCTCCACCCAGCTGCGCACGGTCGCCGACGCCGAGGCGCGCGGCGTCAAGGGCTTCAGCCCGCGGGTGATGGAGACCGAGGCGGAGAACCTCGCCCGGCTGCTTGCCGCCATCGGCGACGAAATCAAAATGCACGTCGCCGCCATGGGTGAAACCAGCCTGCAGGAGCTGGTGGGCCGCACCGATCTGCTGCGCCAGGTCAGCCTCGACGACCGCATCTCCGCCAAAACGCTGCTGGCCGCGCCGGAGAGGATCTGCAATCCGGAGGAATACCCGGCGCCGCAGATCGTCCGCAAACCGCTCAGCTACCTGACCCGACTGGTTTCCGACCTGGCCATGGCCCGCTTCGAACAGGGTTTTTCCTCGGTGCACTTCACCGAGGAGCAGGTCCGCTCCACCGACCGGGCGATGGGCACCTATCTGGCCGGCGCCATCGAACGGCGCTACGGCGGCAACAGCGGCCATCTCGCCAAACTGCGGCTCAGGTCGTCCGTTCCCGGCAACGGTCTCGCCGCCTTCACCACCGCCAATCTCGACGTCATCGTCGAGGGCGGCTCCCAGGACGGGGCGGCCAAGGGCGCCTCCGGCGGGGTGCTCGGCGTGCTCAAGGGCCGCAACCTGCGCGGTGCCGCCATCGACGGCTCCACCGGCAAGAGTTTCGCCTACGGCGCCATCGGTGGTCTTTTCATCGTCCAGAACATGGCCGACTCCCGCGCCTGCATCCGGATGAGCGGCGCCGATGTCGTCTTCGGCGGCCGGATCACCGCAAAGGTCCGCGACGATCTCGGCAACCTGGCCAGCCGCGCCCACCTCAAGGGCTTCGCCTTCGAGTACATGACCGGCGGCCGGGCGGTGGTGCTGGGTGATCCCGGCCCGTGGATCTGCGCCGGCATGACCGGCGGCGTCATCCACCAGTGCCTTTATCCGGAATTCGGTTTCGACCGCGAGTCGGTGCGACGGCGGCTCGCCCGCGGCGCCAGCATGCTCATCGAACGCATCGACGAACAGGGACTCGTCGACGTGGGTGAACTTCTCTCCCGCTATATCAGGGAACTGGAGGACAACCTCCAGGAGGAGGAGGCGAACGCGGTGCGCATCCTGCTCGCCCAAGCGGCGGAACGTTTCGTCACCCTGGTGCCCAGGGCGATGCGGCCGCCGTCGGCGGAATAGAAAGGCCGCCGACGGCCTCTCACCGAGGCCCCCGACGGCCCGATTCCGGGCGAGTCGGCGGGCAGGCGCCCGCCACGCTCAGCCCGGGGCACGGTACGATCAACCCGCCTTCAGCGGCGCGGCCCGCTGCCGTCCCGCTG
>JBFLZZ010000097.1:0-5108 GCA_040755255.1 Thermodesulfobacteriota bacterium
ACCATCCGGGATCTGGGGCTGGCTTGAGAAGCCGCCTCCCATCGCTCATCCCCGGGCGGACAGGTTGCAGTCAAGATGGAAGACCTTCGTGAATTCGTCGACGAGTTCGTGGCCGAGGCCAGGGACATGCTGGAAGAACTGGAGCCGGTGATCGTCGGCTTCGCCGATCGTCTGCGAGAGGGCGACACGGACCCGGACGGACTGGACGACGAGTTCAACCGCACCTTCCGCCTGTTCCACTCCATCAAGGGCGGTGCCGGATTTCTCCAGTTCGCCAACATCGTCGGCGTCGCCCATGGCGCGGAGAGCCTGCTCGACCGCTTGCGCAACCGCGAGATCCCGCTGGCGCTGGAACACACCGATCTTTTCTGCAAGGCGCTGGACTTCATGAAGCAGGCGCTGGCGCACGTGGAAACGCATGGGGAAGACCGGTCGCTGGCCGAGCAGGCGCAGCGGGTGACCGATCTGTTCCGGAATGCGCCCGGGCCGGTCCGCGGCGACCACGGCGCCGTGCCGCCCGAGGTCGCCCTGGCCCAGGCGGTGGAGGATTTCATCCACGAGGGCAAGGTCGGTCTGCTGGACATCGAGATCAACCTGATCAAGCTCGGCATGGCCCGGGACGATCGCGAAGTGCTCTGGCATCTCCTGGAAAAATACCGCTGGATGGCCGATGAGGCCGCTCGGCTGGGGTTCGAGGAAATCGCCAGGCTCTGCGGCAAGACCGTGGTGCTCCTTTCGGCGCTTCGCGACCATGCCGCCACCGACAGCGGCGAAGCCGTCGCCGCCATGGTGGCGCAACTCGCCGTGCTGCGCACCGCCCTGAACAACGTCGGCGCGATCCGGGATGCCCGTATCCTCGGCCTGACCAGTCTGCTTGCCGACCTCGACCGGATCGTCCCGGTGGATTACCTTCCGGAGGCCGAGAGCGAGGACGGGGAGGACAGCGGTCTGCTCGGCGACATCCTGGTCCGCCGCGGCGACGTCACCAGAAAGGAGATCGAGGAGGCGGTGGCGGCCCAGAACCGGCGCATCGGCGAGCTGCTGGTGGACAAGGGGGCGGTCTCCGCCGAGCAGGTGGCCCGGGCGGTGGCGGCTCAGGAGAAGAGCCGTCCGGCCGGCGAGAAGAAGGACGAGGGCCGGCGCCAGGACATCCGCGTCGATCTCGACAAGCTGGACAATCTGATCAACCTCATCGGCGAGATCGTCATCGCCGAGAACATGGTGCTGCACAATCCCGACCTGGACGGCCTCGACCTCGCCAACTTCAGCAAGGCCGGCCAGCACATGGCGAAGATCATCCGCGAACTGCAGGAAATGGCGATGACCATCCGGATGATCCCGGTCTCCGGCCTGTTCCGCCGAATGATGCGCCTGGTGCACGATCTCTCCCGCAAATCCGGCAAGAAGGTGCAGCTGGAACTGCTGGGCGAGAGCACCGAGGTGGACAAGACGGTCATCGAGAAGGTCACCGATCCCCTGGTTCACCTGATACGAAACGCCATGGATCACGGCTTCGAGGAGCCGGCGGAGCGGCTGCGCGCCGGCAAGGGGGAAACCGGCCATCTGCGGCTGGCCGCGGCGCACGAGGAAGGGCATGTCCTCATCACCATCCGCGACGACGGCCGCGGGCTCTCCCGGGAGAAGATCCTGGACAAGGCCCGGGAAAAGGGGCTGTTGGAAGGCAACGGCGACAGGATGAGCGACCAGGAGGTGTTCGAGCTCGTCTTCCTGCCGGGATTTTCCACCGCCGACAGGGTGACCGACATCTCCGGCCGCGGCGTCGGCATGGACGTGGTGCGCCGCAACCTGGAGGAGATCAAGGGCAGGATCGAGATCCAGAGCGCGGCCGGCGCCGGCACCACCATCAATCTCCGCATCCCGCTCACCATGGCGATCATCGACGGCATGCTGATCCGGGTGGGAGAGTCCCACTACATCC
Source organism: Thermodesulfobacteriota bacterium (assembly GCA_040755255.1). Lineage (GTDB taxonomy): Bacteria > Desulfobacterota > Desulfobulbia > Desulfobulbales > S012-135 > JBFLZZ01. The sequence continues at coordinate 1,940 of JBFLZZ010000097.1, forward strand.
TGCCGATCCTGTCTTTGCAGGAATCCTTCCGGCCGCAGCCCGAAAGCATCACCGTCACCCCGGGCGGCCAGGAACTGGTCAGGGTGCGCAACAGCCTGCTGCCGGTGCTCCGCCTCCATGCCCTGCACGGAGTAGAGCCCGACCAGCGGGAGCTCGACCGGGGCATCCTCATCGTTCTCGAGTCCGGCAGGAAGAGCATCTGCCTGTTCGCCGACGAACTGCTCGGCCAGCAGCAGACGGTCATCAAGGGACTGTCCGAATACATATCCCGGATGGGCAGCGTCACCGCGGTTTCCGGCTGCACCATCCTCGGCAACGGCGAGGTCTGCCTGATCCTCGACGTGCAGTCGCTCACCGGCCTGGTCTGACCGCCCGATGAAAAACGGGCAGCTGACGGCACCGGGACGTGCCGCCGAATCCCCGGCTCTGAAGGAGCCAAGAAAGTCGTAAGGTTGGTCGAAACTTGTTTGGACAACCGACTGTTGAGCAGGAGAGGGAGTGCGCCATGGAAAGGGAAGAACCGGAAGAAGTCGACGAGATCGAGGAGGAGGATCTCCTTGAGGACGAGGAAGACACCCAGAAGGACATGTACCTGACCTTCCACCTCGCCGGCGAGGATTACGGCCTGCCCATCGCCTTCGTCACCGAGATCATCGGGATCCAGAAGATCACCGCCGTGCCCGACATGCCCCCCTTCATCCGTGGGGTGATCAACCTGCGCGGCAAGGTGATTCCGGTGATCGACGTGCGGGCCCGGTTCGGCATCGCGGAACGGGCGTACGACCAGCGGACCTGTATCGTCGTCGTGCATTGCGACGATGTCCTGGTCGGGCTGGTGGTGGACCAGGTATCCGAGGTGATGACGATTGCGGAGGAGGATACCGAACCGCCACCGGCGATGGAGACGAGCGGCCGCGCCGGTTATATCGCCGGCCTCGGCAAGACGGGCGGCGGGGTCAAGATCCTGCTGGAGGTGGAGAAGCTTCTCGCCTGCGCCCAGGAGGTCGGCGATCGCGCGCCGGGTGAGGAGTGACGGGTCGGAAGGGGCGGCGGTGGTTTTCATTGGCTGAACCTGTCTGAAAAATGACGGGGACCTTTTCGACGGACTGCAAGAAGGGAACAACATGGGAATACCACCATGACCGCGACCTCGCCGCGACCATGGCTGGCTTGCCGCGATGACAACCGGAGGAAGACACATGAAGATGTTTGCCAAACTGACAGGGGCTTTCGTGGTGGTAGCGCTCATCTGTGCCATAGTCGGCGGGGTCGGCTGGCTGGGCATCCGCTCCACCGAGAAGGGACTCGTCGAGGTCTCCGATAACCGGATTCCGGCGGTGCTCGGTCTCGGCCTTGCCATGGAGGCGATGAACGGGGTCAAGGCGGCGGAGCGGACGGCGGTCAACGCCTCCATCGATCAGGAGAGCCGGCAGCATGAGCTGGAAAACATGGCCGCCAGGATGGCGGAGTTCGAGGAAGGTCTCGCCATGTACGGCAAAACCGCGCGGGATCAGAGCGGAGAAGCGCTGTGGGCCAAGGCCCAGACGGCGGTGGCGGCCTGGAAACAGGAGCACGCCAAACTCAAGGAGCAGGTCGGCAAGGTGCAGATGGACGACGTCCAGCATCTGGAAACGGTGCTGGTGGCGCGGAAACTCGACCACGTCAACTGGCACGCCGCCCTGGCCGAGGCCATTGCCGGCAATACCCGTTTCACCGGCCAGCTTGATCCGACCCTGTGCGCCTTCGGCAAATGGAAGAAGGAGTACACCTCCAGCGACGAGGAGTTCAACCGCATCCTCGACCGGTTCGACGGGCCGCACAACCGGCTGCACGAGCTGGGGGCGGAGATCAACGAACTGCTGGCCGCCGGCCAGCAGCAGCAGGCCCATGATCGGTACGTAAAAGAAGGCCGGGCGGTCATGGCGGAGATCAACGCCGTTTTCGACGAGGCCATCGGTGATGCCCGCCTGGATGCCGGACGGCTGGACGCGGCCATCGCCATCGCCTTCGGCAGCGAGCGTCAGGCCTTCAACGAGGCGATGACGGTCCTCGACGAACTCGTCGCACACAATCAGAAGGTCACCGAGGAGCGCAGCCATGTCGCCGAGGCGACCGCGGCGCGCAGCAAGACCATGGCGCTGGTCGCGGTGCTGCTCGGTATTGCCATCGCCGTCTGTTTCGGTGTTTTTCTGTCGCGAAGCATCTCCGTTCCCCTCGGCCGGACGGTGGCCATGCTCCAGGAGATGGGCAAGGGACATCTCACCACCCGGCTGCGCATGGACCGCGGGGACGAGATCGGCGAGATGGCCACCGCCATGGACCATTTCGCCGAGACCCTGCAGCAGGAGATGGTGGCTTCATTGCGGCGGCTGGCGGAAGGCGACCTCACCTTCGACGCCAAGCCCAAGGACGGTGAGGATGAAATCGGCAATGCGCTCAAGAAGACCGGCGACGACCTCAATATGGTGATGGCCGAGATCCTGGTGGCGAGCGAACAGATCTCCAGCGGTTCCAATCAGGTTTCCAGCGCCAGCCAGGCCCTGTCCCAGGGGGCCACGGAACAGGCCGCTTCCATGGAGGAGATCTCCAGCTCCATGACCGAGATCGCCTCGCAGACCAAGGCCAACGCTGAAAACGCCTCGCAGGCCAACGGGTTGGCCAGTCAGTCGCGGGTGGACGCCGAGAACGGCAACAAGCTGATGGGGGAGATGACCAGGGCCATGGACGAGATCAACCAGTCCGGCCAGAACATCTCCAACATCATCAAGGTGATCGACGAGATCGCCTTCCAGACCAATCTGCTCGCCCTGAACGCCGCCGTCGAGGCGGCGCGGGCCGGCAAGCACGGCAAGGGCTTCGCGGTGGTGGCCGAGGAGGTGCGCAATCTGGCGGCCCGGAGCGCCAAGGCCGCCAAGGAAACCGCCGGGTTGATCGAAACCTCGCAGGAAAAGGCCAAGAACGGCACCGATATCGCCAGCCGCACCGCCAGGGCGCTGGAGGAGATCGTCCGCGGCGCCGCCAAGGTCACCGACCTGGTGGGCGAGATCGCCGCCGCCTCCAACGAACAGGCCCAGGGCATTTCCCAGATCAACCAGGCCCTCGGCCAGATCGATCAGGTCACCCAGCAGAACACCGCCAGCGCCGAGCAGTGCGCCGCCGCCGCCGAGGA
>JBFLZZ010000098.1:0-4785 GCA_040755255.1 Thermodesulfobacteriota bacterium
TGCCTTCGCTTCCGTCGCTTTCCTGGCATCTTCGGCCGCCCGAGCGGCGGCCGCCTTTTTCGCCTCTTCCTCCTGGCGCGCCTTGTCGGCGGCTACCTGTTCGGCACTCGGACCGGCCGGTGCGGCCGGTGCGACCGGGGCCGCAGGCGCGGGGGCGGCAGCCGGGGCCGGCCCGGTCTTCCTTTCCGGTTCGCGGCAGAGAATCGCTTCGGATCTGGCGAAATTGGCAAGGGCCTGATACTGATCGTCGCTGAGGCCATAGCTCTTCTTCAGCGCCTCAAGGCCGAGGCGAACAGCTTCCAACGCCATAAGACGTTCCTTTTCGTTCATTTCGTCTTCTCCTGATTGGTCTGATACTGTTTCACTGCCTCGATCTGCACTGAGGGTGGCGGCCTGGCGGCGGGCGTCGGCGATGATCTTCTCGGCCTCGGCCCGGGCAGCGGCAAGGATTTCATCGCTGGCCGGTTTCTGTTCCTGAACGATGACGGTTTCACGCACCGGCGCGACGGCAGCCGCCGGAAGTTCACCCTCTCCGGCAACAACGGGACGCGGCAGCAGCTTGGCACGGCTGACGATCTCCGGCACGGCGCGCTCCCATTCGATGGCCATGACATGGACGCCGGCCACGCCCTTGATGGCGCGCACCTGGTTGATGATGTCGACGGCGATGTTGATCCCCTCCTCTTCCTTGTCTTTGGCACCCTGCATCCGTTTGATGATGTCGTCGGGAACCTCGAGGCCGGGGACGAAATTTTTCATGTAGCGGGCCATGCCCACCGACTTGGGCGGGGTGACGCCGGCAAGGATGAAGACCTTGTCGGCAAGGCCAAGCTCCCTGACCATGTCCATGAACCTGGCGAACTTGTCGACATTGTAGATGATCTGGGTCTGGATGAAGTCGGCGCCGGCGGCGACCTTCTTGCCGAGCCGCACCGCCCGGTATTCGAAAGGCTCGGCGAAGGGGTTGGCAGCGGCCCCCAGGAACAGCCGGGGTTCGTTGCTCTTGATCTCCTCGCCGCACTGAAATTTCCGGGAGTCGCGCATGTCGCGCATCATCCCGAGGAGCTGGATGGAGTCCATGTCGAAGACTCCCTTGGCGCCGGGATGATTGCCGAATTTCTGATGGTCGCCGGTGAGACAGAGCAGGTTCTTCAGTCCGAAGGCGGCGGCTCCCAGGATATCGGACTGCATGCCGATCCGGTTGCGGTCGCGGCAGGTCATCTGGATCACCGGCTCCACGCCCTGTCCCTGGACGATGGCGCCGGCGGCGATGCTCGACATGCGGACGATGGCGGTCTGACAGTCGGTGATGTTGACCGCGTCGACATTTCCCTTGAGAATGGCGGCCTTGTCGCGAACCACCGCGGCGTCGGAGCTCTTGGGCGGGCCAAGTTCACCGGTTACCGCAAAATGTCCTCCCCTGAGGACACGTTCCAAATTGCTCCCCGATTTCATCTATATTTCCTTGCTGTTGCTGAGTTAAGCTGATTGGATCCTGGGATCGCAACTCAACGGCAGCCGCACGCTGATTGCCGCTGCGGCTGCCTTCCCTCTCCCGTCACGCAGGCGATGCGCCGTGGCAGCCGACATCCTTGATGCCGCCGGTGTTCAGGTCGCGACGCATGGCCATGTCGAACAGGATGCGTTCGCGCTGCTTGTTGATGCCCAGGGCCTCGCGCTTGGCGTCGATCCGCTCGATCATGATCCTGGCGATCTCCATGGGATCCTCGGCGACGTTCCACTTGGCGCCCACCACCTTCATCAGCCCTTCCAGCAGGTAGTTGTTGAACTTCTTGGCGCCGGTGGTCGGCAGGTTCTGAAAGACGACCTGGGCGCCGCTGGCGACGAAGTACTGGCCGATGGCCACCGCCTTTTCGCTCATCCACAGGGGCGCGGTACCGATGGCCGGCAGATCGCTGATGTCGTCGCCCAACCCGCCCTCGCGCACCATGGCGGTAGCGGCGATGAGGATGCGGCTGTTGTCGACGCAGGAGCCCATGTGCAGTACCGGCGGGATACCGACGGTCTCGCAGATCTCGGCCAGTCCCGGTCCGGCGAAGCGCGCCGCCTCGGGATTGACCAGGCCGGCGCGGCCGAGAGAGGTTGCGGCGCAGCCGGTGGCCAGCACCAGGACATCGTTCTTGATGAGTTCGCGGGCGATGATCTCGTGGCTGTCATCGCCGAGCTTGTAGTTGTCGCAGCCGACGATGGCGCCGACGCCGCGGATGCGGCCGTTGATGATGTTGTCGTTCAGCGGCCGGTAGCTGCCGCGGAAGCGGCCGCCCAGCATGTAGTTGATGGTCTCGTGGCTGAAACCGACGACCACGTCCAGCTTGGTCTGTTCGGGGATGTAGAAGGCGCCCCGTTTCTTGAAGTTCTTGATGGCGTGGGTGAGGATCGCCTTGGCGGATTCCAGCGCCGATTCCTCGTTGAACTGGATGTGGACGCCGCCGGGCATCTTCGCCCGGTAGTTGGTGGTGATGATGTCGGTATGGAAGCCCTTGGCGACCTCGGCAACCGACTGCATGATGCACTGGACGTCGACGACCATCGCCTCGATGGCGCCGGTGGCAAGGGCGATCTCCTGCTGGACGAACCCGGCCGCGACCGGGATGCCCCGCCGCATGAGGATCTCGTTGCCGGTGCAGCAGACGCCGGCCAGGTTGATGCCGTTGGCGCCGTTCTTCTTGGCCAGGGTGAGCATCTCGGGGTCCTGGGCGGCGATACAGAGGGCCTCGGCCAGAAGCGGTTCATGACCGTGCACGGTGACGTTGACCTGGTCGGGCTTGAGCACGCCGAGATCGACGATGGCACGGCGCGGCACCGGGGTGCCGAACATGATATCGGTAAGTTCGGTGGACAGCATCGAGGCTCCCCAGCCGTCGGAGAGGGCACAGCGGGACGCCTGCAGCATCAGGTTCTGATACTCCTGGTCGACGCCCATGTGGGTGCGGTGCATCATTTCGACGATCTCGCGATCGATGCCCCGGGGTTCGATGCCGAGCTTTTTCCAGATCGCCTGCCGCTTTTCCGGCGCCCGCTTCAGCATGGAGATCGGCGCATTGTCCTGCTTGCCGAATTCGGCCAGTGCCTTTTCCCCGAGTTCGACGGCGATCTCGCCGATCTCGCGGCCTTCCGTCGCGATACCGAACACCTGGGCCAGGGATTTGAGCTTGGTCTCGTCCTTGATCCCGTGCGGGCCGTGGCCCTTGGCGGTTTCGAGAAAGCCGCGGACCATTTCCCGGGCATGATCGGTGTGGGCGGCACTGCCGGCGGCGACGATGCGCGCAAAGTTGCGGGCGGCGACGGTGTCGGCGGTGGCGCCGCAGATGCCGACCATGTCCTCGACGCCGTCGATGATCTGGCAGGGCCCCATGTTGCAGTTGCGGCAGCAGGTGCCGCCGGAACCGAAAAGGCAGGCGGACATTCCGCGGGCCTGGATGCGGTCGTAGGCGGTGCGCACATCTTTGGCGACTTCTTTGGAAAGGACGTCCCTGGTCGACACACAGGTGATTTCGGTGCAGCCTTCACACCCGTTTCTGGAGATAGCCATAACGAACCTCGTATGTGGGATTGAAAGCGGAACGGATCCGCCTTACAGAAGCCCGGCAGCCTGCTTGGCGGCCTGAACCGTATTTTTCATCAGCATGGTGATGGTCATCGGGCCGACCCCTCCGGGCACCGGGGTGATCGCCGCCGCTTTCTCCTTGATGGCATCGTAATCGACATCGCCGGCGAGGATCGCCTTGCCGGACTCGGACATGCCGATGCGGTTGACGCCGACATCGATGACCACCACGCCGTCCTTGACCATGTCGGCGGTGATCACCTTGGGAACCCCTACCGCGGCGATGAGGATATCCGCCCTTCGGGTGTGGGCGGCAACGTCCCTGGTGCGGGTGTGGCAGAGGGTGACCGTCGCGTCGCCCGCGGGCCTTTTCTGCAGCATCAGGTTGGCGATCGGTTTACCGACGATGTTGGAACGGCCGAGCACCACGACTTCGGCGCCCTTGGTTTCGACACCGCTGCGCACAAGAAGTTCGAGAATACCGTGCGGGGTGCAGGGGAGAAAACACTGCTCGCCGAGCATCATCTTGCCGACGTTGACCGGGTGGAAACCATCGACGTCCTTGTCGGGATCGATGGCGTAGAGCACCTTGGCCTCGTTGATGTGCTTGGGCAGCGGCAGCTGGACGAGAATGCCGTTGATCCTGTCGTTGCGGTTGTATTCGTCGATGGTGGCGAGCAGCTGCTCCTCGGTGATGTCGGCGGGCAGGTTCACCTGCTCGGAGTGGATGCCGATGGCATGGGCGGTCTTGTTCTTGGCGGTGACGTAGGATACCGACGCCGGGTTCTCCCCCACCAGGATGGTGACGAGACCGGGAACGATGTTGTGCTTCGCCTTCAGTTCGGCAACCTCGGTGGTGAGTTCTTCCTTGATGGTCTTGGCGACTTCGGTGCCGCTGATGATCTTGGCGCTCATGCTCTGCTCCTTGGCTATTTGACGGCTCATTGTTTATTTCCGAAAAGGCTACGAGATCACTGCGACGCACCGGTTGCAGCGCCAGCCTCTACGGCGGCCCTGCTGGTCCGTCACCTTTCAGCCTGTCCCGACGCAGGGGCTGCAAGCGGTCACTCACGCTGGCCAAACGAGGTTGCGAAGCGATGATGCGGAGCTGAAAGGCAGAAGGGAGCGCCGGACGGACTGTGGGCAGGAGGTGTCCGGCATCCCTGCTGGGAAATTTTCTAAAAATAACGGAATCGATGGGGCAATTCAATAGGTAA
>JBFLZZ010000099.1:0-4764 GCA_040755255.1 Thermodesulfobacteriota bacterium
AAATAGGGACGGGACGCCGCCCTTGCGCAGAGTTCGAGCATGCGCCGGTGGTTTTCCCGGATGGAATACCGCCGGGCGGTGGCCAGCGCCCGGCTTCCCATGGCTTGTCGCCCAGGGCCATCCAGCAGGGAGGTCATGGCTCCGGCGATTTCTTCCGGATCGGGCGGATGATGGAGTACGATGCCGTCCCGGCCGTTTTCGAGTATGCCGGCGATGCCGTTGCTTTCCGTGGTGATCGGTGGCAGGCCGCTGGCCATCGCCTCCAGTACCGACAGCGAGCAGGCGTCGTAATAGGTCGGCAGGATGAAGGCATCGCCGGCGGCGTAGAAATCCCCGATCACCTGTTGCGGCCCGGCGAAGGAGATCGTGCCGGCAAGTCCGTGCCGGTCGATGTAGCGCTGCATCTTCCGGGAAGGCAGGCCGCCGACGACGAGCAGTTTCGCCTCGCGCCGGTTCCGCTCCGTCAGCAGGCGCAGGGCGGCCAAGAGCGGTTCCATCCCCTTTTTCTTCAATTCGAAGGAAACAAAGAGAAAGACGGTATCGGCGGGGGAAAACCCGTACCGGGAGCGGATAGCCAGGCGCGCTTCCGATGCCGCCGCGGCAGCCGTGAAGCGGTCCAGGTCGATGCCGTTGTAGACCAGTTCCACCTCCCCCCTGCCAAGGCCGTGGACGCGGCGGATGTCCTCGCGCACCAGGTCGGAAATGGCCACGATCACCGGCCGCGGCTGCAGGCGGAAGGGCGCGGATTCGATCCAGCTGCGCATCCAGTTCTTGGGGGTGAGGAGGATGAGCAGCCGCTTTGCCGTGCGCAGCCATGGGTTCGGCTCCGAATACACCTTACGGAAGGTGGACGCCCAATGGACGCCGCCGTGGCTCTGGTAGAGATTCATGGCGATGGTGTTGCCGAAACCGACCACCACGTCGTACCTCCCTTCGCTGACGATTCGCCGGTGGCGCAGGGCGAAATGGAGCATCCGCGCCCAGGTCGGCAGGAAGCGAGGCTCCTTTATCTCGATGAAACGCGCCCCGGCCGGCTCTCCGCCCCATTGCCTGCCGATGCAGTCCACCTTCCAGCCGGCGGCCAGCAGCGAGCCCGCCAGGGCGACGGCGTACGATTCGGCGCCGCCGGCGAAGCGCTGGAATTTCTCCATCGCCAAGGCGATTCTTTTTCCGGTTGAATCCATCGGTTTTCAGAGGAACATGCTGTCAGGCCGCAATTCGGCGGTTGCCGGCGGGAGTATCCTAGCGGAGCTCATAGGCGACAATCCTGCCAAAGGGGGTGCTGTCCCACTCGCCCAGCGGCGTGAAGATGCCGGAACCGGAGAGGATGGCCGGCGTCAATGAACCGTGCTGGCGCCAGAAAGACTCTTCCCAGACGAAATAGCGAAACCCCTCTTCCTTCAGATACCGCGAAAGCGCCTGCGGATCGGCGCCCAGTTCCACGGCCCGTCGGTCGACGAAACCTTCCGGACAGGGCGGATCGGCGGCATACCGATTTGCATAGCAGGATACCACCCGATGGGAAACCGGCGAACTCCAGATTTTGGCGGGTTCCTTCTTCTGTTTGGCGGCGGCGATGGTCTCGCCGACCAGACGAAAGGGCAGCTCGCCGGTATTGCGGGCGGCAAGGTTTTTGGGCAGGGAAAAGAGGATCAGACCGCAGAGGAGCACGAGCAGGGACAGGGGAGTTCCAGTCCCTGCTTCACCCTGTATCCGGGCGAGTATTCTGGCGGCGCCAAAGCCGAGGATGATGCTTGCCGGCAACAGCAGGGTTACCATCATCCGGTAGTAGAGCATCCAGTTGCAGAACACCTGGTAATAGAACATGACCAGCAGGCCTGCCGCGCACAAGAGAAGGTAGACGATCCGGCGGTCGTCCCTGGCGGCGGTGACGGTCCGGGAAAGGCCGGCAAAAAGGAACAGAGCATACAGGTAGCTCAGGGTTTCCAGCAGGCGGTTGAGGAGCACGGCGAGGCCGGTGATCCATACGGATCTGCGCACTTCCTCCAGGAAGAATCCCAGGGTTGACGCCGGATGCTGGCTGATCAGCCCGGCCAGGTCGGCGCGCAGGGCAGAGTAAGCCGCAAGGCCGTATCCGGCCTTGTCGAAGAGCTCTTGAAATCGAAGCAGTCGGCCCGGCGCTATTCCGGAAATAGGGAGGACAACGGCCAGCAGCAGTCCGGTTGCGAAAAGCGGGAAGAGAAACATGCCGCCGGTTTTTCTGGAACGCCTGCCCACCCCTCCGAGGAGAACAAAGCCCACCGATACCCCGAGAAAGACGATCCCTTCGATTCGAGTCCAGATGGCGAGCAGCAGGAAAAGACAGGAAACGACCGGCAGCAGAGCTTTGTCCTCGTCGATGCTTCTGACAAAGAGGAAGAGGCCGGTGGCGGCAAAAAACCAGAAGGGGGCATCGCGCAGCACATCGGCGCTGATCCCGACCATCGCCGGCAGGACGGTGAAGATGGTGGCGGTGACCAGTCCAGCTCGCTGGTTGGTGATGCGCGCGACCAGAAAGTACAGCGGCACGATGGTGGCGGTGCCGCAGATCAGGGAGACGAGCTGGCCGGCGTTGATCCAGTCGCCGGTCAATGGGAAGGCAAGGGCGACGAGAAAGGGGTAGCTCGACAGATAGCCCAGGCAACCCAGCGCCTGCCCGAACCGGAGGGCGGCGACGGATTGTGCCTGGAAGAGATAGAGCGGCCCGTCCTGGACGATCGATTCGGTCTGCCAGCAGGCGATCAGGCGCAGGAGGAAGCCGACGGCGACAACGGTGACGAGGCCCCAATTGATCGTTGCCTTCCAGCCGGAACGATCAATCGAGCTCATAGGTGTCCTGCCACCGCTCCGTCTCGCGCCAGGTTGGCTGCTCTTCCTTCTTGAACAGGAAGTTGTTGACCACCAGCCAGTCCATTTCGGTGCGCATGAAGCAGCGGTAGGCGTCCTCCGGGGTACAGACGATGGGTTCGCCGCGGACGTTGAAACTGGTGTTGACCACCACCGCGCAGCCGGTCAGTCGCTTGAAGGCGGCGATCAGCTGCCAGTAGCGGGGGTTGGTCTCCCGGTGAACGGTCTGGATCCGCGCGCTGTAGTCGACATGGGTGATCGCCGGAATGTCGGAACGCAGGTGGTAGAGCCGTTCGTACATGGCGAGACCGTCGTAGCCGTCCGGCAGAGGTTTGCGGCGATTTTCCCGCACCGTGTCGATGAGCAGCATGTAGGGGGAATCGCCGGGCAGATCGAAATACTCGCCGCAGTCCTCGGCCAGAACCGAGGGGGCGAAGGGTCGGAAGCCCTCCCGGTACTTGATCTTCAGATTGAGCTTCTTCTGCATCTCCGGGTGGCGCGGGTCGCCGAGGATGCTGCGGTTGCCCAGCGCCCGGGGACCATATTCCATCCTGCCCTGGAACCAGCCGACGATCTGGCCTCCGGCGAGCAGCTCGGCGACGGTGGCGAACAATTCGCCGTCCTCCAGGCGGGCTGGCCTCGCCCCGTACCTGCGGCACATCCGTTCGATGTCGATATCGGAGTAGGCCGGGCCAAGGTAGGAACCCGCCATCCGATCATCCGGTCCGGCTTCTCGCGGCACATCCTTCCAGATGTGATGGGCGGCCAGGGCGGCACCCAGGGCGCCACCCGCGTCCCCCGCCGCCGGCTGGATCCAGAGACCGTTAAAGATCCCTGCCCGTTGCAGCTTGCCGTTAGCGACGCAGTTGAGGGCGACGCCGCCGGCCATCACCAGGTTGGGCGCGCCGGTGATCTCCCGCGCGGTACGGGCCAGACGCAGAACCACTTCCTCGGTGACCTGCTGCACCGCCAGAGCCAGGTCCATGTAGGGTTGGCTCAATTCGCTTTCCTGCGGTCGCCGGGGCAGGCCGAACAGTTCCTGCCAGCGGGCGTCCCTGCACATGGTGAGGCCGGTGGCGAAATCGAAATACTCCATGTTGAGCAGCAGCGAGCCGTCGACGCGCAGATCGACCAATTCACGGAGGATGGCCTCCCGGAAGCGGGTCACCCGCTCGCTGCCGGTGTTGCCGTAGGGGGCGAGGCCCATCAGCTTGTATTCCCCGCTGTTGACCTTGAAACCGCAGTAATAGGTGAAGGCGGAATAGAGCAGGCCGACGGAATGGGGAAAGTTCAGTTCCCGCAGCATGGTGATGGCGTTGCCCCGGCCGTGGCAGATGGTGGTGGTTGCCCACTCCCCCACCCCGTCGATGGTGAGGATGGCCGCCTCCCCGAAAGGCGAGGGATAGAAGGCGCTGGCCGCGTGGGACAGGTGATGTTCGGGGAAGAGGAGTTCCGGCCGCCGCCGGAGGCTGTCGCCGGCGATGGCTTCCAGTTCGTCCCAGACCATCTTGCGCATGAACAGCTTTTCCTTGATCCAGACCGGCATGGCGGCAAGAAAACTGTTCAAGCCCTGGGGCGCGAAGGCATGGTAGGTTTCGAGCAGTCGTTCGAACTTGAGGTAGGGCTTGTCATAGAAGGCGATGGCGTCGAGATCCTCGACGGCGAGGCCGCCTTCCTCCAGTACATAGCGCACCGCTTGAGCCGGGAAACCGGCATCGTGCTTCTTGCGGGTGAATCGCTCCTCGTGGGCGGCGGCGAGGATGTTTCCGTCGACGAGCAGGGCGGCGGCGCTATCGTGATAAAAGGCGGAAAGGCCGAGGATGGCGCCCATCACCCCTCCTAGAACAGGGTGTAGATGAAGGGGGCGATGGCCGAGCCGCTGGTGAGGACGATGAGCACGCCGAACAGCAGCAGGAC
>JBFLZZ010000100.1:0-4579 GCA_040755255.1 Thermodesulfobacteriota bacterium
TGCCCACCCCCAACAGCCTGGCCATCACCTCGTTTTCCGGGGAGAAAACCTCCTTTTCGTACCGGGCGAGCTGCGCCGCCGGTTCCTTGTAGGCCGCGGTGCCGTAACAGTTGAAGGAGAGATCGGGCGGCGCCGGCGCGGTGATCGGCTTCTGGCGCAGCAGCTCCGCGGCGGCCGCCTTGGCCGAGGCGTAGTCGGCGAGGGCTCTTTCCTTCAGTGCGTCCATGGCCTGCTGTTCCATGGCGTTCATTTCGTCATCGCTGACATAGGCGGTGCTGAAGTGCCAGATGATGGTGGACACGCTCCCCTGGCCTAGAACGCTGGGACCGAATTCCAGGTTGTCGCCGAGGCCGGAGCCGAGCAGCAGCATGCCCGGACTACCGCCGGCCGGCGGCGTCACGGTGAGGGTCGCCGGTGCTAGGAATTTCAGGCCGTCCGGCTCCAGGAAGACGCCGGCGCCGATCACCCCCGGCATGGTGGCGCTGGCGATATCCTTGAGCGCGGAGATGCGGATGGAGGTGGGCACGAGCAGGGCATCGCCGGGGATGTCCAGACTCCAGAGGCGGCCGGCGCCATCGGTGATCTGCAGATGGAAGGCTTTCCCGTCCGCCGGGTAGGTGGAGCTGGCAGAATGGCCACCATCACGGTTGAAGGTGACCTTCCCCAGGGCGGAGGCGGCCATGGCCACCCGCCGGGGCGGCAGATCGGTGATGAGCGCCTCGCCGTCCGGCAGGGTCAACACCTGCAGGGGCCGGAGGGATTCGCCGGCGCCGATGGCTGTATCTCCGTCGACATCGCTCCGGAGATCGACGGCGGTCTGCCGGTCGGTTTGGGCATCGAGGGCGGCGATGGTGTCGGCGAGGCCGATCTCCCGGGAGGCGTCGACGTCGCCGCGCAGGAAAAGGTAGCGTTCCTCCTGTTCGGCTTCGATGTTGCCTCCCGCATCGACGGCGAAGAACCGCAACACCCCGGAAGGGGTGATCCGCACCGGACCGGTGTACACCGGCGACTGCCTGCTCGGGCTGCTGCCGTCGACGGTGTAGTGGATGGTGGCCTCTTCGTTGGCGGTGAGGGTGACGTCCACCGGCTCGGTATGGATGCCGCCGGGCGGCGTCGCCGTGGTCAACGGCGGCACCACGTCCGCCGGCGGCGCAGGCGGCCCGTTGCCGTCGGAAAAATAGGCGGTCAGGGTCAGGTCGGCGTTCAGGGTGATGTCACAGGACGGCAGGTTGCCGGCGCAGCCGCCCTCGCTCCAGCCAAGAAAGGTCGTCCCGGCATCGGCCGCGGCGGTGATGGTGACGCGGGACCCGGCCGGCACCGTGAGCTCGCATTGACTGCCGCATTGCGCGGCAACCGGCGGCATGACCGCCATGGAAAAGGCCAAGATCGTGCCGGTGCCGTCCTTCATGAGTTGCAGATTCGCCGCCCGGGCAAAACCTGGGAACAGCAGCAGGCCGAGAATCATGGCGATGCCCAGCATTCTTTCCACCTGCCGGCAACCGGCACGTACCTTGTCGGAGCCCATCGACGTCACCTCACTGATGCGGGAAAATGGCTACAATCGGGTCGAGGCAGGCACTGCCGGCCAGACAAGAGCGATAGGTTGCAAGCTCTCTCCGCTTGAGCGCAGTTTGTACTGCACTACGGTTCTGCGTCGACAATGAATCTGCAATGAAAGTGCAGAAGATCGACAGAATCTAACACCTCAGCCGGAGACGGTGTCAAGGGAATTCATGGGGCTGGCGATCTTTCCCCCCCAGGGTGGGATGGCGTCGCGCGGCGGACACCGGCGGACAGCGGTGCGCCGGGCAGGATCAACCTGCCCGCCTATCCTCGCACCTCCGGCCAGTCCTTCACCAGCGCCGATGGTGGCCAGCGGCACCGGCCCCGCCGATGTGCCCCCCGGGCAGGTGTTTTCGGTGCGGCCGTCAAGAAAAAAAGGTTGGACCGGAGTGGGACAAACGCGTACACAACGAAAAACGGGTTGCAAGGCATACCTTGCAACCCGTTGATATTACTGGTCGGAACGAGAGGATTCGAACCTCCGACCCCCTGAACCCCATTCAGAAATGACCATTTTTCACGGCAATTCACCGCTTGTCAACTCTTATCAAAACTCCTTGACATTACGGGTAAAATGAGCGATTTTCATAGCCAGAGCTTTTCATCGTTTTTCACCCTTAATCGGGGTTTTCTTGTACCCCGTTTTGTACCCCGACAAAGCCCGAAAGGGGGAAACCATCATGCTCACCGACATGCAAATCGCGAAGCTGAAGCCTCGGAAGCAACGCTTTGAAGTTTCGGATGGGAACGGCCTATCACTCCGCGTGATGCCATCTGGAGCCAAATCGTGGGTGTTCCGATACCTGTTCGACGGCCACCCCCGCCGGCTTACTATCGGGGTCTACCCGACCATTCCCTTGGCGGAAGCCCGTCAGCTATGCTCAGCCGCCAAGATGAAGGTGGAGCGCGACCTTGACCCCGGCGTCGAGAAAGTGGCGGCAAAGGCATCACGGAAAACAACGCCCACCTTCTCGGAATTCCTTCCGGAGTTCTGGGAGGAAGAGTTGTCAGTGAAGAAATCAGGGACGGAAACCCGCCGGTTGCTCGAAAAGGACATCATCCCTGTATGGGGGTGGCGCAAGGTTTCGGACATCAAACGGCGGGACATCGTTCTGCTGCTCGACAAAATCAAAAAGCGAGCACCGGTGACGCGGAACCGTGTGCATGGCGCCCTGACCCGGCTTTTCAACTTCGCCGCCGAACGCGGCATCATCGAGGAATCGCCCTGCAACAAGATCCGGAAGGTCACCGAAACCGCCAAGGATCGGGTTCTTACCGACGACGAAATTCGCCTTCTGTGGTCTGCTCTCGATCTTGATAACCAAGATCTGGATATCTACCGCACCAGCAAGCTCGCCCTGAAAATGATCCTGCTCACCGGCCAACGCCCCGGCGAGGTCTGCGGGATGACCTGGGAAGAAATCGACCTGGAAAACGCATCCTGGGCCATCCCTGCGGCCAGGATGAAGAACAGCGAAGCACATTCGATCCCCCTCACCAGGGCGGCGCTTGAGGTAATCGAACAGGCCCGCCCGCTTTCCAACGGTAGCGCCTACGTCTTCCAGAGCTCATACCTTGAAGACCGGCCGATAACGCCCCACAGCCTTTCGCGGGCTGTTGCCCGGCACCACAAGGAAATGGGTTTCGAGAACCGTTTCACCCCTCACGACCTACGTCGGACGCTGCGGACCAGGCTGGCTATGCTGGGGGTGGCTGAGATCGTCGCCGAACGTGTTCTTGGCCACAAACTGCAAGGCATCCTTGCCGTCTACAACAAGCACGATTACGACATGGAAAAACGACAGGCACTTGAAACGTGGGAAAGGAGTCTACGGCGAATCCTGGGCCTTGAGGAACCTGGAACCGCGCAAATCATTGAACTGAGAGGGCGCCATGGGTAGGAAACGGAAAATTCCACCGATGCCGCGACCGGAAGCCGAAAAACGCCTTCACCTACAATCGTTGTCGCCAGACCAGAGGCACAGGTTTATCTGCCAACGCTACGCCACTGACCCAGAATGGCGAGCAAGTATTCAAGAACAAGGACGAAAAGATTTCGAGAAAACGGGTGACCCGATCCGCGCATGGTCGGCTTACCGCTTGGCTCGGGACGCCGGCCAAGATGTACCGGAATGGGTCCTGCAGTACCTGGATGACGCTGCCGTTGGCCTTCTCCGCAAAGAAAACCAGACCGAAGATTTAGCCAGAATCCTTGGGTTCAACACGAAGGGTGGCGGGGTAAGCCCTTTCAGAAAAGGATACGATGCAGTAGTCCGGCGTCGAGCGGTAGACGATGTGAATGTAATCCTGTCGGATGATGATCATACGACTGTCGATGGAGCATGTGAGCGAGTTGCCGAGAAATTGAGAAAGGAAGGCGAGTTCGAAAGCCTAGACGCTGATACCGTACGCAAGTGGTATTACAGCCAGAAGTGACCGCCATCACCCCATCGGATTGTTGGCTGCCATGCCCGCAACCGCGGACATCCGCCGGAAGGTCGGCGCCGGTGGCGTGGACCACCAATTTGCCGGCGGCCTTCAGGCGGGCGTATGTCTTGCCAAGGAATGCCCTGGCCTCAGCTGCGAGGGCTTCGGTGGTGATGGGGCGGGCCGAGGATAAAACTTCCTCGATGAGGCAGCTCAGACGAACTTGATGTGCGGGTACCGCTTCTTGGTGCTCTCTATCGCGGAGCGCCTAGCTTGCTTGAGTGATTCGATCTCGGAGGGAGTCAAGCGGTTGGGATCTGAGGCCGGTGTGTCCTGCTGGCTCAAGCTGGTCGCCGGCTGTTCTTCTGGTGGCGGTGGCGCTTGCTGGTCGTGCTGGCTCATGCCCCCACACTACATCGCCGGGAACCACCCGGTCAACATTCACGTTGCCGATGCGGACCCCACCGCGAACCATCCCGTCATTTACAAATCCGTATCCAAATTTGTAAATAATGCAATGAAAACAGTATGTTATTGACTGGTTCCTGCTCGGGTGGTAACCTCCCTCAAAGCTTGGCGGACAGGCCGC
>JBFLZZ010000101.1:0-4425 GCA_040755255.1 Thermodesulfobacteriota bacterium
ACCCCTGGATCGCCGCGCTGCGCTCGCGATGACCGGGAGAAGGACGGTCGGTGGCGGTGCTCCGGTCCGGGAAGAGGCGGATGCCGGTATGCAACCGACGGCTGCCTGTCGCCCCGGCAGCGGGTCACTGCGAGGAGCGAAGCGACGTGGCAATCCAGAACCCCTGGATCGCCGCGCTGCGCTCGCGATGACCGGGAAAAGGACGGTCGGTGGCGGTGCTGCGGTCCGGGAAGAGGCGGATGCCGGATTGCAACCGGCGGCTGCCGGCCGCTCCGGCCGCGGGTCATTGCGAGGAGCGAAGCGACGTGGCAATCCAGAACCCCTGGATCGCCGCGCTGCGCTCGCGATGACCGGGAGAAGGACGGTCGGTGGCGGTGCTCCGGTCCGGGAAGAGGCGGATGCCGGTATGCAACCGACGGCTGCCTGTCGCCCCGGCAGCGGGTCATTGCGAGGAGCGAAGCGACGTGGCAATCCAGAACCCCTGGATCGCCGCGCTTCGCTCGCGATGACCCTGAGAAGTGCGGTTGGTGGCGGTGCTCCGCTCCGGAAACGGCGCGTATCGATATGCAGCCGGCCGCTGCCTGTCGCGCCGCCCGCAGGTCATTGCGAGGAGCGAAGCGACGTGGCAATCCAGAACCCCTGGATCGCCACGCTGCGCTCGCGATGACCGTGAGAAGTGCGGTTGGTGGCGGTTCTACCGGCCGGGGAAGCGACGGGTATCGATATGCAGTCGGCGGCAGCCGCCCGCAGGTCATTGCGAGGAGCGAAGCGACGTGGCAATCCAGAATTCACCGCGGCGATGGCGCGGGAACGATTTGGTGGTGACTTGCGAGGGGGGAGGGGGCTCAGGACTGCCGGGAGCAGCCGGTCAGCGCTGGCGGGTGACGGCCAATACCGAATCGACGGCCTGATAGATTTCCAGGTCGTCGCCGAAGACATCCTGCACCTTGGGGTGGTCGATGAGGTCTTCGGTGATGTACTGGGTGAGGTAGAGGCTGAGGAAATTGGGGTTGGGCACCAGGGAGCGCAGCGGCGCGATCTTGAACTGGACGTCGAAGTCGTCCATGGTGGAGAGCCTCTTCAGCAGCGCCGAAAAGACGTCGCGGATCGCCTCTTCCGAGGTGATGTCGAGCACCTTCTGGTCGATGAGGCGCTGGACCAGCTTGGTGGCCAGGGTGTCCGCCTGCCGGTATGCCTGCTGCAGCATGTGGTGGCGTTCCTGCTCGCGCTGGCGGTCAATGGCATCGGAGACGCGCTGATCGGTCCCGTAGGGGTTGCTGGAGTGATGGCCCATGGTGATCTCCCGTGGCGGAGCGGTTGCTGGAGTTGATGAATTGCCGTGAAGTGCGCCCTGAGCGCATACCCCCCAAAGTACAGAATAATTTCCGAAAGGAAAAGGAAAATGCGCGCCGAGTGCCCCGTGCCCGGCTGTTTTTTCGTTCGGATCAACCGAGAGGAGTAAAGTTATGGGAACAACTACGGATACGACGAAAGTCCCCGCTTCCAGGAGCCTCACCGTGGTTCTGTCCGGCGGGGTGCTGCCGCTGCCGCTCCTGAAGGAGGTGGAAGAAATCACCACCGCGTTCAAGGGTGTCGGCGTCTACCTGACCACCATTCAGAACCTGCGGCTTACCGGCATCGCTGAGGCGGATCTGGCCGAAGTCCGCGCCCGGCTGGCGAAAGCCGGCGCCGATCTCAAGGGGCCTGGGCGTTATCCCAAGCCCAAGGTGTGCACCGGCGCCGTCAGTTGCAACTTGGGCCTGGTCGATACCCTGGCCCTGTGCGACCGCATCTGGTCCCTGTTCAAGGACCGCACCGGCTTCAAGCCGAAACTCAAGGTGGCGATAGCCGCCTGCCCGGCCTCCTGTTCCAATGCGACCCTGGCCGACATCGGCGCGGTGGCCACCCGCCAGGGTTTCGATCTTTATGTCGGCGGCAAGGGCGGCACCCGGCCGCAGGTGGGGCGGCGGGTTTTGCGCGGTATCGACGAGGATGCCCTGGTGGCGGCCATTGTCCGGCTGATCGAATACCATCAGGAAAAAACCGGCCAGAAGCAGCGGATGCGCAAGCTGATCGACGAGGCGGACTTCCCCTTTCCCGCGGCGGAGTGAAACGGGGGCGGTTTCGTTCGCCATGGCGGCCCGTGGAAAGGTGGGCAGCCGATATTCGAGGGCGTTGACAATTTGTTTCCCGCCGGAATGGAGGAGTGCGAAACACTACCCTGGAGGGAGTTTGCAAACCGTCGGCGCGACAGACGCCAACCGTCATTTTTCAAATCTGCTGAAGCAGGCGGCGCAAGGGAAAGAATTTCTCGTGATCGCGCGGGGGAAGCCGGTTGCCACCATCGCGCCGGTCAGGAATACTCACCCTTCCCGTATGGCCGCGCGAAGGCAGCTGCTTGAACGACTCGGGCGGCAGGAAACGGTTCGAGTCGAACCCTGGAGTCGCGATGAACTCTACGACAGAGGATCATGAGAGTCGCGCTTGACACCAATGGCCTTGTCTATGCAGAAGGCTTCGGTGATACCGCCAGGCGTGACAGTGGATCATGGCCTGCGGATCTTGAATGCCCTGATCCTTGCCGTCACCGCCGAAAATCATTGCCGGCTGCTGCTCAGCCAAGATGTGCAGCATGGTTTTATCTGGCGTGGAGTCACCGTGGTCAACCCTTATCTTTCTCCCTCGCACCCCCCGCTCGAATCCTTGCTGTGCGGTTGAGCGGGTAACCGATCAGTAACCGCCCAGCAGCACCCGGGCAAACATCCTGAACCGCTTGCGATCAGCCTTCCCCCTCCGGCTGGGCTCCGGTCAGGTAGCTGGCGATCTCCTTCTTCACCGCCTGGTCCATTTCCTGGAAAGAGATGGCGATGCCGATTTCGTGGCGATCCTCGGC
Source organism: Thermodesulfobacteriota bacterium (assembly GCA_040755255.1). Lineage (GTDB taxonomy): Bacteria > Desulfobacterota > Desulfobulbia > Desulfobulbales > S012-135 > JBFLZZ01. The sequence continues at coordinate 2,894 of JBFLZZ010000101.1, forward strand.
AAAGGTCTCTACCCGTACCACCCTGCCGATCATGTAGATGCAGCTGCCGTTGATCTTGAGTGAGATCTGCAGCCGCTGGCCGATGCCGTAGGCGCGTCTGCTTTCGAACAGCAGGCCGCCCATGCTGATGTTGCGGCTTTCCCCCTCTTCGGGTACGCCCGCATCGCAGCCGAGCTGCTGGATGGCCACCGGCTGCACGTAGTCGACCCGCAGGTAGCGACGTTTGTCGTTGGAGAAGAAGGAGATGTTGTTCTTGCCGCTGCCTTTGGCCCGGTACATGGCGCTGTCGGCGTGCTTGGTGAGGCTGGTTGCGGTACGGCCGTCCAGGGGAAAGGAAACGAGACCGCCGGAGACGGTGAAGCCGATCTCCCGTCCCTCGCAGGCAAAGGGAGTGGCCGCCACCCGGCGGCGGATCCTTTCTCCCAGCACCAGGGCCTCGAGGTTGCTGGTGTAGGGCAGGATGATGACGACTTCCTCGCCGCCGTAGCGGGCGGCGATGTCACCGGTGCGTTTTTCGGAGAGGACGATGGCCGCCAGGTGCTTGAGGGCGAGGTCGCCGGCGTGGTGGCCCATGGTGTCGTTGATCTGCTTGAAATCGTCGATGTCGAAGAACAGCAGCGAGACGTCCTTGTCGTAGCGGCTGGCAAGGGCGATCTCCCGGGCAAGGGCGATGTCGAAGGTGTTGCGGTTGAAGAGGCCGGTGAGACCGTCGTAGCTCGACTGGCGCACCGTCTGCTCGAAGATGTGCAGTTCCACCACCTTGGGATTCTTGAGGGAACGGTGCACGGTGGTGAAATAGTCGCACATCGCGGTGCGCAACCCCACCTCCCGGCCCATGGCGGCGTTCATCTTCTCCCGGTGGTCGAGCACCTCCCACCAGCAGTCGGCGGCCTCTTTCTCCGCCAGGTCGAGGGTGGTGAGCACGTGGAAGATGCACTGGCAGGCGCGGGCGCCAGCGGTGCAGATGAGCTGGTTAAGTCTCCGGATGAGTTCCCTCTCGTCCTCGCCCTGGCGCAGCAGGGCAAGGATTTCCTCCCGCAATCGTTCCATTTTTTTTTATTCCCCTCCGTGGTAATGTGGCCTTCGGCCAATTCTTGTTACCAGAACTGATAGGCGAAGGCAAGGAGGATCGCGGCGCAATACGGGGCAAGCGCCACGGAGGTACTCTGCATGTGGCTGTTTGCAAGCGGTTGCAGGAGAGGGCAACCTCTGTCGTCCGGCTCTTGAAAAAAACTCCAGCCGTGATGCAAAATTGTGGGCAGGAACTGGATTGCTTCGTCACCACGTTCCTCGCAATGACGCAGAGGAAAAACCACCCGGGCCGTCATCGCGAGGGCCGCAGGCCCGTGGCGATCCAGTACTCCGGCGGCGGCAGAACGAAATTCTGGCTGCCGGCATTGCTGGCGGTGAATTGGCGGCTCCGACTGGATTGCTTCGTCACTCCGTTCCTCGCAATGACACGCAGAGGAAAAACCACCCTCGACGTCATCGCGAGGGCCGTAGGCCCGTGGCGATCCAGTACTCCGGCGGCG
>JBFLZZ010000102.1:0-4367 GCA_040755255.1 Thermodesulfobacteriota bacterium
CTTGCCTCAAGGAACCATCCATGAAACGACTTTCCCGCCACGGACTGCGCAAGACCTTCTCTTCCCTGCTGCACCTGGCAATGTTTCTCGTCGTCGCCAGCGCCAGCCCCTCTTTGGCGGCCACCCTGGCAGGCTGGGATGTCCGGTCCCTCCCCGGTGGCAGCAACAACTTCGGCCCCTCGCCCATGGCGGCCACCAGCAGTGACCCCGATGTGACCGTCGGCGGGCTTACCCGGGGTTCGGGGGTGGGCACCACCGGGACGGCGGCGGCCCGCGCCTGGGGCGGCAATGGTTGGCAGTCCGCCAGTGCCGCCGCTGCCATCAGCGCCGACGACGTTGCCACCTTCACCGTGACCGCCAACAGCGGCAAGCAGGTCTCTTTCTCCTCGGTCAACAGGTTCGACTACCGCCGCTCGGGCACCGGTCCGGCAAACGGGATGCTCCAGTACCAGGTGGGAGCCGGCGCCTTTACCGATATCGCCAACCTGGTTTATTCCTCCACCGCATCTTCCGGCGCATCGCTCGCCGCCATCGATCTCTCCGGGATCAGCGCCCTGCAGAGCGTCCCGCCGGGCACTACAGTGAACTTCCGGATCGTCAACTACGGCGGGACATCCTCCACCGGTACCTGGTACATCTTCGACACCACCGCCAGTACCGCCGCCGATCTGGAGATCCAGGGAACGGTCTCCGACTGGTCCGGCACCCTGAGTTACAGCCTTACCACCGCCACCGCCGGCAACGGTGAAGGCACCGTCACCGGCGTCGCCAACCCCTACACCTCCGGCAGCACCGCCACCATCACCGCCAACCCCGGCGCCGCTTCCGCCTTCACCGGCTGGAGCGGCTGCTCCACCAGCACCGCGCCGACCATCGACGTGGTCATGAACGGGAACAAGACCTGCACCGCAACCTTCACCGCAACGGCGGCGGGTCTGACCATCTTCCACGTCAACGACACCCACTCGCGGCTGACCCCGCACAAGATGGCGCCGCCGGTTCACGGCACCGCCACCCCCGCCTTCGAGGACGTCGGCGGCGCGGCCTACATGGCCGGCCGGATGCTCGAACTCACCGCCGTCACTCCCGGGGCGCTGGTGATCGATGCCGGCGACATGTCCGAGGGCAACCCCATCGGCGACTTCAACGGCAGCACCGAACCGCTGACCATCGGCCCCTTCACCATCAGCGGCTGCGCCGAGCCTCAGGCCGGCAGCATCGGCAGCAACTGCGGCATGACCCAGTTCTACCAGCTGCTCTCGAAAAAACTGGCACTGGTGTCCGGCCGCAACGGCCGCGGCATGGACGCGGTGGTGGTCGGCAACCATGACGTGCGCGACCCGAGCTACGTCGCCAACCTCGAAGCGCTCGCGGCCTCGGGGGTACCGGTCCTGTCGGTCAACGTCCGCGACATCGCCACCCATCTTCCCCATTTCGCCGCCACCACCGTCGTCGACGCCAACGGCCTGAGGATCGGCATCATCGGCTACACCACCCAGGCGGCCGAGGTGGGCGCCTCGCTGGCCGGCACCCTGGAGGTGGTGGATTGCGCCTGGACCGGCAGCAGCACCGGGTGCAACATCGCCGACTACGTCAACGATCTGCGCAACAATCAGGGGGCCGATCTGGTCGTCCTCGCCGCCCACATCGGCCAAAGCGGCCTGGTCGATCCCAACCCGGCGGTGGCGGCGCCGCTCTTGATCGACAACGGCGCGGCAACACTGCCCGAAGTGGTGGTTTCCGGCCACTGGCACTCCTGGGCCGACACCCCGGCCTGGCAACCCGAGCTGCTCAACTATAAGACCACCTTCACCGAGGCGGGCAGCTACCTGAGCTACATCGGCGAACTGCGGATGACCGCGACCGGCAGGTTCTTCAGTGCCGCCAACCACCTGCTCCGCAACGCCGACATCACCCCGGACCCGGAGGTGCAGGCCCTGGTCGACAACCTGAAGGCCCAGTACGACGCGGCCCATCCGGAAGAGCCCGTCGACCGGGTGGTCGGCTATGCCGCCGACGACCTGCTCCTCGACAACGAGATGCGCTGGTGGTCCCCCAACGAGTACCCGTGGAGCGGCAACAACCCCGCCGGCCAGTGGATCTGCGACGCCATGCAGTGGAAGGCGGCCCGGCTCTTCGCCGCAGCCGGCGGCTGCGACCTCGCCATCGAAACCGGCGGCGGCGTCCGCGCCGACATCCCGGCGGGTCCGGTGACCTACCTCCAGGTCTACGAGACCTTCCCCTGGAGCGACGACACCTATGTCCGGATCGACATGACCGGCCAGGACATCATCAACTTCCTCAGGGCGACCAACCTGAATTCCGGCTTCTCCCGCGCCCTCGAGGTAAACGCCGACGACGGGGTTCCCACCAGCATCACCTTCAACGGCGCGCCCATCGATCCGGGCCACACCTATACGGTGGCGATCAACAACTACATGCTTGCCCACCCGCCCGCCGGCTACGCCTGGCCGACCCACACGACGCCACTGGCGGACCCGACCCTGGTCCGCGACAGCCTGGTGGAATTCATGCAGAGCCAGCATTACGATCAGGCCCATGCCTATCAGGTGGGCGGCCCGCGCTACCATCTGAACACCGAGTTCTCCGGCGGCTACCGGGCCGTGGTCACGATGATGAACGACAGCGACAGCCGGCCGACCTTCGAAGACGCCTTCATCCGCCTACTCGCCGCCACCCCGGAGACCCTGGCCCGCCGCGGCACGCCGCAGGTGCCGGCGGAGCTGGTCAACCCCGACGGCACGATCAACCCGGCCCACCACCTGGCCGAGCAGGAACTCTACCGCAGCTATCTCGGCTTCAAGACAGGGACGCTCATGCCGGGCGACATCATCGAGGTCTGGGGCAAGGGCAGCTTCTACGACGGCAACCCGGAATTCGTCGAACAGGAGGGCATCCAATCCCACGGCGTCGAGTTCAAAATCGTCGGTCATGACCCGAGCCTGGCCAAGCCAGTCAACAAGGCCTCCATCGCATCCTTCTGGGACGATTTCCACAAGAACCGCTACGTCCGGTTCCTGGCGAAAAAGGCGGGCACGGAAACGGTCACCGACCAGTACGGCCAGGCCATCAAACTGTGGGACGCCACCGGCTACGCCGCCAAGGCGATCCCCGGCAACATCGGCGACATGCTGCTCGTCACCGGCGTGCCGACCATGGAAAACTACGGACTGCGGTTCCGCTGTGATACGGTCGTTGCCAGTGCCGAAGGCTTTCCCCCCTCCGCCGCCGTTTCCTCCCACATGGTGCCGACCGTGCCGGCCATCAATTCCGGGACGCTCACCCTGGCCGCCTCCGCGGCAGTCGACCGCAACAGCTATTACCTCTCGCCGGTCGCCGACGCTCAGGTCGCCAGCGGTTATCCGACCAGCAACTACGGCACCGGCAACAATCTTTACGTGCAGAGTTCCGATGTGGTGCCTTCCCACCCCTCCAAAAAATACGGCGATGAACGCACCTGGCTGAAGTTCGACCTCTCATCCCTGCCCGCCGGGCTGCCCATCGCCGGCGCCCATCTTCAACTCTGGAACTGGAAGGCGGCCGGACCGGCCCTGGTTGCCGATGCGCACGGCAGTTCGACCGACAGCTGGACAGAAACCACCATCACCTGGGACACCCAGCCGGCTTTCGGGACAGTCCTCGACAGCCAGCCCCTGGATTCCGCCTCCACCTCTCTCTGGTACCAGTGGGATGTGAGTCCCTTCGTCCAGAGCGAATGGGCCGGCGACAGGCTGGTCTCCCTGGTGGTCAAGCCGGCGAGCGAAGGTTCCACCGCCGACCCGGCCCCCGGCTACGCCTTCGATGCGAAGGAATACGGCAGCGGCATCCCGATGCTTGAGGTGATTCCCCAGTCCAGCGCTGCAACGGTTGCCCAGGTGGATTTCTACTACCATTACTCCACGGACAACGGAAATTGGGGAGCATGGCAGCGCTATGCAAGCGTCAACGGCGCCCCGTATGAGACAACCTTCACCTTTCCCGAAGGGTATGGCTACTACGAGTTCGTAACCGTCGCCTGGGACAGTCTCAACAACGAGGAACAGATCCAATGGGCGGCCCAGGCCGCCACCCACTACTCGGCGACGCCGGCATACCTGCCGGCAGTCTCCCTCGACAGTCTCTACCAGGAGTACGACGGGTCGCCGAAGGAGGCGAGCGTCATCACCCTGCCCACCGGCGCCCCCTTCACCGTCACCTACGAGGGCAGCCCCACCCCGCCGGTGTATCCGGGCATCTACGCGGTGACCGCGACGGCGAGCCAGGACGGCAATACAGCGACCGCCACCTCCTTTTTCACCATCGGCAAGGGGGTGGCGACGATCACCATCGGCGATCTCGACCAGATG
>JBFLZZ010000103.1:0-4342 GCA_040755255.1 Thermodesulfobacteriota bacterium
CACCGCCCCAGGAACCGCCGCCCGCCGCCGGCGGCGAGGATGAAGGGGCCCAGCAGCAGGCAGCCCCGGCGGTGCCGGAACAGGCAGCCGGCCACTGACCCGTAATCCCGAAAGAGATGCCGGGCGCCGGCGCGCATCCGGAAGGTTGAACCGCGGTTTTTTCGAGGGGGGAAAAGCGGATCGCCACGCTTCGCTCGCGATGACCGCAACAGGCCTGCGGCCCTCGCACGCGGCCATCGTCTTCGCGAGGAACAACGTGACGAAGCGATCCAGAGCGGCCCGCCGACCCGGTGGCGGCCCGGGCGTTTTCCATGAAAAATGCCGGCAGCCGTCGCGTTTGTTCACCTTCGGCATCGGCCTTTCGATCACGAAGACGATAACGACAACCGTTTCGCTGCCGCTGCTGGCAACGGACATATGGCAGAGCGATTGCACCGGTCCCGATCGCCGCGTTCCCGAAAACATTTAAGCCTTTTCCCCAATCTTCCGATGATAGGGACACAGGAAGCCGTCTTCCTGCATCCTTCCAAAGGGGAATCTCCATGATGCGCGCATCGTTTTTCGCCGTGCTGCTGGCCTTTTTCCTCCTGCCGGGGGCCGCGCCCGCCTTCTGGCCTCTTTCCGAACCGCCGATGGCGGTGCCCGCGCCCGCCCCACCGCCGGCGGAGGACGAGGCCGCGCAGCTGGTCGCCCGGATCCGCGCGCTCGCCCGGTCGCTGGACAGCAATCTCGCCTCGGTCGAGGCGGACCGCGTCGCCCGCGACGCCGGGCTGGTGGTCTGCACCTTCGTCGATCTCAGGAAACTCTACCGCAGCTCCTCCTTCGGCCGCTATCTCGCCGACCAGCTGATGAACGAATTCCAGCAGATGGACTACCGGGTGGTGGAGATGCGGATGAGCGCCGACGTCCTCATCCAGGAAGGACACGGCGAACACGGCCTTTCCCGCGATCCGGCCCGCGTCCGGCCCGAGGTCGCCTCCGCCGCCATGCTCACCGGCACCTACACCCTCGCGCCGGGGCGGGTGCTGGTCAACGCCCGCCTGCTCGACAACCGCAACGGCACGGTGCTGGCCAGCGTCACCGACGACTTTCCCAGGACGGCCATGATCGAATCGCTGCTCGCCGACGCGTCCACCGCCAGGAGCGGCAAGCCGGAAGTCATCTACATGAAACGCCTGGAGCTGTGATCCGCATACATCAAGGAGGATGTATCCATGATAACCGTTCGCCGCAAGGCTGAAGAGCCGAAAGATCCTTCGGCCCGTAACCGTTCAAAAACCCTTCCCTTGCTGTTGGCCATCACCCTGCTGCCGGCGGCGCTGCATGCCGCCGACGGCCAGGTGCAGGCGGTGAAGGCGCCGGCTGTCGCCTACCCCGTCTACCGCTATCTGCCGGAAGGGAGTGACCCGGCGGCAACCGAGACCACCCTGTCCGCCATCTCCCGGGAAATCGCCGGCAAGGTGTTCTACGAACTGAAGGAGGAAAGCGGCAGCGCCTCCTCGGCGCGGGTGGCGGTGGTCAACGCGGTGCCCCTGTCCGACTTCAAGCGCGAAACCGAATTCGGCCGCCTGCTCGGCGAATATCTGCTCACCGATCTCGCCGACCGCGGTCTCAGGGTGAACGAGCTGCGCCTGGGCCGGGAAATCACCATCCTCCCCCAGACCGGCGAATTCATCATGACCCGGAACATCGGCGAGCTGGCCACCGCCCAGCCCGCCCTCGACCATATCGTCGTCTCCACCTTCAGCAACACCCGCAGGACCCTCATCGTCCAGGGGCGGCTGGTCGAACTGAGCACCGGCATCATCAAAACCTCCTGGCGCTACGGCCTGCCACTGACCAGGGAGCTGCTGGCCCTGTTCCACGGCCCGGGCCAGCACACCAACACCATCGCCGTCAAGGCAATGGAATAGGAGACGACCATGCGCCTCGCCGCCGGTGTCCCGCGCCTGTCCACCCTCTTCCTCATCCTGCTTCTTCCCTGCACCGCCGCGGCGATGGAGGGAAAAGGCGCGGATGCGCCGCTCATCGCCCGCCCCCAGGAATCCTATAACGCCGCGGCGGTGAGCGCCCAGTCCGGCCGGCCTTCCCTGTTCCGCTACGGCAACTACGCCGGACTTGCGGAAATGATCACCGTGGTCTGCGACGAGGCGGCCAAGGTGTTCGACCACTTCTACGGCCCCAGCCAGGTCATGGTCAAACCCTTCGTCTTCGTCACCGAAACCGGCGAGAAACGGCTGACCGAACTGGGCGCCACCCTCGCCGACCAGATGATGGCGATGGTCAACCGCAACACCGTCGACGGCCGGCTCAAGGGCGACGGCGGCCAGGACCTGCAGGGGGTGCTGCAGGAAATCGACGGCTATCTCCGCCTTCACATCAGCGGCACCAATCTGCAGGCGGAACGGCGCTCCTACACCGCCAACATCGAGATGTCGGAACCGCTTTTCCGCTCCCTGCACGCCACTTACGGCGGCCGCTGATTCACGGGAACCGCCATGGCTGAAGAAAAGATCACCACCGATATCGACGACTGGCTCAGCGACCTCGACGACCCCGGCACCGTCGGTGAACTGCAGCAGGACGATATCGCCAGTCTCTTGGGCGAAGAAGCCGGCGAACGGACCGCCGCGGCCGAGCAGCCTTCGGAATTCGACCAGGAGGCCATCGACAACCTGATGGCCGAACCGGCGCCGGCGGAGCCCGATCCCTTCGCCATGCCCGCCGAGGCCGCGCCGGCCCCGGCCGGTGACCTCACCGCCCAGGACATGGACCAGGACGAGATCGACGCCCTCTTTTCCTCCTCCTCCACCGATCTCCCCCCGGGAAAGGAGGAAGCGAGCCTCGCCGATCTGTTCGGCAAGGAAGGCGACCATCTCATGGATTTCGGCGGTGACGGCGAATTCGATCTCGACGCCTTCACCCTGGATCCGACGGTGAGCGAGCCGACCGAGGCAACGGCGGTGGACAGCGGGCCGGAACCGGCCGCGGCCGCCGCCCCGATCCCGCCGCCGGAGTCCGGACCGCGGCCGGCCGCGGCAACCCCGCCGCCGGTCGCGGCGCCTCCGCCCCCTGCCGGAAAAAACCGGATGATGCTGGCCGCGGGCGGCTTGTTTCTCCTCCTGCTCCTGGGCGGCGGCAGCTATCTGCTGCTCGGCCCCAAACCGGCCGCGCCCCCGCCGGCGATTCCGCCGGAACAGACCGCCGCAACCCCGGCCGAGACGGCCTCGCCCCCGGCGGCCGCCAACACCCCGCCGGTGGCGCTGGGTTCCATGCACCATCTCGACAAGCGCGGCGAGGCGATCGAAATCCGGCTGGATGGAAGAGACACCGACGGCGACACCCTTTCCTTCGAGGTCACCTCCCTTCCCGGCCACGGCCGGCTGATCGGGGTCCCGCCGGTTCTGACCTACCAGCCCGGCCAGGACTTCGGCTGCAGCGACAGTTTCACCTTCCGCGCCACTGACGGCCGCCAGTTCAGCGAGCCGGCGACGGCGTTCATCACCGGTCCCGATCCGCTCGTGCAGCAGGCAGCACCGACGGAACCGGCGCCGGCCGCGGAGGAAAAACCGGCACCCGGCCCGCCGGCGGCGCGCAACCTCACCCTGGCCACCGACAGCGCCACCCCCCTGGTCATCGACTGGCGAAAGATCTGGGCAAGGGCCAACAGTGGTCCCTTCGACGATACGGTTGCCGTCCGGATCGACAAGAAAGGCATCAAGGGAGATCTCGATCGGCTTTCCTCCACCCGATCCCGTTACCGGCCGCCCAAGTATTTTTCCGGACGCGAGCAGCTGGGCTACAGCTTCGTCGCCGATGGCATGCAATCGAAACAGGGCCGGCTCACCATCGAGGTGAAGATCGGCGATCACCCGCCGCGGCTCCACCTCTCCTCCTTCCAGGATACCTACACCGCCGGCCAGACCGTCATCCTCGACGCCAGCGCCAGTACCGACGATGCCCGCGACCGGCTGACCTTCTCCTGGCGGCAGACCGGCGGCGTGCCGGTGCGGGTGGAACCTCGCAATCGGGAAGGCTCGGTGGTCGCCTTTGTCATGCCTGCCTTCTTCTCGACCGAGACCAGGAAGGAGGTGGCACTGCAGCTCACCGCCACCGATCCGTCCGGACAGACCGCCAGCCGCGAGATCCGCATCGCCGGCCGCTCGCGCCGGACCACCGCCCTCTGGGGTCTGTTGCCGCACGATTCCCTGGCCGACAGACGATGATTGCCCCCCTCCATTGCCCCTTTCCTTTTCCGTCTTCCCGCGTTAGATAGGAAGGAGTATCTTTCCGCTGCTGAGGAATCCGCCGGCCGGATTCCCGTCCGCCGGCCCGGAGGCCG
>JBFLZZ010000104.1:0-4305 GCA_040755255.1 Thermodesulfobacteriota bacterium
GCGTGCAGTTCCGACGGCAGGCGCACGACAAACCGGCCGCTCGCCTGTTTCCTCGGCTCGATGCCGTGCCGCGCGCAGGTCTCAAGAAAAAAATCCAGCGATGCCCTGAACTCGCGACGCAACTCGTCCGGTGACCTGCCGTAAAAATCCGCGCCGCCGTTGATCCCCTGAATTTCTCCACGAAACTCGTCCGTCTCCGGATTGTAGCGAATCACGGCGGTGTAACCCTCCAGTTCCATCGTATTCATCGTCATGGCGTCACCCCAAGCTGTTCCAGCCAGTCGCGCACCGCGGCGACTGCGCCTTTGTCCATATTTGGAGACGGATGCGGCCTGTGCAACACCCGTACCTCTCCAAACAGCACCACACCGACACGCGACCCTTCCCGGTTGACCTCGATCTTCGCGCCCAGTTCGGCCAGGAGTGCCATGACATCGTCATGCCTCACGTTGGCCGATACCGGACGGTGAAAGAGCAGCGCAAGAGTCTTGGCGTGCTTCCGTTTCACGAGCAATATAGTATCATAATTCAGTATCAAGTCAAGAGGGGGGCGACGCCGAACAACAAGCCGCATGAAAAAATGCTGCCCGATCTGTGGCCCCATTACCAACAGGCGGACCTCGCAAGCCGCCGCCCTCGCCTCAGCGGTGCAGCACCTCGCCGCCGGGCCGCCAGGGCCGGTTGCGGGCGCGGACCACCGCATAGGCCTCCACCAGGTCGCCGACCCGGGCCCGGTCGAAAGCGCGGATCTTGATGCCCGCCTGCTGGCCGGCGGCCGCCTTGTCCACCCTGTCGCGCTCGATGTGCAGGGATTCGATCCTGCCGTTGTAGATCTCGCCCATGGCGCCGATCACCCGGAAGCGGTCCCCCAGCGCCAGCCGGCCCGACTCCACCCCGCAGCCGAGGATGATGCCGTGGCGGCTGCTCTTGAAGAGAGCGATCACCCTGGCCCGGCCGAGGACGGTTTCGCTGTCGGCCGCCGGCTGCAGGCTGGCGACCAGTTCGGCCAGGTCCGCCACCAGCCGGTAGATCACCCGGTAGAGCCGCACCTCGACCTTGCGCTCGCGGCAGACGGCGTCGACATGGGGCAGCACCGGCACGTTGAAGCCCAGCACCAGGCGGCTGCCGGTCTCGGCGGTGAGCAGGTCGCCCTGGTTCACCGGCCCGACGCCGGCGCCGATCACCGCCACCCGCTCACCCAGTTCGGCGACGATGGCCTGCCGGACCGCGTCGACGACGCCGGCGGTGTCGCATTTGATCACGATTTCGAGGGGCCCTTCAGCCGGCCGCTTCTCCTTCTCCCTTGCGGACATTTCCTCCTCCCTTGCCGGGCAGCAGGCATTCCTTTTCCCGGCACCACTGCATCCTGAGAAACCTATCCACCACCTCCGGGTCGAAATGGCTGCCGGCCTGGTCGCGGATGTAGGAACAGACCCGGTCCCGGGACCAGGCCTCGTGGTAGCGGCGCTCGTTGATCAGGGCGTCGTAGGTGTCGGCCACCGCGAAGATGCGGGCGGCGAGCGGGATCTGCGCCCCCTTGAGGCCGCGCGGGTAACCGGTGCCGTCCCAGCGCTCGTGGTGGCAGTAGGGGATGTCGAGGGCCGGCTGCAGGTAGCTGATCGGCGCCAGCATCCGGAAGGCGTGCTGCGGGTGTTCCTGCATGATCCGCCGCTCCTCGTCGCTGTAGGCCCCCTCCTTCATCAGGATGGCGTCGGAGATCGCCATCTTGCCGATGTCGTGCAGGAGCGCGCCGCGATGGATGTGGACGATCTTCTCCTCGCCGATGCCGAAACCGCGGGCCATGTCGCAGGTCATCGCCGCCACCCGCTCGGTGTGGCCGCTGGTCTCGCTGTCGCGCAGCTCCAGCGCCCGGCCCCAGCCTTCGATGGTGGAATCGTAGGCGATGATCAGCTCGGCGTTGGAGCGCTGCAGGTCGTTGAACAGGGTGGCGTTCTCGATGGCGATCGCCGCCCGCACCGCCAGGGATTCGAGAAAATCCGTCCATTCGGGATCGGGCTCGAAGGCCTTGCGATGGTACACCTCCAGCACCCCCTTCACCTCGCCCTTGGCGATGAGCGGCTGGGCGCAGTAGGAGATGAAGCCTTCGTCGCGGAGCTGTTCCCGCCGCTGAAATCTGCCGCCCTGGTCGCTGAGCAGCGGGATATGGCACATGGCGCGCTCCATGGCCGCGGTGCCGGCGGAACCCTCGCCGAGCCGCTCCCTTGACCCTTCGATGGCCTTGGTGTGGAAGCCGTGGCCGGAGGCGAATTCCAGGGTCTGGGTATAGCGGTTGAGCAGGAGCACCGCGGCGGCGTCGATACCCAGCTGCGGCATGAGCTGGTCGAGGAAGAGCTTGAGGGTCACCCGCAGATCGAGACTGGAGGAGAGGATGGTGTCGATGTTGTGCAGGGAGGTGAGGTAGCGGAGGCGGGAGACCGCCGTCGCCTCCGCCTCCTGGCGGCGGTCGATCTCCTCGGCGAGGATCGTGTTGCTCGCCAGCAGCTGGGCGTTGGCATCGCTCAGCCGGCTGCGCTGCACGTTGATCTGGTGCAGGGTCCGGAGGGTCAGCCGGGTGGCGATCAGCACGAACAGGGCGCCGCCGGAGAAGACCGCGGCGGTGAGCTCCTCCAGGGGAAAGACGATGCGCCGCACCTGGATGACGAAAAACGCCAGATAGCCCACCAGGAAGAAGGCCATCAGCCCGCCCAGCAGCAGCCATCGGCGGCGCATCTCCACCGGCACCTCCGCCCTGGCCCGCAGGCTCAGAAAGAGGGATGCGGCAAGCATCAGAAAGCCGAGCAGGACGGCGACGGCGGGCAGGGGCAGGATCATCTTCTTCTCCCGGAAGGCAGGTCAGGACAGGGAAAGCAGGTTTTGGCCGTAAAGGCGCATGGTGTTAGCATACACGATCCCGGCCAGCTCCTCCACGGCGATGTGCTTGATCGCCGCCACCGCCGCCAGCGCCGCGCCCAGGTTGGCCGGTTCGTTGCGCACCCCCGGCTCCGGCCCCAGCACCGGGCTGTCGGTTTCAACGAGCAGGCAGGAAAGGGGCAGCCCCGCCACCAGCTTCTGCTTCTGCCGGGAGCGGACCACCGAGGGCGGCACCGAAAAGAAATAGCCGGCCTCCACCGCGGGCAGCGCCGCCGCCAGCTTGCCGTCGAAGGCGTGCAGCTGGACGCGGCCGGCGTCTTTCCGGAGGAGCAGCTCGACGGTCTGCCGGCCGGCGGAACGGGAATGGACGTTCAGGGGCAGGCCGAGCTCCGCGGCGAGATCGATGAACAGCGCCAGCACCTCGCGCTGGAGGCCACGATCGGCCTCTTCCCTGGCGAGCCAGTAGTCGAGGCCGATCTCGCCGACGGCGACGAGCCGCTGCCGATGCAGACGGACGAGGCCGGCCAGCCGCTCGGCGGAGGCCAAATCGGCGAATTCCGGATACAGCCCCGCCGCCGGCCGCAGGATCGGAAAAGCGGCGGCAAGCTCCAGGTTGCGGTGGCAATCGGCAACGGTCTCGCCCACCGCGACGATGGCGCTCACCCCGGCGGCCCGGGCCCGGTCGAGCACGGCGGCCCGGTCCGGGTCGAAACGGCCGTCGCAGATGTGGGCGTGGGTATCGATGGCGGCGATCATGGCAACTCAGACGAAGATCCGCAGGTCCTCGCGGCTGTTGACCAGGATCGTGGTGGGCAGATCCATGAGGAAGAGCTGATTGCGGATGAACCACTGCCGCTCCTCCTCCGGCGCGGGCAGATCCAGACCCAGCACGATGCAGGAGGCGTCCGCCGAATGCTGGCGGAGCACCGCCGGGAAGGGTTCGGTCGCCGGGATGACGACGATCTCCGCTTCCATCCGCGCCATTTCCACCAGGCTCGCCAGGGCCGCCTCGATGGGCTGCCGCCCCTCCTCGCTGTCGACCGCCCGCAACAGACGCACCCTGGCCCCTTCCCACTCCCAGTTCTCGGTGATCAGCCAGGCGAGCATCATCATCAGTTCGCCGTTCTTCCTCCCGCGCCACCAGACATCGATGCGCCTCACCGTCTCCGGCGCCGGCATCGCCACCGGATGGACGAGCACCACGCTCATCGCCAGGGCCGCCGCCATCCGCAGCTGCCGCACGTAGGAAGCCAGATGCTCCTCCTCGTGGCTCCAGCCGAAGATGGCGAGATTGGGACGGATGGCGCCGATGCTCACCGCCTGCAGCAGGGCCTCCACCCCCCCCTCGACGTCGTCCGCCACCATCACCGCCGGCAGGGCCTGCAGCTCATGGTCGGCGCAGAACCGGTTGAGCTGCAGCAGGGCGCCGTGGCG
>JBFLZZ010000105.1:0-4263 GCA_040755255.1 Thermodesulfobacteriota bacterium
CGACCAGTCGCGGATCTTCTCCGGCGATGCCAGGGAGATGCGGACCTTGTCGAAATCGAGCGGCGCCTTAGCCTTGGAGAAAAAACTGAAAAGTTCTTCCACAGTTGTACCCCTGTATCGTTATGCCATCGCGTTGGGCAGGTTATTCATCCAAGAGTTCCATATCCAGGCACAGGCCCTGCAACTCCTTGACCAATACATGGAAGGACTCGGGCAGGCCGGCTTCGAGGAAGTTGTTCCCCTTGACGATCTTTTCGTACATCTTGGTCCGGCCACTGACGTCGTCGGACTTGACGGTCAGGAACTCCTGCAGGGTGTAGGCGGCGCCGTAGGCCTCCATCGCCCAGACCTCCATCTCACCCAGTCGCTGGCCGCCGAACTGCGCCTTGCCGCCCAGCGGCTGCTGGGTGACGAGGGAATACGGCCCGGTGGAGCGGGCGTGGATCTTGTCGTCGACCAGGTGGTGCAGTTTCAGCATATACATGGTGCCGACGGTGACCGGGTTCTGGAAGGAATCGCCGGTAAGGCCGTCGTACAGGGTGGTTTTGCCGATCTCGTTCACCCCGGCCTCGACCAGCAGCGCCCGAATCTCGCCTTCGTTGGCGCCGTCGAATACCGGCGTCGCCATCGGCACGCCGTTGCGCATCGCCTCGGCGAGATCGAGCAGCCCCTCCTCACCCAGTTCCTTGACGATGCTGTTGTACTCCTTGGGATAGTAGATCTTCTGGAGTTTCTTCTTCACCCCGTCGAGATCCCGCTTTCTGGCCAGTTCGGCGAGCTGTTCCCCCAGCACGCGGCCGGCCCAGCCGAGATGAACCTCGAGCACCTGGCCGACGTTCATACGCGACGGGACGCCCAGGGGGTTGAGGACGATGTCGACGCTGCGGCCATTGGCGAAATAGGGCATGTCCTCCTCGGGCAGTATCCGGGAGACGACACCCTTGTTGCCGTGGCGGCCGGCCATCTTGTCGCCCACCATCAGCTTGCGCTTGGTGGCGATGTAGATCTTGACCATCTTGATCACCCCGGGGGGCAGGTCGTCGCCCTTGCGGATCCGGTCGATCATCGCCTCGTAGCGGTTGTTGACCTGCTGCACCTGGTTGTCGAATCGGTCGAAAAGCAGTTCGATCTCGCCTTCCATCTTCTCGCGGCCGTCGAACTCGACGTTGCGCACCGAGGAAAGCGGCAGCTTGTCCAGTACCGCCCGGGTTATCTTCTTGCCCCGTTCCAGCAGGACCTCGCCGCGTTTGCCGAGGATAACCCCCGCCGCCTTCCTGCCCACCATGATCTCGGCCAGGCTGTTGTGGACCGCCTTGCGCAGGCAGGTGATCTCGTCGTCCATGTCCCGCCGGAGCGCAGTGATCTCGATCTCCTCTATCTTCAGCGCCCGGTCGTCCTTCTCGACGCCCTTGCGGGAGAAAACCTTGGCGTCGATGACCACCCCTTCGATACCGGGCGGCACCCGGAGCGAGGTATCCTTGACGTCCCCCGCCTTCTCGCCGAAAATCGCGCGCAGCAGCTTCTCCTCGGGGGAGAGCTGGGTTTCGCCCTTGGGGGTCACCTTGCCGACCAGGGTGTCGCCGGCTCCCACCTCGGCGCCGATGCGGACGATACCGGACTCGTCGAGGTTGCGCAGGGCCTCCTCGCCGACGTTGGGGATGTCGCGGGTGATCTCCTCCTTGCCGAGCTTGGTGTCCCGCGCCACGGTTTCGAACACCTCGATGTGGATGGAGGTGAAGGTGTCGTCCTTGACCAGCCGCTCGTTCACCAGGATCGAGTCTTCGAAGTTGTAACCGCGCCAGGGCATGAAGGCGATGGTGACGTTCTTGCCCAGGCCGAGTTCACCCTGGTCGCAGGCGGGGCCGTCGGCGAGGATTTCCCCCTTTTTCACCTTTTGCCCCGGCAGGGCCAGCGGCCTCTGGGTAAAACAGGTGTTCTGGTTGGACTTCTTGTACTTCTCCAGCCGGTAGACGCCGATGCCGGTGTCGAAACCGTCGGTGCCGGGCTGGTCGTAGCGGACAACCACCCGGTTGGCGTCGACCTCCTCGACGATACCGTCACCGCCGGCCAACAGGCAGACGCCGGAATCGTAGGCAACCCGCCGCTCCAGGCCGGTCCCCACCAGGGGCGCGCTGGTTCTGAGCAGCGGCACGGCCTGGCGCTGCATGTTGGATCCCATCAGTGCCCGGTTGGCGTCGTCGTTCTCGAGAAAGGGCACCAGGGAGGCGGCGACGCTGACCAGCTGGTTGGGAGATACGTCCATATGGGTGACGGCATCGGCGGGGGAGAGGACGACCTCGCCCTCCAGTCTGGCGATGAGGGTGTCGTCGGCCAGGACGCCGTCCGCGGTCATCACCGACTGCGCCGGAGCGATGACCTTGTCCTTCTCCTGCAGGGCGGACATGTAGGAGACTTCATCGGTGGCTTTGCGCTCCACCACCTTGCGGTAGGGGGTTTCGATGAAACCGAATTCGTTGACCTGGGCAAAGGAGGCCAGCGACACGATGAGGCCGATGTTGGGGCCTTCCGGAGTCTCGATGGGACAGATCCGGCCGTAGTGGGTGGGATGGACGTCGCGAACCTCGAAACCGGCGCGTTCGCGGGAGAGACCGCCGGGCCCCAGGGCGGAAAGCCGCCGCTTGTGGGTCACCTCGGACAACGGGTTGGTCTGGTCCATGAACTGGGAAAGCTGGCTGGTGCCGAAGAACTCCTTGATCGCCGACGAGATCGGCTTGGGGTTGATCAGGTCGTGGGGCATCAGCGCCTCGGTTTCCTGCAGGCTCATCCGCTCGCGGATCGCCCGCTCCATCCGCACCAGTCCCATCCGGTACTGGTTCTCCACCAGTTCACCGACCGTGCGTACCCGCCGGTTGCCGAGATGGTCGATATCGTCGATCTGCCCCTGGGATTCCTTGAGGCGAACCAGGTAGCGCACCGCCAGCATGATGTCCTCGCGGGTCAGGGTGCGGGTGGCGATGTCGGTGTCGAGCCCCAGTTTGGCGTTCAGCTTGAAGCGGCCGACGGTGGACAGATCGTAGGTGTCCGGATTGAAGAAGAGGTTGTTGAAAAAACCGGTGGCGATGTCCACCGTCGGCGGGCTGCTGGGCCGCAGCCGCCGGTAGATCTCGATCAGGGCCTCCTCGGTGGACGCCGCCTTGTCGAGGGCCAGGGTGCGGCGGAAGGAATCGGTGACCTTGATGGAATCGATGTGCAGCACCTCGATTTCCTTGATCTTAGCCTCGGCGAGCAGGTCGCAGATGTTTTCGCCGAATTCGTCGTTGCAGGCGACCATCACCTCCCCGGTCTCCGGGTGGACGATGTCGGCAGCGGCGATCTTGCCGACCAGCTCGTCGCGGGCGATTTCGATCTCCTGAATACCCGCCTCCTTGATCCGGCGGGCCACGGCCTTGTTGATCTTCTTCCCCTGTTTGACCAGCACCTCGCCGGTTTCCGGGTTGATGATGTCCCGGCTCGCCTTCTCACCGGTGATCAGCTCGGCGTTGAAGGCGCGGTACACCTTGCCGCGCCGGATGACGATTTTCTCGACGTCGTAGAAGAATCGCAGCAGTTCCGGACCGCTGTACCCCAAAGCCTTGAGCAGGGTGGTGACCGGAAACTTGCGCCGCCGGTCGATGCGCACGTAGAGGATATCCTTGGCGTCGAACTCGAGATCGATCCAGGAACCGCGCACCGGGATGATCCGGGCGGAGTAGATGAACTTGCCGAGGGAATGGGTCTTGCCGCCGTCATGGGAATAGAAGAGGCCGGGAGAGCGCTGCAGCTGGCTGACGATGACCCGCTCGGTACCGTTGACCACGAACACTCCGGACTTGGTCATCAGCGGGATGGACCCCAGGTACACGGCCTGTTCCTTGATATCCCGGATATTCTTGACGCCGGTGGTCTCGTCGATGTCGTAGGTGACCAGGCGGACGGTGATCTTGATCGGCACCTCATAGGTCATGCCGCGATGGATGCATTCCTCCACCGTGTACTTGGGCTCACCAAAGGAATAGCTGACAAACTCGAGGGAACAGGTGCCGTTGAAGTCTTCGATGGGGAAAACGCTCTTGAAAATCCCCTGAAGCCCCTCATCCTTGCGGTCATCGGGCTCGACGTTGATCTGCAGAAAATTATCGAACGCCTGCTGCTGCATCTCGATGAGATGCGGCTTTTCCACAACCTCTCCGATTTTGGCGAAACTTTTCCGTACTCTTTTTACTTTTCCCATTGAGGCCCCCGCCTGGTAGTGAATTACGCTGA
>JBFLZZ010000106.1:0-4259 GCA_040755255.1 Thermodesulfobacteriota bacterium
GACATCCAAATGCCCCTCTATTCTGGTTATGGGACCTATCCTGACCTTCACATCCCCTCCTCTTCACGTTTCTTGGCGCGTGGGGTTGAAAATGCCGACGGGAAAACCCGTCGGCGGCAAAATTCGCACGTTTCCACCGGGAATAATCAAAAATAACAAATGTAACCCTTCCCCCCCCCCCGCAGCATTGCCGCAACCAGGCGACGCCGCGGAAGTATCATATTGTACGAAATTGTCCAAACGGTGGTCAATCCGGATACATGCGGCAGTCCTCTGGCGAAGCTCCCTGCCTTGCCATGCACCGCACTGTTTGTCATGAATATTACGAAAAAAAAGGGCTTGCGACGATTCTGCAAGCCCTCTCCCCTCCCGTCGGCACGGAACTGATTCGCTTCACATACCTATTTGATTTCGAAACCTCTTTTTTTCAAAGAACATCATCCCGTCATGGGCAACGCCTCACCCAGGAAAATCCCTGCTGATACCATCCCCTCCCGCTATTGCCCGTATCTCTTAGCAGTCCGTTGAAAAAGCCCGTCGTGGTTTTTTCAACCATCGATTGTCCAAAACAGATTTCGGCCAAGCTCTCGAATTCCTTGGATCTTTCAGAGTCGGTGCAGTACGGCGACACGTCCATGTGCCGCCAACAGCCAGTGTATCAACGGGCTGTCGCCACCTTCACCGCTCCTCCACCACATGGCAGGTTTGGCAGTCCATGCCGACGTGCTCCAGCATCATCTTACCTCCGGCGCCGGTCTCGCCGTGACAGAGCTTGCAGTTGAGCGCCGCCCCGTGCTTGAGCATCATTTCCTTGGCAATGCTGGTCCGCTTTTCCTTGTGCTTCAGCACCTGACTCGTGCCCGGCACATGGCAGTCGGTGCATTTCTGTTTCGGGTGATTGCCCATGTCGAAGCCCTTGGGCCCGCTTTCGCCGTGGCAGATGGTGCAGTCCATGTCGATATGCTCCATCATCATCCTGCCGGTGTCCGCCATCGGCGCTTCCCTTTCCCCACCGGCCGCCTCCTGGCAGCAGAACACCAATCCCACCACCATCACCAGCCCGATTTTCCGGATCCATTTCTGTTGTTCCATGGTTGCCTCCATTGCTCGCAGATTATTTTCTGAGGTGGACGCCTACCCTGAGCCTAGGCACAACCCGCCGGTGGTGTCAATTAAAAATAATTTCGTGATTATCAGGAGATAAGCGGCGATTGCACCACTACTACCACCCTGTCGCACCTGCCCCGACCGCCGTGGCTCCGGTCGTCGGGACCGGGGTGCTTCTGCCGGAATTTTTTCGCGAGTCGGCACACGGTTCTCGACAAACACCGCATTTTTGGGCAGGATACCGTTTGCATCAACCTACTCCCCATACCCTTCCGGCAACATGCAACTCCCCACGAACAAACCCTGGCATCACCTCGCCGCCGACGAAACGCTCCGCCTGCTCGGCGGCGACGCCGACCGCGGCCTCCGCAGCAACGAAGCGGAACAACGACTGCAACACTACGGCGCCAACCGCCTCGCCAGCCGTAAGGGCAAGGGGGCACTGCTCCGTTTCCTGCTGCAGTTCCACCAGCCGCTGGTCCATGTCCTGATCGGCGCCGGCCTGCTTTCCGCCTTTCTGCGGGAATGGGTGGATGCCGGGGTGATCTTCGGGGTGGTGCTGGTCAACGCCGTGGTCGGCTACATCCAGGAGGCCAAGGCGGTGGATGCCCTGGCGGCCCTGGCCCGCACCATGACCACCGAGGCGACGGTGCTGCGCGACGGCGAAAAGCGGCGAATCAACGCCGAGCTGCTGGTCCCCGGCGATACCGTGCTGCTGCAGGGGGGCGACAAGGTTCCGGCCGATCTGCGCCTGCTGCGGCTGCGCGAACTCAGAATCGACGAATCGGCCCTCACCGGCGAATCGGTACCGGTGGAAAAAAAACCGGCGCGGCTTGCCGAGGACGCCCAGCTCGCCGACCGCGCCAACATGGCCTACGCCTCCACTCTGGTCACCTACGGCGGGGGCACGGGCGTCGTCACCGCCACCGGCGACGCCACCGAAGTCGGGCGGATCTCCAGCCTCATCGCCGAAACCGAAGACCTTGCCACGCCGCTGACCCGGAAGATCGCCCGCTTCAGCACGATCATGCTCTACGCCATCCTTGCGCTGGCGGCGCTCACCGTCGCGGTGGGCATGCTGCGCGGCCAACCCCTGTTCGACATGTTCATGGCGGCGGTGGCGCTGGCGGTGGGCGCCATCCCGGAAGGGTTGCCGGCGGCGGTGACCATCACCCTCGCCATTGGCGTCGGCCGGATGGCGAAGCGGCGGGCGATCATCCGCAAACTGCCGGCGGTGGAAACCCTGGGTTCCACCACGGTGATCTGCACCGACAAGACCGGCACCCTCACCGAAAACCAGATGACCGTCCAGGAGATCGCGGCTGGCGGCAGGCGCTACCAGGTGGGCGGCACCGGCTACGATCCCCGCACCGGCGCCATTACCCGGGATGGTCGGCCGATTGCCGGCGATGCCCCCGCCCTGGTGGAATGTCTGCGGGCCGGCGCGCTGTGCAACGACAGCGTCCTGGTGGAAGCGGCGGGGGTCTGGCAGATCCAGGGCGATCCCACAGAAGGGGCGCTGCTCACCGCTGCCCGCAAATTCGGCCTCGCCCCGGAGAAGCTTCAGGAGGAATACCCTCGCCGGGACGCCATCCCCTTCGAATCCGAACACCAGTACATGGCCACCCTCCACGAAACCGGCCGGGACGGCGACCGCGTCATCTACCTGAAAGGTTCGGTGGAGGCCCTGCTCGGCCGCTCCTCCTCCCAGCTGGACGAACACGGCAGCCCGGTGGCGATGGACGCCGACGCCATCATGGCCGCGGTGCACGACATGGCCGGACGCGGCATGCGGGTATTGGCCCTTGCCAGAAAGACGGTGGCCCAGTCAGCCGCCGCCGTCACCCACGCCGAGGTGGCCTCCGGCCTCACCTTCCTCGGGCTGCAGGCGATGCTCGATCCGCCCCGACCGGCGGCGGTGGCTGCGGTACGCATCTGCCGGCAGGCCGGGATCAGGGTCAAGATGATTACCGGCGATCACGGCGCCACCGCGGTCGCCATTGCCAGACAGGTGGGGCTGATCGAAGATGATGGGACGCAGAAGGCGGTGCTCACCGGCGCGGAACTCGGCCGGCTCTCCGACCGGGAGCTTCGCGACCGGGTGGACGAGACCGCGGTGTTCGCCCGCGCCACCCCGGAGCAGAAGCTCCGGCTGGTGGAGGCCCTGCAGGCGAAAGGCCAGGTGGTGGCGATGACCGGCGACGGCGTCAACGACGCTCCGGCCCTGAAGCGGGCCGATATCGGCGTTGCCATGGGGATCACCGGTACCGAGGTGGCCAAGGAGGCGGCGGCCATGGTGCTCACCGACGACAATTTCAGCTCCATCGAGGCGGCGGTAGAGGAAGGGCGCGGCGTCTTCGACAACCTGACCAAGTTCATCGTCTGGACCCTGCCCACCAACTTCGGCGAAGGTCTGGTGATCCTGGCGGCGATCCTGATGGGCGTCACCCTGCCGATCCTGCCGGTGCAGATCCTGTGGATCAACATGACCACCGCCGGCTTCCTCGGCCTGGCCCTGGCCTTCGAACCGAAGGAACCGGGCATCATGGACCGGCCGCCCCGGAACCCGCAGACGCCGATCATCACCCTGGAACTGGCGGTGCGCATCACCCTGGTGAGCCTGATGCTGCTGATCGGCTGTTTCCTGCTTTTCCGCTGGGAGACCGGCCAGGGGCGGAGTCTCGCCGAAGCGCGGACCATCGCCGTCAATCTCTTTGTCGTCGTCGAACTCTGCTACCTGCTCAACTGCCGCTCCCTGAACCTGAGTTTCTTCCGCCTGCCCTTCTTCTCCAATCTCTGGGTGTTTGCCGGCATCTTCGCCATGCTCGGGCTGCAGATCCTCTATACCTACGCGCCGACAATGAACCGGCTGTTCCAGAGCAGCCCCATCGACGCGGCGGCCTGGGGCCGCGTCTTCGCCGTCGGCATCGCCGTCTTTCTGCTGGTGGAGATTGAAAAGATGGTGTGGCGGCTGGTGCGGGCGTCATAGCGTGCATTGGCGCGGGGCTGACCCTGCAAAAAAACTTGATTACCGTCGAAATTCAGCCAATTGAAAAGAAGCTTTTCCGGGAGCCAGGAGTCCCTCTGTATGCATTGTTGGATGCCATTTTCACGCAGCCGGAGAGACGCAGGAGTGGCCGGAAAAAGCGCGA
>JBFLZZ010000107.1:0-2522 GCA_040755255.1 Thermodesulfobacteriota bacterium
TGCGGATGAACAAGAAGGTCATGGTCAGCCTCGACGAGCACGAGGGCAGCGCCAACGTCATCCGCGACGTGTCCATCATGTTCATGGACATGAAGGTGGAGAAGGTGCTCGCCCTGCTGATCATCGGCTTGGTTGGTGGCCTGCTGAGCGGCTTCATCGGCTCGGGCGGCGCCTTCGTGCTCACCCCGGCGATGATGTCCCTGGGCGCTCCCGGCGCGGTGGCGGTGGCCAGCAACATGTGCCACAAGTTCCCCAAGGCCATGGTCGGCGCCTACAAGCGCTGGAAGTACGGCCAGGTCGACATCAAGCTCGGTCTGGTCATGGCCGCCACCGCCATCATCGGTGTCCAGATCGGCATCAAGATCCAGAAGTACATTCTCGACCATTTCGGCAACGCCGGTTCCAACCTCTACGTTTCCGTCGTCTTCGTCTTCGTGCTGGTGGTGGTCGGCGCCTACGTGCTGAAGGACGCCTACACCCTGGCCAAGGGCACCGGCGAGGCCAAGGTCTCCAATCTCGCCCTTTCCATGCAGAAGATCAACATTCCGCCGATGATGAACTTCAAGGTCGCCAACGTGCGGATCTCCGCCTGGATCACCATTCCCATCGGCCTGTTCACCGGTATGCTCGCCGCCACCATCGCCGTCGGCGGTTTCATCGGCGTGCCCGGCATGATCTACATGATCGGCGCCTCCGCGGTCATCGCCTCGGCCACCGAGCTGGTGATCGCCTTCATCATGGGCCTTTGGGGTTCCATCCAGTGGGGCCTTTCCGGACTGATCGACATCCGGCTCGCCCTTCTCATCCTCGCCGGCTCGCTGATCGGCGTCCAGCTCGGCGCCCTGGGCACCACCTACGTCAAGGACTACGCCATCAAGCTGGTCATGGCCGCGGTGATGCTCATCGTCGCCGTCAGCCGCGGCGCCAAGATCCCCGGCTATCTCGCCGATCTCGGCCTGCGCGCCCAGCTCGATCCCACCATGAAGAACGTGCTGGAAGCGGTGAGCTTCTGGGCCCTGGTGGCCGCGCTTGGCGTCGCCGGCGTCATCATCTCTGTTGCCATGGCCAAGGGCATGGCCGGTGACCGGGCAGCGAAAAAGGCGCTGGCCGGCAAGGCAGCGGTGACCCATGGCTAAGTACCGAAAGATCCTGGTCGCCTTCGACGGCTCGGCATCGAGCCGCAACGCCCTTGGAGCCGCCAGCCGTCTGGCGCAGACGGACAAGAGCTGGATAAAGGTGCTGGCGGTGGTGCCCTCCTACGAGGGCGATCTGGACCTCTTCGGCGTCAGCAACATCAGGGAAACCATCGACGGGCCCGGCCAGAAGATTCTGGCCGAGGCCCGCCGGCTTGCCGACCAGTACGATGTCCATGTGCTCACCAACCTGGAACAGGGCGAACCCTACGAGCGGATCGTCACCGTCGCCCGGGAGGAGAACTGCGACCTCATCGTCGTCGGCCGCCGCGGTCTCTCCAACATCGAGCGCGAACTGATGGGCAGCGTCACCGCCCGGGTCATCGGCCACACCGAACGCAACGTCCTCGTGGTTCCGGAAGGGGCCAGCCTCGGCTTCGCCAACATCCTCGTCGCCACCGACGGCTCCGATGCCAGCCGCGACGCCGTCGAGCTGGCCATCGACATCGCCGGGGAGCGGGGCGGCAAGCTGAAGGTCGTCTCGGTGGTCTACAGCAACGACGAGTTTCTCGCCCTGGCGCCGGAAATGGTCGACGAACTGATCGGCAAGGCGCGGGTGGTTGCGGAGGAGGTGGCCGCCGCCGCCGCCGCTAGGGGGGTTGCCGCCGAGGCGATCGTGCGGGAGGGCGAGCCCTATCGGGCGATCACTGATCTGGCCCGGGAGATCGGCGCCGACCTTCTCGTCATGGGTTCCCACGGCCGCAAGGGTCTGAACCGGCTGCTGATGGGCAGCGTCACCGGCCGCACCATCGGCTATGCCAGCTGTCCGGTCCTGGTGGTCCACTGATCGTGAGAAAACATTCCGCGGCCGGCCGGGAGGAGAGGGGAGATGGATGTATCGCCTGATATGGCAGTGGCAAGGGAATGGCGCGGGGAGACATCGCCCGGCCGTTCCGGGACGCGCGCCCGCCGCGGACCCGACCCCATCGAGATGGTGAAGATGAAGATGCGGCAGCTGGGGCTCGGCCATCGCGACATGATGGCCTATCTGGGCGGCTCCAGCGGCCATGTCAGCGATATCCTCAACCGCCGCCGGCCGCTCACCCTCAGGATGATCCGGAAACTGCACGAGGGGCTCGGCATTCCGGCGGAGGTCCTCATCCGCGAATACCCCCTTTGCCTGTCGGGCTGAGTCGCCATGCCCGGGACGGCGCAACCCGGATGGACGAAACTGCAGCGCAGGAACTGGATCGCCACGCTGCGCTCGCGACGGCGAGGGTGGTTTTTCCTCTGCGTCATTGCGAGGAACGTAGTGACGAAGCAATCCAGTCGGAGCCGCCAATTCACCGCCAGCAATGCCGGCAGCCAGAATTTCGTTCTGCCGCCGCC
>JBFLZZ010000107.1:2622-4240 GCA_040755255.1 Thermodesulfobacteriota bacterium
CCAGTCGGAGCCGCCAATTCACCGCCAGCAATGCCGGCAGCCAGAATTTCGTTCTGCCGCCGCCGGACTCCTGGATCGCCACGGCCCTGCGGGCCTCGCGATGACAGCCGGGGCGGTCTCTCCCTCCGCGTCACTGCGAGAAGCACGGCGACGAAGCAATCCAGTCGGAGCCGTCAGGTTGTCATCGGCATCTCCGGCAGCCTCCATCCCCTTCTGTCGCCGCCATACTTCCCGATCGCCACGGTCCTGCGGGCATCGCGATGACGCCGCAGGTGCTTCTCCGTCTTCGCGAGGAACAACGTGACGAAGCGATCCAGGCCCACCGACAAGCCGCAGCCGGGCTGGGTGGTTGTACCGAGAGCCGGCAGCCGGCGCGTTTGTCCGCCATCGGCAGCGTCCTTTCGACCACGAAGACGACAACGACAACCGTTTCGCTGTCGCTGCACTGACAACGGGGCATTTCCCCCTACCCGCAGCGGCAGGGCAGGATGGGCACCTCCCTGGCGACCGCCCCCTTGCAACCCTCGGCATGGGCATCTTCCCCTTTTTCTCGTTGTCGTTGTCGTTGTCGTTGTCGTTGTCGTAATCGCCGAACTCGGCGAGTCTCCTCCATCGCCCGAGCCACCTGATCGACCGAATTGCCCATGGACGCCGCACCCGGACGAACGAAACGCGGCTGCAGACCGGATCGTCACGCTGCGCCTGCGATGACGCCGCGACAACCTCTCCGTCTTCGCGAGGAACAGAGTGACGAAGCGATCCAGAAAGGCCGACTGGCCGCAAGCCAGCCGGGGTGGTTTCTGCGACGGATCAGTGGTTCCCGTATTCCGTTGCCGCATAAAAAAAAGCCCGGCCGCCTCTGAGGCGGTCGGGCTTTTGTGCGTCTGTCGCGGAAAGATCAGTGGCCGGCGGCGAGAATGCCGCTGGCGGCCAGGGTGAGGATGACCGCTTCGGCGATGGCCATGAAGCCGTATGCCTTGTCGCCGCGGCGGAAGAGGCCGGGAACGATGGCGGCGTAGCAGATGATGGTGACGCCGGAAAGGATGGCCACCGGGATGAAGTTCATGAAATCGCCCTTGCCTGCCAGGGAGAGCCAGCTCCAGCCGGTGGGCAGGTGCTCCCCGTGGATGAAGTTGTCGTTGATGGCGACCAGATAGCTGTGGACGTCCTGGCGCCAGTAGCTGGAGATCTCGGACAGGGGGACGACCGGTTCGACGATGCCGAAGACGTAGGCGGCAAAGGTGAGGACCATGAGAACCAGCCCGGCCAGCATCCCCTTTTCGAGGATGGAAGCGTAGAGGATCTGTTCGGCGGTTGCCTTGTTGGTGATATCGGCCATGTGGGTGCTCCTTGCTGCAGGTGGATTAGAAGAGGTTGATGCCCAGGCCCTTGGTCAGGGCCTTGGCGCCGGCGAAGAGAAGGATGCCGATGACCATCCAGCGGATGAAGGTGGGCTTGGCCACCTTGAGGATCCGCACGCCGACGAAGGAACCGAGCATGATGCCGATCAGGGACGGCACCACCATCATCGGGATGACGCAGCCCTTGTTCATGTAGATCCAGGCGGCGGAGGTGTCGGTGATGGAGAGCAGGAACTTGCTGGTGGCGACGCTGATCT
>JBFLZZ010000108.1:0-4013 GCA_040755255.1 Thermodesulfobacteriota bacterium
GCGCCAGTCCCTTGGTCGCCAGTACCGTGGTGATCGCCGCCGTCAGCGTCGTCTTGCCATGATCGATATGCCCGATGGTACCGATGTTGACATGCGGTTTCTTTCTTTCAAACTTTTCCTTTGCCATCGCTGTTCCTCATCTGAAAAGTTGCAGGATCTCTCTTCCCACGGTCCCACAGCGGGATCTCTACTAGCGGTTATGTCAGCCCCTTGATTCGCCGGATGATCACCTGGGCGATCCTGTCGGGGACGAGTTCGAAGGAGTTGAACTGCATCATGTAACTCGCCCGGCCCTGGGTCGCCGAGCGCAGGTCGGTGGAGTAGCCGAACATCTCGGCCAGGGGCACATGTGCCCTCATCACCTGCAGCCCGGGGCCGCGGCCTTCCATCCCGTGGATGTGGGCTCTTTTGCCGTTCAGGTCGCCGATCACCTCGCCCAGATATTCGTCCGGGACGATGATCTCCACTGCCATCACCGGTTCCAGCAGCAGTGGGCCGGCGGCAAGCAGGGCCTGGCGCATCGCCATGCCGCTGGCGATGCCGAAGGCCTGCGGCGTCGATTCCAGCTCGTGACTGGAACCGCCCACCAGGCTCACCCGGATGTCGGTGACCGGGAACCCCAGCAGCGCGCCGGCGTCGAGGCTGTCCTTGACGCCCTTTTCGATGGCCGGCAGGAACTGCGCCGGTATGCTTTCCTCGGCGATGCGGTTTTCAAACTCGAAACCGCTGCCGCGCGGAAGCGGGCTCACCTCGACGATCACATGCCCGTACTGGGGCTTGGCTGCCCCGAGGGGCTGGAACTTGCCTTCCCCCCTGCCGGTGCCGCCGATGGTCTCCTTGTAGGAAACCTGGGGTTTGCCCACATTGACCCCGACCTTGAATTCACGCACCAGCCGATCGGTGATGATCTCGAGATGGAGTTCGCCCATCCCGGAGATCAATCGCTGCCCCGTTTCCTCGTTCAGGCTCTCCCGGAAGGAGGGATCCTCGAGGGCGAGCCGCAGCAGGGCCTCGTTCAACCTGTCTTCGTCGGCCTTGGTCTTCGCCTCGACGGCGACGCTGATCACCGGATCGGGAAACTCGATGGTCTCGAGCCGGATATGATCGCCGTTCTCGCACAGGGTGTCGCCGGTGACCGAGAAACGCAGCCCGACCACCGCGGCGATGTCGCCCGCGGCCACGGACTGAAGCTCTTCCCTCTTGTTGGCGTGCATGCGCAGGATGCGGCCTATCTTCTCCTGCTTGCGCTTGTCCGGGTTGTACACCTTGGCGCCGTTCTTGAGCACCCCCGAGTACACCCGCACATACGCCAGGTTGCCGATGAAGGGATCGGCGGTCAGTTTGAAGACAAGCGCGCAGAACTTTTCCTTGTCCGAAGTCTGGCGGGTGATCCGGCCACCGTGCTGGTCTTCCCCTTCCACCGGGGGAACATCCAGCGGCGACGGCAGGTAGCTCACCACCGCGTTCAACAGGGGTTGGACGCCCTTGTTCTTGAACGCGCTGCCACACAGCACCGGCACCCCCTGCAGCTGCAGGGTCGCCTTTCGTGTCGCCCTTGCCAGCAGGTCGCCGGCGACGGGCTTTTCCTCAAGGAAATGTTCCATGACCTCATCATCGAAGTCGGCCAGCTTCTCGATGAGGCGCATACGTGCGGCCGCTGATTCGTCTTTGAACCGGTCCGGGATCGGTTGTTCGCTGACCACCGCTCCCTGACTTGATTCATCGAACAGCAAGAGTTTTTCGCCGATCAGGTCGATGACTCCCTGAAAGGCGTCTTCGCTGCCGGCCGGTATCTGCACCGGCAGCGGAACGGCGTGCAGTCTGTTTTCCATCATCCGGATGCATCGCCAGAAGTCGGCTCCGACTCTGTCCATCTTGTTGATGAAGGCGATGCGCGGTATCCGGTAATGATCGGCCTGCCGCCACACGGTCTCCGATTGCGGCTCAACGCCGCCGACCGCGCAAAAGACGGCGATGACGCCGTCCAGAACCCGCAGGCAACGCTCCACCTCGATGGTGAAGTCGACATGCCCCGGGGTATCGATTATGTTGATCTTGTGGTCGTGCCAGTGGCAGGTGGTGGCGGCCGAGGTTATCGTGATGCCGCGCTCCTGCTCCTGTTCCATCCAGTCCATGACCGCGTTGCCGTCATGGACCTCACCTAGCTTGTGCGACTTTCCCGTGTAAAAGAGAATCCGCTCTGTTGTCGTCGTCTTGCCGGCATCGATGTGCGCCATGATGCCGATGTTGCGGACTCGCGTAAGCGGCAGTTCCATTTCCCACCTCGGTCATTGCCGGCGGGAGAAATCCATCGCCGCCATCGGCCGGTATTGGCGCATCCGCCGCCCCGGCGTGCTTTACCGGCTTACCAACGGTAATGAGCGAAAGCCTTGTTCGCCTCGGCCATCCGGTGGGTGTCGTCGCGCTTCTTCACCGCGGCCCCCCGGTTGTTGAAGGCGTCGATGAATTCGGCGGCGAGCTTCTCCTCCATGGAACGGCCGGCGCGCTTCTTCGCGTAATCGATCAGCCAGCGGATCGCCAGGGCGTTGCGCCGATTGGCGGCGATTTCAACGGGCACCTGGTAGGTGGCACCGCCGACGCGCCGCGACTTCACTTCCACCCGCGGCCGCACCATATCCATGGCCTTGTCGAAGACCTCCATGGGCTGCTGCTCCGAGACCCGCTTCTCGACGATGTTCATCGAGCGGTAGAAGATGTTGCGGGCGATGCTTTTCTTCCCCTGCTCCATCAGACCGTTGACGAACTTGGAAACGAGAACGCTGTTGAAAACCGGATCCGGCTCGATGCTTCTTTTATAATTGCGACTTTTTCTGGACATTGCTCAACTCCACCCCGACTTATTTCGGCCGCTTGGCGCCGTACTTGGAACGACCCTGCCGACGGTTGTTTACCCCGAGGGTATCCAGGGTGCCGCGGATGATATGATAACGCACGCCGGGGAGGTCCTTGACGCGACCGCCGCGGATGAGCACCACCGAGTGCTCCTGCAGGTTGTGACCGACACCGGGAATGTAGGAGGTAACCTCCATGCCGTTGGTCAGCCGCACACGAGCGACCTTACGAAGGGCCGAGTTCGGCTTCTTGGGGGTCGTGGTATACACACGGGTACAGACGCCGCGCTTCTGCGGGCAGGCCTTCATCGCCGGCGTCGTCGTCCGGTTCTCCAGTTTCTTGCGGCCCTGTCGTACCAATTGATTGATGGTGGGCATGTGATGCGATCTCCTTGCAATCCAAATCCTTCAGGGATACCCCCTCTCCCGCGAGAGGAAAGGCGATATTTAATCGAAGCCACCGCCAGTGTCAAGCATTATTTCCCCCGCCGGCCATGCGCTTGTAGTGCTTGAGGCCGGTGCCGGCGGGGACCAGGCGGCCCATGATCACGTTCTCCTTCAACCCGGCAAGGATATCGACACTGCCGGCCATGGCGGCGTTGGTCAGCACCTTGGTGGTTTCCTGGAAGGAGGCGGCGGAAATGAAGCTGTCGGTGGACAGCGAGGCCTTGGTGACCCCGAGAAGCAGGGGTTCCGCCACCGCCGCCTGGCCGTCCTCCATAAGGATCTGGTCGTTTTCCTCGTGGAAGCGCCACCATTCCACCTGCTCGCCGAGCATGAAGGTGGAGTCGCCCACCGCGGTGATGGTGACCCGGCGCAGCATCTGGCGGACGATGACCTCGATGTGCTTGTCGTTGATCTTGACGCCCTGCAGACGGTAGACCTCCTGGATCTCGTTGACCAGGAACTTGGCGAGTTCCTTGACACCGAGCACCCGCAGGATGTCGTTGGGATCGGGCGCCCCATCCATCAGCGGTTCGCCCGCCTTGACGTAGTCGCCTTCGTGCACCGCGACATGCTTGCCCTTGGGAATGAGGTACTCCCGCGGCTCGCCCACCTCGGGGGTGACGATGACCCGCTTCTTGCCCTTGACGTCCTTGCCGAAGCTCACCTGGCCGTCGATCTCGGAAATGACCGCGTACTCCTTGGGCTTGCGCACCT
>JBFLZZ010000109.1:0-3792 GCA_040755255.1 Thermodesulfobacteriota bacterium
ACCCAATGTGATCACCCTGAACCGCGCAATTTGTAAGCGGTCACAGGGTGCGGTAGATCCGCGAAAGAGGCCTGTCCGCTATACGCCAGGTATGCGGACAGGCCGATGACAATGGAGATGCCGTGCCCTGTGATCGCGTACGATCGCTTCGTCGCGGTAAAGCCGGGAGGACAGGCTGGCCCTTTTCGCAATCTAGCTGGGGTTGTTTCCATCCGGGTTCTTCTCCCCGAGCGGATGGAACCGTTTCAGATACGCCTCCTCGTCGCCGCGGGTGTGGACCAGGCCGTCGAGCCTCGCCTCGCGCAGATCGGTGAAGATGGTCTTGAACAGCGGCCCGGGCCGGTAGCCCATGGCGATGAGTTCGGCGCCGGTGAGGACCGGGCGCACATGGCGTAAATGGGTGACGAACAGGGAGACCGCCTTCTTGCCGACCTGGTTCCGGGTGAGCGCCATCAGGTAGAGCAGCCCCTCGTGGGAGAAATCCTGCAGGAGCCAGTAGATCTCGCTGTTCTTCACGTGCCTTCGCCGGTCGAGCAGCCGGGCCGTTTTGTGGATCGCGCCCCTCTCCTTCAGGAGCAGGTGGTAGTAGCGCTCCGGCACCTCGAATTTTCTGAGGAAGGCCAGCACCTGCCGGCCGAGCAGCCCCTGGGTCAGGGCCAGCAGGTAAACGATCCAGCCCCGGCAGGGTTCGTCGAGATAGAGCAGCCGGTGCCAGGCCAGCGACCGCTGGCATTCCTCCAGCAGTCTGTTGATTCGGGCATCGAATTTTTGTTCCGGCAGAAAGAACTGCAGCACCCCGAAATCGAGCAGCCGTTCCACCGCCGGCAGCGCCTGCTCCTCGGAGAGCAGCAGCTTCAGCTCGATGAAGAAGCGGTGGCCGAAGAACTTGTCGAACATCTTCATCCTGACCGCGTTCCGGATCAGTTTGCCGGTGTGTTTGCCGATCTGGAAATTCATGCGCTGTTCCAGGCGCACCGCCCGCAGAATGCGGGTCGGATCCTCGACGAAGCTCAGATTGTGGAGAATGCGGATCTGCCGGTCCTTGAGATCGTTCTGGCAGTTGAAAAAGTCGATCAGGGTGCCGAAGCGGGCCGGGTCCAGGTTGATCGCCATGGCGTTGATGGTGAAATCGCGGCGGAAGAGGTCGAGCTTGAGTGACGACAGCTCGACGGTGGGCATCGCCGCCGGCGCTTCGTAATACTCCAGCCGGGCGGTGGCGATGTCGATCTTGACTTCGTCCTTCAGGATTACCACCGCGGTGCGGAATTTTTCGTGGGGCCG
This sequence comes from Thermodesulfobacteriota bacterium, assembly GCA_040755255.1. Taxonomy (GTDB): domain Bacteria; phylum Desulfobacterota; class Desulfobulbia; order Desulfobulbales; family S012-135; genus JBFLZZ01. Next base: position 1,282 of record JBFLZZ010000109.1, read on the forward strand.
GCACTTGCCGCCGAGATGGGCGGCAAGCCGTTCGGCCAGGGCGATACCGTCCCCCTCGACGACGACGTCGATGTCGAGGTTGGGAACGTGCAGGAGCAGGTCGCGGACGACGCCGCCCACCACGTAGGCCTTGTACCCCATACCGGCGGCGATCTCGCCGATCTGGCGCAGGAGGATGACGGTCGGCGCCGGCAGGGTTTCGGCGATCAGGTTGCTCAGGTTGCGGTGGCGCTCGGTGGACGGCACCTCTTCCCGGGTGAGCAGGTCCCGGGGCAGATGGGCCGGGTCGTTGATCAGCAGGTTGAGCAGATCGGTGCGGGTGATCACCCCGCAGACGCTGCCGTCCTCCACCACCGGGATGAAGCGCTGGCGGTGCTCGACGATGAGTTCCTGGATGTCGGCGAGGGTCGCCGAAGGCGGCAGGGTGGCGACGTCGGAGGTCATGTAATCGGTGACCGGCAGGTGGCCGAGGCCATGATGGATGGCCTTTTCCGTCACCCGCCGGGAGATGGTGCCCAAGAGCCGGCCGCCGTCGGCGAGCACCGGCAGGACGGTGAGGTTGTAGCGGGTGAGGGTGGTGTTGGTCTCGGCGATGGACAGGGTCGGCTCGACGTAGATCACCGGCGCCGACATCAGTTCCCTGGCGATGGCCCGTGGCCGGATATGCCTGTGCAGTGCCTGCAGCAGTTTCTCCTCGGCCTCGATCAGGGTCATCTCCTTCACCGCCGAGGAGGCGGCCGAGGCGTGGCCGCCGCCGCCGAACTCCATGGCGATCTTGGCGGCGTTGACCTCGGGGATGCGACTGCGGGCGATGAGGTAGATGCGGTTTGCCATCCGGGCGAGGAGGAAAAGGGAGTCCAGGTTCTCCATCACCATGAATCGCCGCGCCAGGAGCGAGAATTCATCGATGTACTTCTCGAAGGAGACCACGGCGACCACCACCGCCACCCCCTGGATGGTGTAGGTGCGGGAGGCGCGGATGATTTCGTGGAGCAGGGAGATGTCCTGAGCCGACAGTTCGTGGGTGAGGAACTGGCCGATGCTCTGCAGGTTGGCGCCGCACTCCAGCAGCCAGGCCATGGCGGCGAGGTCGTCGGGGGTGGTGGTGTCGAAGAGGAAGGAGCCGGTGTCCTCGTAGACCGCCATGCCGAGCACCGTCGCCTCTTCCCTGCTGATGGCTATCCCCCGTTCGCGGAACAGCTGGGTGAAGATGGTGGCGGTGGAACCCACCGGCCGGAACACTTCGAGGTCGCCGTCCAGGTCGCCTTCCGCCTTGGGGTGGTGGTCGTAGATGTGGACCTCGATGCCGGGGTTGGCGAGACACTGGGCAAAAGGGCCGATGCGCGAAGGGGTGCGGGTGTCCACCAGAATGAGGCGACGGACCTTGTCCAGGGGGATGTTCCTGATCCGCTGGAACTCGTAGAGATAGCCGCTCGACTGGACGAAGAAATCACGGATGTTCTTTTCCTGGGAGCCGGAAAAGCAGAGCACCGCCTCGGGATAGAGACGCTTGGCGGCGAGCATCGACGCCAGGCCGTCGAAATCGGCGTGCTGATGGGTGGTGATGACTTCCATGAAAGTGTCCGGGATGAGCTTGCTGGGATCGGGCGCATCCTACCACATCCGCAGGAGAATGGCAGGGAAAGGCAGGCGATGCAACGGGAAATCGGTTATCAGCCCAGCTTGACATGGGCCGGTGTCCGGTATGACCAAATGTTCCGGGCCGCCGGACGTCTCAAGGCGGAGCATCCCGTCTTCCATGCCGAGTCCTTTGCTGCGATCAGGCGGCTCTGGCGCCGGCGATGGCGGGAACCCGACGGGTTTCGGCGATCACGATAACGACAAGGACAACGACAACGAGAAAAAAAGTAAAGATGCCGCTCCCGCCGATGGCCGCAACGGGCCCTTTCTCAAGGGTCGCCACCCGGTGCGCCAGGGAAGTGCACATCCTGCCGTGCCGCTGCGGGTAGCGGAAAAGTTTCGTTGTCAGTGCAGCGGCAGCGAAAGGTTGTCGTTGTCGTCTCCGTGGTCGAAAGGGCGATGCCGATGGCGACCAGACGCGACGGCTGCCGGCTCTCTCGATACAAACCACCCAGGCTGGCTGTGGTCCGGCGTCCGTCCTGGATCGCTTCGTCACGTTGTTCCTCGCGAAGACGGAGAGTGGCCAGCATGGTCATCGCGAGCGGAGCGTGGCGATCCAGTCCGCGCCAGGCCTCTCCGTCAAAGTCAGCTAATTACCCGAAATTTCGTGCAGCCGTTAATCGAGCACTATCGGGAGCAGTTTTCACTTTCTGATAGCTGATTATCTCGAATCTTCAGCCGGTTGCCAGCGAGGAGGAAATTCACAAACCGGACGCCTGCCGGCGGGGCGTTCCTTTCTTTGCCGGCCAAAGAAGATGGATTCGTAAAAACTGGCAACCCGCGTCATTGCGAGGAGCGGAGCGACGAAGCAATCCAGTATTTTCAGTTAGTTACAAACTCATGGATTGCTTCGCTACGCTCGCAATGACC
>JBFLZZ010000110.1:0-3652 GCA_040755255.1 Thermodesulfobacteriota bacterium
GGATGGCGGAGATGGAAAGCCACTCCGGATAGACCTCGCCGTTTTTGCGGCGGTTGAAGATCTCGCCGTGCCAGCCCCCCTTCTCCTTGAGGGCCGCCCACATCCGGGCATAGAATTCCGGCTGGTGGTGGCCCGATTTCAGCAGGCGGGGATTTTTGCCGCGCACCTCGTCGCCATCGTAGCCGGTGATTCTGGTGAAACTGCTGTTGGTGCGCTGGATGTTGCCCTCGGGATCGGTGATGACGATCCCTTCCTCGGCGTTGTCGAACACCTGGGCGGTAAGGCTGATCTCCGCGTGGGCACGGCTCAGATCGGCGGTGCGGATGGCAACCAACCGTTCCAATTCGGTATGGGCGCTGCGCAGGTCGTTTTCCGCTTCGATGCGGCGGCGGATCTCTTTATCCATCGGCCGGTACAGCCAGAGATAGAGGAAGGGGACCAGGATCAGCAGCAGCAGGAGCGCGTCGACAATGGCCTCGCTGAACAGGGAATCGAGAGACAGGGCCGGCAGGACGAGCATGACCAGTGCCTCGGCGGCAAAGGCACAGGCAGCGGTGAGCAGGAACAGACGCAGCGGGCTGATGACCGGCTTGTTGGCTGTCAAGCGGCAGTACCTCTTCAGGACGGGATGTCGAGATGAGCGGCAGGAAGGAACAGGTCAGCAATCATCTTATGCCGCGACCCGGGAGGTTGTCAAATGGTGGCCGGTTGCCGGGAAAGGGGACAGGTCACCGGCCGGTGGCATCGGGAATATCGGCAACCTTTTCCCCCCGTTTTTCGATCTTTTCGATGTACTTGTCCGGCTCCACCTTGATGGCGTCCTCACAGGCCATGCAGCAGAGGTAGATCCGCTTGCCCTTGACGTCCACGTAGAGGTTTTCGTCGATCTTGCCGCCCATCACCGGGCAGACCGTCTGGGGCCTGGCCGTTGTTTTCGCGGCCGGGGGAGCGGCGGCTGCCGCTTCCTGCCGGGACGACGGGCCGGCGAGGTGGAGAAGGGCGGCGGTCGCCGCAACGATCACCGCGATGAGAAGAAGACCCTGATTCGCTTCCTGCATGGGTTCACTCCGAGCTTGATGGTTTGTTGCCCCTGATCCTGGCGATGACCGCGGTGGTGGAACGCTCCGCCACCAGGGGAATGGTCACCACCCGGCCGCCGGCGGCCTTGACCTCGCGGCCGCCGACGATGTCGTTTTCGTCCCAGTCCGCGCCCTTGACCAGCACATCCGGCAGCAGGGCCGAAATGAGGGTGAGCGGCGTGTCGTCGTCGAAGAGGACGACATGGTCGACACAGCCGAGGGCGGCCAGCACCCGCGCCCGGTCCGTTTCGTTGTTGACCGGTCGGTCCGGCCCCTTGATGGCGCGGATGGAGCGGTCGCTGTTGAGGCCCACCACCAGACAGTCGCCCAGCCGGCGCGCCGCTTCCAGATAGGTGACGTGGCCGGCGTGGAGGATGTCGAAACAGCCGTTGGTGAACACGGTGGTGCGGCCGAGCCCGCGGTTGACCGCCACCGTCCCCGCCAGTTCGGCAACATCGGTGATCTTGTCCCGGTCGTGGCGGCTGTACGGGGTGCGGCCGACGGTGCAGAAGCGACCGCGGATCGTCCGTTGGCGGGCGAGCTCCATGGCGGTCATCGCCTGCTCCGCCTCGGTGCCGGCCTGGTGGAGGATTTCGCCGTCCGGGGCGACGATGAGCGAGCCGCCGCCGAAGATCGTGTCGCCGGTGGCCCCGGAGCGGTTGCAGGCGACCGTGAAGATCTGGTTCTCGATGGCGCGCGCCGCGGTCAGGGTGCGGAAATGGTCGATGCGCGACAGCGGCCACTGACCGCTGATTACCAGGAGTTCCGCCCCGCGGGCGGTCTGGCCGGCGGCAAGTTCGGGGAAGCGCAGGTCGTAGCAGACAAGGGCGGCCACCGGCCCCAGTGGGGTCGGAATCGGCGCCGGCGCCTCGCCTGGCGAAAAGTAGAGGGGCTCCGCCATCGGCGCGAAAAGGCGCTGCTTGCGGTGGCTGCCGCAGACCCCTTGCGGGCCGCTGACGAACAGGGTGTTGTGGAAATGGTCGCCGGCCCGCTCCACCAGGGAACCGGCGAGCAACACCCCGTAGCGGGTGGCCAGGTTCTCCAGTGCTCCCAGAAGGCGCGGTGTCTGCTCGCCGTGGGCGGCCAGGTTGGCGTAATCGAAGCCGCTCGCCCACAGTTCCGGCAGGACGACGAGGGAGGGCGGTCGGGGGGCGAGGCGGGCGAGGCCGGTCGCCACCGCGTCGAGATTGGCGGCGGGCTCGCCCTGGCGGACGTCGAACTGGAGAAAGCCGCCCAGGATGGTAGTGGTGTTCATGTCAGGATCTGTTTGAGAAAGGTGCCGGTGTGGGAGGTCGGGCAGGCGGCCACCTCCTCCGGGGTGCCGCAGACGACCACCTCGCCGCCGCCGTCGCCGCCCTCCGGGCCCAGGTCGATGATGTGATCGGCGGTCTTGATGACGTCGAGGTTGTGCTCGATGATCACCACCGTATTGCCGGCTTCCACCAGGCGGTCGAGTACCGCGAGCAGGTGGCGGATGTCCGCCGGGTGCAGGCCGGTGGTCGGCTCGTCGAGGATGTAGAGGGTTTGGCCGGTTGCCCGTTTCCCCAGTTCGCGGGCGAGCTTGATCCGCTGCGCCTCGCCGCCGGAGAGGGTGGTGGAGGCCTGGCCGAGGGCGATGTAGCCGAGGCCGACGTCGTAGAGGGTCTGCAGTCGGTTTTTGATCGCCGGCACGTTCTTGAAGAAACGGAGCGCTTCCTCGACGTTCATCGCCAGGATCTCGGCGATGGAGCGGTCCTTGTAGCGGATGTCCAGGGTTTCCCGGTTGTAGCGCAGGCCGGAACAGGTCTCGCAGGTGATGTAGATGTCCGGCAGAAAGTGCATGGCGATCTTGATCACCCCCTCGCCCTCGCAGGCCTCACAGCGGCCGCCCTTGACGTTGAAGGAGAAGCGGCCCGGCTTATAGCCCCGCGCCCGCGCCTCGGGCAGGCGGGCGAGCAGGTCGCGCACCGGGGTGAAGATGCCGGTGTAGGTGGCCGGGTTGGAGCGCGGCGTGCGGCCGATGGGGCTCTGATCGATGTCCACCACCTTGTCGATGTGGGAAAGTCCGCGGATTCCCCGGCAGGGGGCGGCGGGGCCGGCGCTGGCGTAGATGCCCTTCTCGAAATGCTTTCTGGCGCCCCGGTACAGGGTCTCCATCACCAGGGAACTCTTGCCGGAGCCGGAGACGCCGGTGACGCAGGTCATCGCCCCCACCGGCAGCGCGACGGTGATCTCTTTCAGATTGTTGCAGGTGGCCCCGTCGATGGTGATCTTCTTCGTGGCGCGCCGTCGTTTTTTCGGCACCGGGATGGTCAGTCTGCCGGAGAGATAGCCGCCGGTCAGCGACCTTTCCTCGCGGAACAGCCCGCGCACCGGCCCGGAGAAGACCACCTCGCCGCCGTGGACGCCGGCGCCCGGTCCCATGTCCAGGACATGGTCGGCGGCCATGATCGTGTCGGTATCGTGTTCGACGACGATCACCGTGTTGCCGAGGTCGCGCAGGCTGATGAGCGTCCGGATCAGCCGTTCGTTGTCCCGCTGGTGCAGGCCGATGGAGGGTTCGTCGAGGATGTAGAGCACCCCCACCAGCCGCG
>JBFLZZ010000111.1:0-3609 GCA_040755255.1 Thermodesulfobacteriota bacterium
AGCCGCAGCCGATGGGGCCGTGGGTGATGTTGACGATGTCGCGGGACGGGCCGAGCACCACGCCCTTGCAGCCGGCGTAGGTGCAGCCGCGCATGGTGATGATGCCGGGGGTGGTCCGGACGTTGGCGTGGATCTCCGGGGTGGTGTTCTCCAGCGCCTCGTTGATCAGGATCTGCTTGCTTCGCTTGCGGGCGACCTTGGCCGGATACTTGGCGAGCAGTTCGCCCTTGACCTCGGTCGGGTCCCACTGCACGGGCTTTTTCTTGGTTGTCGTTGTCATTATTGTGCTCTCCTTGTATCAGGCTATGGCCTTGGCGCCTTTTTCACCGGTGCGGACCCGCACCGCGTCGGCGAGCGGTGCGACGAAGATCTTGCCGTCGCCGGGCTTGCCGGTCCTGTTGGCGGCGATCAGCGCCTCTACCACCTCTTTCACCTTTTTGTCCGGAACCACGGCGGTCACCATCCGCTTGGGGTACAGCTGGCCCTTGCCGCCCAGAAGCGACGCCGCCTCCTCGTAGCCCTTCTGTGCGCCTTCCAGCACCTGCGGGTTGGCGAACCCCTTGCCGCGGCCCTGGGCCTCGTGGGCGAAGAAGGCGTCGATGCCGCAATTGGTGAGCGCCTCCTTGGTCTGGTTCATCATGTTGATTCGCACCACGGCGATGACCTCTTTCATGCGGCCACCCCCTCGGCGGCGTACTGGGTCTCCTTGACGCCGGAGCTGATGGTGTAGGACTCCTCGACCTCGGTGACGAAGATCTTGCCGTCGCCGAAGGCGCCCTTGCCCGAGGAGCGGGCGGTCTTCATCACCGTGTCGATGAAGAAGTCCTTGTCGGTGGTGTTGATGACGCTCATCAGCATCACCTTGGGGATCTCGTCGTAGGTGATCTCGCCGATCTTGATGCCGCGCTGCTTGCCGCGGCCGGCGACCGAGTACTTGGTGACCGCCGGGAAGCCGGCCTCCATGAGGGCGGCGAGGACTTTGTCTGCTTTTTCCGGACGGACGATGGCTCTGATCATGGTAAGCATGGTGTGTTCTCCAAAGGTAGTGAAGTTTGTTGATTGAAAATATAGGTCCTATATTCAGTTCATCAGGCCGTAGTCCATCAGGAGCTTTTCCAGCTCCTCGATCTGCAGCGGCTTGGGCACGACGAACATGTCGTTGCCGTCGATGGCCTTGGCAAGTCCCCGGTACTCGTCGGCCTGCTCCGCGTCGGGCTTCCACTCGATCACCGTCTTGCGGTTGATCTCGGCACGCTGCACGTCGTTGTTGCGGGGCACGAAGTAGATCATCTGGGTGCCGAGCTTCTTGGCGAATTCCTCGATCATCTCCTTTTCGTTGTCGACGTTCCGGGAGTTGCAGATGAGCCCGCCCAGGCGGACCGTGCCGGAGGTGGCGAACTTCATGATGCCCTTGCTGATGTTGTTGGCCGCGTACATGGCCATCATCTCGCCGGAGCAGACGATATAGATCTCCTCGGCCTTGCCGTCGCGGATCGGCATGGCGAAGCCGCCGCAGACCACGTCGCCGAGAACGTCGTAGAAGGCGTAGTCGAGACCCTCCTTCTCCTCGTAGGCGCCCAGGGATTCGAGCATGTTGATCGAGGTGATGATGCCGCGGCCGGCGCAGCCGACGCCCGGCTCCGGGCCGCCCGATTCGACGCACAGGGTGCCGCCGTAGCCGAGCTTGCGGATGTCGGCGAGTTCGACGTCCTCGCCTTCCTCGCGCAGGGTGTCGAGCACCGATTTCTGGGCGAGCCCGCCCAGGAGCAGACGGGTGGAGTCGGCCTTGGGGTCGCAGCCGACCACCATCACCTTCCTGCCCATTTCCACCAGCCCCGCCACCGTGTTCTGGGTGGTGGTGGACTTGCCGATGCCGCCTTTGCCGTAGATCGCTACCTTTCTCATGATGCATCCTCCAGGGTGTTGCTGTGTTGGTTACCGGGTAACCTTGTTTTGTGTGTGTGGGACGAAGGGCACGGCCGCTTGCGACGCGGCGTGTTGGTATCCCCTTTGGGCAATCGGCGTGCCATGCGGAATAAATTGTTACTTTCGTAATTGTTTCGGGTAGATGATCACTGATTTCTGGTTCGGCCGCCAGCCGCGGGTGTACAGTGGGGACCGTGCGCTTTTGTACAGTTGCTACAAAAGGGGACAGTTGGACAAAATTGGAATATAGATATGTCGGGCGTAATGGATTTTTTACAAAAACGGAAATTCGAGCGGGAGAGAAGGGGAGGGCGGTGAGGAAGGGGTGTAGAAAAAATAAGTTTATTCGATGTGTTATCTGCATGCCTGGCAAGCTTTGGTGAGCGGGAACCCGGCGGCACCGTCCTTGCTTTAGGGGTATACGGATATCCTAATCCCCTGGAGGAACAGCATGTACACACGGGCAAACGAACCGGGAAAATCAGGCTCCATCCTCGGCACCGAGGTGATCGAACTGCGGGCCCTGTACGAGATCGCGCAGCTGATCGGCTCCGCCCACGACATCGACACCACCCTGGCCGGTATCCTCGAGGTGCTGCACGAGATCCTGCGGATGGAGCGGGCCACCCTGCTGCTGCTGGACGAAACCGGCGAGAAGCTGCAGATCCGCGCTTCCTACGGCCTCACCGAAGAAGAGGTGCGGCGGGGGGTGTACCGCCTCGACGAGGGGGTCTGCGGCGCGGTGTTCCGCAGCCGTTCGCCCTTCGTGGTGCCGGACATCGGCAGCGAGCCGCTCTTTCTCAACAAGACGGGGGCCCGCCGCCTCGCCAAGGAACAGCTTTCCTTCATCGGCGTGCCGGTGCTGGTGGCCGGCAAGCCGGCGGGGGTGCTCAGTGTCGACCGGCTGTTCGGTCTGGAGATCTCTTTTCAGGAGGACGTCCGCTTTCTCACCGTGGTCGCCACCCTGATCGCCCAGTTCCTGGTGCTCAACATGGCCATCGTCAAGAAGGAGGCCAGCCTCCGCCAGGAAAACCGGGAGCTCAGGGAGCAGCTGGAGTCCAGGTTCAGCCACCGCTCCATCGTCGGCCAGAGCAAGGTGATGCAGGATGTCTTCTCGGCGGTTTCGAAGGTGGCGGCGTCCAACGCCACCGTGCTGCTCCTGGGGGAATCGGGTACCGGCAAGGAGCTGGTCGCCCGCGCCATCCATCAGGAGAGCCCGCGTTGCTCCATGCCCTTCATCAAGGTCAACTGCGCGTCCTTGCCCGCCAACCTGCTGGAGAGCGAGCTGCTCGGCCACGAGAAGGGGGCCTTTACCGGCGCCATCGCCATGAAGAAAGGGCGGTTCGAACTGGCCGACGGCGGCACCCTGTTTCTCGACGAGATCGGCGAACTGCCGCTGGAACTGCAGGCCAAACTGCTCAGGGTCCTGCAGGAACGGCAGTTCGAGCGCTTGGGCGGCACCAGGACCATCACGGTGAACGTGCGGGTGGTGGCCGCCACCAACCGCAGCCTCGAGGAGGAGGTGGGCCGGGGCAATTTCCGCGCCGACCTCTTCTACCGGCTGAATGTGGTGCCGGTGACCCTGCCGCCGTTACGCAACCGGCGCGAGGACATCCCGCTGCTGCTCGACCATTTCCTCCGCGACAGCAACGGCAGAAACGGCCGCGAGGTGATGTTCTCCAA
>JBFLZZ010000112.1:0-3572 GCA_040755255.1 Thermodesulfobacteriota bacterium
CACATCGACGGCCTGCGCACCGACGCCGTCGCCTCCATGCTCTACCTGGACTACGCCCGCAAGGAAGGGGAGTGGCTGCCCAACCCCTACGGCGGCAAGGAGAACATCGAGGCGATCGAATTCCTCCGCCACATGAACGCCATCGTCTACCAGTACCATCCGGACACGATGATGATCGCCGAGGAGTCCACCTCCTTCTTCGGGGTCTCCAAGCCGGCCTACCTGGGCGGGCTCGGTTTCGGCTTCAAGTGGAACATGGGCTGGATGAACGACTCCCTCGATTACATGGGCCGCGACCCCCTCTACCGGAAATTTCACCACAACGCCCTCACCTTCTCCCTGCTTTACGCCTTCACCGAAAACTTCGTCCTGCCCCTGTCCCACGACGAGGTGGTGCACGGCAAGCGCTCGCTGCTGGCCAAGATGCCGGGCGATACCTGGCAGAGGTTCGCCAACCTGCGGCTGCTCTTCCTCTACATGTGGAGCCATCCCGGCAAGAAACTGCTGTTCATGGGCGGCGAATTCGGCCAGATCAACGAATGGTACTGCAAGATCAGCCTGGACTGGCACCTGATCGAGGAAGGCAATTCCCACCACCGGCTGCAGCAGTTCGTTCGCGCCCTGAACCGCTTCTACCTCGACCACCCGGCCCTGTGGGAAGTGGATTTCGCCTACGACGGCTTCCGCTGGATGGATTTCAAGGACGTCGACCGCAGTATCGTCTGCTTCTGCCGCCAGAGCAAAAACGGCGGCGAACGGCTGGTCTGCCTGCTCAACTTCACGCCGCAGGTCTACCGGGACTATCCGGTGGGGGTACCGGAACCCGGCCGCTACCAGGAGGTGTTCAACTCCGACCGCGACGAATACGGCGGCAGCAACGTCCGCAACGAAGGCGCCATGGAGACGGTGGCGGAACCCTTCGGCGAGGCCCCCTGCCATCTGCGGCTCACCGTGCCGCCTTTGGGCGGCGTCATCCTGCGGCGCACCGACTGACAGCGAGGAAGGTTCATGGGAGAAACCGAACAGCTGAAACCGGAAGGAGAACGACTGCGTACCGCGGTCCGCTGGATAGGCGAAACCCTGCTGGAACACCCGGAACGTTCCCGAAAGCAGGTGATCACCCAGGCCGCCGTCCGCTTCGATCTGACCCCGAGGGAATGCGAGTTCCTGATGAGCTCGGAGCAGCCGCCACATCCCTGCAAGGGTTGAGCAGGGCTGGCAGAGACGATCATTTCGCCCCCGCCTCTTTCGCCTCGCCCGGAAACAACACCCGCCGGTAGCGCGCCGCCAGCCGCCGCCAGAGAAACCGACCGGTCAGCCGGTCCGCTTGCCAGGGGTCGAGTCGCCCCGCGGCAAGCCCCTCCTCCAGCCGGTCCGCCAATTCCCCATCCCCGTACAGATATTGCGCCGGAAACAGTTCCGGGTAGCTGAGCCGGTCGGGCAACAGCGGCCGGCAGCCGGCCTGCACCGCCTCCAGCACGCTGTAGCCGAAAAACTCGTGGCGGGCGGTGGACACCACCAGATCGGCACGGGCGAGCAGCCGATGGTAGCTCTCCCGCTCGGCATAACCGAACTGCAGCAAACGGCCGGCGAGCCGCGCCTGCGCCGCGGCGAAGATGGGAGGCGTCTGCCGAAACGCCTGCCCCAGCACCGCCACCTGGAAGGGTACCCCACGCTGCTGCAGGGTGAACAGGCCTTCGAAGAATTCCTCGGGGTTCTTGTCATGCTCCCAGCGGTGATTCCAGAGCACGACGGGCGGGGCTGCAGCCTCGCGTCCAATCGGGGCAGCGGTCGGAGGCGCATCGAGTCCCGGCGGCAGCACCGCCGATTTCCGGGAGACCGCGGCCAGCGCCGCGGCGAGCTTCATGTCCGGCGCCTGGGCGAGCAGGGATGCTGCCCCGTCGAGAAAGGTAGTGCGGTTGAACTCCGAGTTGAAAAGAACCGCGTCGCTGGCCAGCGCGCTGGTCAGGTTGGTGACCGCGAAATGGGCATCGCGGACATCCTCGTTCCGCACCGGATAGGCGAACTGGTTCTCGTGGAAATAGGTGACCAGGCGGCAGGCAGCCAGCCAGGGAGGCGCCAGGGCGCGGAGCAGGGCGACGTCGACGTAGGAGGAGCACAGCACCGCATCCGGCGGCGTCGCCATTTCCGCCAGCAGCCCGGCGAAATGAACGGCGGCCAGCCGCATCCGCCACTTCCAGGCCCTGGCCGGCAGAGGCAACAGGGTGCACCGGCAATCGAGATGGCGGACCAGCCCCTCGATGAACTGCCGGTGCGAGCCGCCATGGTAGGGCTCGAGAATGAGCAGGTGAAGCCCCCGCCGCGCACGGGCGCCTCCCGCCATCTTTTCCTCGTCGGGATTTCCGGTTTCCGCCTGTCGGGATTCCATCGCCGCTCCCCTTCCCTTGATTTCTCCCCGCCCACACTACCCCATTTTCCAGCGGTCCGCCCTTTTCCCGGAAAAAAAAGCGGACACCGCAAACCCCGACGGTTCCATGATGAAACAGCCGGCGGCCGGCCACCGCCGGCGGTCCGCCGCCGCTTTTTCCCTTGACTTCGCATTTTGCGAGCATTAAGAGTAGGCCTGTTTTCGGCACCCCCCTCGACGGAGAAGGCGATTTTCCCGGCAGGATGGGGAGTTATGATGCCAAAAGGCGAGAAGGCAGACAGACGCGACAACCGTCAGCCCGCAGTCACTGCGGAAAAGAGAAGCAAGGAGGAAGTTTCATGTTTGAACGATTGGCAGGGAAATTGATTGGGGGCATCACCGCCTGTCTCATTGCGGTGATGATGCATCCGGCATTCAGCTACGCCAGCGAGGCGGCGGCGGCGATGCCCGCGGAAGCGGGCGGTCCATGGTGGAAGTGGCCCATCATCCTTCTGGTGGTCACCTTCGTCATGGGTATCATCGCGGTACTGGGCGGCGTCGGCGGCGGCGTCCTCTTCGTGCCCATCATCAGCGGCTTTTTTCCCTTTCACCTCGATTTCGTCCGCGGCGCCGGCCTCCTGGTCGCGCTGTGCGGCGCGCTGGCCGCCGGTCCCGGCCTGCTGAAGGCCAATCTCGCCAACCTCCGCCTCGCCATCCCGGTGGCGCTGATCGCCTCCACCTGCGCCATCTTCGGCGCGATGATCGGCCTCGCCCTGCCGACCAACGTCGTCCAGACCCTGTTGGGCGGCACCATCCTCGGCATCGTCGTCATCATGCTCACCGCCAAGAAATCCGACGTGCCCGACGTGCCGGCGGCGGACAATCTGTCCAGCGCCCTGCGCATCTGCGGCGTCTACACCGAGGCCTCCACCGGCAAGGAAATCAACTGGAAGATCCACCGGACCATCCCCGGCCTCCTGACCTTCATCATCATCGGCGTCATGGCGGGCATGTTCGGCCTCGGCGCCGGCTGGGCCAACGTGCCGGTCCTGAACCTGATGATGGGCGCGCCGCTCAAGATCAGCGTCGCCACCAGCAAGTTCCTGCTCTCCATCACCGACACCTCCGCCGCCTGGATCTACATGAACAAGGGCTGCGTCATCCCGATGATGGTGGTGCCGTCCCTGATCGGCATCATGCTCGG
>JBFLZZ010000113.1:0-3534 GCA_040755255.1 Thermodesulfobacteriota bacterium
GGCATAACGATACAGGGGTACAACTGTGGAAGAACTTTTCAGTTTTTTCTCCAAGGCTAAGGCGCCGCTCGATTTCGACAAGGTCCGCATCTCCCTGGCATCGCCGGAGAAGATCCGCGACTGGTCGCACGGCGAAGTGAAGAAGCCGGAAACCATCAATTACCGGACCTTCAAACCCGAGCGCGACGGCCTGTTCTGCGCCAAGATCTTCGGTCCGGTCAAGGACTACGAGTGCAACTGCGGCAAGTACAAGCGGATGAAGCACCGCGGCATCGTCTGTGAGAAATGCGGCGTCGAGGTCATCCAGTCCAAGGTGCGCCGGGAGCGCATGGGGCATATCGAGCTCGCCGCCCCTGTCGCCCATATCTGGTTTCTCAAGTGTCTGCCCAGCAAGATCGGCAACCTCTGCGACATGACCCTGAAGGAACTGGAGAAGGTTCTCTACTTCGACTCCTATGTGGTGGTCAAGTCCGACGAGCCGTCGATCCCGGTGGGCAGCCTGCTCAACGACGACAACCTGCAGCAGACCATGGACGAGTTTCCCGGCCGTTTCGAGGTGGGGATCGGTGCCGCCGCCATCAAGGAGATCCTGAAGACCCAGGATCTGCCGGCCCTGTCCGTGTCCCTGCGCGAGGAGATGCGTTCCACCGGCTCCGAGGCCAAGCGCAAGAAGCTGGCGAAACGGCTGAAGGTGGTCGAGGCCTTCAAGGATTCCGGCAATCGGCCGGAATGGATGATCCTCGACGTCATCCCGGTGCTGCCGCCGGATCTGCGGCCGCTGGTGCCGCTCGAAGGCGGCCGCTTCGCCACTTCCGATCTCAACGACCTCTACCGGCGGGTGATCAACCGCAACAACCGGCTGAAGCGGCTGTTGGAGCTTGACGCGCCGGAGATCATCATCCGGAACGAGAAGCGGATGCTGCAGGAAGCGGTGGACGTGCTGTTCGACAACGGCCGCCGCGGCAAGGTGATCACCGGACCCAACAAGCGGCCGCTCAAGTCGCTTTCCGACATGCTCAAGGGCAAGCAGGGGCGCTTTCGCCAGAACCTGCTCGGCAAGCGCGTCGACTATTCCGGCCGTACGGTCATCGTCGTCGGCCCGCACCTGCGCCTGCATCAGTGCGGCCTGCCGAAGAAGATGGCGCTGGAACTGTTCAAGCCCTTCATCTACAACCGCCTGGAGCGCAAGGGACTGGTCAGCACCATCAAGGCGGCGCGCAAGATGGTGGAAAAAGAGACCAGGGAAGTCTGGGACGTGCTCGAGGAGGTGGTCACCGAATACCCCATCATCCTCAACCGCGCCCCGACCCTGCACCGGCTCGGCATGCAGGCCTTCGAGCCGGTGCTGATCGAGGGCAAGGCCATCCAGCTGCATCCCCTCGTCTGTTCGGCCTTCAACGCCGACTTCGACGGCGACCAGATGGCGGTGCACGTACCCCTCTCGGTCGAGGCCCAGATCGAGGCGCGGGTACTGATGATGTCCACCAACAACATCCTGTCGCCCGCCCACGGCGAACCGGTCATCATTCCTTCCCAGGACATCGTCCTCGGTCTCTACTACATGACCCGGGAACGGCCGCAGGTGAAGGGCGAGGGCGGCCGGTTCAGCTCGCCGGCCGAGGTACGCATCGCCTTTGATCACGGCGCCACCGACCTGCAGGCGAAGATCACGGTGCGCATCGACGGCAAAATGGTGGAAACCACGGTCGGCCGGGTGCTCCTGGGCGAGCTGCTGCCCGAAGGCATGCCCTTTGCCACGGTCAACAAGGTACTCACCAAGAAGGAACTGGCGAAGCTCATCGACTACGCCTACCGGCGGGTCGGCACCAAGGCCACGGTCATCCTCGCCGACCGGCTGAAGGACACCGGCTACGAATTCGCCACCCGGGCGGCCATCTCCATCTCCATCAGCGACATGATGATTCCGGTGCGCAAGGACGAAATCCTCGCCAAGGCGGAAGAGGAGGTCATCCAGGTCGCCTATCAGTACAACGACGGTCTGATTACCGCCGGCGAGAAGTACAACAAGATCGTCGACATCTGGTCCAAGGCCACCGATATGGTCGCCCAGGAGATGATGAAGGAACTCTCCGTCGAGTACCTGCGCGACAAGGACAAGAAGCTGATGGAAATCCCGAGCTTCAACTCCATCTACATCATGGCCGACTCCGGCGCCCGCGGCAGCAAGGACCAGATCAAACAGCTCGCCGGCATGCGCGGTCTGATGGCCAAGCCGTCGGGCGCGATCATCGAATCGCCGATCCGCGCCAACTTCCGGGAGGGGCTGAACGTCCTCGAGTACTTCATCTCCACCCACGGCGCCCGCAAGGGTCTGGCCGACACGGCGCTGAAGACTGCCAACTCCGGTTATCTCACCCGCCGGCTGGTGGACGTTGCCCAGGACTCGACCATCATCGAGCGCGACTGCAGCGCCCTGGACGGCATCACCGCCGAGCCCCTCTTCGAGGGCGGCGAGGTCATCCAGCGGGTCGGCGAGCGTATCCTCGGTCGTGTCGCTCTGGAGGACGTCATCGATCCGTTCAACGGCGAGGTGATCGTCCCGGCCAATACCGCCATCGACGAGACCGCGGTGCAACGGATCGAGGATGCCGGCATCGATCGGGTGCGCATCCGCTCGGTGCTTACCTGCCAGTCCAAACGCGGCGTCTGCGCCATGTGTTACGGCCGTGACCTCGGCCGCGGTCATATCGTCAACATCGGCGAGGCGGTGGGCATCATCGCCGCCCAGTCCATCGGCGAACCCGGTACCCAGCTGACCATGCGGACCTTCCACATCGGCGGCACGGCGAGCCGGTCGGCGGAACAGGCGGAAGTGCGCAACCGCCACGAGGGCTCGGTCAAGTTCATGAACATCCACACCGTTGTCGACAAGGACGGCAACCTGGTGGTCATGAACCGCAACGGTGAGATCAGCATCCTCGGCAACCAGAACCGGGAACGGGAACGCTACCCGGTCAACTACGGCGCCAAGCTGTACGTCAAGGATGGCCAGGAGATCGTTCAGGATACCCTGATCGCCAACTGGGACCCCTTCACCATCCCCATCGTCAGCGAGGCCGGCGGTATCGTCAAGTTCGGCGACATCATCGAGGGTGTCTCCATGCAGGCCACCGTCGACGCGGTGACCGGCAAGGTCAGCATGATGGTGATGCAGTCCAAGGCCGCCGCCCTGAACCCGCGCATCTCCCTCAAGGACGAGACCGGCAAGGGCGTCAAGCTGCCGAAAACCGGCGCTGTCGCCAGGTATTCCCTGCCGGTGGGCACCATCATCACCGTCCAGGAAGGAGACGTCATCGATCCGGGTACCATTCTCGGCAAGATCCCCCGGGAGACGACGAAAACCAAGGACATCACCGGTGGTCTGCCCCGGGTCGCCGAGCTGTTCGAGGTGCGCAAGCCCAAGGAGTACGCGGTCATTTCCGAGATCGACGGCCAGGTGAGCTTCGGCAAGGACGTCAAGGGCAAGAAGCGGGTCATCGTCACCCCCGAGGTGGGCGAGCCGCGGGAGTACCT
>JBFLZZ010000114.1:0-3332 GCA_040755255.1 Thermodesulfobacteriota bacterium
CTTCCTGGGGGGTGGTCTCCGGCGTGGCGGCTGCTTCGGTCGTTTCGCCAACCGGGGGAACCGCCGCGGCCGCTGCGGCGTCGCCGGCGGCGGGCGCGGTCCCGCCGGCAGGCTCGGGCTGCGCCCCGGCCTTATTGGCGGCAAAGGAGGTGTCCAGCCGTACCGCCAGCGAGGAAAGCGCCTGTTCGAGGTCGCGGATGTCCTGCCGCTGGCGGAGCTGTTCGGGCAGCCGGCCGATGGCGGTCAGCTGCTCCTCCAGGGCCAGGCGGGTCGAAAAGGCGGCCTCGGTCAGGTTCCGGCCGGAATCGAGCAGGCTGCCGTACCAGGAGGTGGCCACCTCCAGCTGCTTTTCCACGGTCTGTTTCTTGTTGACCGCATCGGCAAGCGCCTGGCCGAGCGTCGCCTTTTCCTCGGAGATCCGGGCGAGGGCGGCGGTGGCCCGGGAGGCTTCCTCCCGCATCGTCGCCGCTTCCTGCTCCGCCTTCACCCGGGCGCTGTTGGCCTGGAAGCCGAAGGCCATGGCCACCGCGAAGGCGCCGATGCCGATGTAGAGGGAGATCATGCCAAAGCCGCCGTCACGGTCTTTGCCGGTTTCCGATGGAGAGCTGGTGTCGGTCATGGTGGTTGTTCCTTTTGCTGCGGGAGAAGAGGAGGCGGACCGGTCCCCGGCCGCGGAAGTGCTGTTTCTCCACTCTACTACATCGGCGCGGCGGCTTGTCAACCGTCAACTTGACCGGCAGGTGATCTCCGGAAGAAGGGGGGCTTCCTTTCCCCTCAGGGACCGGCGCAAGGAAAGAGGGCGGGCAACCTTCGGAAGTGCTCGGCCGAAAAAAACGGCGGAGGCGGCCTCTCCGGTCGCCTCCGCCGTATATCCTCAACCTGAAGAAGGTTCAGCGGCTCACCTTGACGACCCGCACCGGCGACGCCACCCACTGGCCGGCGTTGTCCATCACCGAGTGGCGGATGTAGTAGTAGCCGGAACGGTCGTAGGTGAAACAATACGCTTGGTTGCCTGGCAGGGCGGTGAGCATGGCCGCCTGCTGGCTGAGCCCCTTGCCGGAACCGTCGGCCGCGTAGCCGCCCCAGTCGATTTTTATCTGTCCGGGAGCGGCGTAGGTGGGCGGGTTGGCGGGATCGTAATGGGTGCCGACATTGTAATCTGCATCCGTGCTCCTGTCGGTCAGGCAGAGGTCGTATTTGTTCGGGTCCGGACCCAGGGCGGTGGTGAAGTTCGGAACCGGCGCCACGTTGGGGTAGGGGCAGACCTGGACCGGGGTGGTTCTCGTTCCTTCCGCCAACGAAATACCGTAACTGTCCCGTACCGCCCAGGTCACGGCGAACCTGCCAATGGCGGAGGCGTTCGGGTCGTATGGGGTGCCGTTGGGCACGATGTCGGCGTAGGTGTGGCTGAAGGTGCAGGGAACGTTGCTGTCGGCGCTGCCGTCTCCCCAGACGAAATCACAGGTGTAAGGCGGGGCGCAGTCGGGACAGTCGACCACCACTCCGGCGCTGAGGGCGCCGGTGGCCGCGCCGGAGGCGCAGGATCCCCCCTGGGTATACTGTAACGCGGCGTTGCGGATGACCTGCTCCTCGTTGCGCCAGACGGCGGGATCCTTGTAACGGTAATACTGGTGGCAGGTGTTGCTGGAACAGGTGCCCGATCCTGGAAGTGTTACAGGCGAGGTGTACTGGAAGCTCAATGCATGCCAGGCCCCCCTCGCATAAAATTCGCCGGCGGGCACGACGTCGTAGACGCCATTGACGTGGGCGTTGCCGCCGGCAAGCAGGCTGGTGGCGGTGGCGGCGGTGGCGGCATGACAGATCTCGCAGGAAAAGTTGCGGGAATGGTGCGATTTGTGGGCATCGAAGGTGGGCGGGTGGGCATGACAGTCGTTACAGGTGAAACCGTCGCCCTGGATGTCGCTGGAACCCGCATCCCAGGAGGCGGACAACGAAGGCAGGTCGTATCCCTGGATCTGGCGTTTCGCCTGGCTGTGGCAGTAGACGTTGGCACAGGTTTTCAGTGAGGGATACCAGGCGGGCACCGGCGCCAGCTGGGTGCCGTTGGTTGCCTGGAAGACCCGATCGTTCTGCAACGGGTGATAGACGCTCCCCTCCCCGGTTTGGGTCGCGCCGTCACTCAGCATCCCCAGGTTGCTGAAACCGACCTGCAGCAGACCGTCGCCGCTGCCGCCCCCCATGTGGCATTCGGCGCAAGCGTAGCCTCGGCCGTTCTGGGCGATGTGCTTCTGGTGTGCTCCCAGCAGATCATGGCAGCCCAGGCAGGTGCCGGTCGGGGCGGTACGGTGGAGGTGGCAAGCGGTGCAAATCTCGCCGTTGTGGTGGTCGGCGCCGCTGCCGTCCCGCCGCCAGTGGCCGGTGTTGACGTGACAGACCTGGCAGATGCCGGGGCTTGACGGATCCGCCTCGGTTCCGGGGCCATTGAATTCGGCGGCGGATGGCGGAATCTGCAGCATCTGGCAAGTGCTGTTGGGCGGGCAGTCGGCGTCGTTGCGGCAGCGCACCGGATAGTTTCGCGGCTGGCAGGTCTGGCCGTTCGGGCAGTCGCTGTTCGAACCGCAGCCCTCGTTATACGTGTAGGGGAAGCTGGTGGTGTCGTAGCAGAACTTGCCCTGGGGTTCCGGGGAACAGAAGCCCAGGGGATCGAGGTCGGTTCTGACCAGCATGCCGTAGCGCAGGGCAAATGTCGCGTTGCTCGCCAGGGTCTCGCCCGTCGGCACCGTTCCCTTGGCCACCAGCTGGGTGGCGCTCGCATAGGTGAGTTCGAAACTGGCCCGTCTGCCGGAGGCGTAGGTGACCCAGAGGATGAGGCCGCGCTCGCCGGGGGAGACCGGGTTGCTGCAATCCACGGTCGGCGGCGCGGAGGCCGGGTCCTCGCAGGCGGGATCGTAGGGGAACTGTTGCCAGGTTTTCTGCATCCAGTGGGCCGGCTCGCACCAGCCATTGTCGGAAGTCGCGCAGTCGACCGGCTGGCCGCTGCGTTCGTCGTACACGGTGAATCCGTTGAGGTTGAACAGCATCTCGCCGCCACCGTCCCACCATTGGGTAAACGCGCCCGCGACCAGCGGCTGGGCGGCGGGCTGCTGGTGGATCTGGTGGCAGTCCCAGCAGGCCAGGGTGAAATCGCCGCTGCCGCGGTAGAAGGACGCGGTACCACTGTGGGCGTGGTTGGGCACCGCCGGGGCGTTGAGCTTGTCGTAATCGCGGCCGGTGGAATTGGTGTGGCAGGTCTCGCAGGCGTAGTCCACCGGCTGGCCGCCGGCCGCGGCGTGGCAGTCGGCGCAACCGATCGCGTTGCTGACGTCGTGGGG
>JBFLZZ010000115.1:0-3180 GCA_040755255.1 Thermodesulfobacteriota bacterium
TGTTGGCCGTCACATAGGCTGACAAAAAACGGTTGATTTTTCCCGGAATGGGTTGCAAGGAAGGAATGAGAATTCGGATTCGCTGAAGCAGCGATCAAGAGCGGTGGGGGAGTGACCTGTTAGCGCAGGCCACTCCCCCCTCCAAACTGGATCTAACCATCCAGCCGGAGTTCCTTCCTTGGTAATCCCTGTCGATATCGACGTCAATCTCTTAGCCGCGCTCGGCAAAGGTTTTTCCTGGGAAAAGCCGGCCTGCTGTCCCAAATGCGGTGGGCGGCTCTGGTGGCACGGTTTTGTCCCCGCCTATTTTTCCTGCCTCGCCCTGGCCGTCCTGCTCCGCCGGCTGTTCTGTCCTCATTGCCACTCCGTTCATCGCCTGCGGCCAAGCTCGCACTGGCGGCGGTTTCAATCGCCGATCAGCGTCATCAGTCAGATTATTGCCCATCGGCAAGAAAACGGCCGATGGCGGCCGGACCTGCCTCGCGCCCCGCAGCGCCAGTGGTGGCGCAGGCTTGCGACAAAGGTGCAGCTCTGCCTGGGCCTCTCCTTTGCCGGCACCTTCCCTGACGCCTTCCTGATTCTGATGAACCGGGGCGCCATCCCGGTCAGCAGCGTCATGGAATGTGGCGACGGCTGAGTCGGCATAGCACCCTACCCAACTGTATCTCTGCCCGGCCGCCTCCTGCCGGGGTAGAACGCGGAAAGCGTCAAAAACCTTTCCCTTCAACCCCATTTCAGGAGGCACAGCATGCAACAGGAGCAACGCGAGGAGATCGCCCGGTTCCGCTTCGGCGTGATCAGCGATCTGGTCGGCGCCGTGCGTCTCGGCGCCGGCGACATGGCCGAACTCATCCGCACCAAAAGCAGGAAACGCTACAACATCCCCTATTCCCAACGGACCCGAATCTCCCAGTCCACCATCCGCCGCTGGGTAAGGCTCTACGAGAACAGCGACCGGCAGCTCTCCTCTCTTTATCCCGGCGGACGTGCCGACCAGGGCAAAAGCCGTCGGGTCGACGACGAGACGATTTTTGCCCTCACCCGCCTCAAAAGGCAGAAGCCCGGCGCGCCGCTCGTCAAACTGCTCGCCGAGATGGCGGAGAAATCCCTCATCACGCCGGGCGTCATCCTCTGTGCTTCCACCGCCTACCGCATCCTGAAGAACGAGGGCCTCTCCGGTCGAACGAGTCAGCCCCAGACCGACCGCCGCCGCTATGAAGCAGAGTTTCCCAACGACATCTGGCAGTCCGATGTCATGCACGGGCCGATGGTGGATATCGGCGGCAGGCAGCACAAGTCCTATCTCATCGCCGTGCTCGACGACCACTCCCGCCTCCTGCCCCATGCCGAATTCTTCGCCTCCGAACGACTCGAATCCTGGCTCTGTGCCTTTCGCCAGGCCCTACTTACCCGCGGCATGCCGAGAAAACTCTACGTCGACAACGGTGCCGCCTTCAGCTCCAAGCATCTGGAGCGCATCTGCGCCTCGCTCGGCATCGCCCTGGTCCACACCCCGCCCTACACCCCGCAGGGCAGAGGCAAGATCGAGCGGTTCTTCCGCTCTGTCCGCACCCGTTTCCTGCCCGATTTTCTGGGCGGTAGCCTGGAAGAGCTCAACATCGCCTTTGCCCTCTGGCTGCGGACCGACTACCACCAGCGGACCCATTCCAGCACCGGCGAAACCCCCTTCGAGCGGTTCGCCCGCCACCTCGAAATGATCCGGCCGGCACCGCACGATCTCGAGGACCACTTTCGCAAGGAGGCCCGCCGCCGGGTCGCCAAGGATCGCACGATCTCCCTCGAGGGCAGACTGTACGAGGCGCCCACCAGGCTGATCGGCGAATATGTCCAGCTCCTCTACCATCCCAGCCGGCCGGAACGGGTCGAGATCGTCCACAAGAACACCTCGTACGGCCATCTGCTGCCGGTCGATCTCAAGGTCAACTGCACCGTCCGCCGGCTGCGGGACACCGAACAACTCGTGCGCTCTGGCAAGGAGGTTGACGCGCGCCCGGTCAGCGGCCAGCTCCGCCTTTTTGCCGACAGGGAGGACAACCGATGAGCGCCGCCACCTACCAGACCTTCTTCGGCCTGCAGCGTCAGCCCTTTATCGCCGATCTCGATCGGGAGCACATCCTCGAAACCGAAGATCTCCTCGCCGTCGCCGACCGCCTCCAGTATACCATCGGCCTCGGCGCCATCGCGCTCGTCACCGGCGAGGTGGGTTCCGGCAAATCCACCGCGTTGCGCTGGGCCGCCGGCCGTCTTCATCCCTCCAAACACCGGGTGCTGTGGGTCACCGCCACCGCCGGCTCGATTCTCGAGTTCTACCGCCAGTTGCTCGCCGAACTCGACATCCTTACCGCCTCTTCATCACGGGCCGTGCTCACCAGGCTTCTCAAAACCCAGACCGCCGATCTGGCCCGCGTCAAAAAGGTCAAGCCGGTGCTCATCGTCGATGAGGCCTCCCTGCTCCGCCTCGATGTCTTTGCCGAACTCCACACCATCACCCAGTTCGAGGGTGACTCCAAACCCTGGCTGTCGGTCGTGCTCGCCGGTCAGAGCAATCTCGCCGACAATCTCCTCTACCGCACCGCCGTGCCCCTTGCCTCCAGGGTCGTCGCCAAATACCACTTCCACGCCGTCAACCGCGAGGCCATGGAACGCTATCTCCTCCATCACCTCACCATCGCCGGCCTTAAGCACAATCCCTTTGACGATACCGCGATCACCGCCATCCATCAGGGCGCCGGCGGCCTCTACCGCACCGCCAACCACCTCGCTCGCGGCGCCCTGATCGCCGCGGCCGGCGAAAAATCACAGACCGTCACCGCAGACCACGTCAGACTGGCCGCCTCGGAACTGCTGCTCTGATCCCCCTCAACCCAGGAGAACCGCCATGAACAAACAAGACGAAATGACCTTTGCCAAGGAACTGTGGAAGATCATCCTCGAAATCGAGGACATGGTACGCACCTACTACCAGCGCCACGCCGAAGAGGAAATCTACGACCTCCAGGACGATGACCCTGCCATTCCATTCTGAGTCAGCCTACTGCCAGCCCGCCGGGCTCACCACAGCTCGGCGGGCCTCCTGTTGGCCATTCCCACATCAAAACAATCAGAAAACCGTATCAAATCAATCAGAAAAAACTGTGTCAGCTAATGTGAGAGCCAACA
>JBFLZZ010000116.1:0-3049 GCA_040755255.1 Thermodesulfobacteriota bacterium
GCGGCCAGTCCTTCATCGAGGGTACCCTCGACAAGATCCGGCGGCTGAAGGAGACCATCGACCGCCGCGGCCTCTGTTGCGGCATCGAGGTGGACGGCGGCGTCTCGCCGGCCACCATCGGCCGGATCGCGGCGGCGGGCGCCAATATCTTCGTTGCCGGTTCGGCGGTTTTCGGCAAGGAGGACTACGGCGCGGTGCTCGCCGAACTGCGCGAAAACGGCACCGCCTCCCCTCGCTGAGCCGCCTTCATTCGCGCAGCACCCTGGCGACCACCTGGCCGAGTTCCAGGATATCGTAGGGCTTGGTCAGGATGTCGCGGAAGCCGTAGTCGCGGAAGCTGGCGAGAACCGCATCCTGGGCGTAGCCGGAGGAGACGATCACCTTCGCCGCCGGGTCGAAGGCCAGCAGTTCGGCCACCGCTTCCCTGCCCCCCATGCCCCCGGGCACGGTGAGGTCCATGAGCACCAGGGCAAACGGCCGGTTTTCCGCCGCCGCCCCGCGGTAGGCGGCCA
This sequence comes from Thermodesulfobacteriota bacterium, assembly GCA_040755255.1. GTDB lineage: Bacteria > Desulfobacterota > Desulfobulbia > Desulfobulbales > S012-135 > JBFLZZ01. Next base: position 513 of record JBFLZZ010000116.1, read on the forward strand.
GGGCCTCGCCGCCGTCCCTGGCCAGTACCGGCTCGTAGCCGAGGTGGCGGAGCTGCTCCGCCGCCATCTCCCGGACGATCTCCTCGTCATCCATCACCAGTACCCGGCCGGCCCCCCGGGCGGGTTCCTTCTCTTCACGCTCCACCTCCACCATCGTTCCCGTTGCCGCCGGCAGATAGACGAAAAAGGTCGTGCCGCGGCCGGAGGCCGATTCCACCCGGATCAGGCCGCGGTGTTTTCTCACGATGGAGAAGCAGGTGGCGAGGCCGATGCCGTGCCCCTTGTGTTTGGTGGAAAAATAGGGATCGAAGATCCGGTCGAGATGCTCCGGGGCGATGCCGCAGCCCTCGTCGGCCACCGAAAGCAGGACATAGGGCCCCGGCTCCAGCACCAGTCCGGACGAACCGTCCACCCGCAGGTTGCGGCCGCGGATGGTGATTTCGCCGCCCGCGGGCATGGCCTGGTCGGCGTTGATCAGCAGGTTGTTGAGCACCTGGCCGATCTGGTTGGCGTCCACTTCCACCGGGTGGAGATCATCGGCGAGATCGACGCGGCAGCGGACGTTGGCGCCGCGCAGGGTGAGCTGGACGCTGCCTTCGACGATGGCGGCGACCGAGCTGACCGCCTTGATCGGCGCGCCGCCCTTGGCAAAGGTGAGCAGCTGCTGGGTGAGACCCCGGGCGCGCAGGCAGGCGGTTTCCATGGCGGCGAGGCGGGCGGCGAATCTGGCATCGGCAGCCGGGTGCAGCTTGAGCAGCGACAGGTTGCCGACGACGGCGGCCAGCAGGTTGTTGAAATCATGGGCGATACCGCCGGCGAGCAGCCCCAGGGATTCGAGCTTCTGGGCCTTGATCGCCTCCCGTTCCATGGCCTGCTGTTCGGTGACGTCGCGGAAAACGACGACCGTGCCCACCAGCCGGTTGTTCCTGTCCCGGATCGGCGCGCCGCTGGCCGCGACAAGGCGGCGCCGGTCCTGGCAGACGAGGACGGCGATGTCCCCGAGTTCGACCCGTTCCCCGCGGGAGAGAACCCCGGAGGCCAGGGATTCGATGGGCGAACCGTCCTGCTCGCGGCGCAACTGGAACACCTCCTCCAGGGGTCTGCCCACCGCCTGGTCCGGGGGGGTGCAGGTGAGTTCTTCGGCCATCCGGTTGATGAGGATCACCCTGCCCTCGGTGTCGGCGGCGATCACCCCGTCGCCGATGGAGCGCAGGGTGACGGTCAGCAGTTCCTTTTCCCTGGCCAGGGCGTCCACCGCCAGCTTTCGTTCGGTGACGTCGCGGATCACCTCGACCACCTGGGAAACGGCGCCGCTGCCGTCGAAGAAAGGGGTGGCGCTGATTTCCACGTAGCTGGGCCGGCCGGCTCCATCGTAATGGGTATGGGTGACGCTGCGGGGTCGGCCGCTGGCAAGGACATCGAGCACCGGGCAGGGATCGTCGGGGGGGGCGCAGGGCACCGGCGAGTTGTGGGTGACCGCGTGGCAGTGGCGGCCGATGCTGGACTCGGCGGTCAGGCCGTGCTGGGCGACGGCGGCGTGGTTGGCGCGGACGATGCGGAGCTCGCGGTCGATGACCAGGATACCCTCGCTGACGCTGTCGAAGATCGTTTCCAGGAAGTTTGCGCCATGCTGCAGGTCGCGCAGCAGTTCGTCGCGTTGCCGGAGGAGCTGCTTTGCCCGGGATTCGGCCTGGACCAGATTGTCGGTCTCGCGGTTGATGGCGTACCCCTGCAGGGTGAGCAGGAGGACGATGGCGGCGATGGCGGCGCGGGCCGCCACTGGCGGCAGGAAGGCGGCGCCGAGGGCGCAGAGGAGGATGGCCAGCGCGAACAGCGAGGTGCGAAAGACGAAGCAACGGGAGAGGGACCGGTCGCAGCTGCGGCAGCGGCCGAAGGGTTCCCGGCCGGCAAGGCCGATGAGCAGGCAGTGGCGCCGGCTGTCGTTCACCGGAATTTGTCCCTGAACCAGAAATAGAGGAAGCTGCCCGGACAGAAGCCGGTGGTGCCGGCGAGCATGCTCATGGCCGCCACCAGCAGGATCAGGGTCCAGCCGGCCGGCGGGGCGGCGAGTCGATGGAGGAGCACCCCGGCCCCGATCAGCAGGCAGGCCGCGGCGCAGGTGAATCTTTCTTCCTCCCGGCAACAGGAGCAGGAAGGGAGGGCGCCGCCGCGGCGGCGGGCGGCGAGCATCCGGAAGGGGGAAAATCGCGGCGGCAGGAAGAGCAGGAGAAGAATGAAGCCGCCGACGCCGGCGGCGAGGCGGATGCTGTCGGCGACAAAGGCGGCCAGCAGCAGAAGGCCGATGCCGAACCGCTGCCACTGCTGGCCGCGGGGGTCGATGGTGCTATCGTCGCCGGAAAGAGGCATGAATCGATGAACTCGCGTGAGGTATGTGCGCCGTCCGCCGGCCCCCGGGCCGGCGGACGGGAATCCGGCCGGCGGATTCCTCAGCAGCGGAAAGATACTCCTTCCTATCTAACGCGGGAAGACGGAAAAGGAAAGGGGCAATGGAGGGGGGCAATCATCGTCTGTCGGCC
>JBFLZZ010000117.1:0-2974 GCA_040755255.1 Thermodesulfobacteriota bacterium
CGTGACGATCACCGGTGAACTGATCACGCCGATCGCGATGGAGAAGGAACTGCGATTCGCGATCCGCGAGGGCGGCCGCACGGTGGGCGCCGGCGTCATCAACGAAATTATCGAGTAACAGGCGAACAAGATGATTCAGACACAGAAGATCCGTATCAGGCTCAAAGGTTACGACAACAAGCTCCTGGACCAGTCCACCCAGGAAATCGTCGATACCGCAAAGCGTACCGGCGCCATGGTGGCGGGGCCGATCCCGCTGCCCACCAATATCAACAAGTTCTGCGTGCTGCGGTCACCCCATGTGGACAAGAAGTCGCGGGAACAGTTCGAGATGCGGACCCACAAGCGCCTTCTCGACATCCTCGAACCCACTCAGCAGACCATCGACGCACTGATGAAGCTCGAGCTCTCGGCCGGCGTCGACGTCGAAATCAAGCTGTAGGCCGCCGCGCGGACCGCATCGCAGAGAGCAACAACGCACCAGGTAAAGCGCAATGCCAAAGAGAATAGGAATACTCGGTAAGAAGATCGGAATGACCAGGATGTATGACCAGCACGGCAATGCCATCGCGGTCACCGTCCTGCAGGCCGGACCTTGCACCATTCTGCAGAAGAAGACCACCGCCACCGACGGCTACAACGCCGTCCAGGTCGGCTTTGCCCCCAAGAAGGAAGCACGGCTGAGCAAGCCCATGGCCGGGCATGTCAAGGCCGCGGGCAAGGGCGGCTTCTACCACATCAAGGAATTCCGCACCAGTGAACCCGACAAGTACGAAGTCGGCCAGGAACTGGCGGTTGGCGATCTGTTCAACGTGGGCGGCATCGTCGACATCAGCGGCAAGACCAAGGGCCGGGGGTTCCAGGGCGTGGTCAAGCGGCACGGGTTCAAGGGCGGCAAGATGACCCACGGTTCGATGTTTCATCGGGCGCCGGGCTCCATCGGTGCCTGCGCCTGGCCGAGCCGGGTGATCAAGGGCAAGAAGATGCCCGGCCACATGGGTGATGAGATGGTGACCAAACGAAACGTCATCATCATCGATGTCCGCACCGATGACAATCTTCTCATCGTGAAGGGATCGCTGCCGGGACCGAACAACGGGATCCTGCAGATCTTCACGAAATAGCAAGAGTCTGATTCAACGTAGGAGAGCCAGGAAATGGCAGTAGCAGCAGTTGTCAACATAGACAAGCAGAAGGTCGGCGAGGTCGAACTCAACGACGCCGTCTTCGCGGTAGAGGTCAAGCAGGGCATCCTCCACGACATCGTCCGGATGCAGTTGGCCAACCGGCGGGCAGGGAACGCCAGCACCAAGACCCGCACCGAGGTGCAGGGCTCCGGTGCCAAACCCTGGCGCCAGAAAGGGACCGGCCGGGCCCGGGCCGGCTACAAGCGCTCGCCTCTGTGGCGTGGCGGCGGCACGGTGTTCGGACCGAAACCGCGGAGCTATTCCTACCTTCTGCCCAGAAAGGTGCGCCGCCTCGGGCTGTGTATGGCACTCAGCGCCCGTCTTTCCGAGAACAACCTCACCGTGCTCGATGACATGAAGCTCGAGCGGATCAAGACCAAGGATTTTCTGCGGGTGATGAACGGCCTTGACATCAAGGATGCCCTGATCGTCGTACCGGAACAGAACGAGATCCTGTTGAAGTCCTGCCGTAACGTGCCAGGTTACAAGGTCATGCCGGCGGAAGGCCTGAATGTCTACGACATCCTCCTGCATAAGCATGTCATTCTGCTGCAACCAAGTATCGAGAAGATTGAAAAGAGGCTGCTCGCATGAAAAACAAGCATGACATCATCAAAAAACCATGCCTGACTGAAAAGGCAACGCTTCAGGAAGGCAAGGTTGTCGTTAAGGTCGATCCGCGAGCCAACAAGATCGAAATCAAGGAAGCGATGGAGGCCTTCTTCAAGGTCAAGGTCGACAGCATTCGTACCGTGAGCATGCGCGGCAAGCAAAAGCGGATGGGACGGAACGTCGGCAAAACCACTGATTGGAAGAAAGCCTACGTCACCCTCGCCAAGGGGGAAAAACTGGACTTTCTCGGCGATCTGTAGGAAGACTGTCAGGTTTCCATACCGGCTGCAGAATGCTTTGAAAAATATCGGGGTTACACATGGCTACAAAGACCTATAAACCTACATCACCTGGCAGAAGAAACCTGATCACCATCGTGAATCAGGACATCGCCAAGGAGAATGCACCGGAAAAAAGCCTGGTGCGCGCCCTCGTCAAGTCGGGCGGCCGCAACAACCTTGGCAGGGTTACCGCCCGGCACCAGGGCGGCGGCCACAAGCGCAAGTACCGGATCATCGACTTCAAACGGGATAAGGTAAACATCCCCGCCAGGGTCGCGGCCATCGAATACGACCCCAACCGGTCGTCCAACATCGCGCTGCTGACCTATGCCGATGGTGAAAAGCGCTACATCCTGTCGCCGGTGGGTATCAAGGTGGGCGATACGGTCATCGCCGGCGAGACGGTGGACATCAAGCCTGGCAACTGCATGCCCATGGGCAACATGCCGCTCGGTTCCATCATTCACAACATCGAGATGAAGATCGGCAAGGGGGGCCAGCTGGTGCGCAGCGCCGGCGTCGCCGCCCAGCTGATGGCCAAGGAGGGGGCTTACGTACTGGTCAAGCTGCCCTCCGGCGAAGTGCGACGCTTTCACCGGCTCTGCTGCGCCAGTATCGGCCAGATCGGCAATATCGAACACGAAAGCACCAAACTCGGCAAAGCCGGACGCAGCCGGTGGCTGGGCAGACGGCCGAAGGTGCGGGGCGTGGCGATGAACCCCATCGATCATCCGATGGGCGGTGGTGAAGGGCGCAGCTCTGGCGGCCGCCATCCATGCACGCCGTGGGGCAAGCCGACCAAGGGGTACAAGACGAGAGGCAGGAAACCCTCCGATCGTGAAATTGTGAAGAGAAGATCGTAAGAAGGGGGCATTGACGTGGCTCGTTCGATTA
>JBFLZZ010000118.1:0-2691 GCA_040755255.1 Thermodesulfobacteriota bacterium
AACTGCAGCATTCCGGGACCTGGTTCTGGAAGGAATTCCGCCGCCATCATCAACGGCTGCTGTGAAGGAAAATCCCATGATCATCCCCGTCATCCTCTCCGGCGGCTCCGGCACCCGCCTCTGGCCGTTGTCCCGGGAACTCTACCCCAAGCAGCTCCTCGCCCTGGCCGGCGACGCCACCCTGCTGCAGCAGACCGCGCGGCGGCTGGAACATTTCGACGGCGTCGGCGCGCCCCTGGTCATCTGCAACGAGGAACACCGCTTCCTCGTCGCCGAGCAGCTGCGGGCCATTGACGTCCGCCCCGCGGCGATCGTCCTGGAGCCGGTGGGGAGAAACACCGCCCCGGCGGCGGCGATCGCGGCGCTCAAGGCGGATGGCGACGCGCTGCTGCTGGTACTGCCCGCCGATCATCTGATCCGCGACCCCGCCGCCTTCCAGCGGGCGGTGGCCACCGGTGCCGGACTGGCGGCGGCCGATCACCTGGTCACCTTCGGCATCACCCCGCATCATCCGGAGACCGGCTACGGCTATATCAGGAAGGGAGAAAAAATCGCCGCCGACGGCGCCCTGCCCGCCTTCCGGGTGGAGCGGTTCGTCGAGAAACCGGACCGCGCCACCGCCGAGGCCTACCTTGCCGACGGCGGCTATCTGTGGAATTCCGGGATGTTCCTCTTCAAGGCCGCGACCTTTCTCGCCGAACTCGACAGATTCCGGCCGGAGATGGTCGAGGCCTGCCGCCGGGCGCTGGCGAGCGCCGCCACCGATCTCGATTTCCTCCGGCTGGACAAGGCCGCCTTCACCTCCTGCCCCGCTGATTCCATCGACTACGCCGTTTTCGAGCAGACCGCACGGGCGGCGGTGGTGCCGGTGGATCCGGGCTGGAGCGACATCGGCTCCTGGTCGGCGCTCTGGGAAGTGGGCGACAGGGACGAGCTGGGCAACATCGTCAAGGGCGACGTCCTGCCGGTCGACTGCCACGACTCCTACATCCTGGCCGAGAACCGGCTGGTGGCCACGGTGGGACTGCGCGACACCATCATCGTCGAAACCGCGGATGCGGTCCTCGTCGCCGACCGGCACCGGGTCCAGGACGTGAAAACGGTCGTCAACAGGCTAAAAAAGGAAGGACGGCCGGAAGCGAACCTGCACCGCCGCGTCTACCGGCCATGGGGCAATTACGAAAACCTGTCGGCGGGCGACCGTTACCAGGTGAAACGGATCACGGTCAACCCCGGCGCCATCCTTTCGCTGCAGATGCACCACCACCGCGCCGAGCACTGGGTGGTGGTCAAGGGCACCGCCCGCATCACCAGTGACGGCAAGGTGTTCATGCTCAGCGAGAACCAGTCCACCTACATCCCCCTCGGAGTGCAGCATCGCCTGGAAAACCCGGGGGTCATCCCCCTGGAGCTCATCGAGGTGCAGAGCGGCTCCTACCTCGGCGAGGACGACATCGTCCGCTTCGACGACAACTACGGGCGGGCGCCAGCGCCGGAGCAGTGATCCCGAAGGACGGCCACTGGCTGATGGCGCCGGACAGGCCGAAGGCGATCATGCTGGCGAAGCGCCAGCTCGCCGAATTGGTCTGCGATGCGGTCAACCTGGAAGGAATCGCCCTGACCCTGGTCGAGGTGCAGACCCGCTCGACGGCATCACCGTCGGCGGCCACAGGATATCCGACCAGCAGATCGCTCTCAATCAGGCGCAGGCATGGCGCACCCTGTTCGGCTGGCTCGCAGGGAAAACCTTCGCCCTTCCCATGGAAAAGGCGTGCGAACTGCACGCCCTTGCCGCCAGGGAGGAGGCGCCGGAGTGGGGCCGATTCCGCCCCGGCGGGGTGACCATCGCCGGCACCGACTACCAGCCGCCGGCCGCCGCCCTGCTGCCCGGCCTTTTTCACGGCATGGTCGCTCAGGCGAAGAGATCGCCGACATCTACGACCGGGCCATCTTCGTCTTCCTCACCGTGGCCCGCTGCCAGTTTTTCTACGACGTCAACAAGCGGATGGGCCGGTTCCTGATGAACGGCATCCTGCTGGAACAGGTAACTGTGGGAGGGGAATTGTTTTGACCACCTCGCGATCGGTGAGAAAAGCCTCGGACTCTATAATAACCACCGAGACTGGCTGCGGGCTGAGGGGCAATTCCGGATCGCTTCGTCACCCTGTTCCTCGCGAAGAGGGAGAGTACCGCAACGTCATCCGAGCGCAACGGGGCGATCCAGTCCGCATCCGCGTTGCCTCCCTGCGGGTGGGCGCCGCCCCTGACAAATTCTGCCACGATAGCCTGCGGCCAGACTGTCTCACTGTTTCACAACACGAACGGACACTGAGACACAGAGACAACCGCGGCAAGGTCAGGTCATCATCTTTTCGAGAAACCGGTAGAGGGTGGCCCGCGAGATCCCGAGTTCGCGGGCGGCGGCGAGCTTGTTGCCGCCGGTTCGCCGGATCGCGTCCAGCACCTGCTCCGGGGTGAACTTTTTCCGGCAGCTCACCAGGGAATCGCCTTCGCCGTTCTCGGCTCCCCGGCCGCCGGCGGTCTGCTCCTGCAGGTAGGGGGGGAGATCAGCGACCTCCACCGTTTCCGTCCGGCACTTCATCAGGGCGAACTGCACTATGTTCTGCAGTTCGCGGATATTTCCCGGCCAGGCGTACGCCTCCAGCAGCCGCAGCGCCGCCGGGCTGAAGG
>JBFLZZ010000119.1:0-2678 GCA_040755255.1 Thermodesulfobacteriota bacterium
ATACCGGCCGGGGCTGGATCACCGCCGAATACGGCATGCTGCCCTGCGCCACCCACAGCCGCACCGAACGCGAATCGATCCGCGGCCGCGGCGGCCGCACCTACGAGATCCAGCGCCTCATCGGCCGCTCCCTGCGGATGCTGGTGGACACCGCCGCCCTGGGCGAACGCACCCTCAGGGTCGACTGCGACGTGCTCAACGCCGACGGCGGCACCCGCTGCGCCGCCATCACCGGCGCGGCCCTGGCGGTGCGCGACGCCATCGGCAAACTGGTGGAGAGCGGCAGGCTGCCGGCCATGCCGCCGGTCACCATGCTGGCCGCGGTTTCCGTCGGCCTGGTCGCCGACACGCCACGGCTCGATCTCGAATACGCCGAGGACTCGGTCGCCCAGGCGGACGCCAATTTCGTCATGACCGCTGACGGCCGCCTGATCGAGGTGCAGTGCACCGCCGAGGGCAGGCCGCTTTCCTCCGGGGAATTCGACGCCATGCTCGCCCTCGCCCGCAAGGGCATCGGCGATCTGTTCGCCATTCTGGAGAAGGCCTGATGGCGGCCAGCCCCTACCGCCTCCACGCTGCCGCCAGCGACTGCCGGGCCCGCCGCGGCGAGGTCCACACCCTGCACGGCGTGGTGCAGACGCCGGTCTTCATGCCGGTGGGCACCCAGGCGACGGTCAAGGGAATGACCCCGGCGATGCTGGCGGAGATCGGCGCCGAGATCATCCTCGGCAACACCTACCACCTCTTCATCCGCCCTGGCCGCGAGCTGATCCGCTCCTTCGGCGGCCTGCACCGCTTCATGGGCTGGCAGCGGCCCATCCTCACCGACTCCGGCGGCTTCCAGATTTACAGCCTCAAGGATCTGGCGAAGATCACCGAGGCGGGCGCCACCTTCCGCTCGCATCTGGACGGCGCCGCCCTGTTCCTCTCCCCCGAGGACGCGGTGGCGGTGCAGGAGGACCTGGGCTCCGACATCATGATGGTCCTCGACACCTGTATCCCCTACCCCGCCGACCGCGGCCAGGCCGAGGCGGCGACGGCGCTCACCGGCCGCTGGGCGAAACGGTCGCGCCAGGCCCAGCGGAACACCGGCCAGCTGCTGTTCGGCATCGTCCAGGGCGGCATGTACCCGGACCTGCGGCGGCGGGCGCTCGACGAACTGCTCGAAATCGGTTTCGACGGCTACGCCCTGGGCGGGCTCAGCGTCGGCGAACCCAACGAGACCATGTACGACATCACCGAGGAGATCGCCGCCCACATGCCCGCCGATTATCCCCGCTACCTGATGGGGGTGGGCACCCCCGAGGATCTGGTGGAATCGGTCAAGCGCGGCATCGACATGTTCGACTGCGTCATGCCCACCCGCAACGCCAGGAATGGAATGCTCTTTACATCAACCGGCAGGATTGTTATAAAGAATGCCTGCCATGCCGAGGACCAGGCGCCGGTGGACGACGGCTGTTCCTGCTACACCTGCCGCAACTTCAGCCGCGCCTATCTCCGGCATCTGTACATGGCCCACGAAATCCTGTCGCCGGTCCTGAACACCATTCACAACCTGCATTACTTCGTCTCCCTCATGCGCCGGATGCGGCAGGCGATCGAAGAGGACCGCTTCGAAGCGTTTCGCCGGGACTTCTACTCGCAACGCCGGCCACAGGGCGGCAACTGACACCCACGGAGGAAATTCATGATCGACATCGCCTACGCCCAGGGAGCCGCTCCCGCAGCCGGACCGGCAGGGGGACTGCTGTCCTTCCTGCCGCTGGTCCTCATCTTTCTCGTCTTCTGGTTCCTGCTCATCCGGCCGCAGCAGAAAAAGGCCAAGGAACATCAGGCCTTCCTGCAGGGGCTGAAGAAGGGGGACAACGTGGTCACCAACGGCGGCCTCTACGGCAAGATCACCAACCTGACCGACAGGGTGGTCACCCTGGAGATCGCCGACAACGTCCGGGTCAAGGTGGCGCGCTCCCACATCCTCGGCTCGCCGCAGGCCGTGGGCGCCGAACCGGAGAAGGCCGCCGCCGGCTGAGGAATCAAAGGCTGCTGATCGCCCGGGCCGGCGACACGACGGACTGACCAGCCGCTTGCCGGAATTCGCAGCAGGCGGCTTTTTCATTGGGGATCGATTTCAGCTGCCGGCGCACGCCTCCGGCAGCGGCAACAATACAAAAGGGGGAAGCAAGCATGTCCAGAAAACTGATCGTTCTCGGCCTGTTGTCCATCGGCTGCCTTTCCGCCGCCGGCTGCGTCACCACCGGGCAGGAGGCTCCGCCCGCCGAACCCGCCCCGGCGGCCCAGCAGGCAGCGCCCGAGGTGAAGGAAGAGGTCAAGCCGGTGGATCCGTGCGAGGCGGTGATCAACGACGCCGTCGCCAAGGCCCGCACCGACAACCACACGGTAAAGGTGCAATGCGGCGACAAGGCGATCGAGACCAATCCCATGTGGGCGCTCGACTACGACGGCAGCGTCAAGCTGCGGCTCTACGACGCCCAGGGGAACCTGCTGAGCGAAGAAACGCGGAAACCCTGACCGCCGCCCTGCCGCCCCCTCTGCCAACGGCCCTGGTCTCCAACGAGACGGGGCCGTTTTTATTTCGGCGGAGTTCAGGTAGAGCAGGAAGCTGACTTGCCGATTCCAATCAGGACTGAAAATAATTCCGTCCCCGATTTCGGTCC
>JBFLZZ010000120.1:0-2676 GCA_040755255.1 Thermodesulfobacteriota bacterium
AGAGACCACTGGTCTCGTGCACATTGGTCAGTTGTCCGTCTTGGCAGGTTGGCGACGAGCACCGATTAAACCGCGAGGCGCCTGCTGTCTCCGACGTCGGAACTGCTCTGCTATGTAAAGACCGTCGTCAGGGAAGCGATGCGCGCACCATCGCCCCCCCGTCGTCGGATGTTACGCGTTCTTCACCAGGGTGCGGATATCCAGGGGATCGATTTTGACCCCGATGCCCATCGTGGTGGAGAGGCTCACGCCACGAAGGTACACCCCTTTGGCGGTGGAGGGCTTGAGCGAGATGATCTTGTCCAGGAAGGCCACGATGTTCTCCTTCAGCTTCTCGGGGGCGAAGGAGGCGCGGCCGACCATGGCGTGGACGACCCCGGCCTTGTCGACCTTGAAGTCGACCTTGCCGGCCTTCATTTCCCTGACCACGCGGCCGACATCGAAGGTGACGGTGCCGAGCTTGGCGTTGGGCATCAGGCCGCGCGGCCCGAGGACGCGGCCGATCTTGCCGACTTCGCCCATCATGTCCGGGGTGGCGATGGTCTTGTCAAACTCCAGCCAGCCGCCCTGGATCTTCTCGACCAGATCCTTGCCGCCGGCAAAGTTGGCGCCCGCTTCCAGCGCCTCTTTTTCCTTGTCGCCGGTGGCGAAGACCGCAATCCGCACTTCCTTGCCGAGACCGTTGGGCAGGACGATGGTGGAGCGGATCATCTGGTCGGCGTGCCGGGGATCGACGCCGAGGCGGACGGCGATGTCGAAGGCCTCGTCGAATTTGGCGAACTTGCTTTTCAGGGAAAGGTTGATTCCCTCGTCCAGGGTGTACATCTTGGTCCGGTCGATGGAACTGGCCGCCTGCCGGTATTTTTTGCCATGTGTAGCCATTGCTGTGCTCTCCAGTGAAAAAATCAGTCGACCACGGTGATGCCGCAGCTGCGGGCCGAGCCTTCGATAATCTTCATCGCGGCGTCGACGTCGTAGCAGTTGAGGTCGGGAAGTTTGTGCTGGGCGATCTCGCGGATCTTGTCGCGGTTGATGGTGGCGACGCGGTCCTTCTTCGGGTTGCTCGACCCCTTCTTGAGGTTGCAGGCCTTGAACAGAAGAATCGAGGCCGGCGGCGTCTTGGTGATGAAGGTGAAGGAACGGTCGGCGTAGACGGTGATGATCACCGGGATGACCGTGTCGCCCTCCGCCTGGGTTCTGGCGTTGAACGCCTTGCAGAACTCCATGATATTGACGCCGTGCTGGCCAAGGGCCGGCCCCACCGGAGGTGAGGGATTCGCCTTGCCCGCCGGGATCTGCAGTTTGATATAGCCTGTGATTTTCTTTGCCATGGCTGTCTACTCCTGAAAAACGAAAGCTCAACCTTTAGTGATTTGAATGAATTCGAGTTCGACCGGCGTTTCTCGTCCGAAGATGCTCACCATGACGCGAACCCGACCCTTGTCGGCAAAAACCTCGTCCACCGTTCCCTGGAAGTTGGAGAAGGGGCCGTCGATCACCCGGACAACGTCGCCGGACTCGTAGGAAACCTTCGGCTTCGGCTTGCTCGCCCCGTCCTTGATGCGGCCGATGATCTTCTGCGCATCCTTTTCGGGAAGCGGCTGCGGGTGCCGGTCGTTGCCGACGAAACCGGTCACTTTGGGAGTACCGCGCACCGTGTGCCAGGTCTCGTCGTTGAGATCGACGTTGACCAGAATGTAGCCGGGAAAGAATTTCCGTGCCGAGGTGCGCCGGGCACCCTTGATCATTTCGACGACCTGTTCGGTGGGCACGAGGATCTCACCGAAGAGATCCTCCTGTCCCGCCTGCCGGATACGCTCCAGCATGGAGGTTTTCACCTTCTCTTCGAAACCGGAGTACGTATGCAGTATGTACCAGGAGCGAGCCATTGGTAACCGAACCTACTGATCAGCGGAGGACGAGGCCGACAAGCTTGCCCAGGAGCAGATCAACCGTTCCCAGGTAGAAGGAGACAAGGACGACGAACAGGACCACCACCCAGGTGGACGCGAGGGTGTGCTTCTTGTCGGGCCAGGCCACCTTGTGGAATTCACGCTTGACATCGGCCATGAACTCCTTGATGTTGGCAATCCGCAGGGATGCACCCTTGCCGTTCTCGACAGCCTTCGCCCCTGTTTCTTCTTTTTTGCCAGCCATTATCTTCCAGTGTTGCCGCAATGCTGATCTGCACCGATGACGCAGTATCGTGGTCCGTCATGCCTTGCGTGCGGCTGACGGCGATTGCGAGCCTTTGCGGTTTGTAATAAAAACAGATGAACGGACGCGCCGCTCATCTGTTTTTCCGATGTATTGGCAGGCCAGGAGGGACTCGAACCCCCAACACCCGGATTTGGAGTCCGGTGCTCTACCATTAGAGCTACTGGCCTTCCCAGCTCCTATTTCGTCTCTTTGTGCGCCGTGTGCGTATGACAGAAGCGGCAGTATTTTTTGATTTCCATCTTCTGCGGCATCGACCTCTTGTTCTTGGTGGTCGTATAGTTGCGCTGCTTGCAGACGGTACAGCCCAAGGTGATTATGTCGCGCATCTCGTTCGCCTGTTACTCGATAATTTCGTTGATGACGCCGGCGCCCACCGTGCGGCCGCCCTCGCGGATCGCGAATCGCAGTTCCTTCTCCATCGCGATCGGCGTGATCAGTTCACCGGTGATCGTCACG
>JBFLZZ010000121.1:0-2451 GCA_040755255.1 Thermodesulfobacteriota bacterium
GGGATGCTTGCGAACAGCTCCGCTCACCCCTATCGGTGGAGGAGGAACGGCAGATGGCAGGGAAGAGAAAACCGGTCATTCCCGATCTCAAGGCGCTGCCCCTAGTAGGTCAGGGCAGCCTGGTGGAACTGCTGCTGACGATTACGGATCCGCGCAAGCGCCGGGGACGCCGGCATGGTCTGCAGGCGGTATTGGGAGTCGCGGTGCTCGCGACCCTGTGCGGCATGCGCAGCTTTGAGGCGATCGCCGAATGGGTGGCCGCTCTGCCCATGCCGGTGCTGCGGAAGTTCGGCTGCCGCAAGGCGAAGGCTCCGAGCGAGTCCACGATCCGCCGCGTGCTGCAAAGCATCAATCCCGTTGAGCTCGACACCAAGCTGGGACAGTGGATCAGCACCCTCGAAGGTGACCAACTCGAAGCGATTGCTTTCGATGGCAAGACGCTGCGCGGCAGTGGCCACGGTGAAGCGGCAGCCTGTCATCTGCTGTCGGCCGTGGTACACGGCAGCGGCACCGTGGTGGCGCAGCAGCGGGTGAGCGACAAGACCAACGAGATCACCCAAGCGCGCGCGGTGCTGGAGCCGATTCCGCTCGAAGGTCGCATCGTAACCGCCGACGCCATGCACACTCAAACAGACCTGGCGCGCTACTTGGTCGAGGAGCGCGGCGCTCATTACATCTTCATCGCCAAGGACAACCAGCCAACCCTCCACGAAGACCTCGCCAGCTTCGACTGGGAGTCTTTTCCCCCCTCAGGACGGAACCTGGGAGAAGGGCCACGGCCGGATCGACCACCGCCGACTGTGGATCACCGATAAGCTCTCGGGCTACCTCGCCTTTCCTCACGCCCACCTCGCTTTCCGCATCGAGCGGACGGTGCGCAACCTGGACGGCAGCCTCCGCCACCAGGAAACCAAGTACGGGATCAGCAGCCTCCCTGAGCTTAAGCTCAACACGGCCCAGTACCTCCAGAAGAGAGTGCGCCAACACTGGACGATCGAGAACCGCCTGCACTGGGTCCGCGATGTCACTTACGATGAGGACCGCAACCAGACCCGCACCAAGAACGGTCCCCAGGTGATGGCAACCCTGAGAAACCTGGCGATCAGCCTCCTTCGCCTGGCCGGGGCTGTCTCCATCGCCAAGGCCATCCGCTACTGCCTCGGAAACCTGCGGGCCGCCCTCCGACTCTTGGGCATCAAGAGTTTGCGCTGACCGGGCAGCCGGCCTCGACCGATCTTGGAGTCCGGGGTGGACGCGCTACCGGTCTGTCTACCACGGTCGCGCGCCGCCTCCTTGACGCCCCAGAACCCCTCTCCAGCCCGCTACCGGTGAGATCTTGACCCCGCATTTGACCCTTGCAACCCACTCGGCGCCATCGCCGACAGCGACACGTCGTCCCTTCTTCTTGGACTTTGGCGGGACCGTGGGATGGCCGGGCTCCGGACGCGCGACGAAGCGGGTGGAGGCGGTAGGGTTGCTCGCCCGGTCCGGACTCTGGCAGGGCCCAGGATCGGCGACACGGTGGCCGTGCCTGTTCCGGCCCGCGAGCGACGCCGGCATTCTCGAGTAGGGCGAACGGCGGAACACCTCCGGCGAAAGACAAACACGTAGTCGTTCTTGAGCGTGAGATCTTGTGCCTTCCCGCCGCCGGAGTCGATTTGCAAAGTTACTGAGGACGCGGTGATCTCGCGCACGTTCGAGGCGAAGACCAGGTCGACTCGCTGTGCCGCCATCGCGGCCTTCAACCGTTCTTCGTTGCGAGCCTTGATGCGGTAGAAGACCGACTTTCGATAGGAGACTGTCACGCTGTTTCCCGGAGGCTCGGCGAGAGCCAGCGCCGCGTCGGTAGCCGTTCGAGTGTCGGCGATGAGCAGGGGGCCGCTCTGGATCCCGCGATGGGGCGAGGACGCCTGTGGAAGCCGCGGCTAACCACGTTCCACGGGGCGGCGCCGATGAACCGGATCCAGGCCCACGCGGTGGGCTTGTGGAGGAGAAGGGGCGTAACCTAGGAACCGTGGCTCTTGGCGCCCTGAGGGGGCAGCGCAAGGTCGGGGAGGCCGCGGCAAGCCTCCGGCGCGGGCCGCTTCGGCCCCGCCGCCTCCGGATCGAGGCCGACACACGCCAGCCCCCCCGGAGGCCTCTCTGGCCAACGGCGCATTATCACAACTCTATGGCCCACGGTCACTTGCGACGCCGCGCCGGGGCTCGCGACCTCGCCGCGCGAATCTTCTGATAAAAAAATTTCACTTGCGCCGAACTCCGTCTTGCAGCCGAGCGTTGACTCTGGCATGCTTCCCTTCCCCGGACCCAAGAAGAAGTCCCGGCGAATCTGCCGTGGCGAATCTGCCGTGGCGAATCTGTAAGGGAGATTCTGCCATGGGCCGAGCTTAAGTCGGACAACCTGAGTGTCACTGCCGCCAGAGCCTCGAGGAGATGAGTCTCGAGCGGGTG
>JBFLZZ010000122.1:0-2428 GCA_040755255.1 Thermodesulfobacteriota bacterium
CGGGATGGCCGGCTCCGGCCCCAGCAGGTCCATGCTCGTCTGCCAGTACTCCTCGATGGTGCGGGTGTAGCCCCAGTAGCCCTTGAACCGGTAGCCGTACACCCGCCGCTGCTCCCGGAGGAGCTGGGGAATGATGTCGCGGCCGAACTCGAAGGAATCGCCGTGGGCGGCGTTGTATTCCAGCGCTTCGACCAGGACCCTGGGCCGGAAGCAGTAGACGGTGAGCGATGCCCAGTCGAATTCGGGACTGGCCGGCTTTTCCGCGTAGCGGAGGATACGGCCGCCGCTGTCGCCGTCCTCGTCGTCGATGTCCGCCACCCCGAACCGGTGCGCCCGCTCGCGGGGGACCCGGACGCAGGCGATGGTGAGGTCGGCGTTCTTGCGCCGGTGGTAGTCGATGACCTGCCGGTAATCCATCTTGTAGATGTGGTCGCCGGAGAGGATGAGGATCTCCTCGGGGTCGTGGAAGCGGACGAAATCGAGGTTCTGGTAGACCGCGTCCGCCGAGCCCCGGTACCAGCTGGACCCGGCCGAGCCCTGGAACGGCGGCAGGATGGAGATGCCGCGGTGACGGCCGGTCATGTCCCAGGCGCTGCCGGTGCCGAGATGGTTGATGAGGGAGTAACAGCGGTACTGACTGAGAATGGCGACCCGTTCCAGGCCGGAATGCATGAGGTTGCTCAGGGGAAAGTCGATGACCCGGGCAAAACCGCCGAAGGGCACCGCCGATTTCGGCCGGTAGGCGGTGAGGACGTTGAGCTCGTCCACCCGGCCGCCGGCAAGGATCATGGCAAGGGTCTGGGGTTTCAACGCAGCTGGCTCCTCCTCGTTGTGTTCCTCTTCGCCCGGCCGCCGACGGCGCGGGGCGTCACATATGCTTGGTGGCGATCTGCATCAGGGTCTTGGTGGTGAATTCCGGGCCGGTAATGCCGAGGTTCTTGAGCGGCACCTCGGCGCGCGCCATTTCCCGGTGGCCGCCGGCGGAACCCACCGCGCCGAACATCTTCTGCGCCACCTTGCCGGCATTCTTCTTGTACCCGTCGCAGCGGAAGATGACCACCAGGCGCTCACCGTGGATGCCGGAGACGAACACCCAGGAGATCATGTGCACCTGGTTGAGAAAATCGGCGATGATCACCAGTACGTCCGGGGTCCGCACCCGGCCGACGTGGACGTACAGCCGCCGTTTGCTCACCTTCATCTCGTTGAGCGCGGTGCGGAAGTAGTTGAGTTCGGAAAAACGCAGTTCGGAGAGTTCGATCTTGCGGACCAGGTTCTGGTTGGCGCGGTTGAACAGGAAACGGAAGGAGATGGCGTCGGCCAGGGTCGCCCTTTTTTCGAAGTTCTGGGTATCGACCTTGATGGCGTAGAACATGGCGGTGGCCAGGGCCACCGACGGCTTGATGCCCGCGGCGCGCAGATATTCCACCAGCATCGAGGCGACGGCGCCGTACTCCGGGCGGATGTCGACAAAGGTGGAGGTCCAGCCGGTGGTGAGCGGATGGTGGTCGATGACCGCGTCGTAGTTGAGGGATTCGAAACAGGGCAGATGGCTCGGCTGGGAGTCGAGCATCACCCGCTTGGTGAAAGTCTTCGGCTTGAGGTTCTGCAGCCGTTCCGCCTGGATCTTCAAGAGCTCCACCATGGCGACGTTGCTCACCCGGCGGATCTCGTTGGGATAGCCGATGGTGACGCTTTTCACCCGGTAGCTGAGCAGCCTTTTTACCGCGAGGGCGCTGGCCAGCGCGTCCGGGTCGGCGTTGATGACGATGAGTACGTCGTCTTCCTTCTGGAAGATCGCCCAGAATTCACGCAGCCGCTCCTTGGCGGTTTTCTTCGGCAGGGGGGATTTGGCCGCGGCCTTTTTGGTCGTCATCGAAAACCCATTGACAAAGTCAGGCCCGGCTGGCGGAGCCGGGCCTGGCGAGGCGAGCATCAGTGTGAGAACTGCGAGGCGACATCAGGCGCTACCTTACCACATTGTCGGAGCCTGCAACAAGGGATCTTCGCGGGGATCGACAATGGCCTCGGGCGGCGGCTCCGCCCGGCAGCACATGGGAAGGGAGAAATCCGGGCCGGGGGCGGATCCGCTTCCCGGATTCTTGGGGAGCCGCGCATCCGCTCACCCAGGGGGCGTCATTGACTACGCCCTGCCCTCGATAGCCATCAGACACTACGTGGTCAACGGGTGATGCCCTGAATTATCGCCTCTGGCGAACTACGCGTACCCCCATCCTGGTGTTTCCTGGTTGTGCGCTTTTATAATTGACAGTCTTTGCCAATATATGCCAAGCTTTCCTCAAGGAGGAAACACTATGGCTACACTGAATATTTCTCTTCCCGACTCCATGCGTGCCTGGATCGACGTCCAGATCGACAGCGGCCAGTATGCCAACGCAAGCGATTATATTCGCGATCTCGTTCGCCA
>JBFLZZ010000123.1:0-1802 GCA_040755255.1 Thermodesulfobacteriota bacterium
CGGCCAGAGGCGGGTGCCGGAGCCGCCGGAGAGGATGACGGGGATGATCATGGGATTTTCCTTCACAGCAGCCGTTGATGATGGCGGCGGAATTCCTTCCAGAACCAGGTCCCGGAATGCTGCAGTTCCGCGAACTCGGCAGGGGTGTAGACCAGCAGGTCGACCGCCACCCCGAGGTCGAGGAGCTCGACGAAGGCCCGCGGTCGTTCGATGAAGGGTTCCGCCGTGTCGGCGACGATGATGAGGTCGATGTCCGACCAAGGCCCTGCCGTGCCCGCGGCCAGGGAGCCGTGCAGGAAGGCGGCGCGGACATTGGCGTGGGTCTGCAGTTTCTCGGAGAGCCGCCGCCGCAGTTCCGCCGGCTCGAAGTCGAGCACACTCACCTGCGGCCGGCTTTTTTCGAGAATCTTCTTCCCAGCCGCCATCAGATTCCCGGCATCCGCCGCCGGATTTCCGCAAGAATCTCCCGGGCTGCGGCCAGCGCCCGCTCGGCCTGCTCCCTGGTGAGCAGTTCGAACGGGGCACCCCCGGGAAAGGCATCGGGATAGCGCCCGGAAATGTAATAGATGTCGAGTTCCCGGGCGTGCCGTTCCAACTCGCCGTTTTCCCCGAGGGCGCGGCTGATCTGAAACAGCGAATGGGTACGGATGGTATCGTACCCATTCTGCAGGCAGTAGGCCTTCAGCGCCTTTTTTCCTGTCTGCTGGGCGATGAAGCAGGTCTGGGCATAAAATGCCCCGGCAAGGGAATGCTCGGCCCAGCGCAGATCGTGTTCGGCCTGGCGCAGCCAGTCTGCGGAGCGGTTCATTGCTGAAAGTCGATGCTCCCCTGGCCCGGATGTTTGGTCGGGTTGGCGGTAACGACGATCTCGACGTTGTACTTCGTCTCCAGCTCGTGCAGATCCGCCCGTTTCTTGTTCAGGATGTATTGGGCGATCTCCACCGGAAAATCGCAGACGATGCGTTTGATGTTGCGCCGCAGCACGCCGCCCTGGATCTTGCGGAGATGGGCGAGTACCTGGGTTTCCACCGTGGCCACCACGCCGCGGCCCTCGCAGTGGGCGCAGACCCGGTAGCCTTCGGTATGCACCGGCGGCCCCAGCCGCTGCCGGGAGATCTGCATGAGGCCGAACTTGGAGATGCGGCCGAGGTCGAACTTGGCCTTGTCGCGCTTCATGCTCTCGCGCAGCTTCTTTTCCACCTCGCGGGTGTGCTTGGCGGCCCGCATGTCGATGAAGTCGACGACGATGAGGCCGCCCAGGTCGCGCAGTCGGAGCTGGCGGGCCAGCTCCTCGGCCGCCTCCATGTTGGCGAGGAAGATCGACTCCTCGAAGTCCTTGTCCTTGGAGGTCGACCCTGAGTTGACGTCGATGGCCACCAGCGCCTCGGTGGGGCTGATGACGATGGAGCCGCCCGAGGGCAGCTTCACCTGCGGCTGGAAGATCTGCTCGATCTGCTTTTCGACGCCGAAATGGTCGAACAGCGGCCGGGAGCCGTTGTGCAGCCGTACCCTGGTCTTTTTCTGGGCGGCCGGCAGCAGGTCGAGGAAGGTCTGCACCTGGTCGAAGGCCTCCTGGCTGTCGACGACGATCTCGCCGGTATCGTCGGTGTAGTGGTCGCGCAAGAAGCGGGCGACGATGTTCTGTTCCCGGAAGAGCAAAGACGGCGTCGGCTGTTCCTGGGCGCGGCTGCGGATGGTGTCCCACAGGTTGAGCAGGTAGCGCAGATCCTTGGCCAGCGCCGTCTTGGTGACGTTCTTGCTGGCGGTGCGGACGATGTAGCCGATGCCTTCCGGCAGCTTCA
>JBFLZZ010000124.1:0-1511 GCA_040755255.1 Thermodesulfobacteriota bacterium
GGCGGCCGTCGACGAGGATGCCGCGCTCGTCGGCTTCCACCTTGTGCGGGTAGACGCCCATGATCGAATCGTACTTGAGCAGGTGCGCCGAGGTTTTGGTGTCGGTGAGGTCGTTGATCGCGACGATTTCCATGTCCGAAAAGGCAGCGTCCATGCCCTGGGCGCGGAAGATGTTCCTGCCGATACGGCCGAAGCCGTTGATGCCGATGCGTATCGCCATTGCGGTTCTCCTTGGATGGTTGAGACGGGAGGGATTCGACAACCTCAGATGATACGTTGGCGGAGCCGCAAAAGTCAAACGGCATTCATCGGCGACAGGGGGGAGAAAAGCTGGGAGAGTTGGAAAGGGAGGCGAAGGAGAGTCGTTGCCCGCCGCGAGGAGGGGGGCGGAATTAGTACGGGCCGACGGCTGAGTCATGGCGTATTGTTTGCGCCTTTCCCCGCCGACGGAGAATTGACAACGATAAAGCCCGGATGATAAGAGAATGATGCATGCCGCCAGCCGGCATACGCCTCAACCCACCCTCGCCCGGATTCTTTTCATGGACAGAAGAGAAACAGGTATTGAGCCATCGGCTGTCGTCATGTCGGTGCTCGCCATGACAGGGGTGGCGATTCTCGACTACCTCACCGGATATCGTTTCGGCTTCTTTGTTTTTTACTTCCTGCCGGTAGCCTACTGCGCCTGGAAGAGTTGCCGAAGGGTCGCCTATCTGCTGGCGATACTCAGCGCCCTTGCCTGGTTCGCCGTCGATCGGTGGTCCGGGGATCCCCACAGCATCTTTCCCTACGGTTACTGGAACGCCGGCATACGGCTGCTTTCCTTTCTCACCATCGCCCATGGTGTCAGCCGCATCCGGGAACTGCTGCGCCTGGAGCAGCACCTGAGGTGCGAACTTCAGGAGGCTCTGGCCGAGGTACGTACCCTTACCGGTTTTCTGCCGATCTGCGCCAGGTGCAAGAAGATCCGCGACGACGGCGGCTACTGGCGGCGCCTGGAAGAGTATATCGAACAACGCACCCCGGCCCGCTTCACCCACGGCTACTGCGAGCGCTGCGCCAACCAACTGCTGGCAGATGCCGGCTTGCCGCCCAAATTCACCGAGCAACCGGCGGCCGCCGACGATGATCCCCACTGACCGCCGGGGCTGCGCGGTCACATTTGACTTTCCCGGGCGCCGGAAGGGATAATGGCGGAAAACGTCTCCCTCCCCGCCGAGGGTAACCGCGAGGTACCGCTCCATGTCCGTCCGTCCGCCTATCGCCCCCGCCGCTCACAGTCCTTCCCCACGGCAGGCGATGACTGGCCGGGGGTGAGCGCCATGGCCGCCGGTGTGTCCATCAGGATCCAGGCCCTGCTTCTCCTGCTGTTCTGCGGCGCCGCCCTGGCCGGGGTTCTGTATCTGGCCGGCGAGGGCCACCGGCAGGGGTTGCGGGCGGACGCGGCACACCAGCTCGAGGAACTGGCGCGGGAGATCGATCACTTCGGCCGCCACCACCTGGAGGATTTC